>JBFFWQ010000005.1:0-100668 GCA_041570195.1 Promineifilaceae bacterium (SeqCode) | reverse complement strand
CCCCCAGGCCACTGGGCCTAATTCGAAATCGCCGTTGGTTATCGGAGGCGGCGTTGTGACAAGAGGCAAGAAGCTGCTATATGACGCAGTGGGAGTTAAGTCCGTTCTAGGACTTAGGGTCAGCTCGGCCGTATCTATGGCATCATCGGCTTGGCGAGAGATGTGAATCTCATTCTGCGTATTCAGCTTCTGCCTATCAACCGACCGCTGATTTGTGGCTTCTTGAGCTCCTGTTTGCGCGGCCACCGCTACCAGCCAAATGCTTAGCCCAACCATCAGAACGATAAGAAGTGTTGCTTTGCTCGCCCTTGACATTGCTTCCTCCTTCCAAGCCAGGTCCTCAGGGTCGCGAGATGTGATCCTGATGGCACAAGATAGGATTGACCCGCCATTATTGTGATAGACATAGAATGCCGGCTAATCCTCCACGTATAAGGTCTAACTGCATCATAACAGGGAAAGTGTGCGGCAGTATGGCAAACTTGTGCGATTTCGCGCAAGGAGTCTCATTGACGTTTATTTCGATGTGGGGATTCGATGCTGCGTCGCCCCTAGCCCAGACCATAACTGGCGCCTCTATCATTGGCCGCTATTGTGCCAACCTGCAGTTACTGGTCAGCCGACGGTTGAAATTCCCGAAGGATTACATTACTCCCGTACTCCACTTGTGGTAAGTCTCAACACACTATCACCTCAAGAGTCAAGTGTTGCTCATCAATATTCTTATAGACAAATATCACCGATGTGCATTTTCGAAATTCGACAGGCGATTATCAGGCTTGAGAGAAGCAAGGTAGTACAATAGTAAGCCGTTGATCGCTTGTAATAGCCGTGATTTCTAGTAGAGTTAAGATTGATGCCCGGCCGGTGGTCGGCGCAGCCACTATTTATCCCGCGGTCGTGGTACCGGCCGCGACCTGGGCGGTGCCGAACTCAACCGTCCATATGAACGCCGCCAGAATACCCGGTATCAGGTGATAGGAGATTGTTGAAGATGAAAATAATTGTTGTCGGAACTGGTTTTGTCGGCCTGACTCATGCTGCCGTCTGTTCTGAATATGGACACGAAGTTCACGCTTACGACATATCGGAAGAGCGGATCAACGCCTACAAGTCGGGCGATCGGGGCCAGATTGAGCAGCACGTCAACGAGCCCGAATTGGCCAACGTCATTGCCGAGCAATTGGACCAATACTTGTTCTTCACGACCGAGGTGAACAAGATCATCGACGACGTGGACGCCATTTTTATGTGCCTGCCCACGCCGCCGATGCTGGATGGATCCACGGACCTGAGCTATTACCTGAAGGCGGCCCGGCATCTGGGTGGACTGCTGGCCAAACGCACAACCGGCCAGCGTATCGTATTGGTGAACAAGAGCACCGTACCCGTTGGCACGGCCCGGCTATTAGAGCAGGTACTCAAGGAGCATGGCGTCAAGAACTTCGGCGTGGCCTCCAATCCGGAGTTCTTGCCCCAGGGCGACGCCGTCGAAGCCTCGCGCAAACCGGATCGGGTCGTCGTCGGGGCGGACACCGAAGAAGATTTCGAGATCCTGCGCCGCATCTACCCGCAATTCGTCAACCACGTCCGCATTCGCTACATCGAAACCACGCCCGAAACGGCCGAGGGTATTAAGTATATGGCCAATGCCCTGCTGCTCACCTACATTTCGTTCTGGAATGGCGTGGGCGGTCGCTTGGCCGAGACCTTCGACAATGTGCGCATGGAGGACTTGAAATTAGGCGTCACGGCCGACGGCCGCATCAGTACCTGGGGCTCCTACGTGAGCAACGGCGCTGGAGGCAGCTGCTTCGGCAAGGATATCCAGTCGCTCATTTATCAGCTGAACCGCAGCGGTCGATCCACCGATATGCTCCAGGCCGTCTACAATATCAACGAATTTCAGAAGACTTACCTGATCGACCGCGCCGTCCACGAGGCCGGCTTCCGCTTCAACAACAAATCAGTGGCCCTGCTTGGCCTGGCTTTCAAGAAGCGGACGAACGATATGCGGGATTCCTCGGCTCTCAAAGTGGTCGAAACGTTGTTGGCCCGCGGCGTGTCGGCTATTCGCGCCTACGACCCGCTGGCCATGGACGAAGCCCGGCGCTGGTTCGACCCCGAGCAAAATCACCTCTTTGACCGGATCACCTATCACGCCAATCCGAAAGAAGCCATCCAGGACAGCGATGCAGTATTTATCTCAACCGACTGGGAGGAATTCCGGGGTCTATCCAGCACCATCGAGCGGACGGTGCAGCCACCGTACCTGATCATGGACGGCCGGCGTATGATCCCCGATCACTGGGCATTGGTTGGCAAAGGCTACAGCTACCTGTCAGTGGGCAGCCAACTACTCACGCCGCCACAAAGCCAGGCCAAAAGTGGCAACGGCCAGGCGGCGCCGGCCGGCCAGCCGCTTAAAAAGCTGGCTTGATCCCTGGCGACCGGCCGCTGAGCGAAACACCCCAAAGCGTGCAACGCCGTAGGTTTTTTTAAACCTACGGCGTTTGTGCGCCCAATCTGGTAAAAGTCAAATGCCAATGAGTTTGGCAATATCGTCTTCGGCATCAAGCTGGCGACAAGATACACTTCTGCCGGCGGCCGTGACCAGGTAGGCTGCATTCTGGCCCTTAACCACGTTCTCTGAAATACCGGTCGTAAGTTTCTTGATGGCAGCGGTCGTTTCTTCTTCAGCCGCATATTCTTGAATGGCGCCCAAATATTTACGGCTAGAAACGATGATCAGAGCCGAGTTTCCGGCCTGCAGCGCGCGGCCGAGTTCCTCCGCGGTTTCATCATTTAGGCCAGCGTCTGTATTAGCAGCAAAAGCCCCCAGACTAGCCCCTAACCCGGCGCCAACCACCATGCCGGCCGGGCCGCCTGGAATGCCAATCAAACCGCCAATCACTGCCCCAATACCGGCCCCTTTGGGGGTCGATCTGTCTCTGGTCTCATGATAATAATACCGTCCCCGCGCATCCTTCCGGATAACGGCCGCATCCCAGAAGTCAATGGCCTCGTCCTTCTTCGCTTTCTCAAGCGTCTCTAACGCGTCGGCCGCTGCCTCTTCTTCAGTAAAAGCAATGACCCGAATTCCTTCACTGGCCGTACTCTCTTCACTCATCTTCCCTTCCTCCTCGCAAATGCAGGGCAAAATGCTGATCGACCCGGCAGCACTTCGCGGTGCCAAACATAGTAACTTGCTTCACGGTCACAATCGATCCTGGCGATGAACGCCAGGAGACACTCTCGTCGGAAGACTGGCGGAAGCAATGCTCGAAGTTAATTATACCAACCACTCAACCGTATTGGCCATAAATCCGGGGCACAGAAAGGCACCTTTGCTGGTAATGAGACAGGCTGCGTTTGCAGGATGCCATTTACCGGCGGCCCTGAATGTAATCACGACCGCTTTAACCTTGGTGCTGATCGGGCTATAATCGTTGCTTCCCTACGGCCAAGTAGCAGAAGATACCGGGCATTAATGCTTTTTTGATCTGGGCATAAGCGGAAAAGACCTGGTCTCTACTAGCCAGGAAATCGACAATATTAGGTCAGAAATCGACCCGGTGGAGAATAAAATGACCAAGCCTATTCAAAAAACCCGCTTAGATAACGAGCTTACCGTCGTGCTGCGCGAGATGCATCACGCTCCGGTAACCAGCTTCTGGATCTGGTACCGGGTCGGCAGTCGCAACGAACAACCTGGATCGACCGGCGTATCACACTGGGTCGAGCATATGATGTTTCGTGGCTCACCCGAGTTTCCACCCGGCTCGCTAGATCGACTGGTGTCACGAGAAGGGGGTCGTTGGAACGCCTTCACGACCCACGACTTCACCGCCTATTACGAAACACTGCCTTCTGATCGGATTGATCTGGCCCTGCGACTCGAATCAGACCGCATGGTTAACGCTTTGATGACCGATGAGGATGTCGAAGCGGAACGAACGGTGATTATTTCTGAGCGGCACATGTATGAGAATCAGCCGATGTTTTTGCTCAGAGAAGAACTGACGGCGGCCGCCTTTCGGATTCACCCCTACCATCATGAGATCATTGGCGACGAAACAGATCTTGAGACAATGGGTCGCGACGATCTCTATAGCCACTATCGCAACTACTACAGTCCGGCTAACGCGGTGATCGTCGTCGCCGGCGATTTTGAGGGCCAGTCGATGTTAGCCGAGATCGAGCGATACTTCGGCCGCATCCCGGCGGCCGAAGTCGTCCAGCCCCTAATCCGGCCTGAGCCGCCTTTGCGCGGTGAACGACGGGTCACCGTCAACGGGCCCGGTGACGCGGCCTATCTGATCTACAGCTTCCGCGTCCCTGAAGCGACTCATGAAGACTTTTACCCGCTGGTCCTACTCGACGCGGCCTACGCCGGCGGCGGAGGCATAGGCGCTTTTGGCGGCGGCACCACCAACAAGAGCTCGCGACTCTACAAAGCCCTGGTGGCCACCGATCTGGCCGCCGCCGTTTCGGGCAGTATGTCACCCAGCATCGATCCTTTTCTGTATAGCATCTACGCCGTTGCCAGGCCCGGCCGTTCATTAACTGAGATCGAAGCAGCACTGCAAGAGGAGCTAGATCGACTGGGCGAGGATCCGCTGACCCAGGAAGAACTAGACAAGGCGATTAAGCGAGCCCGGGCCGCTTATGTGCTGGCCGGCGAGAGCGTCACCGGCCAGGCGCAGATGATCGGCATGGCCGAGGCCGTGGCCGGCGATTATCGCTGGTACGAGCATACGCTGGATGCCCTGGCGGCCGTTACGCTGGAAGACATCGAGCGCGTCCGACAGAAGTATCTGCAGCGCCGGAATCGTATCGTCGGCCTGTACGAACCGGACAGGAATGGCCAGGCGTGATACCTGGTCTGGGCACCGATCGATGACCGCCAGGCGCACAACCCTGAAGCTCATTGTATTTCTCGTGACGCTGGCGCTGCCGGTGGCCGTTGGCTGCCAGACCCAGACAGATGACCTGCCGGCGGCCGAGCTGGCAACGGTCGATTCATCGACGGCCGATGCGGCAACCGCCATTGATGCCCCTGTTAACGACGAACCAGAAGCTGACTCGGCGCCAAGCGCCACCACAGTAGCCACGGAAACGGTAGAAAGCGACGCGACGGTAGAACCAACGGAAGCTGCGACCGGGGAAATCGAAATGGAAGACGAAGAAACGCCAACGCCAGCCCCTGAAGAAACCGTAGCCAGCGTTGACGCCAACGCCGACGTCGAGTTCGTGCGCGCCGTACAAAGCGCAGACGGCTCCTGGGCATTTCACGTAACGGTCCGCCATCCCGACACCGGCTGGGAGGACTATGCCGATGGTTGGGATGTCGTCATGCCCGACGGCCGCGTGCTCAAGGCCAGCGCGGATGATCCGTTTACTCGCCTGTTGTTGCATCCCCACGAGAACGAGCAACCTTTCACCCGCAGTCAAAGCGGCATCGTCGTGCCGGACGGCGTGACGACGGTGACGGTCCGGGCCCACGACCTGGTCGACGGTTTTGGCGGCCGCGAAATCAGCGTCGATTTGACCGCCGAACGCGGCCCTGATTTCGAGGTAGAGCGACAGTAGCCCGTCGCATAGCGAAAGGTAACGGCCTATCCTGCCTGATCATGAACTCACAAGCGAAGCTAATCAGCGACCTGAAGACCCTCAATCAAATCGCCTCGACCTTGAACCAGGCCGTGGACGTCCAGAGTATCCTGGATGACACGTTGGTTCGCCTGGTCGAGCTGATGGGCCTGGAAACAGGCTGGATCTTTCTGCTAGATGAAACCGCTATCGAAAGCTGGTGGGGAAAAGGCTATACGCTGGCCGCCCACCATAACTTGCCGCCGGCGCTTGATCTTGAAAGTCCAATGGCCTGGCGCGGCGGCTGCGATTGCCAGGGCTTCTGTAGTAAAGGAAAACTGAATGAAGCTTACAACGAAGTGCGTTGCACTCGCCTGGACGCGGCAACCGGGGACAACCGGGGATTAAAGATTCACGCGTCGGCGCCTTTGGGTTCTGGCGATGAGGTATGGGGAATTCTCAACGTCGCCGGATCGGATTGGGATGCATTCAGTCCGCGCGCTCTGGAATTACTAAACAATGTCGGCATCCAATTGGGCGCCGCCTTGCAGCGGGCGCGCTTCTTCGACCTGTTACGCGAAAGGCGCATACATGAACAGGCAGCCTTGTTGGATCTGAGCCAACAGTTGCTTGGCCGCCTGGAGCTGACAGATCTGATGACCTACCTGGTTGAACAGGTCAAAGAGCTCTTGCAAGTCGACGCGGCCACCCTGCTTTTACCCAACGCGGATCGGTCGCAGTACTTGTTCTCGGCCGCTTCTGGCTGGCGCTCCGACCCCGTCGCCAGTGGTCGCTCCATTCCGGTCACCCATCGAAACTCGCCGGAGCGCCCGTATCCGGCCGGTTTGATCAGATTAGTGACCGTGGCCCAGGATCGAACGTCATTACCGGACTGGCTAATGGAGTGGCAACCATCCGAAGGGTTCGAGTCGGCCGGCATTGTCCCGCTGTCGGTAGACGAGCGCTTGCTGGGCGCCCTGGTGGTCAGCTGCCGGACCAGGCGCGACTTTGACGACGATGATTTGCGTTTCCTGCAATTGATGGCCAACCAGGCGGCCATTGCCATTGAGAAGGCTCGGCTGCACCGGGAAGAAATCGCCCGCCAGCGTTTTGAAGAAGAATTGGCCGTCGGCCGGGAGATTCAACTTGGCCTGTTGCCTAAGTCCTGTCCAACGCCACAGGGATGGCAATTCTGCGATATTTACCAGGCAGCCCGGGTAGTTGGCGGTGACTTCTATGACTTCGTCACCCTGCCGGGCGACGATCAGCGCCTGGGTCTGGTGATCGGCGACGTGGCCGACAAAGGGATCCCGGCCGCCTTATTCATGGGCGTGTGCCGCAGCCTGATCCGCAGCGCCGCCGCCAGCGGCTTGACGCCGGACATGGCCCTGAAACAGGCCAACCGGCTCATTTTGGAAGAGAGCCGCTCCGATCTCTTCTTGAGCGCCTTCTACGGCATATTGGACTTGGCCAGCGGCGAGTTGACTTACGCCAACGCGGGTCACAACCCGCCATTCTGGCGCCAGGCATCAAGTGGCCGAATCGAACCGCTGGCGGCCGAGGGCATTGTGCTGGGCGTGCTGGACGACATTACTTTGGAAGTGAAAACGGTCCAGATCGCAGCCGGCGACGTTCTCATCTTCTACACCGATGGCGTGACAGAGTCCATGGACGGCGATTGGCAGGAGTTTGGCGAGGAGCGCCTTATGGCCGCGATCCACGGCAGCGCCCGGGAAAGCGCCACCACTATACTGAACGTCATTGTCGCCGACGTGAACGACTTTAGCCGGGACATCGATCAGTCAGATGATTTCACCCTATTCGTCGTCAAGCGTCTTTGATCGATCCTTTCGGGCAGAGACAACGACGTGAGTCGGGCCAGAGAAATTCAAAAGGAGTCTCCGGGAAACCGACGAACCTATTGCACCGAAAACACTGCTTGCCTGGCGAAAGTCCAATGGTATCATACACACCGCCCGGCGCAGAATGCATGGCGAGACGGCTTGAACACCAAAACGTCAAAGGCGTTTTGGGGCAACTGACCGGCGTCTCGACAACGTCAAATGTCAATCGGGTGCTCAAATATGCAGGAGAATACATGCCTGACACAACTTATCCAGGCCCTGAATCGATTCAGCGCCATGTGCTAGACAATGGAATCACGGTTCTGGTTTACCAGAACGAAACCGCCGAATCGCTGTTCGTCGAAGGGCTGGTAAGAGCCGGCGGGATGGTCGACGGTCACGAAAAAGCAGGTCTGGCCAGCTTCACCGCTGACATGCTGATGCGCGGTACCGAGCAGCTTAATTTTGAGGCCATTTATGATGAGATTGAATCGGTCGGCGCGTCCTTGCACTTCGGCGCCGGGCGTCACATCTCCGATTTTTCGGGCGTGGCCCTCGTCGAAGACGCCGATCTTCTATTTTCGTTGATCGCCGGCTCGTTGCGCCAGCCGACATTTCCCCAAGAACAGATCGAACGAGTGCGGGGCGAAATCATGACTGGTCTGCAAATTCGGGCCAATGATACCCGCAGCATGGCCGCCCTGGCTTTCCGTCGCTTGTTGTATGGTGACCATCCGTACGGGCGCAGCATCGAAGGTTATCCGGAGACGATAGAGCGTATTGGCCGCGAAGACCTGGTCGGTTTTTATGAAGGTTACTACGGACCCGGCGGCATGATCATCACGGTCGTCGGCGGGCTGGAACCGGCCGACGCCCTGGCCAAAGTGGAATCGGCCTTTGGCGACTGGCTGTGTGATCAAGCCCCAATGCCGGAGGCGCCCGCGGCCGAACGGCCGGCTGAGATCGTTCGAACCAACGTCGATATGCCCCAAAAGACCCAATCGGATATCGTGCTGGGCTTACCGGGCCCGCAACGGGCGGCCGAGGATTATCTGGAAGCCAGCATGGCCAATACCATCCTGGGTGTTTTCGGCATGATGGGCCGGCTGGGCAAGAACGTCCGTGAAGAACAAGGGCTGGCCTATTATGCATTCAGTCGTCTGCGCGGCGGCGTCGGTCCATCGCCCTGGTATGTGAGCACCGGCGTGTCCCCTGATAAGGTCGAACAGGCAATAGACAGTATTCTGCACGAGATAGATCGCCTGCGAAACGAGCCCTTGCCGGCCGAGGATTTGGCCGACAGCCAGGCCTATCGCACCGGCTCGCTGCCGGTCGGCCTGGAAACCAATAGCGGCCTGGCCGGTACTATCACCGACATGGAATTCTATGGACTGGGCCTGGACTACCTGCAGTTATTGCCCGACAAGATCCAGGCCATGACGCCGGCAACGGTCCAGGCCGCCGCCGCCAAGTATCTTAGCACCGAATCACTGGCCATCGCGGTCGCCGGGCCTGGAGAGGCCAACTGAAAGCCGGCTTGAATTTGATCATGAGCCATCTAGTCAGCGGCATTGACTTGATTGAGATAGCCCGGATCGAGCGAGCTGCGGCCCGGCATGGTGACCGTTTCTTCAGCCGTTTTTTCACGCCGCAAGAGATCGCCTACTGCGAGGGTCGGCCAACGAGCCTGGCTGGTCGCTTTGCGGTCAAGGAAGCCGTAGCCAAAGCCCTGGGAACGGGCATCGGCGACTTCAACTGGACCGACATCGAGGTCGTATGTGACGGCCGGGGCAAGCCGGAATTGCATTTGCACAATCGAGCCAAGGCCTTGGCTGAAGAAAATGGACTGCATCAATGGTCCATCAGTTTGTCACATACCGACACACATGCCATCGGCCTGGCCGTCGCTTCAAGCAACTAGAAGTCGAGGCTCGCCCTGTATGGGCCAGGAATAAGAAGTCAACGCGCCAGCAGCCGACCGCGCTCTTGTGGAGCGCTTTCTAATGAGAGGATCATGGCCAGTTGGAAAGCAAACGACAACACTCTGATACATTATGAGCTCCATGGCCAACCGGCCGGTCGGGAGAAGCTGTTGCTTCTGCCAGGCCTCCTGGGCGCAATCAACAGCCAGTGGCGCGCTTTTGTGGAGCCGTTGAGCCAGCGTTACAGCCTAATAATGGTCGATCTGCGCGGCCACGGCCGGTCTGAAAACAATGACCTGCGCCTGATGCCAGAGCAGATGGTCCAGGATCTGATCGGGCTTCTGGATCATCTGGCCGTTGAGTCCGCGCATGTGGCCGGCTTCGATTTAGGTGGTTATCTGGGCCTGATGTTGCTCCTGCACCGGCCGCGACTGGTCAATACGCTTCTGATGCACGGCACGAAATTCTTTTGGTCGCAACAGGCGGCGGCGGAGATACGCCACCAGCTGAACCCTGAGCACATCGCCCAAAAGGTCCCGAACTATGCCAACCAGCTCTCGGCTGAACACGGCGCTAACCGCTGGCGACCCCTGGTGCGCCAGGCGGCCGATATGATTACCCACCTGGCGGAAATGCCGATTCGCGAGGCAGCCGTTCGTCGAGTCAAGGCGCCGGTCCTGGTTAGCGTCGGCGACCGCGATGAACTGGTCCCGGTGCAAGAAGCTTTTCGTCTGAGCCACGCCATGAAAAACGCGAGCCTGCTGGTCATGCCCGACGTTCGCCACCCTTTCCGATCCCTGGACCTGATCCCACTGCTGCCGGTCATGGAAAAGTTCCACCGGCGTTGAGCCCTATGAGTGAAGCGGAGCGAAGAATACTGGCCGTCCTGGCCCATCCTGACGACGAGTCGTATGGTATGGGCGGCACTCTGGCTCGCTATGCCCGTGAGGGCGTGGACGTGCACGTGGCCATCGCCACCGATGGCGCCGCCGGTTCCATCGACGAGAAGTGGCAAGGAGACCGTTCCCGCCTGGCCGAAGCCCGAGCTGGCGAGGTGCGACGCGCTTCCGAAATCCTGGGCGTTCAGTTGCACATGCTGGGCTACCGCGATTCTGGCTATATCGGCGATCCGGCCAACGAACATCCGAGTGCATTCGTCAATTCCGACCGGCGAGAAGCAGTCGGCCGGGTGGTTAAATTGATTCGGGCGCTGCGGCCGCAGGTAGTGGTCACTCACGACGAGACTGGCGGCTACTTCCATCCCGACCACATCCAGTGTCATGTAATTACGACAGCCGCCTTTGAAGCCGCTGGCGATGCGGAGCAATATCCTGACATCGGCCAGGCGCCATTTCGACCTGATCGTCTCTATTACAGCGCCTTCTCAAATCGTTGGGTCAAATTCCTCATCGGTTACATGCGTCTGAAGGGCCTGGATCCGAAACGGGCCGGGCGAAATCAAGACATTGATTTCACCAAGGTAGGCGTGCCACCAAGCAAGATCACCACAACCATCAGCTTTCGCAAATACTGGGAAGTAAAGATCGCCGCAAGCGCCGAACACGGCAGTCAGGGCGGTGGAACCAGCTTCAGCCGCATGTTTCCAGCCTGGCTGCAGAAGCGCCTATTTGGCTACGAATCATATATGCGCGCTATCCCGAAACCAGAGAATGGCGCTCGGGAGCGGGATTTCTTCGGCTGAACGCCAAGGCGCCAAATGGATGTTCTTCCCGGAAACTTCCGAGCTTATGGACCAGTACGTGGCGCTGCCAAGTTTCCGAGAAAATGAAAAGAGTTATTTACAGACAACTAGCTGATCGGGCCTGGGCTGTCTTCACTTTGAGACAGGCGTCCCCACCCTCCCGCCGACTGATTGAGAACGGCCGAGACGGGCTTCGCCTCTAGAAACTTCTGGCGCAGTTCGAGGTCTTCGATCGGATTGGCGATCTGACGGATGATTTCGGCCGCGATCTGGTTGTGCACTCCGGCTAATTCTTGACCACCGGCGACCTCAGCCAGCGCGGCATGCAGTCGCCAAAGCAGCATACGCCGTCCGGTCTCATGGGCCAGAAACAGGGCCTGCTGCCAGCAACCTTGAGCCGCACTCAAATCACCCATTTGACGCTGAGCATGGCCCAGTGCATGGAGCGCCTCGGCCAACGAGCCCTTGTTATTGTTCGGTTCGGCCTTCGCTTGCAACCGTTCAGCCATGGCCCGCGCCTCGATCCAATTGCCCCTCTGTAGTTCAGCCATGGCCAAGGAGTACATGGCCTGCACCTCGACATCAGGCTGGTTGGTTTCCAGGCTCAGTTCTAGCGAACGGTGAAGGTACTCAATACCCTCCTCGATCAAGCCCAAGAAACGTAAATCAACGCCCAGGTTGCGCGCCAAATCGGCCTCGAGATAAGGGAGATCGGTCGTCTGAGCCATCGACAGACCCTTACGATGGGTCGCCAGAGCCTGCTCCATGTCGAACAGGTTCTGATAACACTCGCCCAGGTTGTTTAACGAAATCACGGCCATCTCCTGGACGACCGGGCCGCTATCGCCGACGTCATGAGCCAGCTCTGAACTGCTGCGAAAGGCGAGGATCGCCTTATCCAATTGTCCCAAGCGCACATGAGCCACGCCTATGCGGTTCCAACCGCGGGCCTGTTCCGCACGATCGCCTAACTGGTCAAATAGGGTCAGCGCCTTGTGCAGGTAAGTCAGAGCCTCTTCCGAGCGGTCCAAGTAGTTGTAGACCAACCCAATGCCGCCCAGAGCCATGGCCCGACCGCTTGTGTACCCCAGGGATTCGGCCAGGCGTAAGGCATCGCGCTGCGCCTCCAGCGCCCGGTCGGTCAGGTTCATATAGGTACATTGATTGCCGATGGCCACCAGGGCGTCGACGGCATGTCGACTATCGCCTGCTTCGACATAATACTGCTCGTAGGCAGCCAGGGCGGCTTGAGGCTCGCCAAGCAAGTTGAACAGACGACCGCGCTCGCGTAGGGCTTCCAGTCGAATGTCGGCCGTGACCAAATCTGAAGCGCGCGGGGAGGTAATGGTCAGTAGTCTGGTGTAAAGGCCAATGGCCCTGGTATGTTCATTATCAGCGACGGCCGCTGCCGCGTCACGGCGCAACTGCAGGACATCGTCCTCCCCGATCGACAACTCGTCGCGTTTCGACAACTCGTCGCGTTCGCCGCTCATCTTAGCCTTCGCCGCCTATCGTTGGCAAGAATGTACGGTGCACGAAGGGGGCAAACGTGTAGTTGTCGGCCAGGATCGCTTCGTCGTGGCGACCGCCCAGCGCGTATATTCGTGTTTCGACAGTAGCAACACCCAGATCAGGCCAACTTTCGTGTTCTTCCAGCATCGGCATGGCTACCTGCGCCCAACTATCGTCGCGCACATCAAGTACCTCGCCCTGCGATACGCCGGCTTCTTTGCCGCCGCCAACGATATAGAGCAAGCCATTTACCTGTGCACTGGCTCCGGCTCCTGCTCGAGCTATATGCATCTTGGCGCAAGAAGACCATACGCCGGTGGCCAGGTCGAAATATTCACATGCATCCAGCTCCCGCTGACCATCGAACCCGCCAACTACATATAACCGGTCGCCGACAACGTCCCCGGTCGCCTCGGCCCGGCCGATCGTCATAGGTGGCAGACTCTCCCAGGCGTCGGTTGCCGGGTCATAAACATGGCCGTCGGCCAAGTAGCGTTCCCCATCCCAACCGCCTAGCAAATACAACTTGCTGCCATCTGAGAGCGCCAAGCCGCCTGCGACCTGGATGGGGAGCGCCTCTACCGGCCGCCAGGCATTGTTAGCTGGACTATAGGCCTCGACCACGGCCGTTGGCCGACCATCGGCCAGGCGACCGCCCGGCACGAAAATCTCGCCAAAGAGAACCGCCGCCGTGGCATCGGTGACGGCCGTGGGCTTGGAAGCTGCAGTCTGCCAGCGGCCGCTGTTGGTTTCATAAACGTCAACAATATTCACCACCCCGGCGTCGACTTCGCCGCCAATGACATAGAGATCCAGTCCTACCGAAGCCACGGCCATGTCAGCGCGTCCGCGAGGCAGTGGCCGGCCGATGCGCCAATTAGAGTCGCCTAAAGGCTCCTCCACGAAAGGTTCGACCGCGGGATCGGGCGCAGAAGTGGGCGTAGCGTCGCCGCCGTCGCCCAGAAGCCAGACGCTAACTATTGCCCCGACAAGTAAGCCAACGGCCAATATCAAGACGAAGGCAATGATTCGCCACGGCCGGCTGGTTTGTGACTCCTCCAATTCCACAGGCTGAAGCTCACCGGTCGTCTCTTCCCGATTGTCAGACACAGCCGTTTCTGCGTCCACTTCATCGAGCTCGGGAACCGGCATGGCGCCGGGCACGGTCAATAGCCCTTTCTGGATGGCCACCGTCGACGCTTCAGTGCGTGAAGAGACACCCAGTTTGACGAAGACATTACGGACGTGAACTTTGACGGTATTGGGGCTAATGCTCAACTTCAGGGCGATCTCGCGGTTGGTCGAACCAATCGCCAATTGCTCCAGCACGGCCTGTTCTCGTTCGCTTAGGGGTTCGCCCAGCTCAGCCATTTTCGCCCTACTGGCCCTCGTCATTTTCGCCGGCCGCTTCACTCGTCGCGATCGGCAGGGTTCCACTGATGTTCACCGTGCCGGTGATCGGCGCCGATGGCGTTGGCGTCGCTTCCAGGCATTGTTGCCGAGCGGCCGTTAATTTCTCAGATAGCAACGCATCCCTTTCCAGTTGAGTCGCTTCAACATATAGCGCTTCGGCCGGGCACCAATCCAGATTTGCCGTATAACCATCCGCGTGCATGATGAGCGCCTGGCGCAGTTTTTGACATGAATTCTGGTAGAAAGGGGCCGCTGCGCAAAGGTCACGAAAGAAGTAAATGGCGGTTCCCCATTCAACGCCATAGTAAGCGATTCCTTGCAAGTAGAGTTCAGCCCAGAATCGTTGATCTTCAACCTCTTGGGGCAAGTCGCCAAGCGACTCTGCCTGGCTCAAATAGCTAATACCCAATTCAACCTGGTCGCTGTTCAACAGATCCTGGCCCAGGCTAATGTAGGATTCGTAGAGCATACGGTCAGTATCTTGCCGGCGGTAGTTTGGTTGCTGCGATTGAAAGGCGACGATGGCCGAAATTGCCTCCGCCCAATTCGCTTCCACAATGAGATTCTCCAGCATGGTGAAGGCGCGAACCAGATCGTCGTCAGCGGAATCTTCTTCTTCCGCCACAGCCGGTCTCGTGGGCGTTGGCCTGGGTGTGGGCGTGGGCGCCAGCTGCTCCTCGATCTCCGATTTCAAGATCAGGGCTTCGAGATGGTCGGGCTCATTCTGCAGGATCCACTCTAGCCGGCGTTGGGCAAGCAACAGGTTGTCCGCTGCCAGGTCATCGCGGGCCGACGCCAGCTGCTTCTCGATTTCTTCTTGCAACGAGTTCTGGGCCTTTTCTTCCTGGATTTCCTGACTCCTCTGCCAGGCCAGATAGGCGACCGTGCCATAGACGCCCAGAATGACCGCCAACCCTATCAAAATGACGCCAATGATTTGAAACAGCGGCCGTGAGCGAACCTCCTCCTCTTGAGGCGCTTCTTCATCGATTGGCAGCTCTTCCTGCGGCTGCTTTAGATCGTCATCCATCTTCTGCTGGCGAGCTTCGAAGGCCATCTTCTTAGGGCAGTGCTGCAACCACAGTTGCGTTCAAAACAAGCGAGGTATTCTGCCCGCCAAATAGATCAACCTCCGGATACGTGACCCATTAGGATCCTTGACCAACCTACTTGAGTATACTGTAATGAATCCAGCAGCAAAATAGCTAAACCAGAGGGGATCAGCCGGAAAGAGTTACGCGTCCGCCAGCATCTCCCTGTAAACGCCAACCGTCCGAGCAGCCACCTGCTCCTGGGTATAGTTGGCCAACACTCTCTGCTGGCCGGCCTCACTTAGCGATGCGCGGATTGTTTCGTCCGACATCACCGCCAGTAGATGCGCTGTGAGAGCGGCGGCGTCGTCTTCGGGAAAGACTAGTCCCGCATCGCCAATGACATTTGGAATTTCGCCGCTGTCAGAGCCGACGACCACCGCGCCGCAGGCCATGGCCTCGATCAGAACCCGGCCAAACTGTTCCTTCCAATTTGGCAATGTGCGCGAAGGCATCACCAGGACATCCAGTTGACCAAGATAAGCCGGCATCTGGTCAGAAGGTATGGCGCCGTCGAATTGAACGCGCTCACTAATCCCCAATTGGCCAGCCAGTTGCTCCAAGACCGACCGCTCTGGCCCTTCGCCGGCGATCAGTACGCGCCAGATACCTGGCAGACCAGCGGCCGCCCTCAGAAGTAAATCAACGCCCTTTTCGGGAACAAGGCGCCGGCCGGCCGATCCGATCGTAAAGACGCGACCATCGTCCCGGTTAGGCGGCGGTCGAAACAAACCAGGCTCGATTCCAAATTGAGGGATAATCTCCATGCGGCCCCGGTAGCCTTTGTCGCGCCAGATGGATGCCGAAGCCTCGTTGCCGGCTATGGCATGATCAACCATGGCCAGTACTTGCCTTTCCAGTCGGCTAAAAGGCCAGGGATATTCACGTTTGATGTTCTGCCAGGAAAAGAAAATGCTCTTGATGCCGGCCTGCTTCGCCTGGCGCACCGCGCGCCAGGTAGCCAGATTATATGGCTCCTCATCCATATGCAGAATGTGTGGAGCTAGCGTATGCAACCGTTCAGCCAGCTTAGGGTAGTAATGCAGGTGATAATGGCCATTGAGGCGAATGGGATCGACCAAAAGCCGGTAGCCATCGGTATGGCTACGCTCCAGGTGAATCTCGCCGGCCGGATCTTGCCATAGCGGCGGCACGATGACGGACAATTCCACGTCATCAAAGGCAGCGATCGCTTCTAATTTAGTCTGGTACGATCCTACCAGGCAGGCTTTGGAAACCATTAAGACGCGCATGATCACTTCAGCATGGCAAGACAGAGGTTAATCCGCAGATCCTGAGATGCTGCCCAGAGTTTGTGCAGAGGTCGAGCCATATCTGAGATGCCAGCAAATGACTGCCTCAACCGGCCGGTTGCAGGCCAGTTGTGGTCGCTGAGATCGAAGCTGGATATGTCTGATGGCGGCCCTTTGTGAAAGTTGACACAGGATCGTATTTTGCTATACTTGCCTTGATTTGACAACCATCGGTCAGAGTAAAGGATATCTAGCGCGACACCTTCGCCCATCCCAACCAGGATGGGCGTTATTACTGTTAGCAGTGATCGTCGCCGCAGGTTTGCGGTTCTGGCAATTGGGTGAAGCGCCTCCCGGACTGTACCGAGATGAGGCGGTCAATGGATTGGACGCCCTTGACGTTCTATCCGGCAACCGTGATGGGCAAAGCCCATTTTACTTCACGGCCAATAACGGCCGTGAGCCAGCATATATCTACCTGACAGCGTTATCTATCGCCCTACTGGGCAACACGACCTTAGCCATTCGACTGGCGGCGGCCGTGATTGGCACTTTGACAACCTGGCTGACATACAAGCTCGCCAAAACCTGGTTTGGAAGACGGGTGGGACTCTTATCGGCCGTGCTCTGGGCCATTACCATTTGGCCCATCCATCTCAGCCGCATCGGCCTGCGCCCGATATTGCTGCCCTTGATGCTGGCAATATTGTTCTGGCTGGGCACATTCGCTTATCGCCGGACCAGAGAAGGTCAGAATGTCGCCTGGCTTTGGCTGCTCAGCGGCCTGGTCTACGGCCTCGGCTTCTATACCTATCTGGCCGTCCGTTTCACTCCGGTCATCTTCATTCTCCTGATCACGTACCTTTTCCTGACTGGCCGGATGAAAGGTATCTGGCCAGGAGCGGCTTATTTCGCCGCAGGGGCGGTCATGGTCCTGGCGCCCCTTCTGGTCCTGTCATTTGGCCAGCCTGATCTACTCTTTGGACGCCTGGGACAGGTATCGATTCTGAATCCAGCGATTAATGGCGGGGATTTGCCGCGAGCGTTGTGGCGGCAGATCTGGCAAGCGCTCGGTCTATTTTTTGTAGCCGGCGATGACATCATTCGCCATAACCCACCAGGCCGCCCCCTGTTTGATCTGTTCATGGCCATACCTTTTTTGGCCGGGCTTATCTGGTGCGTGGTGAATTGGCGCCGGCCGGCGGCGATGCTCCTGCTTCTTTGGGTAGGCGTCATGCTAGCGCCCACGATTCTGGCTGAGGACGCGCCTCATTTTCTGCGAGCGGTTGGGATCTTGCCCGGCGCTCTTTTCTTTCCCGCCATTGGCTTATCACTGCTCTGGAGTTGGTCCAAAGCACCGGCGCGCCTGGCCCATGCCTTGGTCATTGGGTTGCTTATCGCCAGCCTTGCGCTGACCCTCAACGACTATTTTGTGATCTATTCGCGCCAACCTCAGACCGCTTATTGGTTTGATGCCGCAGCAAGTGACCTGGCCAGCGACATTAATGACGAACCAACCGGCGTGCCGGTTTACGTCGACCGGCGCTTCTGGCGAGACTGGCCGTCAATGCGATTCCTGGTCGATGCCAAGAGGCCGCTCGTTCTTTACGATACGGATGAGCTGGCCGCTGACCAGGTAGAACAGCCGGCAGCGATTTACGCCTGGCCCTATGAGCGGCTCGATCAACCGGCGAGGGCGATAAATAGCCCGGCCCTGGTATCAGCCCGAACAGGAAGCCTGGTTCAGGGCGACCTGGAACCGGAAGCCTATGCGCTCTACGTGCGCTACGAGGCAACCAAAGCGCCAGATGAGTCGATCTTGGCGAACTTTGACAATGCCATACAATTGCGCGGTGCTGAAATCTTGCCGTTGGGTGACGGCCGCGTGCAGGTCGACCTTCACTGGTCATTGGGAATTGAAGCGGTAAACCGATCTTTGATCGCCTTTGTTCACTTGATGGAGCAGGGCGACTTGATCGGGCAAAGTGACGGCGTGCCCGGTGACGGCAACTGGCCGGCGCAGTGGTGGCGAAGAGGACTGACCATCGTCGACTCACACATTTTGATGCCGAATGTACCGTATGAGGAACAAAAACATCAGATCCTGATAGGATTATACGATGCCGTCACGCAGGAACATCTGCCCGTGCTCGACGAGGACGGCGCTCCTGCGGGCGACGCCTGGCTGTGGCAACCATAGCGCCCGGGAACAGCCAGAGGAGAGAAGAAATGCGAACCGCTGGTTTGATACTATTTGCCTTGCTGGCCTTGTTTGGCCTGAGTTGGTGGCTGTCACCAGCCGAGGCCCAAGGCGGCAACCTGCTAACTAATCCCAGTTTCGAAGGTGATTACTCAAGCTATATCCCCGAAACGCCCCAGGAGTTGGCCGATTGCCCGCGAAATATCTGCACTACGGCCCAGATGCCCTCGGGCTGGAAACCCTGGTGGGTGAAAGAACGCCCTACCGACGTCAATCCAGAATATAAACCGGCCGAAATGAACGTCGGCGGCGGGCGCATCCTCTCTGGCAGCCGGGCAGCACAGTACTTCTCCTTCTGGTCGACCCACAAGGCCGGCCTACGCCAGACGGTAACCGTGCCGGCCAATGCCGTGGTGCAGTTCACCATCTTTGGCCAGGCCTGGATGACTGAGGCGGACAATTCTGACGTCTCCGACCGCTCGGGCACGCCCAATATGCGGGTCGGCATTGACCCTACCGGCGGCACCAATATTTATAACCCGAATATCGTCTGGTCAGAGTTTCAGCAGCCCTTTGACGCCTATGTCCCGTTTGCGGTACAGGCCCAGGCCCAGGGTGATAAAGTGACCGTCTTCACTTATTCGGCGCCGAGCGTCAATCCCAATAGTCCGGAATACGGCTTCAAACACAATGATATCTATTGGGATGATGCTACCCTGACCGCAACCGGTGGCAGCGTCGCGCCGGCCGTGGCGCCGCCTGCCAGCGGCGGCGACGACAATCCCGCGCCGGCGCCGGCCGCCCCGGCTCAGTTCGTGCCTGCGCCCACGGCAACGCCAAACGCGGAGGGCATCATCTACGCCGAAGTGCAGCCGGGCGACTCAATATGGGCACTGGCGGCACGGGCCGGTTTAACACTAGACGAGATCCTTGAGTTGAATGAAGCGAGTCGAGACACTGTTCTGCGGCCGGGCGATCTGGTCATCGTCGGGCGCGGCGAAGCGCCCGGCGAAGAGACGCAGGTTGACGTTGAAAGCGCGGGAGGCAGCAGCGAGGCGGCGCCTTCCGATGAGGTTGAAAGCGCCGAAGCTCAACCGGAAAGCGAGACCCCGGCCGAGAGTGAACCGCCGCCGGCCGACGACGGGCAAGCTGCCGACGATGGGCCAATCCCGTCGGAGGTCTCCGTCTGCCTGAAGGCCTACGATGACCTTAACGCTGATGGCGTTCAGGATGCTGACGAGGCCTTGCGTCCGGCCGTGGCCTTCACTATTAGCGATGGCCAGGCGGTTGTTAGCAACTATGTCACCGACGGCGAGTCTGAACCATTTTGCGTGGAGGGCCTTAGCGCCGGCAGCTACCGGGTCACGCGTTCTGTCTTGCCCAATGAAGTTCTCACCACGGCCGGTGACCGGGCCGTCTCGCTTTCTGAAGGCAGCTCGCTAAATCTGGAATTTGGTAGCTATATGGCCGATGAGACGCTGGCCATGGTCAGCAATCAAGATGAATCGGCGGCCAAGAGCGAGCCTGCGGCTGAGACCGATCCATTGGCTGATAACGGCGATGGGCTCCTGACTGCGGCCTTGATTGGTGCGGCCGTCGTGGGCGTGCTGCTCCTGGTGGCCGTTGCGGCCATTTTCCTGAACAATCGCCGGGCAAACGCTAGTTGACCTGTTCAGAGCCAAAGCTACTATCACGATGAAGTGCCACGCCTCTTTAGATGCCAACGCCGAGGGAATATACGAATGAAACGGCTGATCGTACGAATTTCGCAACTTCTGCTGCTACTCTGTTTGCTTCTCCTAGCGGTTCGTCATGATGCCGAACCGACTTCCGCAGCGCCAGCACGGCAGTCAAATCTATTGAACAATCCAAGCTTCGAAGAGCCCTACAGCAGTGGCACAGCCCAGAGTTGGTCCAAGTGGCATCAAGAACTGAACTCCAATCCAAAACCTGAGAACTGCAGCGATAGATACTCGGTCTTGCCAATCTGGTCGCCAGAGTACAACGGCAGCATTATCTTCGACGGCGCCCGTTCGCAGCACGTTGGCAACCAATTTGATACCTGGCGCGGCGGCGTCTTGCAGACGGTTAACGTCAACCCGGGTTCGACTTACCGTCTCACATTCTATGGCACCGGCCGGGCTTCCAACGACCAGTATCCCGCCCCCAGTGACTCCTCGGTCAACCTAGGAATCCGGGGCGGCATCGATCCCAACGGCAGCGGCATTTGGCACGACAGCGATGTGGTCTGGGGCGGCTCGGGATCGCCCCATATGGGCGGCGGCACCGGCAACTGGCAACAATTCTCCGTGGAAGCGACGGCGACCGGCAATCAGGTGACGGTTTACGTGCAGGGCGACCTCAGCGGTGCCAATCAGTGCCGCAAGCACCTCGACATCTGGTTTGACAAGGCGGAACTGGTTGAGGTCGGTCCACCCCCAACCAATACGCCGCCGCCCCCTCCGCCACCACCCCCTCAGCCGGTGGCCACAAATACGCCGCTGCCGCCCACCGTCACGCCGACGCCGGCGATCCCGCCCACGGCAACGCCCGTACCAACCGAGACGCCAACGAACACGCCCGTCCCGCCGCAAGGCGGCGTCATCTGTGTCAACGCCTTCGCCGACACCAATGGCAACGGTTTGCGCGATCCAGATGAAGGATATATGGCCGGGGTGACCTTCACCGTCGCTCAGGGCGATCAAGTCGTGGCCAGCGGCGTCTCAACCGGGGCTAGCACAGCCATTTGTTTCCCTGAGATTCCGGCCGGCACATATGTCGTGGCTCAACAGGTTCCCAGAAATGTTGAAATGACCACAGCCCAAAACGCAACGGTTGATGTTACCGATGGCTCGACCATCTCCCTGGAGTTCGGTAGCCGGGTCGAATCAGAAGGCTCGGGCGAGGCGATTGGTGAAGTCACGCCGGAACCCGGCGAAGGGCAGTCTCCAGATGAAGGCAGCGGCAGTACGGGCGATGACGGCCCTAGCCTATTTGCTTTGATCGGCCTGGGGGCGATTCTATTGGCCGTCGTCTTATTGGTGGTTCTCATTGTAATCCTACTGCGACAATCTCGCCCAACCGAAATCTAGCGCGTGTTGCGTGACCGCCGACATGTGAATCGGGGCGGCCAGATCGGCCTTGGGTAGATAGCACATGACCGGTATCGTGTCGCGCATCAAACAGACACCAGCCACGAGAACATGGTTTCTGGCGGCCGCCTTGGTGGTGGCGATAGCCGCCGCCGCTCCCCTATTTTTCGATGCGGGTCTGCTCAATACCCGCGGCGGGGGTGACAGCCCTTTTCTGTTGCAACGGCTTCACCAACTGTCCACGGCTTTGGCTGATGGGCACTTCCCTGTTCGATGGATGCCAGACGCTAACTATGGCTATGGTTATCCTTTTTTCAATTACTACGCCCCCTTTTCCATCTTCGTCGCCGCCCTGTTCCGCTTCCTGGGCGCCACTTTTGTTCTGGCCATCAAGTTAGCCCAGCTGTCGGGATTCGTCGTCGCGGCTTGGGGGATGTTTTTGCTCGGCCGGCGTTGGTTGGGCGGTAATTGGGCCGGCTTACTGGCCGCCGCCGCCTATACACTGGCGCCTTTCCACATGGTCAATGTATA
The DNA here is from genome assembly GCA_041570195.1 of Promineifilaceae bacterium (SeqCode). GTDB lineage: Bacteria > Chloroflexota > Anaerolineae > Promineifilales > Promineifilaceae > UBA11865. Next base: position 78,516 of record JBFFWQ010000005.1, on the reverse strand, counting down.
TGTCCGCGGCGATTCACTGGCCGAGTTTTGGGCGATGGCCATCTATCCGCTCATCATTCTGGCCGTCGACCGCCTGGCCATCATGACGCTCGCTCCACGACGATCGGATCAATCTGTCAGAATGGCATGGCGACTCGGTGCGGCATTGCTGGCCATGGCTTACGCCGCCTTGATCCTGAGCCATAACATCTCGGCCCTGATCTTCACCCCGTTCCTGCTTCTGTACCTGGCTTTCGACGGCTGGCCAAAGACAGAGGAAAGGATCCACGATCAGGGCGGTTACCAGCAGAACGCTATTCCACCACAGAGGCAGATCTGGCGCACATCACGCGGCAGGCATTTGATCTGGGCCCTTATGGCCATGGTGCTTGCCCTGGCTTTGGCGGCTTGGTTTTGGATTCCGGCCCTGGCAGAATCGTCGATAGCCCAGCTTGGTCCGGTAAGTGAGGGTTACTTCCATTACAGCAATCATTTTCGTGATTCGGATCTGGTCCAGGGCACATTACTCTTTGACTATAATACGGTGGGCGGCCGCGCCTTCAGTATGGGCCTGCTGCAAGCAGTTTCCATTCTGCTGGGGGCAATCGCGCTGTTCGTTTACGGCCGGCGCCCACCAAATTCTGTCAGCCGCGGCCGGCAGCTCTATATAGTCACGGGCCTGCTACTGGCCACTTTCATGATCACTTCCTTTTCCGCGCCTCTCTGGGACAATCTACCGCTGTTGTCGTTCACCCAGTTCCCCTGGCGTTTCTTGTCGATTCAGGCCTTTTTCGGCGCGTTGGCCGCCGCCGGACTAGCTTTATTGCCGGGCCGGCGTTTGATCGTTCCCCTGGTCGTGATCTTGTTGTCGGTCACATCGCTGAGCGGGTTCAGACTCGACTTCCTATCGTTGACCGATGCCGACGTCACGGCCGAACGGCTGGCCCAATACGAGTGGTACAGCGGCAATATCGGCACAACCATCAGCGCCGAATATCTGCCGGACTCTGTCCAACCGCGCCCTCAGACCAGCCAATGGCTGAATCGCGGCCGGCGAGATGAAGTTCAGGTTCTGAACGGCGAGATAGTCGCCATAGAGCCAATTAGCTTGAATAGCGCCAGGCAGGAGTGGCGGGTGTCAGCCGGGGATGCAGGGGCTACCGTCGCGCTACCCACTTTGGCCTGGCCCGGCTGGACTGCTTCCATGGACGGCGAATGGCTTGATCTACACATCGCCGAAGGTTCAGGTCTGATCGTCTTGACAGTTCCTGGAGGCGAGCACCGGGTCGAGCTTCACCTGGGCCGGACGCCGGTCAGGCTGGCCAGCGAAATAGTGGCCTTGGCGGCATTGGTAGTTTGCACTTGGCTACTTGTCACTTCGAGGCGCTGGCGATTGGGTCGGAAGGCTATTTTTCTAATAGGAGGAGTTCTGCTGCTCAGCATAACTCTGCGCTTGCTACCCGAGACAGATTTGCAGGCAGACGATCTGAATTGGGATTTCGGCCAACTGGCTTATTTACACCACGCCAATGAAGAAATATCGTTTGATAACGGGGCCAGGTTGACCAGCTACAGCTACAGCGGCGACGAGTTTACCGCCGGCGAGATGTTGGTGGTGACCCTGAACTGGGCCGGAGGGGCGGCCGACCAGGCCAATCTGGGCCTGACAACGCCGGCAGCAAATCGTGGATTTCGGCCGCCCATGATTAGCCAACAGAACCAGGAAATAATGGCCGGTGCAGTCCAGTACGGATTGACCATCCCGGAGAACGCCCCGGCCGGCCTGGTTATGCCTCGGCTGGCCATATCCGGGGTTAAGGCGCTAACGCCTTCGGGCCTGCCTCGCAACCATCTCAACTTGCGCCCGATTCTACTCAAAGACAGGCCGCAGCCGGCCGTCGCCGGCGAAGATATCCTGGATGCGCGGGCGCACCAAGTGACGCCTCGCGATGGCCGCGTTCTGGACCTTCAGCTCCAATGGCTTACGCGCCGGCCGCTCACTCAGAACTACAATTACTCGCTTCGCCTAGTTGATGGCTTTGGGCGCGACCTGGCCAGCTCTGACGGACAGCCCGGTCATGGCTATCTTCCCAGCAGCGGCTGGCCCGCTGGACAATGGGTCGATGACTGGATGAGCATGATATTGCCGAGCGACTTGGGGGATTCGGCGCCTGAGGGTCCCTTTGATCTCATCGTCCGATTATACGACGTGGCCGACAATGAGATTGTCCTGACCCGCCTTCTGGGCCAAATGGAGTGGCAGGAAAGGCTGCTGCAATTCACGCCTGGCCAACCGGCTTTTGCTTTGCCCCCGCAAGCATCGTCCCTCGTCGCCGAGTTTGACCGGGATGTCGGGCTGGTCGGATACACCCTGAATCACGACCAGGACCGACTCGACCTGACGCTATATTGGGCTGCCCGAGCGGCGATCCGGGAGGATCTTTTCCATTTTGTTCATGTTGAGAACACCGATGGCGAGCTCGTGACCCAACACGACAGCATGCCACGCCGCAATACTTATCCGACCAGCCAGTGGGTAGGCGGCGAAATCGTTGCCGATGCTTTGGACATCGACTTGAGCCAGTTACCGGCCGGCGAATACACTTTGCACGTTGGGCTTTATCTGCTGCAGGATGATCAGGCCTTGCGCGTCCCGATATCCAGCGCTGGAGACCAAGTCACAAACGACAATCGTCTGCAGTTACCCGAGATGATCCTTATCCAAAACTGAGCGCTGAAAGCAAGTCTGACAATCAACCAGTTGATTCTTGTTTTGTTTGAACCCTGGCTTGCGCAGGTTTTTGACCATCAGCAGTATTGAAGGGCATAGAGTCGCTTCTCTAGTCACTGTTGTTGGCGGCAATTACGCCGAGTATACTGTGGGTCGTGCTACTGACCGGTAAATGCGTCCCAAGGCAATACCCAGTACGAATCGGGCAGGCACAATCAAACGTGCAATTTACCACTCGGTAATAGCCGTGACCAGCGGCGCGACGGGCCGACGAGGTCGTTGGATACCGGAGGCTATACGATGGTAGCTGAAGGAGGGAGAGAATGTCTGGTATCTTGAAGCTCATCCTGATCATTCTCGGCATCGTATTTGTCGCGGCGATCATCCTCGCTCTGTACTTCTTCGTTTTTCAAGGAGGCGGAACCGAGCCAATACCAACCTTGGTTCCCACCGCCGACTCGATTTCAATACCAAGCGTAGCGCCCGGCACGCCTACGCCGGAAACGGAAGCGGGTGACGCCGATGTGGCCGATATCGACACGGTTGACGTGTGGACTCGGATTCAGGAAGACGGCGTAATACGGGTCGGCGTCTCGGCCGATTACCCACCCTTTGAATTCTATACCACTGATTTTCAGCTTGCCGGATTTGATATCGCCTTGATACAGGAAGTCGCCCAAATAATGGGACTAGATATCCAATTCTCCGATATCTCGTTCGGCGGCTTGTTCGACGCCCTGTTGGTCTACCAGATCGACCTGGCCATCTCCGCCATCTCTTACACCCCTGAAAGGGAGTCGCTGGTTGATTTCAGCGACGTCTATTTTGTGAGCGAGGATGCGGTGCTGGTAACGGAGGACTCGACTGTCGGCCGACTGAACAGCGTGGAGGATCTGGCAGCCTATCAGATCGGCGTCCAGGGCAGTACTGTCTTCGAGAATTGGCTGCGGACCGAATTGGTGAACACAGGACTGATGCGGGAAACGAATCTCTTCGTTTACCAGAACATGGATCTGGCGATCAGCCAGCTTGATTCTGGTCTGACTGATATGGTGGTCATGGACTTGCCGCCGGCCGAAGTTGCCGTGTCCACTGGTGATTTTCGCATCGCCGGCCAGGGACTGAACCGACAACTATTCGCCTTGGCATTGCCACTGGGCGCCGGCGATCTGCAGGCGGCGGTCAACGATGCCCTACAACAACTGTGGGACTCGGGACGCATAGTGGAGCTAGCAGAAGAGTATCTGAGCCTGGCGGCCGAGGACATCATCCCGGTCCCCACGCCGGACCCCGACCAGCCCCCGGCTACCCCAGCCAGCCCTCCCGGCTGCGTCGACGCCATGGAGTACCTGGCCGACCTGAGTCACGACGACCAGAATATGACCGACCCGCCAACGCTTCTCCCAGGCCTGCCATTTCGAAAGGGCTGGCGGGTACGTAATACAGGCAACTGCGCCTGGAACTCCCTCTATTCATTAGCGCCTGTGGGCGGCAATAATCCAGCGGCCAACATGGGCGGCGAGCCAGTGCAGGTTCAGGGCCTGGTCCAGCCGGGCGGGGAATATGACTTCTGGGTCGATTTGGTCGCCCCACTGGCTCCAGGCGTCTATCAAGAATTCTGGTCCATGAACAATTCGCGGGCCGACACGTTGTTTGGTAGCCGAGTCTGGGTCGGAATCCAGGTGACCGCCCTGCCGACAGTCACGCCGATGCCAACTCAGACCCCGTCGGCCGACATTCAGTTCACAGCCGGGCCAAGCACGATTGACCAGGGCCAATGTTCAACGGTGGCCTGGCAAACCCAAAACGTCAACTCGCTCTATATCTATCCGCGCGGTGAATCCTGGCAGAATTATGGCGTACCTGGCGCCGGCACTCGACAGGTTTGTCCAATCACAACCACGGCGTACGAAATGCGTATCGTCAAACTAGATGACTCAGTAGAGATCCGCCAGGTAACAGTCACCGTTAATCCGGTGGCAAATGCACCGGTCATAAACCGCTTCACCGTTGAGCCAGCCCAAATCGCACTCGGCCAGTGTGTGAACGTTCAATGGCAAGTCAGCGGTCAAGTCAACAACATCAGCATCTTCCGCGACGAACAAGTCATTCTTGGCAATGCGCCCTTAAGCGGCTCCCTTCAAGATTGTCCGCCGGCGGCCGGCGAGTTCCGCTATATGCTGGAAGCGGACGGCCCTGGCGGACTAAGCCGCCTGCAACAATTCGTCAGGGTCATCGAGAACGCAACCCCGGCGCCAACGCCGGGCAGCGAGCCGATCATTAAGCTCTTCAATGCAACGCCGGACCAACTCAATGCCGGTGAGTGCACCCAGGTGTCTTGGAGCGCAGGCGGCGGCACGACTAAGGTCGACATCCTCAAGGATAGCCAGGTGGTCCTGGCCGACGCCCCATTCGCCGGCTCACAGCAAGATTGCCTGAATTCGGCCGGGTCGGTTGTCTATGGAATCAGGGCCAGTAACAATGTCGGCCAGGTGGTAACTGACGAGTTCACCGTGACGGTGAGTGACGGCTCTTAGGCCCTGGGCTGACCATTGGTTGTGGCCGTCAGCCCTCCAGCACGGCGACAGCCCGGCTTATGCTGTTCTTGGGGCTAACCTTAAACTGAACATCCTCTATCTTGCCTTCTGCATCTATGATGAAGTGGCTGCGGATGATGCCCATGTATGATCGGCCGTACAACTTCTTCTCTCCCCATACGCCGTAAGCTTCGGCTACCTGGTGGTCTGGGTCAGATAGCAGCGGATAGGGCAGGTTCTCTTCACTCTTCCATTTGGCTAGGGCGGCCGGTTGATCGGGGCTGACTCCGACGACAGTGGCATTACCGGCCTCTATCTTGGGGAAGTTATCCCGCAGACCGCAAGCCTGGGTAGTGCAACCAGAGGTACCGGCCTTGGGGTAGAAGAATAGCACCAGGCGCCGGCCGCGAAAATCAGATAGTTTCACCGGCTGTCCTTCAGAATCGAGCAACTCGAATTCAGGGGCCACATCGGCAACGTTTAACATATATCTCTCCATCGTAAATGGCCGTCGGCTTTCAGCCTTCAGCCTTCAGTGTTGACCGCCGGCTTGATGGCGCCGGCGACGTATTCATTATATGCAACTAGCAGGCGGCGTGCCACGGGTCCCGGCCGGCCGTCAGCCACGGTCTGCCCGGCGACATTGACGATAGGGATGATCGCCCGTGACGAACTGCTCAGGGCGCATTCATCCAGGCGGCCGATCTCGTCAACATGTACCGCCTCCAGGCGCACTGGAATAGCCAAATCTTCGGCTACATCAAGGACGATTTTGCGGGCGACACCTTCCAACACGCCCGAGCCGGCCGTCCAAAGGACGCCGTCTTTCACAGCATAGAAATTACTGGTTGTGCCCTCTAGGATAAGGCCCTCCTGATCAAGCATGAGACACTCGAAGAAGTCCGGACTATCCTGCAAATAAGACCGGCGCTCACGCGCAAACTGAGCTTGCTTTGCCCTCGGCAACTCCCTAGACAACCGCTCGGCAATGGCCACACGAACGCCCGAACGATATGCCGCCTCGGGTATCGGGCTGAAGGGAAATAAACCAATCAGTTCGCGGCTGCCGTGACCGGACCAGGAGACCGACTGGGCCAGGATATCCAGGCGCACCTGGGCGTCAACTGCCGGATACGCTCTGCAGACCTGATGCAATGCCCAACGCAAGCGTTGACGATCGAGCCGGTATTCCCAACCGAGCAAGGTCATCGACTGTTGCAGCCGGTCAAGATGATCGTCCAGACGGAGGAACTTCTCATGCTCGAACGTACGTAGAACTGTGTAAACGCCCAAGGGCAGATCGTCAAATAGTTCGTGGATGTTTCTCGCTCCAGCGGGCAAAGTCAAAGCCCGCGGCCCATCCGGAATTACCGCGTATAGTTGGCTAGGATTCATGTCTCGAGACGTTGACGTTCCAATAGGGTTAGTAACTCGTGGTGTGCTTCCCTACTCAACGGGTAGCGCCATGCGGCCAGGATGGAAAGGGCGAGCATGATCGCTGGAATCACGCCGACCAGGACCCTTAAAGCCAGGAGGGCGCTTTCCGGTTGAGTCACGTCCACCAACGCTCCACCAGTGCCTTCGCGAAAGCCGCTGGCTGCCAGCACCCTGGTCACCAGGAAGATAGCCAGCGCAGTGGCCAATTTGCGCAAGAATACCAGATAACCGGAATATATGCCTTCGCGCCTCTTGCCGGTCATCAGCTCATCCACATCGACGACATCAGCCACCATGGCCCAGGGGATAACGTTGGCCGCGCCGTGCCCAAAGCCGGCGAAGAAGGCGGCAACCACGACGTACCATTGCCCGCCGCGCGGGATCTGGCTCATGATCAATAAAACAATGGCGTAAATAGCCATCGTACCCATATAAGTCTCTCGTTTACCAAAGCGACGCATCAGCTTCACGGTTAAGGGCATCGTCAAGAAGGCCAGGCCCAAAACCAGTCCGAGCACCAGGCTGTCGAAAGGGCTTTTAGCGCCGACGTAAAAGATCAGGTACCAAACAAATACGGCCACGACGATGTCGGCCGCCGTGAAGCTGAGCATGTAGACGGTGGCCGCCAGTCGGAAAGGGCGATTTCGCCAGACCTCTTTGAAGGTTCGCCAGGGGTGGATCGGATCTTTGACCGGCTTGGCATGGCCACGATCCTTTACCAACAATACCAACAAAAGCGGCGACAGGATCAGGGTCACCGCCCAGAATGCGGCGGTTAGCGCGTAGCCAAAGCGGACCGCATCTTCAAGACCCATTGTGCTTTCCAGCGAGGAACCGATCAGGTTCTCGGCCATCAACTTGAACGTCGCCGCGGCGATGAGCGAAGCCAGAATGGCAATGGCTATGCGCCAGCCGGCCAAGCTGCTGCGCTCGTCGTAATCTTCGGTCAACTCTGGCGTCATTGCGACATAAGGCACGTTGATGACCGTGTACATGGTATCGAATAGCAAGTAGACAACCGAGTAGTAAATGAGCAGCGCCAGATCGCTGTCAAGCGGCGGAACAAAGAACAGCAGAAAAAACGTGACGCCAAAAGGTACTGCTCCGATCAGAAGAAAAGGCCGGCGGCGGCCCCATCGCGAATCTAGCCCATCGCTCAAGATGCCGATCAGTGGATCGTTGATACTATCCCAAAGCCGGCCGATCAGGACGACGACGCCGGCCAATTCAGCTTGCAAGCCGACCACACTGATCAGAAAGAATAGCCAGTATAGGTTGCGGGCGGCCGTTGCCGCCGACGTGCCCCAGTCGCCCAAGCCATAGGCAAACTTGGTCCTTGTGGACAACTTCGGGCTGGACGCTACATCTTGTCCCATGTTCTATTGCGGTGTCCTGCGTCTCATTCGCCGCTTAAGTACGCACGATAAATCCGGCCGAGTTCTCACCTGCGTTTGAGTTCTCATCCGCCGGTTCCACGCCGGGCGTCGCTGGCGTTGCCGTGGGAATGACCGGCGACCTGGTCCGCGCCGGCATGTTGGCACGGGCGACCACCAAAGGATCGGCCGTTTCGGTTGTGACCGCACCGGCAAGGAGAGCCGACCTGGTCCCGTCTCCTTCTGGCAAGGCGCCGCGAAAGAGAAGGTAGACGGCGATCAGAAGCAAGCCCAGTGTCACGAGCGAAACCGGTATCAGAGTGCACCGCAAGAGTGACTCCCAATCGTCCGCTGGATCAACCGCCGCCGGCCAGCCTACCCCTTGACTAGCCGCAAATAACGAACCTTGGCAGACGCCGGGCAGGCAGCCTGGCTTGCATCCCTTCGGCTAAAATGTAATGTCAAGGATGCCTTCAGCGATTCCGCGCAATTGATCGACGTCCATCGCGCTCAGGCGCATAGCAGTCTGCAAGTAACTGAGGTTCCCGGGCTCTACAACGAACGCTTGCACATCGTCCGGCAAGCTATTGAATCTCTGGCGGCGGGCTAGAACCTGCTCGTGTTTGCCCAAGGGGCCATGTTTCTCGACGGTGAAGTCGTTCAATGAAGCGGCTAAGACGTCTGCCAGTAATTCCAATTGTAGATAGGGAATCGGTTCGGCGCCCTTTTCATAGGCCTCGATCTGCTCGGTCGTCAGGCCTGCCTCGTCGGCCAGTTGCTGGACGCTGCGGCCGGCATCTACCCTGGCCTGCTGGAGCGTTACGCCAATAATTCGCTGGCGCAGCGCCATATATTGACCGTAATCTACGGTCTGGCTCTTTTCCGACTGCGTCCCGTCCCAGAAATAGGCCATGGGCAAGTCAAGGTACATGGCCAACACTTCAAGTTGCGGCAAGTCCAGAAGGGCTTGACCCTCCTCGGCCTGGATGTACGCCTCGACCGGCATACCAAGCACCTGGGCACACTCTTCTGCCGAAGCGCTGGCGCTTTCACGAGCCTCACATATCAAATTCCCTAGAAACCTCGCGCGCTTTGGGTCTATTTCGCTCATATTCGTCCTTTTCGATGACCAGAAAGCCAGGCGCCTAGCGGCCGGCGACCTCTTGTCATGCCCGAGAAAATAGCAGAGTTGATATTAGCATAATTGGCAATGATCGCAATAGGTTTGAGGTCGCGGGTGGCAGGGTGGCGGGGTGGCAGGTGGTAAGGAGTGATCGGACTCAGCGGCGGGGGAAGCAGCCGGAGTTCGGATCGCGGCCGGCCAGTTGGTTGCCTCCGGAACTGCAGAATGCTACTGTAGGGCTGCAATGATATTCGCTATTGGGGCAACGTTTGACCGCTAGTTGCCATCAGCTGACAGCTGACGACTGTCAACTGATGGCTCTATTCCAAGGAGCTGGCCATGCAAGCCGTTATTCAAGAAATGGAATTGACAGATTACAAAGCCGTTCGAGAACTGTGGCAGAGTACAGAAGAGATCGAGTTGGCCGACACAGACTCGCGCGAGGGTTTAGCGCGCTTTCTGGAGCGCAATCCGGGCTTGAGTTTCGTCGCCCGGGATGACGACAGAATCGTCGGTGCTGTACTGTGCGGCCACGACGGCCGGCGCGGTTATATCGATCAACTCGCCGTGCAAGAACAGTACCGCCGGCAGGGCATCGGCCGCTCGCTTGTTTCCCGTTGCGTCTATAACCTGATGCGAATCGGCATCCGCAAATGGCATCTGTTCGTCTTTGAGGACAATCCCGCGGCAATCACCTTCTGGAGCAAGCTAGGCTGGTCTGCCAGAGTCGAACTGGTGACCATGTCTCGCGCTTCTGATACTTAGACGTTGCTCATGGCCATTTCAGACTAGATTTAGGATTGGCGGCTATTATTACGATCGAAGTCGCCAAACAACTGTTCAGCCCCGGTCTTCCCCTCCTGGATCGGGGCTGAACGCTTTAAAGGCAACTTTCAGCAGCCGGGTTTCTGCCGGCCCCGCGGAAACCCGGCCCCTACTTGTTCATATTGCCGGCCGACGCCAATTGCCAGACAATCCCTGAATCGATCATGCACTATCTTATCGACGGACACAATCTGATCGCCAAGATGCCCGACATCGCCCTGGACGATCCTAATGACGAGGTCATGCTCGTCTTGCGTCTGCGAAGCTGGGCCGCCGGCAGCCGAAAACGGCAGATCACGGTCATCTTTGACCGGGGACTGCCGGGCGGACGCTCAAAATTCCTTTCCCGCGGACAGGTCGACGTGATCTTCGCCCCCGAAGGCCAAACGGCCGATACGTTACTCATCAGCCGTATTCGCCAGGCTGCCAATCCGGGCGAGTACACGCTGATCAGCAGCGATCGACAGGTGCTGGCCGTCGCCCGGGATAGGCGCATGCAACATATTCCAGCCAATGTGTTCGCAGAGCGCCTGGGCCAGGCAGGTCGGAAAGAGCAGGCGGTCCCAGATGGGCTATCGCCAGACCAAGCCGACGATCTGGACTTGAGCCCGGAAGAAATCGCCGAATGGCTGGCGTTGTTTGAATCGGCGCCGCGGATCGATCCGCCACCGGCTCAACCCAGCCCGCAACCCAGAGCGGACGCGAAATCGCCGGCGGCCGGTCGCAAAAAGAGCCGGCCCAAGGAAGCCCCCGATCCAGCGGCATTAAAGGACGGCGCCAGGAAGCTCTCCGACGACGATGTGGACGAGTGGTTGCGCCTCTTCGGTCAGAGTGACCGAGAGTAAAAAAGGCGCTGAATTCGGGCTAATGCTCCGTTTCTCATATTGCTCTAAGACCAAAGTAATGCATTGTTTATGTTGGTAAGCTACTATATGCTTAAGTCTGGTCGGTTAAGAGGAACTCCTCCCCCAAACTGGCACGAGAGAAACGCGACTGGAACAGCTCTGATCAGACCTAGGGAATGCCGTCCCTCCCTCGAATAGGCATAAACCCGAGATATTGCTGAAGTCACTTCCCTCCTGGTGGCTTCAGCAGAGAGATCCGCTCCCTTCCCCAAGGGGGCGGTTTCTTTTGTTATGGGTTGTTATTGCCCGACCCGGCCGTCCGCAAACTCGCCAAAAATCCAATGACGCCGGCCGCATAAACACGGCCGCCTTGCCTCAGCCGGCGACGCATGTCGTCCAGCTGCTCAATGCGCCGGGCAGGTTCCTCAGGCGTCAGCTCATACAACTCCACGAGCACGCCGCCGGTACCTTTAGGATGAACAAAGGCGATCTTCTTGCCGCCGGTGCCGATTGTTGGCTCCTCGTTAATCAACGGCACGCCGGCCGCCTTCATCTTGGCCAGCATCGCCTCGATATCGTCAACCTCGAAGCAAATATGGTGCATGCCCGGGCCGCGCTTTTCTAGGAACCGAGCAACGCCGCTACTCTCGCTAATCGGCTCCAGTAACTCAATCTCGCTGTCACCGGATGGCAGAAAGGCCACGTCGACGTCCTGGTCCACCACATGTTCCACGTGCTCCAGGGGCAGGCCAAGCGTCTCGACCCAAAAGCCTAACGCGTCATCCAAATCAGGCACGACAATGGCGATATGGCTGATTTTCCTTATCATTTTACCTTTGCCTATATGATTGTAGCCGGCTCGTATTCGCCCCACTCCTGGCGCAACGTGTCACAGATCTCGCCCAGGGTAACATCATGTTCAACGCAAGCGATCAGAAGCGGCATCAGTTTCTCATCACCCCGTGCGGCCGTCGCCAGATGACCGCGTAACTCGGCCGCCTTTGTATTGTCCCGCCGGGCGCGCAGCTCGGCCAGGCGCCGCCGTTGGCTACTCTCGACGGCCGGGTCCGGTCTTTGCAGAGGAATAGCCGTATCCTGCTCTTCGACAAAACGATTGACGCCCACGGCTATCTCCTGCTCGCTTTCGAGCGCCTGCTGGAACCCGTAAGCTGACTCCTGTATTTCCCGCTGGATGTAGCCGGTCTCAATGGCCGTCAGAACCCCGCCTAGATCCTTGATAGCCTCGATGTAATCCTCGGCCCGGCGCGCCAACTCCTCGGTCAAATACTCCAAATAATAGGACCCACCGAGCGGATCGATGGTATCGGCCACAGCGCTCTCGTGGGCAATGATCTGCTGCGTGCGCAGGGCGATGCGGGCCGCTTCAGCCGAAGGCAAAGCCAGCGCCTCGTCACGGCCATTGGTATGCAGGCTCTGGGTACCGCCCAGAACGGCGGCCAAAGCCTGCAAGGCGACGCGGATCACGTTATTCTCCGGCTGCTGAGCCGTCAATGTGCTGCCAGCCGTCTGGCTATGAAAGCGAAGGCGCCAACTCCGCGGATCGGCGGCCTTAAAATGGTGGCGCATGATTTTGGCCCACAGTCGACGCGCCGCGCGGAACTTAGCGATCTCCTCCAAGAAATTATTGTGGACGTTGAAGAAGAAGGAGATCTGGCCGGCGAAGGCGTCGGCATCCAGTCCGGCGTCGATGGCCGCCTGGACGTAGGTCATGCCATTGGCCAGGGTGAAGGCTATCTCCTGGACGGCCGTGCTGCCCGCCTCGCGAATGTGATAGCCCGAGACAGAAATTGTATTCCAACGCGGAATTTCGGCCGCACAGTATGCGAAAAGATCGGTAATCAGCCGCATGGACGGCCGGGGCGGATAAATGTACGTGCCCCGAGCCACGTATTCTTTGAGAATATCGTTCTGCACCGTGCCGCGTAGGGCGTTCAGGGGCACGCCCTGGCGCCGGGCGACAGCGACCACCATGGCCAGAAGAATCGAAGCCGGGGCGTTGATGGTCATGCTGATACTAACCTTGTCCAGCGGAATTTCATCCAGCAGCACAACCATATCTTCCAGGCTGGAAATACTGACGCCCACCTTGCCCACTTCGCCGGCAGCCAGTTGATGGTCGGCATCGTAGCCGATCTGGGTCGGCAAATCAAAGGCGACTGACAGACCGGTCTGTCCCTTACTCAGGAGATACTTGTAGCGCTCGTTCGACTCCGCGGCCGTGCCAAAGCCGGCATATTGGCGCATGGTCCAATAGCGACCACGGTACATGGTCGGCTGTACGCCGCGCACGAAGGGATATTGACCCGGGAAACCCAGCGCCTCTTCGTAATTGGGATCGGCATGGGCTGGCATGTGCAGCCGTTCGACAGGGATCTCAGAGGATGTCTGAAACTCCTGTTTCCTTTCAGGAAAGCGCTTCAAAACTGGCTCGATTATCTCTTGCTCCCACCGTTTCTTGGCATCTTCGAGATTCTGCATGATCGTATTATACGCCGGCCGATTGCAGTACGGTAACTTCTTGGCGCACACTTTCGCACAAAATTGCCATACTGGCGCACAAAAGTTGTGATACGATGTAAGCAAAGAATGGCAACATATTTCTTGTGCGAGGTGGATCATGAACTACATTCGTTGGTTTCAAGATATTTCCGCTGAAGAGATCGAGTTGGTAGGCGGCAAGGGAGCCAATCTAGGGGTCATGGCCCGGGCTGGTTTTCCGGTTCCGCCAGGTTTCTGCGTTGTCGCCCCGGCTTATCGAGAAGTAATCGAGTCCAGTGGCTTGTATCCGGTCATCGAGAGTATCCTCAACAAGATGGACATGAAGGATCCGGCCGACGTCACCCGTAAATCGGCCGAGATTCGCGACCTGATCAGCCGACAGCCAATACCGGGCGAGATGTCTGCTGAAATAACCCGTGGTTATCGCAGCTTAGGTCAAGAGTTGGGCCTAGCAGATCCGGCCGAAGTCCCAGTGGCCATTCGATCGTCGGCCACAGCTGAGGATCTGCCCACCGCTTCTTTCGCCGGGCAGCAAGATACTTACCTGAACATCCGCGGCGAGGAGGAATTGCTCGAACATATCCGTCGTTGCTGGGCCTCGCTTTGGACGGCCAGAGCCATCCGGTACCGCACCGAGCATGGCTTTGATCATCAGAAAGTCTACTTGTCGGTTGTGGTTCAGGCGATGATCGACTCGGAAGTCTCGGGCGTTTTGTTTACCGTGAATCCGGTCAGCAGCGATGAAGGCGAGGTGGTCATCAACGCCAGTTGGGGGCTCGGCGAGGCGATAGTCTCTGGCCTGGTATCGCCGGACACGCTGACGGTGAAGAAGCAGAATGGGACGGTCGTTTCCCGCCAAACGGCGACGAAAGAACGACAGATAATCTATTCGGCCGATGGCGGGACGATTGAACTGGATACGTCCGAGGAGTTGCGACAGGCTCCGGCGTTGACCGACCAGCAGGCGGCGGAATTGGCTGAGCTGGGAGTTAAAATCGAGAACTATTACGGGACGCCGCAGGACATCGAATGGGGGTTGGCCAACGATAAATGGTATCTCCTGCAGGCGCGGCCGATCACGACCCTGGCGCCGTCCGAAAAAGTGTTTGACATCGAAGGCGAGTATAGTCGGGTCATGTTGGTCGAGATCTTCCCCGACGCCCTTTCGCCGACCTTCCTTTCGGTGGTCGAACCTCTGCTTAAAACCATGTTCGACTACACATTTTGGAGGTTGGGCTTCAAGGCGCCACCAAACATGGACGCCATCGGCACCTTCTACAACCAGCCCTACTTCCACCGCGAGTACATTGAAGAGGCCTTTGGCCGGCTCTCACCAGCGGTTCGAGCGCCGATGGTTGAGCAGTTCATCAATCCGATTAGCCACGAAAAACAGGAATCGAAGCGCGAGCTGTCACTCGCCTACGTCAGCATGTTGTTTCGCATGTTGCGTTTCATGGTCCTGTTTCCCAAAAGACTGCCTGGCATCATCGAACGTTACCACGTCGAGATCGACGAAGTAAACGTCTTCACCAGGAACATGGATGGCGCTACCGAGGAAGAAATTGTGACCAGGATCCGTGGCCTGGCTTTTGAGACGATCAGTCGCCTAATGAATTACGACTTCCTGATGATCGCCCTGACCGGTCGAACCTATGAATTGCTAGAAGCTATATTGGAACCACACTACGGCCCCGAATCTGAGGAGGTGGTCGCGAAGCTCATTTCAGGTTTGACCGGCAACGCGACGATGGAAACAAATAAGCGCATATGGGACCTGGCCCAGGAGGCTAAGGCTTCGCCGGCCGTAAGTGAGATATTGCGCGGCGGCGACCCGCAGGCGACAATGGCTCGACTGGAAGAATCGCCCGACGGCCGCGAATTCCTGAAGAAGCTTAATCGCTTTCAGGAAGGGTATGGCCACCGGGAAATTCGTATGGACATCATTTATCCTACGTGGGGCGAAGATCCGGCACCGGTCTTTGGCTTCTTGCGCAGTTACCTGGACGCCGACGAATCCCAAAGCCCGTATGCCCAGCAGGTGCGACTGAGGGAGGAGCGCCGCGATCTGACCAAGGAGGTCGAGGCCAAAGTCGACCAGGGTCTAAAGGGGCGTTTTCTGATGAAACGCCTCTTCCGCTGGCTGTTAGGCCAGGCCCAGGTAAGCACACGAGAACGGGACACCATGCACTTCGAATGGACGCGGCTTTTCCCACCAGCCCGGATGATGTTCCTGGAGTTGGGCCGGCGCTGGCATGAACGAGGTTTTCTGGACCAGCCGGATGATATCTTCTTCATGCGTTTCGAGGAAATGGAGGAAATGGCTGTCACGCCAACCGACTTCCGCGAGATGGTTCAGGTCCGCAGAGCAGAATTCGATGAAAGCCGCGCAAGACCGTGGCCGGAGATTATCCGGGATGGCCGGGAGATCTACTTGGAAACGGCAACCAGCGCGGTTAGTGATTCGGATGATAGACTGGCTGGCGTGGCCGGCAGCCCGGGAGTGATCACTGGAATCTCGCGCGTGGTGACCGGACCCGAGGAATTCCACAAGCTTGGCAAGGGCGAGATCTTGGTCGCTCCGTTTACTAATCCGGTATGGACGCCGCTCTTCGCCGTAGCTGGCGGACTCATCACCGAAGTAGGCGGCATCTTGTCCCATGGCGCCATTGTGGCCAGGGAGTATGGCATCCCGGCCGTTATGTCGGTTGGCGGCGCGACCAAGCAGATACCAGAAGGGCAGCTGATCACCGTGGACGGCAACAAGGGCGTCATCTATGTTGAGGAGGAAGTTCAGGCATGATCGTCGCCGCGTTAATTGGCTGCTACTTGATCGGTTCGATCCCGCAAGCCTGGCTTATCGCGAAGTTGGTCACGGGAAAGGATCTGCGCCAAATGGGCAGCGGCAACCTGGGCGTGACCAATACGGCCCTCAGTGTAGCGCGATGGGCGGGACTGCTGGTTTTCCTCGGCGAACTCGCCAAAGGCATGGCCGCCGTGCTACTAATGCGGGCGGCCGGCGGCAGCGAGCTTATGGTCGCCTTGGGCCTGCTGGCGGCTGTGGCCGGCACTCGATGGTCCATCTGGTTGGGCGGCGCCGGCGGTCGGGGAAACACAACGGGCAGCGGCGGACTGCTACTCATATCCTTGCAGATTCTTCTGGTAATCCTGGTGGTCTGGGTCGTATTGCGGCTGATCACCCGCCAGTCGTTTCTGGCGACACGCATCAGCCTGCTACTATGGCCGCTCATCTTTGTACTGGTCAGCCAAGTATGGTGGTACGCCTTCTTCGGCGCTGCGATGAGCCTGATCTACCTGGACGCTCAGCGCCCAGACACCGACGACCATTCGATCGTCAAGGAGCGTTGGCCAAGCCTGTTGGCTTTTCTGACAAGTCCCAGGCGTAAATGATCGGCCCGCTTCAAATCAGGGGTAGCGGCCGGTGACAAAGCGCCTCGCCGTTTCGGCTAGAACGGCCGCGCCAATAGTTAAGACGCTCTCGTCAATGTTGAAGCTGTCGGTGTGGTGCCGGCGCTCGACGCCGTCGGGCAGCGCCGCCCCAAGCATGAACATCGCCCCAGGCACCTTCTGGACCATATAGGCGAAATCCTCTGCGCCCATGCCGAATTCCGCCTCTTTTACCTTCCGTTGGCCCAGAAGATCAGTTACCGTCTGGCGCAACCAGCCGTTGACCAGCGGGTCGTTGTATAAGGCCGGATAGCCGCAGGTCAGTTCAAAATCGTAGGATCCACCCATGGCCTCGCTGATTTGCAGCGCTCTTTGCACCTCGGCTTGAAGCACCTGGCGCACTTTCTGATCATAAGCCCGGATGGTGCCTTCCAGGAAGACCTCGGCCGGGATAACGTTAGAAGTCGTGCCGGCGTGAATCTGCCCCAGGCTGACGACGCTTTCCCGCAGCGGATCGATACGCCGGGAGGGTATGCCATACAAGGCGCTCAAGATCGGCCCCAACATGTACAGTGGATCCCTCGTATGGTGCGGGTAGGCGCCATGGCCCCCTTGGCCCCTGATCCAGGCCTTAAATGAATCGACCGAGGCCAGACTGAATCCATCATGGAAGTAGCAATTCCCGGCCGGTAGATCCGACCAGACGTGAAGGGCGATGACCGCGTCCACATCCTCCATGGCTGCATCTTCGATCATGGCCGTGGCTCCGCTGACGCCGTTCTCGTCGGGAGCCTCTTCGGATGGCTGGAACAGCAAGCGAACATCCCCCTGCCATTCGTCTTCGATGAAACTCTGGCGCAATAATTGGGCGACGCCCAACAAGATAGCCGTGTGAGCGTCGTGACCACACGCGTGCATCACGCCGTCATTGCTCGAACGATAAGGCAAGTCGTTGTTTTCTGTGATGGGCAAAGCGTCCATATCGGCTCGGATGGCGATAGTTGGCCCACCACCAGACCCGATTCGGCCAATCACCCCCGTCCGGCCGACGCCACTTTGCACTTCAACACCGATTTCACCCAGCATATCCGCTACAAGCCCGGCGGTTCGAAACTCTTGGAAGCTCAGTTCAGGGTGTTGGTGAATATCACGGCGCAAGCGAACCATCTCGCCGGCCAGCATCTCAGCTTTAATTAGCATTCTCAGATTCCTGTCCAAAAAAACTCGCTACCAGGTGCCCCATTCCTAGTTTAGCCCACCGTTGTGGGTCCGCGGGCTGCGCGCAACCGGGGTCATAACAGTTAAGGGCCAACCGCTAGGAGCCATTCATTAGCAAATCAACGACGGAAACGTCGACGGTGGCAAAATTCTCGAAAGTCACGTCGTCAAAGTCTAGACCGAAACGCTCCTGCAGGCCAGCCATGAGCGCCAGATAGTTGGCCAGGATGCGTAAATCCCAATCCAAACCCAAGGCAGCGGCCGCGGCCTGGATAGAGGCATCCTCGCCTTCCAATTCAACAAAGTCACCAAAAGGCATTTCGTCCAGCACTACCTCCACGCGGTCGAAGATGAACGTTTCGCGGTACTTCTCGTACACTTGCTTGGGCTCAAAACCAATTCGCTCCAGCAGAGCCTGGGTAGTTTGGAAATTCCCGACCTCTACCTCCAACTCCTCGCGGACTCTGGCTTCCGAGTCCACCGCCGTCTGGGGCTCGCCTTTGTATGTTAGGCGAGCGATCGTATCCTGGCGCAGGCGCAATAACTTTCCTTGCATTCGCAGGCCGTCCAAGGGGTTGTCGAAACGGACGTTACGTTCATATACCCGGGGTTTATGGATTCGGGCGCCAAACGCCAACAACCTGTCACGCACGGCCACCAGATCGTCGACCAGGAATTTGACCTCGATTTCCAGATTCTCGCCGCTCATGCCAGGCTTCTCGCTGCGCTAAACCTGCTCGCCGATCGTCGCCAGAAGCTGGTCTTTCTCAACGCTGGCCCCTGGCTGCACATGCAGGCGTTTAACCACCCCATCACGCGGCGAGCGCAGCTCATTCTCCATCTTCATCGATTCAAGTATGACGATCTGATCGCCTTTGCTCACCAGCTGGCCTTCCTCGACTGTAACGGCGATGATGAGGCCGGGCATCGGCGACTTGATCGCCGCTTCACCGGTTACCTCGGCCGTCACCCCACGAGCCATAGCCAACCGGTAGGCGCGCTCGTCTTGAACCTGAACGGAATACAACTCGCCGCGAATCAGCACTTCCCAGGCTTGGTCGCGTTCCTCGACGATCGCTTCCAGGCTGTGGTTGTTCAGGATCAAGGAAAGAATACCGCCCTCGGCCAACGAGTGAAAATCGACGTCGAATGCGTCGCCGTCGACCGTGATCCGACCCTCCTGGTCGATCTCAATCGAATATTGCTGGTCGTTTACGGTCGTGATGTACTTCATGATGCGTCTGGCATAATGCCCTTGGCATAATTCACCTAGCGTTGCAGTCGTTCCCAGCGACTCAACCACTTCCAGTTGCTGGTATCACGCGCGCCAGGGGCTACGATCTGGCTGGCCTGCTGGCCCTGGCGATGGGCGACCAGGGTAGCCAAGATCGCCGCCTCTAACGTATCCGACGCGGCTCGATCGCTCATGCTGAATCGATCTTCGACGAACTTGGTATCAAACTGACCCGATAAGAAGCGATGGCTGTCCATCATGTGTTGGTGAAACGGGATGTTGGTCTTCACGCCCATGATCCGGTACTCCTCCAAAGCCCGGCGCATACGAAGTACCGCCTCGCCCCGGGTTTCACCATAACAAATCAGTTTACTGATCAGGGGATCGTAATAGGGTGTCACTTCATAACCAGGATAGACGCCCGAATCCACTCGAACGCCAGGGCCTGTCGGCAGGCGAATCGTCGTTATCGTACCTGTGGAGGGTAAGTAGTCGTTGTACGGGTCTTCGGCGTTGATACGGCATTCGATGGCCCAGCCTCTGACCTGGATATCTTCCTGGTGGATACGCATGCGCCGGCCGCGGGCCGTCCGTAGTTGTTCCTGAACGATATCAACTCCGGTTACCAACTCCGTGACCGGATGCTCCACCTGCACTCGGGTATTCATCTCCAGAAAGTAGAAGTTCTTTTCTTTGTCGACCAGAAACTCGACCGTGCCGGCACTAACGTAATTGACCGAACGCGCAGCGGCGATGGCTACTTCGCCCATCCGGCGGCGTAGATCGGCATCGACCACGAACGAGGGCGCTTCTTCAATGACCTTTTGATGGCGGCGCTGCAACGAACATTCGCGCTCACCTAGATGGACGTAATTGCCGTGCATGTCGGCCAGGACCTGAATTTCGATATGCCGGCTCTCCGAAAGCATCTTCTCCAGGTAAATCGTGCCGTCACCAAAAGCGGCCAACGCTTCACGTCTGGCGGCGGCCAGAGCGTCGGATAGCTGCCCAGATTCGCTCACCGGCCGCATGCCTTTTCCACCCCCGCCGGCCGAAGCCTTCACCAGCAGCGGAAAGCCTATCTCAGGCGCGGCAGCCGTCAACTCCTCATCGTTCAGGCCAGGCTCGGTGCCGGGAACCACTGGCACTCCGGCCGCCATTACCGTCTGCCTGGCAGTCAGTTTGTCGCCCATGACGCGAATGGCCTCGGGCGAGGGGCCAACGAACACCAGTCCAGCGTCCTGACAAGCCTGGGCGAACTCGGCCCGCTCAGCCAGAAAGCCATACCCCGGGTGAACGGCATTGGCCCCAGATCGCCTGGCCACGTCAACGAGTTTATCGATGGCCAGATAACTTTCGACCGCCGGCGCCGGACCGATGGCATACGCTTCGTTGGCGTAGCGCACATGCGGCGCATTGCGATCCACTTCTGAGTAAACGGCCACGGTCTGTATGCCCAGTTGCTGGCAGGCCCGAATGACCCGTAGCGCGATTTCACCGCGATTGGCGACTAGCAGCTTGTCGAATCTCTTGCCTGGCGAAAGTTCCTTGCTCATAGGGGAATATTGCCATGTTTCTTGGGCGGATTATGGTCGCGCTTGTTTTGCAGCATGTTGAGGGCGTTGATCAGGCGCGGCCGGGTCTCTCTCGGCTCGATCACGTCGTCGATATAGCCGTGTCGGGCTGCGGCGAAAGGATTGGCAAAGCGTTCGCTATATTCGGCCACCAGTTCGGCCCGACGAGCAACGGGATCTTCGGCCTCGGCTAATTCACGTCGGAAGATGATGTTCACGGCGCCTTCAGCGCCCATGACAGCGATCTCGGCCGCCGGCCAGGCCAGATTCAGATCAGCCCTGATGTGCTTGCTGTTCATAACGCAGTAGGCGCCGCCATAGGCCTTGCGAGTAACGACCGTGATCTTGGGCACCGTTGCCTCGCAAAATGCATAAAGTAGCTTGGCGCCGTGGCGAATGATTCCGCCGTGTTCCTGGTCTACGCCAGGCAGGAAGCCGGGCACGTCCTCGAAGACAATCAGCGGAATATTGAAACTGTCGCAAAAACGCACGAATCGGCCGGCTTTTTCGCTGGCGTTGATATCCAAGACACCGGCCAAGACCATGGGCTGGTTTGCTACAATGCCAATCGGAAAACCGCCAAGTCGAGCGTAGCCGACCACGATATTCTGGGCGAAGTACTCTTGGATTTCATAGAAGTATCCATCGTCGACGATGAGCCTAATGGCATCCTTTATATCATATGGCTTGTTGGCACTATCGGGCACCAGCGAGTCTAGGGCCGCCTCGGTGCGCAGGGCATCATCGCTACTCGGCCGGAAGGGTGGATCTTCCATGTTGTTAGATGGCAAATAGCTTAACAGTTCGCGAATCAAGTAGAGGCAGTCGGCCTCCGAATCGGCCGCCATATGAGCCACGCCGCTATTGGTGCTATGCGTCATGGCGCCGCCGAGTTCTTCGAAAGTCACATCTTCGCCAGTGACCGCCTTGACCACGTCCGGGCCCGTTATGAACATGTGGCTGGTGTTCTTGACCATGTAGATGAAGTCGGTCAGGGCCGGTGAATAGACCGCTCCTCCGGCGCACGGTCCCATGATGGCGCTGATCTGGGGCACCACGCCCGAAGCCAGGGTGTTGCGTAAGAAGATATCGGCGTAGCCGCCCAGGCTGACAACGCCCTCCTGGATGCGCGCGCCGCCCGAATCGTTCAAGCCAATAATCGGCGCGCCGTTTCGCATGGCCATATCCATGATCTTGCACACTTTCTCGGCATGTACCTGGCTTAGGCTGCCGCCGAAGACTGTAAAATCCTGGCTGAAGACATAGACGAGCCGGCCGTCGATGGTACCCCAACCGGTGACCACGCTATCGCCTGGTATGCGCCGGTCCCACATCCCGAAGTTCGTCTCACGGTGCATGACAAAGGCATCTATCTCCCGGAAGGATCCTTTGTCGAGCAGAAGATCGATACGTTCATGGGCCGTCAACTTGCCGGCCGCCTTCTGTTTCTTGATGCGTTCCTCTCCGCCACCCTCTTGAGACAGGTTTCTCAAGCGTCGTAATTCCTCGATCTTCTTATCTGCCATGTTATTTATCGTCCAATTGATAGACTATATGTACTATGTGCCAGGATTTGGAGGCCACTCAGCCAGCCCGATATCTAGTCAGAATAACGAAACAGGTGCGGTGCAGTTCGCCTGCTCAGAGAAAGTTGCTCAGCATATTGGGCCTAACGATCATCAAAATAGATCCTACCGGCTCCGACGTTCAGCGCCAGAGCGGATAACAGGGCAGCTATCGCGTACATGATCGCTCCAACCGGCCATCGGCCTGTTGATTGGGCCGCCTGGGTGCATAGTCCGGGCAAAACAACTTGAATCACACCGTAAACCAATATGGCCAGCGGCGCAGCCACTCGCGTATAGCGCCGGCTACGCCACATGGCAAACGCCAGGCCAACGAAGGGTATTGCCCATGCCATAGCGACCGCTGCACATATCCGGGGATCGGGCTTGGCGCCCAACTCCAAGAGCAGGCTGCTCTGTCGAATGAGACCCAGGGCGCGCCAACCGTTCGCTAACCCAAATAGAAGAACCCCCAGGATCACAAGAGTTACGCTCAGCGGTCGATTCTGGCGCCGACCATCGCGTTGGGCTTCAGCCATTACACTGAATTATAAACCAAGGCCTGGGTAGCAACCAGTGCGAACATCGCCCTTGCTGGAAACCGCTGACCCGACGGATAATGGTTGGGCCGTATCGGCCAGAGGAGGTAATCATGGGTTATCAGGACGACCTAAACGACACTTGGGCAGACCTTGCGCCAGAACAACCGGCCGGCCGGTCACGCTGGCCACTAATCCTGGTTGGTGGCGCAGCTTTGCTCATACTGCTGTGCATCTGTTCAATTGGGAGCTATTTTGTCTATCAAGAGTTCCTGACGACCGCGCCTGAGCCCACCCTTCCGGCGATTCCACCGACGGCCGTCTCGGGCGAGGCCGGTGCTGAGGCCGGCAGTGAAGGGGCGCCATCTGCTTCACCCGAGAGTGAGAGCGGGGCCACGGGCCCGCCCACGCCGCCTCTTGCCCCGACTGTAACCGTGCCGCCGTCTCCAACCGACACTTCGCCGGTGCCAACTGGGGCGCCTTTAGACGGCAGCACGGTCGAGGCGATGCCCATGGCAGAGGCACCGGTCCTCGACGGATCGTTGGCGGAATGGTTGTCAGTCCCGGCCTGGTCTTCGACATTTCTCGTCTTCCAAGACCCAAGCTGGAACGGTAGCGACGATTTACAGGCGACCTGGCGGCTGGCCTGGGATTCGGCCAGTCTCTACATCGGCGTCGAAGTGATCGACGACATCCATGTTCAAACCCAGACTGGTAACCAGATATTCCGGGGCGACAGCGTCGACATGCAGATAGATACCGACCGCGAAGGTGATTTCGGTCCCAGGTTGAGCCCAGACGATTTCCAGCTCACGTTCTCACCAGGCGATTTCGCCGGACTTCCGCCGTCCGCTTTTCGTTCCCAGGGATCATCAACCGGCCAGATACTGGATGCGCCAGGTGGGCACCATATCGTCATGGCAGTTCAACGCACGGCCGTTGGCTATAACGTGGAAGCCGCCATCCCATGGACAGACCTGAACCTCGCGCCGTCCGCGGGGATGGTTCTGGGCCTGGCCCTCAACGCCAATGATAACGATTCGCCTGGCACGGCCGTCCAGGAGGTCATGAAGTCTCATGTTGCCTCGCGCACCTTGACTGATCCAACGGGCTGGGGAACGCTCACCCTCCGCTAGAACGATCAGCCTATTGACCCTTATAGCTCTTGTTTCCTGGTGGCGAATATTGTAGACTGTTGTAGTCAGCTGTTCTTGACTGTGTCATTACTTACACATACGGTTGGAATGACACATTGGGTCGGAGCTTGGTCTACCGGCTGAGTGAATTGGGGCCCAGCCAGGCAAGTTATCTTCTCTCGAGCTGACTACATCCTGGCCGTAGGCTAAACCACTCGCTCAGTCGCCACATCTTGGATTGACGTTTGTTGCGGTCGAGGCCAGCGGCCGTTTGCGCCAGGCGTACTCAGGGCGCGAGGTTTATTTGCAGAGCCGGCGATGCGCTTAGTCACTACAAAAACCACCGGTCAATTAAACTGGCGCTCGGTCATGGCCGGGTTTGGACCGCAGATCCTGGCCAGCGCATCCTACATGCTGGCGCTATTGATACCCTTTTCGAACTTCTGGCCTCTCACCGCCCCGCTGATAGCCAGTGTTTTTGTCCCCTATGTAACGCCAGGCCTGTTTCTGCCGGACATTGCCGTCGCGCTGGCCATCATCTCGGTGATCGCCAATCGACGCCGACTGGATCCGGGACCGCTAGAACTCATTGGCGCTCTGGCCGGCTTGTGCCTGCTGGCTGTGCTGACGGCGCCGTGGGCGCTGTCCACGCCGCTGGCGCTGTATACGGCCGCTCGATGGCTTATCGCCTTCGCTGTTTACCTGTGTTTTGCCCAGCGATTGGTTCCAATCGAGCGGATAGTATGGTTCTTCGCCGCCGGCTTATGTCTGCATACGATCGTTGGGTTGCTCCAGGTGTCGGCTAACGGGCCGCTCGGTTTACCTGGTGAGATAGCCATCCCCAATAGTTCCGACCTGGCCTGGACTTTTCGCGCTTCCGGTTTCTCTTTCCATCCGAATGTCCTCGGAGGTTATTTGGTCGTCGGCTTGCTGTTAATCATCCCCCAACTAAATCGTCGGCTCATCCTCGCCGGCTGGTGGCTGATGTGGCTAGGTCTTCTGGCCACATTCTCCCGTTCGGCCTGGCTGGCAATTGCCCTGACCGCGCCGCTGGTTATCCTGTGGCAGATCAGGCGAAAACCAGAGATGCGCCGGCCGATGCTCGTCGCGCTGCTAGGCCTATTTGCCGTCCTTGTAGTGGCCAGCTTTGTCTGGCGCGAGCAGATGACCGTCCGCCTGCAGCCTATACTCGGTCAGGCCCAGCAAGTCCTAGAGACGATAACGCCCGCCCCAGAAGGGCCGCCAACGACCGACCCGGCCGGTGGGGATACGAAGCTAGATCGAGCGCTGGCATCGTCCGACTACTCTCTATCGGAACGATTTGTTCAGTTTGAGATCGCCTTCCTCGTCATCAAGGAGTCGCCCCTGCAGGGCATTGGAGCGGGAAACTTCCCGATCTTCATGCGCCAACTAACATTGGCTATCCCGCCTAACTTCGTTCACAATGTACCTCTGCTCCTGGCGGCCGAGATCGGCATCTTGGGTGCGGGACTGTGGTTGGCCTTGTGCTTGATGTTTGCCGGGTGGCTCATTCGCCGCTGGCGAGCAACGGACGGCTGGGCCATCGCGGCCGTGTGCGCCGGGTTGGCCCTGGCCATTATCGCGTTGTTCGATTTCTATCCCTGGGGATTGAATACCGGCCGGCTGCTAACCGTCATGGTCCTTGGCTTCATCGCCCGAACGGCGTCGATCAAGAAGGACTCGACGAAATGATTCGTCAACGTGTAGCCAGCCAGGCGATAGATCTGAGCAGTCTAAAGTCTGGTCGGTTCTTGCTGCCAGTCGCAGCTGCTCTCGGCAGCCTGATCGCCTATCTACTTACGATGGCTCCCACAGCCTTTCCGATGGATAGCGCTGAGATGGCCGCTGGCGCAGCCACACTGGGCATCGTGCACTCGCCCGGCTATCCCGTCTATTTACTCCTGACCCATCTCTTTACCCATCTACCAATTGGCGACCTCGCCTTCCGGGCCAACCTGGCATCGGCGGTGTTCGCGTCGCTCTCTGTCGGGCTTCTCGTCGTTCTGGTGCGAGACATGACCGGCCGCGCGCTGCCGGCAATAGTTGCCGGGCTTGGCTTCGGATTATGCTTCTATACCTGGTCGCTCTCAGTCGTTGCCGAAGTCTACACGTTCCAGGCTTTGCTTCTGATCTTTCTACTACTGGTTCTTTGGCGCTGGCGCCAGTCAGGGCAAGGCACACTTCTTTTGAGCGCTGCCCTCGTCGCCGGTTTGGCGGCCGCCAACAACCCAGCCACCGTGTTATGGTGGCCCGGCCTGCTGCTGTTAATCTGGACCGCACCCAGCCGCCGGCTTCTGAAGCGATCAAACGTTCTTAAGCTTGCGGCTGCTTTCCTGCTAGGTCTGGCGTTTATTTTGTACATCCCGATCCGCTCGTCGGCCGATCCTGTGGTCAATTACATCGGCCGGTTCGATAGTGAAGGTGTTTTTCATCGTCTGGACTTGTCCAGGCCAGAAAATCTTCTGTGGTATCTCTCTGGCAGGCAGTTTGGCTGGGCGTTCTTCTCCTACAGCGTCACGGAGCTTTTAGGACAGGCAGGTCGATTTGGCTACCAACTCTTCGGTGGCTTTTTCGGCGCGGGGTTGATCATCGCCGGTTGGGGCGTCTGGCATAAATTCGGGCAGCGGCGCTGGTTTGTCGTAGGATTACTCCTGGTGGCAGCGTGCCATTCGCTCTTTTTCATCTCCTACCGGGTGCCGGACAAGGAAACCATGTTCCTGCCCGTTTATCTCATCACGGCCATCTTTCTGGGTCTGGGCTTCGCCGGAATGGAATCCCAGTGGTTGATACCAGCCCGGTTGACGCTACCCCTTCTAATCGTAGCCATGCTGGTCGTCAATAGACCTTACGCCGACGCCAGCGAATTGACGTTGCCTCGCGAAATGGCTCAAACTCGCCTCGGGCAGGCCGAACCCGGTGCCTTTTACCTGGCGGCATGGGGAGATGCGGCGGCCATGGAATACCTTCAGATAGCCGAAGGACGACGAACCGACGTGAAGGTGATCAACATCTTGATGATAGCACCGGATGCACGGCGGGAATTGGTGCATGACGCCCTACAGAATGGCAAGACCGTTTATAGCAGCTTCATTGACCCGGCTCTTAAGCGCGGTTTTGAGATGGTACCAATTGAGTACGGATACAGGGTCAGTGACAAATCACCACAGCATAGTTGAAATGGAGGGCATGATGAAACGCGCATTGCAGCTTCTGGTCTTAATCCTTCTCTTATCAAGTAGTGTCGCCGTCTTAGCCTATGTTGGCCTACCTTACGAGCCGATTAGCTTGACGGCGCTGAGACTCAACAGCTCTCTCTACGCCGAGGAACCCGTGGCAGAGTTCTCAGCAGATCCCTTGGACGGCCCCTCGCCGCTTGAGGTGATCTTCACGAACGAGTCCACAGGAGATTTCGATGAGTGTATCTGGGACTATGGTGACGGCACCACAAGCACCGAGTGTGAACCGGGACCACATACATACGTCAGCCCTGGTTACTATACAGTCGAGCTGACGGTCAGCGGTCTTGGCGGAAGCGATACAGAAACCAAGCCGAACTATATTATGTCCTGGGGGCCTATCTACCTTCCGAGCATCTGGAATGAATACCGAGGCGGCAACCTGGTATTCCTGCCAGTTGTCATAAGCACCTCTGGAACGGCGACGGATGCGGCACGCCCTGGCGGTCGATAGCAAGGTGCTGAATGCGCAGGCCAGTTCTGTTAGCACTGTTGGCCCTGGCGTGGATCGCCGGCGCCTGCACCGTTAAGTCGCCAGGGCCGACGACGACGCCGGCCAAGTCGAGTCCGTCCGGTCCTGCCCTGCTTCCCTGGCCAGACACCAGGCCCCCCGAGCCCGCAGCAAAGCAGGCTATCCTCGACGATGTCACGGGTACGCCTGTCCCCGGCGCGGCGCCAGTCGTGGCTGACACGTACGTCCCAACAATTCAGGTAACTCCGCCGACCGGCAGCGATTCGACACCGACTTCGGTCATGGTGCCGGCCGGAGCAAGAACCGGCGAATCAGGTCAATCCACCTCTGATCAGCCACACCCAGGTCCTACTCCAGGTGCCAGTGCGATTATCGATCAGGAACCCAACATGCAGAATAATGACCGTTGGGCAACAGCCCTGGCCGCCATACCTGACGAACTGGTGCTCATCGGCGGCATTCTCGAGCTGGCTGACAGGGAGCAGACAGTCGTGGGCGTGCCGGCCGGCGCACCGCTTGATTTGCTGGATCTGTACACCTGGGACGGTCGAGAATGGTCGTTCGCGCCTAGCGTGACCACTCGCGGCGGCTTGCTTCCGGCAGCTCTGGACGATCGGTCGGACCTGGCTCTGGCAACTATGCAGGTTACCGGTAACCGAAAACCTATCTTTGGGCTCTGGGGGCCATCGAGCTCGGCCACTGTAACCGGCTTATTGCCCTACGTGACCGAGATGACCGTCGGTTCCTTGATCATTCATCCTGACGGCGCAATCAGCGGCGAAACGTCGCCCTCAGTACCAGGCGATCTCGTCGATTTGCTTCACGCCACCTGTGCCGGCGAGGACCCGGGGCCAGGCACGGTAAGATCAACCGGGCCGCCGGTTGATACTGCGAGTCAGCAGTTGGCCATAAACGGCCTGATCGATCAAGTGGCGCGGGCTGGCTACGATGGACTTAACCTTGATTGCCAACTACTTACCTCCGGCGCGGCCGATTTCGTACACGGACTGGCAGATGCCTTGCACGATCACAACCTGCTATTGGGCCTTACAATTAGAGCAGCTGATGATAGACTGGCTGGCGGTGAGAGTAACAACGCCTGGGCTAGCTTCAGCAGCCTGGCCGACCTCGTCTATCTGAGGTTGCCTGAGGATCCTCGAAGCCACATGGCCGGCAACCAGGCAGAGTCACTGCTCTCCCAGGTCGTGCGACTCGTCGACCGCCGAAAGCTTAATCTGATGATAGATACCCGGGCTTTCGAGGCTGCGGGCAACACCGGACGACGTTTGGATGATTTCGAAGCGTTGACGATGCTGGCCGACAGGAGTGAGATTCGTCTAACCCAGGGAGTACGGTCGGGTAATCACGTCACCGCGCGGCTTTCAGGATCGATACAGTCATTGATCTGGGACCCGGGTGCCGCCGCATATGCATTTTCCTTCGAGGAAACGGGCCAGCTCTGCAACGTTTGGTTAACTATCGGCGGCGGATTGGAGCTAAGAATGGCCTTGGGCGATCGTTATCTGGTTCGGGGTCAACAATTCACCGTCTCGCCAGGCCTGGAAAGCATCCTCCGCCAGGCGCTGGCCACTGACGATACTCATCCCTCGATGGCCGCCTTGGGTGCCGCGCCGCCCGTTGAGTGGACGGTGAAAGATGCAGCCGGCAACATTGTGGCCAACAACCCGAATGGCACAATGATATTCGCCTGGCAGGCCGGCCCCAGCCCAGGTGATTATGTGGTTCAGGCCGATTTGCTGCTGGGTAGCCAGAGCATCAACCTGGGTGTCGAGCAAATTACGGTCGTTGATTCGCCAACTCCCGAAACCCCGAAGCCCGAAACGCCAGCGCCGGTCAGTACGCTCAAACTGGCCGTCGGCGAGGCCGCGGTGCGCGAATCGACAACGCTTCGCGAAGGTCCGGGGCTGGCCTTCACTCAGTTGGGCCAGCTGCAGGCAGGGCAGGTGGTATCCCTGACCGGACGGACGGCCAACGGCAACTGGCTGCGTGTGACCGGTGGCGAAGCGGGCCACGGCTGGCTCCTGAGTGTTCAATTGGATGTCCAGGTGGACACAGATACGCATCAGTTGGCGATGATAGAATACGATCCACCGGACATGGCGCCGGCAGCTTTGGACGTTTTCTCTCTTGGCGGGCAGACTCATCGACTGGCCCGACCCAATTTGATGGCCGAGTCAGGCATGACCTGGGTGAAGATTCAACACAAATGGGCTTCCGGTCAGCAGCCAGAGATCGTTGCCGATCTCATCCGCGAGGCACACGCCAATGGCTTGCACGTGCTGTTAAGCATAACCGGCAAGCAGATGTATCCAGAGTCAATTGATTACGATGGTTTTATCGCTTTCTTGAGTGGAGTAGCCGGCCTAGGACCCGATGCTATTGAAGTGTGGAATGAGTCGAACCTGCACCGTGAATGGCCGGCCGGCCAGATCGACCCTGTCACCTATGTCGATCGTCTCTTGGCGCCGGCTTACCAGGCCATTAAGGCGCGCAACCAGGCCGTCTTGGTTATCAGTGGGGCCTTGGCGCCAACAGGCGTGGACGACGGCGTGCACGTGTGGGCCGACGATCGTTACCTGGCCGGAATGGCCGCCGCCGGAGCCGTACATTATCTAGATTGTATAGGCGTTCACCACAACGCTGGGGCTACTTCACCTTATTCGCTTTCCGGGCACCCTGGCGGAGACCATTATAGCTGGTATTTCTGGCCCACTTTGCGTCTTTATTACGAGGCGTTTGGCGGCCGGCGGCCGGTTTGCTTCACGGAACTAGGCTATCTTACGAGCGCTGGTTATGGTGAATTGCCATCCGGATTCTCATGGGCGGCCGGCACAACCCTGGCTCAACATGCCCGGTGGTTGGCCGAAGCCGCCTACCGATCGAAAATCAGCGACCAGGTGAGACTGATGATTGTTTTCAACGTCGACCTCAGCCATTGGGACGATGATCCCCAGGCGGGTTACGCGATGCTGCGACCCGATGGTGGTTGCCCCGCTTGCGCGACTCTGGCGGATGTCATGTCGCCTGGCTGAGAATAGGGGCTGCGTCAATGCGGGCGCACCGACTGGATGGGTTGTTATCCGGGAATATGGCTACTGGCGCCGGCTTATAGTTCGCCGACAGTTGAAATGGGTATGTGGTCGGCTCGCTTGCGACGCCGATCAGCGATCTTGCTCACCGGCGGACATTCCCAAGCTTCGGCCGGCGTCTCCCGTCGCAGATCCTTCAGCTTGGGCAAGATCCCACAAGCAAAACACTGGTCCCGGCAATCGATGCGCGTCTCGCCCTCTCGACTCATGAGATAATCTTGGGTCAGAAAACGGCGGCTAACTGCTACGTCGATATGTTCCCAGGGAAATACCTCGTCGATCGGCCGCTTGCGGTGGCTATAAAAGGCCATGTCCAGGCCTTCGTCCTGGCAGGCGGCTTGCCATTGCTCCATGTTGAAATGCTCGCGCCAGGCGTCGAATTTGGCGCCGTTACGCCAGGCTTGCTCCACGACATTAGCCACCCGCCGGTCACCGCGCGACAGGAATCCTTCGTAGATCGATTCCCGCGGATCGTTCCAGCGTAGCCGCAGGCCCTGACCGCGCATCTCTCGTTTCAGTAGATCCAGCTTGGCCTCGATATTAGCCAGGCTGTCCATAGGTTCCCACTGAAAGGGCGTGTGGGGTTTGGGTATGAAAGTGCTAACGCCGGCGTTGACGCCTGCTTTCCGGCCGTGGAAGCTCCGGCCGATCTCCAACACCGCCTTGGCCAAATCGACGATGGCCTGTACGTCAGCCAGGTCCTCTTGCGGGTGACCGATCATGAAATACAGTTTGATCGTCCGCCAGTTGCGCCGGTAGATCTCCCGCGCCGTCTCAAGGAGCTCGTCGTCAGAGACGTACTTATTGATGATGTTCCGCATTTTCTCGGTGGCCGCCTCTGGGGCCAGAGTGAAACCGCTACGCCGGTTGTCGCCCAGATTGTCCATCAATTGAGTCGATACCGTTTCAATGCGCAATGAAGGCAGGGAAATCCTTAATCCCCGGTCGCCAAAACGCCGGCCGATGGACTCCGTCAGTTCGAGAACATGCGTGTAGTCGCTCGAAGAAAGCGAAAGTAAGCCGATCTCCTCGTAGCCCGTCTTGACCAGGATCTCCTCCATAGCCGTTAGGATTTCGTCCACTGGTCTCTCGCGCACGGGACGGGTAACCATGCCGGCGTGGCAGAAACGGCAACCACGCGTGCAGCCGCGCATAATCTCTATCGGCGCCCTGTTGTGAACCGTCTCCACAAAGGGCACGATGAAGTCAGTGACCGGCGGTGGCAACACGGGCACAATAGTCTTTAGCACCTTTGGGGGCGCTTCCGGCACGGTAGGGTAGATGGCGGCTATCGATCCTTCAGCATGGTAGTCCACCTCGTAAAATCGGGGCACATAGCAGCCCTCGATCCCGGCCAAATGACGCAATTGTGTCTCGCGATCCAGGCCCGCCGCTGCTCGCATCGTGCCGATGATCTTCAGGATAACCTCTTCGCCCTCGCCAATGACGAATAGATCGATGAAGGGCGCCATCGGCTCGGGGTTGTAGCAGGCATGCCCGCCGGCGATGACCAAGGGATTATTCGCATCGCGGTCAACAGAGCGAACCGGCATGCCGGCTAGGTCCATCAGATTCAGGGCATTGGTATAGAGTTGCTCATAGGGCAGCGTGAAGGCCAACATGTCGAATTCGGCGACGGCATGCTTGCTCTCCAGCGTAAAGAGCGGAAGCTCCCTTTCGCGCATGATCGCTTCCATGTCTGTCCAAGGGCAGTAGACCCGTTCAGCCAACAGATTCCTGTGCTGGTTGATGATGTCATACAGGATCATCAAGCCCAGGTTGGACATCCCCAGATCGTAGATGTCTGGGAAAGCCAGGGCCACCCTGAAGTCGATGGCCGGCCACTCTTTAACCACCTGATTGTACTCACCGCCTGTATAGCGGCCGGGTTTGCTAACTCGGGGCAGGATATATTCCAACTCGTTCTGGATCTCTTCGGGCGTCATCATAACTGGTCTGCTTCTCATCAACTGTAGTGGGACGGTAGTCGCCTGTCGACGGTAGTCGCCTGTCGACGATAGTCGTCCCTAAGCTTTAGGTGACTTTATTTTTTGATTTATTTCAGAATTTTCTATTATACCATCAATCTAGAAGCTGCCGTCGGCTTTTCGCAGCGGAATTATACAAAAGGCACCCCAAATAGGTGATACTTGGCGTTGAAAACCGGCTCAGAAACAAGTACCCTACAAGAAGCTATGGATCCGGTTGCACAGTTGTTCACTGACAACATCGTCGTCGTCTACTTCGTCTACGGACTGGCCTTCTTCTGTATGGGGCTGTTCGTTTGGATGGAGTCCAGCCGCACTTCAGAGATACGCATCTCGCGAGCCTTTATCTTCCTGGCCGGTTTTGGCATCATTCACGGTCTCCACGAATGGTTCGAGATGTTTCAGATCATGGCCGCGTCCGGCGTCACGGCGCTTCCCGAGTGGTTGCTGCTCAATGAGATACGTATTCCGCACCTTATCGTCTCTTTTTTGCTGCTAATCCTTTTTGGCGTCAAACTACTTTTCTCAACCTATAGGAAAAACGGCGACGAACGGCGAGTAACCTATGGCGCGGCCGGGGCGCTGCTAGCGCTATGGTTTGTGACCGTACTGGCGACGCGCTGGATTTACGATCCTGAGCCCGAAGAGTTCGTGACCGCGGTGGACGTACTCGGTCGCTACATTCTGGGCATACCTGGCGCACTGCTCGCCGCTTGGGCCATCGTATTAGAGCAGCGATCCCTCAGGAAGCGCAAGATAGTTGGTTTCGGCCGTGATCTGCAATGGGCAGCCTGGGCGCTCATCCTCTATGGCGTCGTCGGCCAGATTTTTGCACCGGAGAGCTTTCTTTTTCCGTCCAACGTGATCAATTCCAGGGTTTTCCTGGAAACCTTTGGCATCCCTATCCAATTCTTTCGCGCTGTCGAGGCGGCACTGATGGCCGTGTTCTTCATTCGTGCGCTAAGGGTTTTCGAATTAGACCGTCAAAAGCGCCTGGCGCAAGCCCAGGACGAGAGGCTTATCGCCCAACAACAGGCGTTGGAGACACAACAAGTGGCGAAAGAGGCTACCGAGCAACTCAATCAAGACCTGCGCGAGCGCGAGGAGTTACTTGGCGAACTGCTGCACCAGGTGGTTTCGGCTCAGGAAAATGAGCGGGAACGTATCGCCCGAGAGCTGCATGACGGCACAGGTCAAATCCTGACTGGCCTTGGTTTGGGCCTGGCTGCCGCCGGCGAAAGCATAAACAGTAATCCGGATTTGGCCGTCAATCAGCTGGCCGAGCTGAAACGACTCAATAATCAGGCGCTGGAAGAGTTGCGTCTGCTAATACGTGACTTGCGGCCATCAGTTCTGGATGATCTTGGGCTCGTGCCGGCGTTACAGAGCCAGGTGCGTCTATTTGAGACTCGCGCCGGCATCCCGACCTCATTCTTGATCCAAGGTAAGCGCCGCCGGCTGCAGCCGGAATTGGAGACAGTCGTCTTCCGCATTGGCCAAGAGGCCTTGACTAATGTGGCCAAACACGCCGCGGCCGATTCCGTATCGGTAGAACTTCAATTCAATCAGAATTGCCTTAAACTGACAGTGAAAGACGACGGGCAGGGCTTCAATACAGACAGGATACTGCATCCAGGCGGCGAGCAGCGTAAAGCCTGGGGGCTGCTGGGCATCCAAGAGCGGGTGGCCATTGTCGGCGGCGTATGCTTCATTATTTCGGAGCCTGGCCAGGGAACGACAATTCACGTTTCGGTCCCAGTCTCCTTCAGGGAAGTGAATAGTGGCCAAGATAAGCCTGATACTGGCGGATGATCATGCCGTGGTCCGGTCGGGCCTGCGCATGCTACTGGAAGCCCAACCGGACATCGAGATAGTGGCTGAGGCAGAAAGCGGCCGCCAGGCCATCGACCAGGTCCGCGCTATACGGCCGGATGTGGTATTGATGGATATACAGATGCCAGATGTGAACGGCATTGAAGCGACCCAGCGGATTAAGGAATTGGCGCCGGAAACGGCCGTGCTGGTCTTGACCATGCACGAAGACGACCAATACTTCTTCGAAATGCTGCATGCCGGCGCTTCAGGTTATATGCCCAAGCGTGCCGCGCCCGACGAGCTGGTAAGCGCCATCAGGACTGTGGCCCGAGGTGAGATCTTCCTATATCCTTCGTTGGCCACACGCCTGGTCCAGGATTACCTCAGGCGAGCCGATTCTGGCGAACAGCCGCTGGTATACGACGATCTTACGCCTCGCGAACGAGAGGTATTAGTCTTGATCGCCGAGGGGCTGACCAACGCCGAGATCGCCGACCAGCTAGTTATCAGCGTAAAGACCGTTGACCGGCACCGGGAAAACATTATGCGCAAGCTCAACATGCACAGCCGCATCGATCTGGTGAAATACGCGATCCGGACGGGGTTGATTGACCTGGATGCGTAGGCATTAACGTTCATTTATGGACCATCAATGCAAAAACGCCCCGGCCAATAAGATGGACCAGGGCGTTAGTTCTTTTGCCTGCGGTCGGTTCAATAGCGCAACGTTTGCTCAGACAGCTGGAGCCGGCATGGCATCTTCATAGATCGGACAGTCCGGGCAGCCGTCAGGTAGCGCGCCCTCTGTACGCAGGCGGGCCAGCCAGCAGGGGATGCCGGGTTGCTTGCGGGCCGGACAATCGGCCTGGGCCGCCTCATCGCAGTTTTTCAAGATCCAGCATGGCACCGTGACAGTTGGCAGCCGCATGCCGGGCGACGGCGCCGGTACACTGCCTGTTTCGCGCGCGGCATCTTCCGCGTCCCAGCGGTCTACGAGACGATTCATGAGGTAGCCAATCGCCAGAGTGAGCAGCAGCGGTGCGATGCAGCGCAAAGCAAACATGAGTATGAGTACGCCGGTTGCTTGTGTCTCTTCCATCAATTCACTCTTACAATCCAAAAGAGTTGTAATTCCTTTCGTCCGTTGCACTTCGCTCAGTCAGGACGCTTTACTCGGTGCCTGGCGTTGCCGGGACAGGAACCGGCTTCGCTTCGACATCGCTTTCCTCAGACTCGATGGCCGAACCGTGATCGACGACCTTCAGATAGCGCGCGCCAAAAGTAAAGGCCAGAGCGGCATAGGCCACAGCGCCGGCCGCGACCATGAACTCGACGACTGAGGGCACATACTGGGTATAGCGGGGAATGATCTCCTGGGGCAGCGCGCCGGCCACCACCAACTGGCCTACCAGGTTCACGTCCCAACGGTAGGCCACCAGTCCGCCGACGACCAGGATCGTGGCCAGTAAATTCAGCCTGGGCTGCCGGCGCAGGCGGCCGGAAAGCAAAATGACCATGGGCACGATAATGCCCAGAAGTATCTCGCCGGTCCAAAAGTTAAAAGCTAACGGTCCTCGAGTCAGCATATCTAGCCCTTCACTGCGAGCCGGTTCATAGGTGTAACTCATGGCCAGGACATCCCAAAAGCGGAAGTAAAGGTAGACGATCAACGCCCAGCCGATGAATTGGGTGATCTTGTCCAGCAATTGCTCTTTTATCCTGGCTCTGGGGGTCAGGCTAGCGGCAAGTCTTGAGGCCAAGACGGTCAGCGCCGGGCCGGCCACCATGGCCGACACGATGAACAGAACGGCCAGGCCGGGCCGATACCAAATGGGCCGGGCTTTCAATACGCCGTAGGTCGCTCCCAGTGAAGATTGGTGCAACATCGACAGCCCCAGGCCAGCTATAGCCAGGATTGGCGCCAGGTGATGCACCTTGACCATATGTCTGGAAAGGCGCGGCAGGCGGCGTTGGGTCCAGTCGGCCTCGCCAAATATGGGTATCACCTCTAGGGACAAAACCGTGAAGTATAGAACAACGCACATCGTCACTTCCCACAACGGGGAGTGGATATTCCAGTACCGAATGGCGTGCCAGAAACGATCGGGCCGCCCGATATCCATCAGCAACATGAGCATGGCCACGCTGTAGCCAATGATGCCGACGAAAACGGCCGTGCGGGCAACAGGCTTGAACTGTTTCATGCCCAACAGATATACGGCGGCCGAAAGGAGAAAGGCGCCGGCGCTGAGGGCAATGGCCGAAAGGTCAATGGTGATCCAGAGTCCCCAAGGGACGAGATCGGTCAGGTTGGTCACTACCAGGCCGTTCTTGACGACAATAAAGGCCCCGACCAGACCAATGATGATGAACAGGCCCAGGAAAGCCACCCAGGCCGGGAATAACAATCTGCCGGATCGTTGGCGAAATGTTGTGATCATGAGGCTGCTTCCTCCGCTTCTACAACAGGCGCGTTCTCGTGCGCGGGAAGGTAATAAACCCGCGGTTCAGTGCCCAGGCCTTCTTTCAAACGGAAAGACGAATGGCTGGCCAACTTCTTACTGACTGGAGAATCCGGATCGTTGAGGTCGCCAAATGTTCGAGCGCCCATTGGGCAGGCGACCACACAAGCCGGCGTCGCCGCTTGATCCACACCGGGTGTGAGTCCCATTTCCAGGCCACGATCGATTCGTTGGCAGCAGAAGGTGCACTTTTCGACCACGCCCCGCGGCCGGCGGGGCACCTGAGGCTGGCCCCAAGTTGGAACGGCTGGATTATCGCCTTCAAAGGTTTCCCAATTGAAGTAGCGTGCCCCATACGGGCATGACACTTCACAATAGCGACAACCTATGCAGCGATCGTAATCCATCATGACGATGCCGTCTGGCCGTTGGTAGGTGGCCTTAACCGGGCAAACGTGCGTGCACGGCGCGTCAGCGCAATGCATGCAAGGAACGGGCAAGTAAGTATCTTGATCGCCGACCTTGCCCGTTTCTACCAATCTTACCCAGTTGATCTCCGGCGGAACATCGTTGTTGGCCTGGCAAGCCAGCATGCAGTGGCCGCAACCGACACACTTAGACTGGTCTATCACCATGGCCCAACTATGGGTGCTCTCTTCATCCGACCCGGACGACAACGCCTTCTTTCCGGCCTTGGCTATCAGTTGCGGTCCGGTCGCGGCCACAGCTAGGCCGACCAGTCCGAACTTCAGAAAGTCGCGCCGTGCCAGGGGTTCCGGTTTCTTTTCTTCCATGACTTTGTCCCTAATCCTTCGCGGAGAATCGACGGTACCAATTCTCGGCCACCGGCGTAACGGCGGCGCCAAAACCCATGCCAACGGCCGCTACGAGCAGGTAATTCAGCGGCTGGGCTGGCTGAGGCGCTGGATCTTCGATTACCGCCCCTTCCTCCATAACACAAGCCTCTTCGATGTCCGGCGCATAGGCCGTCGTCATTACATCGGCCGTGCCGGTAGCGCCAGCCTCGGTAACTGGAAAGTGCATTCCCTCGCCGTGGCATTGGTTACAGGTGGCCAGATCAACCTCGAAGGTATGCCGGCGCTGTCCATGCCCTTCACCCAACGGGCTATCGGAAACGCGCAAATGGCAGTCCGTGCATTGCAGACCTTCCATGGCGTGACCCGTGTAGTCATAGAAATGTCCCTCGTTGGTGTGGCAAGTAGTGCAAAGATCACGCATATTGCCTTCTTTCAAGGTCGTGGTGTGGGGGTTGTGGCAGCGCACACACGTCAACTCGCCTTCACCATGTGCGCTCGTTTGCCACTCGGCATGAGTATCAATATGGCATGTGCCACATAGGCGAGACGACGGCTCAGTGGGCATCGGCGTCTCTGGGTGCGGCCCGCTCTGCCCATAGTGGCAAGTGGCGCAGGCGATGCCATCCACATCATACTCGCCAGTCTCGGGATCATAATCCGTGGTATGGCAGCTCAAGCAGTCGACCGGACTACCGGCCTCGGCCCAGGCCTCCTGGAAAATCAGATTGACCACGGCCTGACCATGGCTGCTTTCCGCCCAATTGCTGACCACACTCTCATGACATTCCTGGCAATCCTCGCGCACCGGTCCTTCCTGACGATAGTCGTCAGGCTGACGAGAGGTGTCAGAACCGGAGCCAGCCTCGCCGCCGATGGCAGTCAAGGCCAAGGCCGCAAGAGCGCAACAGAGGCCAACGAAGAGTCTCTTAAACAGTCGTTTCCGCATAACTCATGCCTCCTTGATAGGCAGACTTGGTGTCCACATATACAGTCTAGCAGTCTGGGATAGACCCGTAAATTCGGAAAGCGACCGATTCTTTACTGGGTAAAGCCCCCCACGGTAAGAGGTCAGCGCCCTCGTGCCACGGGCGCCGGCTCGGCGCTGCATTGGGAAAACACCCCAGGTCAAGATGCTCCATAATCCCGATAGACAGAAATGGAACCGGAATGTTAAAGTGTAGGCAGTTGAAAGGCATTTCGAACCATAAGCAGCCGATCTCCTCCGGCACTACTTAAAGCGAATAGCCGGCAGAATGATCCGCTGATAGCGAATCCTACTAGGAGGTATCGATGAACCCGCTAGAAGCTTCACTGGTCGTATCCGGGCTATTCATCTTGCGTCTGGCAATCCCGCTGGCCTTGACCCTGCTCTTCGGGCTGCTAATGAATTCGCTGATTTCCAGCGATGCGGCCGAGTAAACGTTAACCGGTCCAGCCTCTGGCCAGGCACAGCCAGAATCCGGGACCGGTTCTCCTCGGGCGGCCCGGCAGTCATAAAATGACTACCGGGCCGTTTTTGATCCCCTTCTATTTCACGCTATCCCCATCCGGTCGCCATTCTGACGGCATTTGCCCGTCGACTGACCTGCCCTCCGTCAGATAGATATCTGACACTTCCCCAGAATCTCAGCAGCGTATTGATCTGAGACATAACCTAACCAGTTTCTGGGAAGTCGATCAAAAATCTGCTTAACCTGGAACCGCGTCGCGATGGATTCATGACATTCGTCATGGCCAAAGCAGGAAATTCGTCGCTTACGCCAATCCTGCCCATGCAATAACATTGGGGCTGAGGAAAGGAGTCGCTCAGGCCGTCGGCGGCAACTAACCGCTAGACGGCGCGGAGGCGACGAAGAAAATAGTATCAGATTAACCCAGATTGACGTTCAACTCGATATTGCCAGCGAACGTGGCCGTGTTCCACATGCCATGTGAATTACACGCATGACCCTGAGCGCTGGTAGCCATAAACAGCAAATATGATAACGCGGCGATCAAAGGTCACACTGAAAGCGCCATTTGGAGGAGAATAATGCATCCCAGCCGCAATTTGAGCCTAAAAGCTCCGATCGTTACCGCGCTGATCGTTGCCTTGATGTTTTTAACCTTGTTGCTGGCGGCCTGTTCTGCATCACAAGGTCCTGAAGGCCCGGTTGGCCCGGCCGGCCCGCCAGGACCCGAAGGGGAGCCAGGGCCGGCCGGCGAGCCGGCTTCGGCCAGCCAAACCTACGTCGGCACCGATCAATGTGGCAGTTGTCACGAAGATCAATACGCTACCTTCGTTCTATCGGGTCATCCCTATAAATTGACCAGGATTGAAAACGGGCAACCGCCCGTCTTCCCATACGACGATGTCACGGGTGGCGTCCAGGACCCACCCGACGGCTACACCTGGGACGATGTATCCTACGTCATAGGCGGCTATGGCTGGAAAGCCCGTTTCATCGACCAGGATGGCTTCATCATCACCGGCGATGAGAATGCGGCCACCCAATACAACTTCGCCAACGAAGAGGTCGATAGTGACGCCGGCTGGGTCCCGTACCACGCTGGCGAAGAGAAACCGTATGATTGTGGCGCCTGCCATACGACAGGCTACACGCCCGATGGCCATCAAGGCGGGCTGGAAGGCATCATCGGTTCCTGGGCGTTTCCGGGCATCCAATGTGAGGAATGCCATGGTCCGGGCAGCCGTCACGCCGCAGATCCTTATGGCGTATCCATGATCGTCGACCGTGACAATCAGGCCTGCGGCAATTGCCACACGCGCGGCGACAAAGCGTTAATCGAGGCCTCCGGCGGTTTCGTCCGGCACCATGAACAATATGACGAGCTCTACAACTCCAAGCAGTTCGCCATCAGTTGTATCGCCTGCCACGATCCACATGCCAGCGTCGTCTACGCCGACGAGGAACTCAACCCCAATCAAGGTATTCGCCAGAGCTGTGAAACTTGCCACTGGCGGAGCGAATTCCAGAACAACAATAAACACTTAGGCGTGTACTGCACCGACTGCCACATGCCGCCAATGGGCAAATCGGCCGTCGGCGATCTGGACACCTTCACCGGCGACATCAAGTCGCATCAATTCGCCATCAACACCGACCCAGATGCGCCCCAGTTCAACGAAGATGGCGATTTGGCCATGCCGTACATCACCCTGAACTATGCCTGCCTGCAGTGCCACAACGGACAGAAGGCAACCGAGAAAGACACCGAGACCCTGGTCGACATGGCTACTGGCTATCACACACCGCCTTTGCCGACGCCAACTCCAGAACCGACGGCTGCACCTGAAGAGGCTGCACCAGAGGCCACGCCCACCGCGGAGTCATGATGGTAATCGCATCAGGATGGTTGCAGATTGGGTCAGTTCGCGCACGAGCGAACGCCCAGCAGAACAAAAACAATTAGAGGACACTCTACATGCGTAGGATCTTTCGAGCTATCAAGCGCTTCTTCTTCCCACCCGAGGGCAGTCCCCGCTGGCTGCGTATATTGCCCTTCGCCGTGCTGGGCGTGCTGACTTTGCTGCTCATCTCAGGCACGGTATACGGCTGGAACTACACCAATTCGCCGGAATTCTGTGGTTCGACCTGTCATACGATGCCGCCAGAGTACAACGCCTATCTGCGGTCGCCCCATGCCCGGGTGCGCTGCGTGGAGTGCCATATTGGCCGCGACGTGGTTACCACCCAAATCAGCCGCAAAGCCGGCGACCTGCGCCATGTTGTTCTCACTTTGACCCAGAACTATGAATTTCCCATTTTCACCCGGGCTATGCGCCCGGCCCGGGATTCATGCGAGACCTGCCACTTCCCAGAGAAGTTTTCGGATGACAGTTTGCGCGAAGTACGCAGCTTCGGCGAAGATGAACAGAACTCGCCCGAAAGCACATTCTTGATCATGAAGACCGGCGGTGGCAGCAAACGGGAAGGGCTCGGTCGGGGCATCCACTGGCACATCGAAAACGAAGTTCGATATCTGGCAACAGACGATCGCGAACAAAACATTCCCTACGTGCGCGCAATTGACGACGACGGCAACATCACTGAATATTACGACATCGACTCGGGCATCACCCCGGACGATGTGGCCGGCAGCACCCTGGAGACGATGGACTGCATCGCCTGCCACAATCGTGTCACTCACACGATTCCCAACCCTGATGATGCCCTGGATCTGGCCATGACCAAGGGGCTCATCGCCAGGGATCTGCCGGCCATTAAGGAACAAGCCACTCACCTGTTGACGCTAGAGTACAAGGATTCAGAGGAGGCGGCCCAGGCCTTCGCCGAACTGGACAACTTCTACGCCGTTAGCTACCCCGAGATTCATGAAGACCGACAGGAAGATATCCAGCAGGCGATCTTGACCATGGAGGACCTATATAGCCAGATCGTCTATCCCGAGCAGAAGATCGATTGGAATACTCATGCCGACAATTTGGGCCACAAGGACGACCCGGGCTGTTTCCGCTGTCACGACGGCAAGCATTTGAGCGGCACCGGCGAAGCGATTCGCCTCGAGTGCAACTTGTGCCATTCAGTACCAGTCAGGGAGGATCCTGGCTCGCTGGTCACCGAACTCGAATTAGTGCGCGGCCCTGAACCGCCATCACATACCCACACCAGTTGGATCACCTTGCACGGCAAAGCTATTGACTCATCTTGCGCCGCCTGTCACCTGCCGGCCGATCCCGAGGTTGACTACACCCAGCTTGAGGGCAAGCCACCGCCTGATGGATCCTATTGCGGCAATGTCGCCTGCCATGGACAAGAGTGGGCCTATACCGGTTTCGACTCACCAGAGTTGGAGCCTTATCTTGCCCGGCAATTGTATATCTTACAGAACACCAGCCCTTACCTGCTGGAGGCGGTACCCCGTACCTATGAATCCACGTTCAAAGCGATGCTCGACGGCCGTTGCGTCTTCTGTCACAATAGTGGAGCGGATACCAAGGCCGAGCTTGACCTGAGCAGCTATGAAGGGCTGCTGCAGGGCGGCAAGAGCGGCCCCGCCTTCTTGCCTGGTGATCCCGAGGCCAGCCTGCTGATTACTCGTCAGTCAAACACCCGCGATCACTTCGGCCAAGTTCTGGACGATGAACTGGAAGCCTTGAAAGAGTGGATTCAAGCAGGCGCCCCTGCAGATTAGTTGGTCAAAGACAATCAAACGCCCGTTCACGGGCTGACGCTTCACGAAGATTTGATATTCTTTTCTCGTTAGAAGCTTTCTCCAGGCCACATTCGGCTGAGTGAGCTACAGTGCGTGATTCATCGGAGGAAAGTATATGAGCAAGCTAGCTCGATTGAACCGTCGCGACTTTATGAAGACGGCGACCGGCGCCATCGCGGCTTTGATCACCGCCGGACTGGCCATTCCAGGCGTGGCCTACATCGTCGGCCCGGCACTAAAGAAGAGTGACGCTGAGGAGTGGATTCCGCTAGGCTCCACCTCCAAGGTCGAGATCGGCACGCCCACGCTCTTCAAAACCAAGATTGAGCGCCAGACCGGCTGGATCTTGAATGTGACCGAGCTCTCGGTTTACGTCCTGACGGAAGATGGCCGCGAATACGTGGCCATGTCAAATACCTGTACGCATCTGGGCTGTCGCGTACGCTGGATTGCCGATCAGGATCTATTCTTCTGCCCCTGCCACAACGCCGCCTTCGACAAAGAGGGCCTGGTTCTAAATGGTCCCCCGCCACGTCCGTTGGATCGTTACGAGATAAGGGTCGAAGACGATCAGCTTTACATTCGAGGAGTATGATATGACCACCAGAATGGGCAATTGGCTAGATGAACGCATTGGATGGCGCAGCGTATGGAATACCATATTCTTGCGTAAAATACCCAAAGTTAACTGGCTCTATGCCTTGGGCAGTGCGACTTTGTTTTTGGCCGTGTTGCAGATCGTGACCGGCATCTTGCTGACCATTTACTACGTCCCAACGCCAGACCATGCCTACGACAGTGTGCAATTCATCACCACCCAGGTCCCAGCTGGCTGGTTCATACGCGGACTCCACCATTACGGAGCCAGCGCCATGGTTATCTTAACGGTGCTGCACATGATCCGGGTGATCATCTATGGCGCCTACAAGTTCCCACGGGAAGTAACCTGGTTCACAGGCGTCGGATTGCTGCTGATAGTCGTCGGTTTTGGCTTTACCGGCTATCTGCTGCCATGGGATCAGAAAGCGTTTTGGGCGACAACGGTGGGTACACGCATTGCGGGGGTGGCGCCCGGAATAGGCGAATCGATCC
Organism: Promineifilaceae bacterium (SeqCode); assembly: GCA_041570195.1. Taxonomy (GTDB): domain Bacteria; phylum Chloroflexota; class Anaerolineae; order Promineifilales; family Promineifilaceae; genus UBA11865. The sequence goes on along the minus strand of JBFFWQ010000005.1, from coordinate 34,283 downwards.
TGCGCATCATGCGCGGCGGGGAAGATCTCTCAGCGGTTACGCTGGCCCGCTTCTTTGGCGTTCACGTATGGGTCCTGCCCACGGCGCTGTTGTTGCTGTTGGGCATCCATTTATTCCTGGTCATCCGAAACGGCATCAGCGACGTGCCCAAGCGAGACGAATGAGGTTGCGGCAATGAACGAAAATGAAAAGCGTAGCTACCTTGAACGGTACAAGGCGGCTAAAGAAAAGGGCGTGCCCTTTTACCCAGATATCGTCTACAAGGACGCGGTTGTGTCCCTGTTCGTCTTCCTCATCCTCGTGGCCCTCGCCTTCTTTATTGGCGCGCCCTTAGAGGAGCGGGCAGATCCAGCCGACACTTCTTATACACCCAAGCCAGAATGGTACTTCTTGTTCCTCTTCCAGTTGCTGAAGTACTTCCCCGGCGACCTGGAAGTGATCGGTGTCGTGGTCCTGCCAACAGTGGCCATACTGCTCTTGTTCTTCATGCCGATGTGGGACCGCAGCAGCAAAAGGCACTTCTCTTCCCGCTGGCCCGTCGTGGCCACGACAGGTGTGCTGATTTTTGGGGCCACCTTTTTGACTGTGCAATCTATCCAGGAGGCGCCGCCACCGGCCGAAGCCGCCTTTGGCGATCAAACAGCCGCCTTATACGCTGAGAATTGCGCCGGCTGCCATGGTTCAGAAATCGGCGTCGATCCAGCGACCGCCGATTTGCACGCCATCATCGCCCAAGGCAGCCACGATGGCATGCCGGCCTGGACGGCCGACTTGACCACCGACGAGATAGACGCTTTAGCCGGCTTTATCCTCTCCCCGGCAGGCAGCAAGCTGTTCACCACTCATTGCAGTGAGTGCCATGAGGCGCCGGAGTTGGTCGCCGGCGATCCCCTACTGTTGCGAAATGCGTTGGAACAAGGTACGAACTTTGACTCCCACGCTGAACTAGACATTCCAGACTGGAGTGAAGATCTCAACCGGGAAGAGCGTACAGCGCTCTTGAATTTCCTCATCGCGCCAGATGGCCGCCGATTGTTTGCCGTCGATTGCTCCCCTTGTCATGGTACAGCTGTGGCCTTCAGCGGTGAAGCGGCCGAGCTGCGTGAGATCATTAGTGAGGGCGGGCTGCATCTGGAGATGCCCCCCTGGCAAGAGAGACTGAACTCGTCCGAGTTAGACCAGCTTGCTGAATTCATCGTCGATTCCAACTCGGTCGCCGGCGGCGATGCATTATTCGAACAGTACTGCACCCGTTGTCATGGCAACCGCATCCCGCTGATGCAGGATTATGACGAGGCCCGCACCATCATCGCTACCGGCGGGTCGCACGAAACGATGCCTGTCTGGGGCGAAGTTTTGACCGGCGAGCAAATTGAGGCCCTGGTCAACTACACGATTGAAGCGGCCGAGGGCACGCCGGTGGTTGTTGGCCAGCAATTGTACGGCGAGAATTGCGCTAGCTGCCACGGCGATCTAGGCGAAGGCGGCGAGAATCCGGCGCGTCCAGGCGATATCATTGCGCCGATAAGTACAGCCGAATATCTGAAGACCAGAGACAACGCGACGCTGGAAGCTATCATCGCTCAGGGTCAACCCAATTTCGGCATGTCGCCTTTTGGCAGCGCCTTCGGCGGCCCGCTAGACGATGACCAGATCGACGCCCTGGTGGCCTTCATGCGCTCATGGGAAGCCGACCCGCCCGTTGAATTGCCGCTCGATGTGGAATTTGACACCCTGGCCCTGGACGGCTTCGAGATCTACGCCGACATTTGCGCCCAATGCCACGGCGTCACCGGAGGTGGTGGTGTCGGACCATCGCTGCGCGCTGCTGAGTTCCGAATTACCAATACCGACCAGGATATCTTCGACACGATCAGTCAGGGACATGAGGCCACGGACATGATCGCCTGGGGTGCGATTCTTACTTCTGACCAAATCCAGCAATTGGTCGAGTTCATCGATCAACTGCCGATTGACGAGCCGGTTCCAGCGACCAGGATTCCGAGCGAAATGGACGAAGACGCGGATTCAGGAACGGCGCAGCCAACACCTGAGCCGGAGGCAACTGAAGAGCCCGAAGAGATCTCGTTCGCGGCCAACGTTATGCCTATCCTGGAGAGTCGCTGCGCCGACTGCCATGGTTCGGACGGCGGTTGGGATGCGGCCACCCATGATAGCGTCATCAACTCGGGCGACAATGGTCCAGCGGTTGTTCCAGGAGACGTGGAAGGCAGTTTGCTGGCCCAAAAGCTGCTGGGTACGCACGAGGAAGGTGATATCATGCCGCCGCCGCCGATACGGCCGCTCAACGATGAGTTGATCCAGATCATCCTCGACTGGATTGCGGCTGGCGCGCCAGACAATTGATATCTGCTTTGGCAATGTAGTGTGAAAGGCGGAGGATTGCGCTCTAGCTCTAGAATGCGATTCATTAAATGGCTGCGCTTGCGGCCCGGTCAACCTATCAGGTGCCACGAGCGCATCTGAGATATGAGCAGCTACAGTACCGGTTGCAAGCGAGGACGCTGGCGATGAAGCATCAAGCATCAGCGCCATGGCCAATGCCAGGGGTAGCTGAAGTTTGTTTGACTAGGCCTTAGGCCATCCGGTCTGCGGTAACGTGCTCTGACCGCGCTATATGGGCCAGTCTCGAAGCATGCGTTCCGTTTCCTCTGAATGCCCCATCTCGTCGCGGACCATGTCCTCCAATTGAACGACGAGTCCTTTATCGCCGAATGCTTCAGCCTCATTGGCTCGCTGGGTGTAGTCTTTGCCGGCCTGAATTTCAGCCGCCAACACGGCCTCGAGCATTCCTCGATTGGTGTCGGCCTCTGGCACCGGATTGGGCACCGTGGTCGGTTCGCCACCCAGGGCCACGATCTTGTTCGCCAAAAACTGGGCATGGAGTTGTTCGTCGGCGACCTCGGTCAAGAAGAATTGGGCCAGTTGCGGACGATAGGGACCCGTCGCTTTGGCTGCGTAGGTGATGTACTGAATGCTCGCGCTAAGCTCATTCGCCAAATCTTTGTTCAGGTTGTCGACTAGGGTTTGCTTGTCCATGAAGTATCTGCTCCATCTTCTTCAACTGTTGACAACGGGCCGTGTTTCAGCCAGTGGTCCTAATATGTGGCAGGAACATCCCCTTTAATCCTACAATGGCAGAGCTCTACATACCATCACTATCACTTATTCATAGGCAAGATATAAAGAAAGAAAGGCCGGTCGGGTCTGCACCTGACCGGCCTTTTTAAGGCTAGCTTGAAGCTACTTCACTGGTTGATCTGAACCGCTTAGGGTCGCGTCATACCAGAGACGTCGCCGCCAATATCCTCGAGGCTGTCATACAGGGTCTGCAAGACATAGAGTCCGTTGTGGGCGAAACCGCCGGGATCCTTGGTCGCGTACTGGTAGTTATACGCAGCACGCAGCAGGGCCGGAGTCCAGGTAGCATAGCGCTCACCTGCATCGTCAAAGAAATAGGGGTAGGCGTGCGAGTCATAAACGATGGGGTTAACACCCTCGATACCCTCGGCATACGCCTCCATAGCCAGCAACAGGGTCTCACGCATGGTAGCGATCTCGTCGACTAGGCCTTCGGCCGCGTCGCCGTCGCCGTCGAAGTCGGTTTCACTGACGCGGATCGTGTGCAGATCCTCGACAGTAGAAACACCATCGTGGCAATTGCCGCAATCCTCGGCTACTACCTCGAGTGCATGGGCATCATGACACTCGACGCAGGTATCGAAGCCGGAGACATGCTCGTTGCGACCATTGTACTCCTTGCCTTCGTACTGATAGCCTACTTCAGCTTCGGAGCCGAACAGCGAACCGCCGGCCGGGAAGTAGTGAACATTCACGAAGCCCAAAGCGTCGCTTACATCGTTGGGTCCGATATCGCCAGCTCTGGCAATACGGGCGTCAACGGTACCGGAGTAGGAACGACCCTGGTGGCAATTCATGCACAGATTCGCCTTCAGGCCGTTCTCTTCGTCAACTTCAGCTAGGCTGAGCACAGCGCCACTTGGGAACTCGACCGATTCACTTTCGTAAAGGGTAAAGGTCGTCAAGTCACTGTGGCACGTGGCACAGTTTAGGCCGTTGGCCGTGGGCTGCTCTATCTCGGCGCCTTGCTCGATATAGAGTGGCAGGCCTGCGGCTGAATGACAACGGCTGCACGATCCAGGCACAGCGCCGTCCTCGTCCCAATGGCGGAACGCCTCCTCGGAACCGGCGAAGTGACCGTGATCGATGCGGTTAGCCATGCTCAAGTCAACCGGGGTGGCCAGCGCCTCATTCAGGCTCTCGATGGAATCGTAGAGCAGCTGGATGATGTACTTGCCGCCGTGAGCGTATTCGCCAGGATCCTTCTTGGAGACCTGGTAATTGTACGCGGCTTTAGCCAGACGCGGCGTCCAGGCGCCGAAGCGCTCGCCGGCATCGTCGAAGAAGTACGGATAAGCGGCCGCGTCATAGACGACACCGGTTCCGGCTACCTCAGTGCCATAGGCTTGCAAAGCGCTATAGAGCATCTCTTGCAGGCTCTCGATTTCGCCCATGATGCCTTCTTCCGTGTCGCCGTCACCATCGTAGTCCACCTGGGAACCCGGCATGCGGATATTGACCAGGTCCTCGGCGGTCTCGACATTGGTATGGCACATGGTGCACTCGTCGACGTTGACCTCTAAGGTATGCGGGCTGTGGCAGTCGATGCAGCTGTCATAGCCAGCCACATGGTCAAACTTGCCGTCATAAGACTTGCCGTCATATTCATAGCCACCCTTGGCGGCCGTTCCGTAGAGCGTTGCCGCCGCGGCGTAGTAGTGAATATTGGAGAAGCCCAGATCTTCGCTGACCGTGTCTTCATCGCCTTCGCCAAGACCCGCATCGGCAATGGATTGGTTCACGCTGACCGTGGAGTGGCGTCCCTGGTGGCAGTTCATGCATCGCGATTCATCGCCCAGGCCGGTGACTTCGATCCCCGAGGGGAAGACGACACTGTCCAGGGCAATCGTGACTTCATTATGGCAGGCCGCGCACTCAACGGTCGTCCCGATAGGCGCTGCTTGTTCAACCGTACCAAACTCACTGCCATCAGCACCCAGGAAATCCAGGTGGCCCGGCGTGCTATGGCACTTGGCGCATGAAGCTGAGACTTCAGCCGGATCGTCCTCGTTCCAATGATTAAAGGCTTCAGCCTCCACATCATTGTGACCAGACTCCGCCCACTGGTCAATGAAAACGATTTCAGAGGCGACTTGGGCACCGCGTTCCATCTCCGCCGGGACTGCGACTTCGACCTCCGTTTCCACCACCCGGGTGACTTCTACTTCCACCTCGGTGGCTTCTCCTGGAACTTCGACAATGCGGGTTACCTCGACTTCCTCTGGTTCCTGCGAACAGGATCCCAGAGCTAAAGCAAACACGAGCAAGAACCCGAGCACGATGAGTGTGCGCTTCTTTGGTGGGTCCATAGTATGTCCTCCTTATTGACACTAGCTCATAAAACGTCAGTAAACTGGCACCTTTACCCTGCCTCAAAATGAGACCAAAAGGACAACTTAAAGTATCGCAGAAACCATGTTCCGAAAATAGTGACAAAGCGCAGGTTTGAAGGTGAGCAATGTCATATTGTGAAATTTTTCACGAAATAAATATACGCAAACCTATACAAGTCTTACGTTAGTCATTCTAGCTATGATCCAGGTGTCGCCAGGGGCACAAACACCTCCTGCGTGACCCTGGGTATGGTGGTGATGGCTGTCTCTTCAAACGTAAATATCCAGACAATGCCTGCCAAAAAGATCGCGCCGACAACCAGGCTGACGACAATGAATATCCGTCGTCTTCGCAGTAAGATTGGCCGGTCAACTACTTGCCATGGGCTGCCGCCGGCTTCTAGTCGCTCCAATTCAATGGCATGTTCTTCTTGCATCTGGCTTCGAGGCAATTTGCCCGTCCACATACTGGGATTGAACTGCTTGATCAGGACGTTGTAGAAATGCCAGATGACGATGGCCGCCGCCGCCAGCACAGCCTCCCAACCGTGGGCTGCCAGGGCCGCCGGGATGATCTCGCCAGGTAGGATAGACGTCGTCGCCACCGGGTTCAACAGCATGAAGCCGGTAATGATCATCACTCCAGTCCCCCAGACTACGGCCCAGTATTCGAACTTCTCACCGAAGTTGAATTTACGCATTTTGGGATGTTCATCTTTGAAGCCAAGATTGAAGGCGACGGTGTCCTTGGCGTCTACCACATCTTTTTTGTCCGGCAGTATTCTCATTCGCTCGTGTTTGACGAAGAAGCGGTAGGCGCCGGTGAATAAATGATAGGCGGATCCCGCGATCAGCAGGAAAGCCGAGTAGCGATGGATCAAGCGCACTGTCTCAATGCCGCCCATGAGATCGATCATGCCCTGGCCGATCCCCGTTTCAGCGTATTTCTGGGGCAGGCCGGTAACCGTCAGGATGGTAAAGCTCACCAGCAGGATAATGTGCTCGATTCGGGCGCCGGTTCGAAACCGGGGATACTGTTCTTCCTTACTCACAAAGTCACTCACTAACCTACTCCCTATTGCCGCCTCTTCCAGCGCAATCTGACTCGGCGGAATATATCGGTCGCTACCAGGAAGCCCAGGCCGCCGACTGTCACCGGAATGACGACAGCGTAGAAGGTATCTACCAGGTAAACCAGCGGATTATGCTCCAGTGATGGCTGATAGTGGCTGGTCCAGGCGTCCGAGAAGTTCTCGGTTGCGTCTGGGTGACACTGGCGGCAGGTTTCCAACAGGTTAACCTTGATGCCGTTTTCGGGATCGTCCACTGGCCGGATGTCGTGCACCCCGTGGCAATCGTAACAGACGGCGGTGTTGATCTCGATATTGGGATCTTCATGCTCGAACAGCGTGGCGGTGGTGCCATGAAAATCAGCCACATAGGTCTCGAATACATCGGTCGAGATATCGTACTTGGCCATCAATTCTTCGTCGGCGTGGCAACCGGCGCAAAGCTCCGGCGAACGCGATCGGGCCAGCGCCGTGGTCGGGCTATTGATGTCATGTACGCCATGGCAGTCAATGCAGGTGGCCACATCCTGGTTGCTGTCGGCCAACAGGGCCTCGCCGTGCACACTTTCGGCGTAGGTATCGTAAATCGCGCTGTGGCACTGGCGACAAGTCTGCGAGATGCGCTCCCGCGGCTCGTTTGGCGTCGGCGTATCATGAGCGCCGTGGCAATCGGTGCAGACGGCCGCGTCTTCGTTGCCTTGCTCCAATGCCGCTCCGTGTACGCTGTCCAGCGAACGCTCATAATGCTTCTCGTGACATTCGGCGCACTTGGTGTAGCTTTGCAGGTTATATTCCCGCTCACTGGTCGCCGTGACCGGCTCGTGCGGATAGGTATAACGCTCGTGGCAGTCGACACAGTCCAGCGCTTGCCAGGGGTTGTCAGTTCCATGGACTGAATCGTGAAAGGCGTCTCGGTCGATGGTCACCGAAAGAACGTCGCCATTCTCAAAGGTCATCGTCAGGCCCGGCTGGCTATGGCAGGCCAGGCAGTAGTCCTGATCGACCTTGTTGGTGAATAGGCCGTCGCGGACAACGCCGGTCAGTACGAAGGGATCAACCAGGCCGACGCCACGTTCGGCGTGGCAATCAACACAGGCCGCCGAACCCTCGCCCTGCTGTAACTGTTCACTCGTCATGACATCGTGGGCGCCGTGGCAATCGGTACAGACAACGGGATCATCCGATTCGGGCCCCGGATGACTGGTCAGATGCGGCTGCACATGGCAACGTTCGCAGGCCATGGAGCGAGCGATCTCAAAACTCCTCAGATCGGTCGCCTCTATGGCCTCGTGGGGAAATTGATATTCGGCCGGGGCATGGCAGTCGGTACAAGTCAACGAGGCGCCGGCATGGTCGCCATGTGCTGAAGCCGAAAGCTCCTCCAGGTCAACCACAACAGGCAGCGTTTCGCCAGAGGGAAATTCGATTTCCCTCGTGCTATCGCCATGACAGAGTCGGCATGCACTGTCATCCGCTTGCTGGTGTATGGGCGCGGCCGCTCCGGGCAGATCTACTTCTGGCGCTGACAATGGCGGCGCGACCAACTTCGTTACCCCTGGCGGCACGGCCGCAGCTGCCGAACCAGGCAACAAGGCAACAAGGCCCACAATGCCGACGCCAATCAAGATCGCCAGCGTAGCCAGCGGCGCGTAACGGCGCATCCAGTTATTGTATGGCAAATCATCCTCCTCCAGTCGACTAGAAGGACTCAAGTTATGAAATCGTAAACGTGGTCGATCGCTCGCCATTGACCTCCACGGTATATTCGCCTGGTTCAAGACCCTCAGTCTCGAGCAGCACTTCCTCAGTGAACGGGGTGAGTGTCTGGGCACACATCAGGCCGGTTGGTCTGACGGCCGTGACCGTCAACGAGATGGTATTGCCATCAACCGACTGCTCGACGCCGTCAATAGTCGAGCACGCGTCGGGCAGATTGCCGGTTATCACAGCGTAATACTCGCCGTCACGCTCTTCAACCACCACTTCATCGACAAAGACCGGTGAACCTTCCGTGGTCGGCGCCGGTTCCGCTTCGTGATAGCCAGTCGCGTTTTCGATCAACTCTTGATCGCTCTTTTCCGAAGCGTCCGAGCCATTGTGGCATTGGCGGCAGGCGAAATTCAGGCCAACCTCCGACAAGGATTGGTCGCCTTCCGGTGTAAACTGATCGATTTGAGTAGGGTTGATAGCCATCAGGTGGGTACGCAAGTCGCCGGTGAAGCGTTCCGGATCACCCACCGCGCTCTTGGAAATGCGCGGCATATGGCAAGTGACGCAGTCGCGGGTGTGCAGGCTCAACTTGAAGCTCTCAGCCTCGCGATAGTGACAGTCCTGGCATTCGATACGCGTCGTCTGTTCAGCTTCTGCCTCGCGCAATTGGATCACGCCGACATGGGGATCGTGACACTGCACGCAATCAAGCGTGGCATGTTTGCCCTGGAACAGCTCTTCGTACTGCTCATGGTGGCGAATCAGACCACCACTAGCGTCTAGCTCTTCAGGAATGCCACGGAAATGGCAGTCGCCACAGGCGGCCGAATCGCGATCGACCTTCATTTCGAACGACGCCGGATGGCTGGCATGCGCACTACCCGGGCCGTGGCACTCTTCACATTGAATGCCCGGTTCGGCCCAGCTACCGATCAGACCTGGCAGACCGTCCTGGTTGCCGTCTGGACTGTATCCTGTTGTGTGGCATGCACCGCAATCGTAAGGCTTCTCTTCGCCGGCATGATAGGGCACCCATTCATCGCCTAGATCGACATCTGAGTTGTAGAAATTGTACTGGGTGGTGCTATCTGCGTCGCCGGTGATGATGAAGCCGTCATTGTCGATGAAGCGCGCTTTCCATTTATAGCCGCCGATCACATAGCTGATGTCATCCCACGTATAACCCTCGGGCGGTCCGTCGAGATCGGTGAATGGGTACTCGGGCGGCTGCCCATCGACGACGGCGTTGAGCTTGTAGGGATGACCGCTCATATTGAATACCGCCGAAATATCTTCGTGACACTCGGCGCAAGCGGCCGCACCGATGAACGTAGGCGGCTGAAAACTAGCGCCGTCCTGCCCTTGGGCGCCGGGCGGACCCGGTTCACCTTGTGGTCCGGCCGAGCCGGGGACACCTTGCGGCCCCTCGGGACCGGGGGGTCCTTCGACCGGTTCCTCTTGGGCGCAGGCGGCCAACACTAGCGCCGCCAATAAAAGCACCATGCCGAAAGCCCAAAATACGCGTTTCATGCTATCCTTCCTCGATGTTAACCGCCCTGGCAACGCTCAGAAACTGGCACGCACTTAGCGGGTCGGATGCGGCACACAAACTGCCGGGACAGGCAGAGGTGGCGGGTAAACTGACTCTGGAATTTTACAAAAAAACACCGCCAATGTCATCTGCGATAATTCACCTCGACTCAGTCGGCCGTACGCGGCAACTATTGCCTATCTCTATATAACGTGAGTTTATCTATACAGTTAGCCAATGGTTAGTGACGGACGTCATACAACTCACATGACGGGACTCACTTGTCGCCAGTCGAATTCGACGGCCGCGGGAGACAGTTTTGCCGGGCAGCCAGGACCAACATATCGGTCTGATGGCACGCGCTACCCCTTTGCTGGGCTGTCTCCGATATGCTAAAATCCGCTCGCCATTACCTATTACGCAGGCATAATGCTGAGCATTGACGATATGGCAACGCATGAGCGCGGCGACCGGCTATCGTTTACGATGGTCCAGCCTTCATTAGATAGAGCATGGAAGGTTAGGAGGCAATCACTTGAGCAACCGTGAATCGTGGAAGACCTGGGCAGCTGTAGCTGCGCTATTGATTTTCGCCGGAGTGGCCTCGGCCGTCGTACCTTTTCTCCTGGATCAAGCGGACGGGAGCGACTCATCGACAGAAGTCGCCAGTGAGCCGCTGGCGACGACCATTGATGTCGGCCAGTTGCCATTCATCGGCGAAGTGCTGGTCGAAATACCCTTTATCGCCGATAATGTCCAGGGCCAACCCATCACCGCCCTACAGGCATTTGGCATCGCCTTCGGCGTTGTCTTGGTGAGCGTCGGCGCCCTCGGTCTGCTCATCACCATCGTGACCGTTTTGTTCGATCGGCTGGTGAACCGCGTCTATGGCGACGAAAGTTACCAGGAGGTCACGGCCCAGCTGCAGCAGCGGGAAATCGCCCGCGTAAAGGAAATCCAGCAAGAAAAGCCCCCGACCGTGGGACCCGATAAGAAGGTGCGCTCGCGCTGGTCAATGGGCATTTATGCCTTCATTTTCCTACTATTCGTGTGGATCGTTGGCTTGACCCTGGGCACAGTCTACTTCGGCGACACCGAAGTCGAGATTCTGGGCGCATCCATGAGTGCAGCTACGCTACTGAACCTGGTCCTGGTCGTGCTCACCATCGTGATCCTCTATCTGGCCCTCCGGCGGCGCGATCCCGAGGATTTGGAGAATCCAGAGTCGGATCATTATCCGATTGATTGGGGTTACGTGTGGATCGTCGTTTCCGGCATATTGATTGTGGGCATTGGCGCGGGGGCAGCCATGGCCACTCGCGGCGGCGGCTGACCTGGCCAGGCTACTCAAGCAATAGCGACGACCGGACGGGACAAGCTGTCCGGTCGTTTTTTTCTAGGATGAGGACATGGGTCACGGCGCACCATCATTGGGTCCGCGTGCAACGCACCAAAGAACGTGCAACATGCGCGAATCCCACTGTAGTCAATGCGAGCTAAACGCTAACCGCTCACTGCGAACAGCTGAAGGCTAACGACATGAATCGAGAAGATTTGCTAGAAGAACTGGACAAAGTCCGCGAGGAGCTTCTGGTTACCTTAGAAGCGCTGCCAGACGAAGCGCTGCGGCGACCGGGCGTAATGGGCGACTGGTCGGTAGCCGATTTGCTGGCTCACATGGTGGCCTGGGAGTCGGAGATGGTCACCGCGCTGCTGCGCGTCGATCAGGGAAAGACGCCAGCCCGGTTGATAGCCGCGTTCGATGACATCGACGGCTACAATGCCCGTCGCTACCAGGAAAACAAAGAGCGCGACCTGGATCGCATTTTCGAAGATCTACAGGGCGTGCGCATCCAATTAGAGGAATGGCTGGCCGAATTCAGCGACAGCGATCTGAACGACCCGGAGCGCTATTCCTGGTCCCCAGGGCTGCCCTTGTGGCACATCATCGCTGAGAACAGCTTCCGTCACGAACTGGAACACCTGCCTCAGATCAAGGCCTTTGCCGCCCGTTGGGCAGCAGATAATTGACAAGAGTCGGGCAAGTTGGATCGTGAGCTTTCATTCGCCGGTAGAATCTGATTCGACCAGAGGTCAACTTGTAGATCCCGTCAATTTCTAGAGGTGATTATGAACGACAATTTGGCCGGTGTCTCCGTTGCCGGCATAACGAATGCGTACGAGGCGGCCCATTCCACGGCCGTCGTCGTCGACCGGAGCGATCTGGGCATGCTCAAGTTCAGCGGCAAGAGCCGTCTGGATCTGATCAATCGTATGTCTACTCAAAAAATCATGAATCTTGGGCCGGGTGAAGGCGCGGCAACTGTATTGACCACCGATATCGGACGCATCATCGACCGCCTGATTCTCTATGTCGGCCGCGCGTCCGTCTACTGCCTGACCGGTGAAGGAAATGGGGCCAACATCGCCGACTATCTGCGCCGCTTCGTCTTCTACATGGATGACTTCACCGCCGAGGACTTGAGCGCCAGCACGGCCGTCCTGGCCGTGTATGGGAGCCAGGCCGGCCCAATCCTTTGTAACATTTTCGGCGAGGTCGATCTGCCTTTGCATCATTGGAAGCAGGTCGATCTGGACGGCGCCCCGGTCTACTTGCACCGCACCGATCCGGTAGCCAGCGCCGGCTACCTGGTTACCTGCCACGAGGAGGACCGGGACACGCTGGAACAAGCCCTGATCGCCGCTCCCATCACGCCGGCCGGGGAAGCGGCCTTTGACTACCTGCGTATCGAGAGCCGGCAACCCCGGTTTGGCCGCGAATTGACCTCGGATTACATCCCCCTGGAAGCCGACCTTTGGGCTGATGTTTCGTTCAACAAAGGTTGTTACACCGGGCAGGAGATCATCGCCCGCCTGGAAAGTCGCGGCCGGCTAGCCAAGCGGCTGGTCCACCTGACGGCCGACGAGCCTGTCATGGCCGGAGACACCTTGACGGCCAGCGCCAAAGCAGCCGGGACCATCACATCGGCCGCGGCCGGCCCTGGGGGAGTACAGGCCCTGGCCTATGTGAAAACGGCCGTCTTGGAGCAAGGTCAGCCGCTGATGGCCGGTCAAACGGCCGTCCGCGTGTCGCCCTAGAAATCGGGCCGGGGAGCTCGCCCGCGTCAGTACTGATATAACCTCTTCGGCGACGGCGATCCTTGCCACCGGCCGTCGCCGCATCGCCGCCTAGGACCTGTGCTAATCCAGGTCCCATAATACCCTTCCTTGAACCGGTCTAGATTCGTTGATTAGGCCACTATCCGGTATAATCACAGGGGTGAAAGCCGCCCTGCAAAAGGTGGCGATTTTGTTTTATGGGCAAGTGAGGTTACCTTGGATATTGGCACAGTAAGCGCGATCGACATCAATCAGGAAATGCGCAGCGCCTACCTGGATTACGCCATGAGCGTGATCGTTGCGCGAGCCCTGCCCGATGCTCGGGATGGACTGAAACCGGTGCACCGGCGCATTCTTTACGCGATGCACGACATGGGCATCCGCCCCGGCGGCTCCCACCGCAAGAGCGCCCGCATCGTCGGCGAGGTCCTTGGCAAATATCACCCGCACGGCGACCAGGCCGTGTACGATGCCATGGTGCGCATGGCACAGACCTTCTCGCTGCGATATATGCTGGTGGACGGCCAGGGCAATTTCGGCAGCATCGACGGCGACGGCGCGGCGGCCATGCGTTACACGGAAGTGCGTTTGGCGCGCATCGCCATGGAACTGCTGGAGGATCTTGAGAAGGACACGGTCGACTTCTTCGACAATTTCGACAGCAGTCTTCAGGAGCCGACCGTATTGCCATCTCGCCTGCCCAATCTGCTCATCAACGGTGGTTCGGGTATCGCCGTGGGCATGGCTACCAATATACCACCCCACAATCTAACTGAGATTTGCGAGGCGGTCGCCTATCTGATCGATCACCAGGACGACCCTGACGAAGTGACCCTGGACGACTTGATGCAATTCGTTAAAGGGCCAGATTTCCCAACCGGCGGGCTGATCCTGGGCACTGAAGGGATTCGCAATGCCTATGCCACCGGCCGAGGACGGGTGGTGATGCGCGCCGTGGCGGATATCGAGGAGATGCCCGGCCGCGGCGACCGGCAGCGCATTAACATCACCGAGATCCCATACCAGGTCAACAAGTCCACGCTCATCGAGCGCATCGCCGAGTTGGTGAACCAGGGCAAGATCACCGATATTTCTGATGTGCGCGACGAATCGGACCGGCGTGGCATATCGGTTATCGTCGAACTAAAACGCGGCACTCAGCCCAAAAAAGTGCTTAACCAACTGTACAAACACACCCAGCTTCAACAAACATTCGGCGTGCAATTGTTGGCCCTGGTGGACCGTGAACCGCGACTCCTATCGCTGAAACGGGCCCTGCAGATTTACATCGACCATCGCGTGGAGGTCATTACCAGGCGAACGCAATTCGAATTGAATAAAGCCCTGCGCCGGCAACACATCCTGGAAGGGCTGCTCATCGCCCTGGCCAACTTGGACGAAGTGATCGAGACGATTCGCGCCTCAGCCGACGCCGACGTGGCTCGTGAACAGCTCATGAGTCGCTTCGGGCTTACGGAAATTCAGTCCACCGCGATTCTCGACATGCAACTTCGCCGCCTGGCTGCTTTGGAGAGACAGAAGCTAGAGGATGAATATCGCGAAATCAGCGAGCACGTCGACTATCTACGCGGCCTGCTGGCCGATATGAACAAGATCCTGGCCTTGATCAAGGAAGACGTGCTGGAGCTGAAAGAGCGCTATGGCGACGAGCGCCGGACGCAAATAGCCCTGGACATCACGGCCGACTTAAACATGGAAGATCTGATCAAGGACGAGGATGTTCTGATCTCCATCACCCGTAAAGGTTATGTCAAGCGCACGCCGGTCGCCGCCTACCGTATACAGGGCCGAGGCGGCCGGGGCCTTATTGGCATGAGCACCCGGGACGAAGACGAGCTACAACACCTTTTCGCCGCCGGTACGCACAATCACATCCTGTTCTTTTCCGATCGGGGCAAGGTATATTCGGAGCGGGCCTACGAGATCCCTGAACTGGACCGCACGGCAAAGGGCGCCTCGCTCATGACTGTCCTGCCCCTTATGCCAGACGAGAAAATCACCGTTGCTCTCGCCGTACATAGCTTCGACGAGGCCGAATACCTGACCATGATCACCCGTAAGGGACGCATCAAGCGGGTACGTGTTGCCGAGTTTGAACACGTGCGAGCCAGCGGACTGATCGCCATCAACCTGGATGATGACGACGCGCTTGGCTGGGTTACGCTGACGGTAGGTGATCAAGAGTTGATCGTCGTCAGCGAACAGGGTCAGGCCATCCGCTTCAGCGAAGAGCAGGTTCGGGCCATGGGCCGGGCCGCGGCCGGCGTGATGGCAATGCGCTTGGAAGACGGCGACGTCTTGACCGGGGCCGACGTGGTTGCCGAAGATAGCGACCTGCTGCTTATCACCGAGAAGGGCTACGGCAAACGCACGCCACTGTCCGCCTTCCGTCGCCAGAGTCGTTACGGTAAGGGCGTGCGGGCGATGCTGTTGGGCGATCTGACCAGCAGAATCGTTAGCGCCAGGGTAGTTACCGAGGGTGATGAAGTGACCTGCATTTCCAACTCAGGCATCATCTTGCGCACTTCGGTCGGAACGATTTCGCGCCAGGGCCGCTTCTCGCGAGGCGTGAGTGTTATGGATATGAAGGACGGCGATGTCATCGTTTCAGTGGCCATCGTCCGTGAAGGCCATCTATCCAGGGTCGAAGACGAAGAAGACGCAGTGGAAGAGTATGCTGCGGCCGAGAATGCCGCGCCGAAGGATGGCGGGCCTGAGGATGGCGCGCCAGGTGGTGGCGCGCCAGGTGGTGGTGAGCCAGATGGTGGCGAAGTGGTTGGCGGGGGGCCGGCTGAGGACCTTGACCATGGCCCGAGCCAGTTACCAACGAACAGCGCTACGGCGTCATCGAATGAGGCATAGCCCCAGAAGACACAATCAATGAATACAGCCAGTAATACCGCGCTGGAAGCTTTACCTCATTGGGACCTGAGCAATGTATACAGCGGTCTGGAAGAGGCGGACTTCGTCAAAGCCATGGAGGATTTCAGGGCCGGTCTTGACCAATTGGACGACCTACTGGCCAGGCGGGACATTGCCAGGGGCGGCGCGGTCCCGGCCGGTGCGGCCGAATTAGCTGTCGTGCTGGCCGACTATCTGAATCAGATGAACGCTGTGCTGCGGCTCTATAACACTTTAGAGGCCTATGTTTACAGCTTCGTCTCTACCGACAGTTTCAATACGACGGCAAAACGCATCGAGTCGGAACTTGAGCTGCTGAGTGTTCGACTGCGCCGCCAGGAAGTGCTATTTCGGGGTTGGATGGGGACCGTGGACCAAAAGGCCGGCACCCTGGATGCAGCCGTGGACCACTCGGAGGTCGTGAAAGAACACCAATTCTACTTGCGTGAAACGGCCGCGCAGAGCAAGTACTTGATGCCGACCGGTGAAGAGACATTGGCCGCCGAACTGGCTACCAGCGGAGCCAACGCCTGGGCCAGGTTACAGGGCGTGATTACATCGCAGGTCCAGGCGGAGTTCGAGCGGGATGGCCAGGTTCAGGTATTACCCATCACCATGATTCAGAATTTCTACCACGACCCGGACGAATCGGTGCGCCGCCGGGCCTACGAGACCGAGTTAGCTGCCTGGGAAAGCGCCCGCGAACCCTTGGCCGCCTGCCTCAACGGCATCAAGGGCGCCGTCATCACCCTGGACACTCACCGCGGCCGCCAGGATGCGCTGCACCGCACCTTGGATCAGGCCAGGATGGATCGTGAAACGCTTGAGGCCATGCTGGGCGCCATGCGCGAGTCCTTTCCCGCATTTCGTCGTTACTGGCAAAACAAGGCCCAGCGGCTGGGCAAAGAGAAACTGGCTTGGTGGGATATTCAGGCACCGGTCGGCCGGCTGGAACAGCACTTCAGCTACGCCGAGGCCAGATCGTTCATTTTGCGGCACTTCGCGACCTTCTCCGACCAGCTGGTCGACCTTAGCAAACGCGCTTTCGACGAGAGTTGGATAGATGCCGAGCCTCGTCACGGCAAGGTGGGCGGCGCTTTTTGCATGTCTATCGCCAACGCGGAAGAGTCGCGCATTCTCTGTAACTTCGATGGTTCTCTCGAGCAACTGACGACCATCGCTCATGAACTGGGCCACGCTTACCACAACGAATGCCGGGCCGGCCAGAGCCAACTTGGCCGGCGCACGCCGATGACGTTGGCCGAGACGGCTTCCATCTTCAACCAAACCATCATCACTGATGCCACCCTGGCCCAGGCCACAGATAGCCAGGAAGAACTGGCCATTCTGGAGTCATTCTTGGCCGATGCCGGCCAGGTGATCGTCGATGTATTTTCCCGCTACCTCTTCGAGAGCGAAGTCTTCCGCCGACGCGCCGAAGCCGAGTTGTCGGCCGACGATTTCTGCGAGATCATGACCCGCTGCCAGCGCGAAACCTACGGCGAAGGCTTGGATGGGAAGTACCTGCATCCTTACATGTGGGCCTGGAAGCCTCACTACTACGGCCCCGATCTCTCCTTCTATAACTTCCCCTATGCCTTCGGTCTTCTGTTTGGCCTTGGCCTCTATGGCATTTACCAGGGGGCTGGGCGCCAGGGCCAACAAGAATTCGTGGCCCAATACGATGATTTATTGGCCAGTACAGGACAGGCCACGGCGGATGATCTGGCCCGCCGGTTCGGCATCGATCTGCGCCAGCCGGCGTTTTGGAAAGCCGGACTGCAAGTCATCGAAGATCGCATAGATCGCTACATAGCCTTATAAGCCCCTGATCATCGCCATTGACAGAGTAGCCAGTCCTCGGCAACGGCTGTCTCGCCACCGCATTTGGTTGATTAACCGGCGGTCACTAGCCAAGACTGATAGCGAATATACTATCATTCAGTGATCAGGGTTGCCGGCAATTCGGCCTACAGTCCAGTAGAATCTGAAGCTCAGATCATTGCAGCCCATGATAGCGACTCGGTTAGCGCGTTGCAGGTTGCAGTTCTATTATCCCGCTATTCTATTACCCCGATTGACATGACGCGCGGTAGCGTTTATGATACCATTGGAGGATAACATGCTCGTCAATTACCTTCCACAGCTAATGAAGCAGCGGCAATTTTCTATTCGTCAGCTTTCCAGGGCAACCGGTATCACATATACTACCATCCGGGCAGTGTATCACAGTCAACGGCGCAGCGTGCAGTTGGAAGTGTTGGATGCTATCTGTGAAGCGCTGCAGGTCCAGCCGGGCGACATATACCGCCATGTGGCGGCCGCCGACCAGCGCACTCGCGAAGTTTTCGAGGAATCAACCGCCCCCCTGTCGGAAACCGACTCCGAGCAGGCGCCCCCTCAGCGCGTTAAAAGCGGGTCCGGGGGTGATTGGCGGAGTTGGTAACAAAAGACCGGCTCGTTTGAGCCGGTCGGATAAGCGTTTCTATAGCTGATCGGTTTCCGTACGGTCAGCAGCTGACCGGGGTCCGCCCTGTAAATGCCCTCGATTAATCGGCCAGCCGGGACCGGCGCTTGGACTTGACAACGAAGAAAATCGCGCCTGACAAAATGAGCAGGCCCACTGCGCCCAGGGCATAAGACAAGCCACCTTCGATTTGGGCCAGGGCATCCGTTGCGAAATAACCAGCGAAGAGCAGCGGAACGGTCCAAAGGATTTCGACCGCGAAGGAGAACGGCAGCCAGCGTCGCATGGGCAAACCCGCACTACCGGCGGCGACGACCGTCGGAACAGAAAGCCCGTTCGACAATTTGGCCATCACAATATAGCGCGCCGGACGGGCATGAATGCCCTCGTGGACACGCGCGGCAACCCTTTCATAGGCGCCGAAGCGCCCGCCAATACGATCAATATAACCTGTGGCGCCAACCCGGTACCAGAAGACGTCGACGACGATCCGCGCCGCCAGGGCAACCAGGATGATCAGGCCGAGGTTCATATATCCGGCGGCCGCGACCGCGCCGCCAAGCAAGGCCGATACACGACCCTGCAACATGATAAATCCGCCAACTAGCACGTAATTCCAGGTGCCCAGGTCGGGCATCTGCCCGGCCTGAAAACCCTTTATTATCTCCTGAACAAGTTCAATAAGAGCTTCCATTCCTTTTCTTTTCCTGCTCCGTTCGCGGCTCTGGCTGGTTCGACCATAGCCAGTAGTCAACGCCGCACAATACGTGCCACCCGCCGCATGCGGCGCCAGACACTTTATCCTCCTACCTGCTTTCTCTTGTCAAGTTCAACTTCCAGTTGATGGGGATGAAGGATTGTAACCCAAACCCGATTTTCTGTCATTTTTCTCCTAAATGGCAGAGTACAAATGTCATAATCGGCTAAGACTCAACCCGCTCCACTGGACTCGGCTCCAGAAAACTTTCTTTGACCCACATCCCATTAGATGCCTCACAGAGCCTAAGGTTACAAAATGGCTCGACTACTGCTATAATGCCAAAAGAAGATATTTGTAGAACAGTGGCTCAAAGGACTCGGAGTTCTTTCTCGGCCGCCTCAAAAACCAAGGGTGGCCGGTAGCGGGATCGTTATTCATTCTTCCACCCATTCAGCCGGCGCAATCGAACTTTGCATTATCTCGTACCCCAATTCATCGTCGATAATTACCGCCAGGACATCCGGCGCGGCCGGTTCTTCGCCGTCTGCCAGTTCGTGGACATCTCTGGCTTCAGCGAAATCACCGACGACCTCATGAAACACGGGCCGCATGGGGCCGAGATCCTGACCGGCTTGATTCGCAACATATTCGACCCCTTACTTCGCAGCGTTTACGAGCATGGTGGTTTTGCCGCCACCCTGGCCGGTGATGCCTTCACGGCAGTTTTTCCGGCCGAGTCCGATTCCGAAGAAGGGCAGCTAAACGCCGCGCGCCAGGGGATTGTCGCCGCCTGGCGCATTCAACAACGCATGCAGGATGTTACTCTGCAGGTGACGCCATACGGCGATTTTCGCGTTTCAGTCAAGGTGGGCGTGGCCTGCGGCGATGTGAATTGGGGCATCGTGACGTCAGAGGATGAACGGCGTGCAAGCTATTACTTCCAGGGTCCGGCCATTGATGGCAGCGCTGAAGCCGAACATGCGGCCAACGCTGGCGATATCATCATTGGCGCCAGGTTGCACGACCTTATCGGCCCTATGGTCAACGCCGAGCCGCTGGCTGACCAGGCTGGCAACTACCAGCGCCTGAGGGCCGTGAGCGCCAGCGCGCCAGCAGTTGAACTGTCCGGCCCCCGGTCGGCCGACTTTGAGGTCATGACTCGTTTCTTTCCATCGTCGGTGGTGTACCAAGAGCACAGCGGTGAGTTCCGCCAGGTCTTGAACCTCTTCATCAACCTGCCCACTGTACGCACCGAGGATCAGCTGGCCATATTCATGCGCTCGATGTTCGCCTTGCAGGATCGCTATGGCGGCTTGTTAAACCGGTTGGATTTCGGCGACAAAGGTTCCAACCTGTTGCTCTTTTGGGGCGCACCGGTGGCCCACGAAAATGACGTGGCCCGCATTCTCAATTTTGTACTCGACCTGCAAACCGTTACCAGCATACCCATAAATGCAGGCATCACGTATCGCCTGGCCCATGCCGGCTTCGTAGGCTCTGCCCAGCGCGAGGAATATACCTGTTACGGCCGGGGCGTGAACCTGGCGGCGCGATTCATGACCGCAGCGCCGCGTGGTGAGATATGGCTGGACGAGCGGGTCGCCCAACATGCGGAGCGAAATTTCGAGATAGAGTATGAAGGCGAGATGGCCTTCAAGGGTTTCGCCGAGAAGCAAAAGGTCTACGCCCTCTTTGAAATCAAGGAAGAGGACGAGACATTCTACGACGGGCCCATGGTCGGCCGCCAGGCCGAGATAGAGATCATGACCGATTTTGTCGCTCCCTTGTGGCGCGATCAACCGGCCGGAGCTTTGATCGTCTGGGGCGAGGCGGGCATGGGTAAGAGTCGCCTTGTGCACGAGTTTCATCACTCCGACATGTTCGGCGAAGTGGACGTGTTGTGGGCCGTATGCCAAAGCGACGAAATCCTGCGCGAGTCGCTAAACCCTTTCCGCTACTGGTTGATACGCTATTTCAATCAATCGCAGGCCCAGTCGGAGGCCCGCAACAAGAGAAATTTCAACCGCAAGCTGGATGGGCTCATCTCTGAGACCTCAAGCCAATGGCTGGCGGCCGAGCTGGACCGGACCCGATCCTTCCTGGGCGCCATGTTAGGTTTATATTGGCCAGATTCTCTTTATGCCGGCCTGGATGCGCAACGTCGCTATGAGAATACCCTGGGCGGTCTGATGACTCTCATGCAGGCCGAAAGTCAACGCCAACCTTTGATCGTCCACATTGAGGACAACCAATGGATCGACGAGGCGTCACGCGAGTTCATGGTCCACCTGGCCACTTCGCTTCGGGATGACGGCGACGAAACAGATCCTATCGCCATTATCGCCACTTCACGCCATGAGGGACCAGGTTGCCCGCTAGCCGAAGCCGACCAGTGCCTGGAAATTGACCTGGCCCAATTGTCGCCCGAGTCGCTGGCCGAACTGGCCCAGGATTTGCTGAACGGCCCGGTTTCGCAATCGCTGCTGGATTTGATCGTCGCCCGCGCCGAAGGCAATCCGTTTTTTGCCGAGCAAATCTTGCGTTACCTGCGAGAGAGCGACTCGCTGGCTGTTGGACCAGATGGTTGGCAACTGAGGAAGGAGGGTCGTACGCCGTTGCCGGCCGACGTACGCAGTGTGCTCATCGCCCGCCTGGATCGACTGGCCCAGGAAGTTAGGGATCTAGTACAGACGGCGGCCGTGCTGGGACGCGAGTTCGAAGTCCTGTTGCTGGCCCGCATGTTACGCGACGATAACTCGGTAATAGATAGAGTGGAAGAGGCCCAGTCGGCCGCGATTTGGTCGCAGCTCAACCAGATGCGCTACCTGTTCAAGCATGCCTTGCTGCGTGACACCGCCTATCGCATGCAAGTTCGGACCCGGCGCGAAGCGCTACACAAACTGGCCGCCCAGGCTATCGAGACATTGTACGCCGACGATTTGCGCCCTCACTACGCTGAATTGGCCTATCACTGTGAACGAGCAGGTTCGATGGATGAAGCGGCTGACTGGTATATGTTGGCCGCTGCACAGGCCACAAATCATGGAACGCTCGTTGACGCTCGCAGCTATCTTACTCGTGCAGTCGATCTCGTCCCGGCCGAAAGAGCCGACATGCGTTGGTCGGCTCTTACACGACAGATCAAAGTACTGAATATGCTAGGTGAGTTTGAAGCGAGTCTGAAGGTAGAAGAAACCACATTGACGCTAGCACAGGAAATAGGCGATGATGCTTTGATGGCCGAAGCGTATTTCCTGCGGGCGGTAACAGCCCACGAAATGGGAAACGACCGAACCGCCCTCGGCGACTTCGAAGTCGGACTCTTAGCAAGTAAACGAGGCGGCGCCAGACGTATTGAAGCCTTGATCTTGGGCATGAAAACCATCGCCCTGGCTCGCACGGGTCAAATCGAGGAGGCGGCCGTCGTCGCCGAAGGCGCCCTGGCCATGGCCGAAGAGTTGGGCGAGGAATACGTCCTGGTAAGGAATCTCAACAACCTGGCCAATTTCTATATGTATATCGGCGACCACGGACAGGCAGCCGACCATCTCACCCGCCAGGTCGACATCAACCGCCGCCAAGGAGACCGGGTTGTCGAAGCCACTGGGTTGACCAACCTGGCCTATAATCAGTTGGCGCTTGGTCGCTATGATGCGGCGCAGGCGGCCATTGAAGGAGCGCTGCAACTGACCACATTAATGGGCGCCTCACGATTGAGCGCCTACAATCGCCTCAATCTTGGCCTGGCACTGGTCCGATTGGGCCGGCCGGCTGATGCTCTCAGGGAGATCGAGGCTGCACGTCCGGAACTGATTGCAGTAGGCGACAGATTTGGCTTATCTGTTACTTATACCTACATGGGCCTGGCATTAGAGGCGGACCGGCAGGCCGATCAGGCGGCCGCCTCCTACGAGGAAGCGGTCGAAATGCTCAGGCAGATAGACGCGGCCGGCTATGCTATCGACGCCGTGGCCGGCCGCAGCCGCTGCGCGTTGATTCAGGAAGACCTGCAGTTGGCAGAAGTTCTGGCGGTCGAGATCTGGGAATATTTGCGACAATCTGGCGCAAGTGGGCTAGAATTCCCTCTACTTGCCTATGAAAGTTGCGCTCGGGCATTTGAAGCGGCCGGCAACGAGGCCGCATTCAGGTCAACTGTCGAAGCAGGTTACCGTGAGTTAATGGACAGGGCGAAGCGGATCAGCGACGGCGAGTGGCGCTCTGCATTACTACACAATGTGCCTGAACACCGGGCCTTGGGAGAGATGTGGGAACGGCTACAGACTTAACGACCGCGTATCCGGAAGCATACAGCCGTTGATCGATATTGTTGGTGGAGTCTAAGGAGGTATTAAGTCATGGCAGTAAGCGAGAGCTGGGAAGATAAGGGTGTGAAAGCCAACGTACCCGATGACAACGCCGAGATCAGAACCAAGGATTTTGGTAGTCCAGGTTCAACCGCCAATTTTCGCGTAATTCGCGAACTGGTGAATTTTGAAGTGGTTGTCAAAGGGACCAACAATCCGGTCGGGGGTTTCTCGCCGCCGATGGTCATTACGGTCTGCTATACGAAGGAAGACGCCGCCTCGGCCGGGGGGGCCAACAAGCTCAAATTGGGTATGTGGGATGGCAACGATTGGAAGAACATTCCGATAAAACCGGCCAACGCCTGCCCCTTCGAGGGCTTCGAAGGCGCTTTTGAGGCCAAGATCACCGCCCGTTGGGCCGATCCGCCAGTAGCTTTGGGAAACTAACCAAAGAATAAGCTCGACCAGCTCATCAAAAGCCCAAGCGTGCGCAGAATCGAGCTGTACGGCTTCCTCGGTACTAAATGCCTAAATGCTGCCCGAATGTCAACCGCCCGCCTTGTGAAAGGCGGGCGGTTGAAAAAGGAGTGTTTGGATCCGGCGGTAGTGGTTCAGACTCCCCCCTTTGCTCCGCCCGTGGGAGAGAGGAAGGATGAAGACAGGCCGATATCTAGTGGGTCACCGGGCGCGCCCGGCGCAGCGCAGGTCTCTGATTAGCTACTTGGCCGGCAGTCCGGTAGGCTACCTGAAGTAACCAGGCGCCGATTCGGGCCACATATACCCTTGTCGATCGCGCTTCTCCCCGACTGCCGGCTTGTTTGGCCATGCGCCGTTCCTGGGCCTCTCTAATAAAGGCGCTTCGTTTATCCTTTGCCATGTGGTTCGCGAACTCATAGTTGCCGTTCATGTTTACCTCCGGTCTCTGCTAATTATCCTGTTCCGATCTGCTTTCACTCCACCGATCACTCTTGTCTCAAGCTTAGCGGCAAAGCGTGACACCAGCGTGACACAGCCTGGCGCTCACGGTACAATGACTTCCACGATTTGGGTGTCACGAGCAGGTTTGTTGAGTTTGCCGGGAGAAGATGGTCGCAGAAACGCCAGACCCGTTGCGCCTATCACTGCGGTTGCTTGGTGATTACCGGGCAAGCATTGGACAGGAGCCCCTCACTGAGTCCCGCGCCAAGAAGATCGAGGCTTTGCTGGCTTACCTGGCACTTGAATCGAATCGAGCCCACCGGCGTGAAAATCTGGTCGGTCTGCTGTTCCCGGAGATGCCCGACGGGCAGGCGCGCACCAATCTACGCCAGACCTTGACCCGCCTGCGGCGTTCCATCCACGATCGAGAGGCAAACCCGCCCTTCCTGCTGGTATCGCGGGAATCTACGCAATTCAACCCTGATAGCAATCACTTCGTCGACGTGACGGCCTTCCAGGAACTGCTGCTGGGTTGCCCGGCTCATCGCAGCCGGCCTGACGATCGCTGCCCGGAATGCATGACGTGCGCCCAGGAGGCGTTGGACTTGTATCGTGGGCCTTTCTTGGACGGTTTCTTTCTTGAAGACAGCGCCGCCTTTGAAGAATGGCTACTGTCCCAGCGTGAATACCTGCGCGAGGCCGCACTGGCCGCGGCAGCCCAATTGGCCACATTTCACGAGCGGCGGGGCAATTATCCTGCGGCCGAGCAAGCCGTGCGGCGGCAGATTGAAATGGAGCCCTGGCGCGAGGAGGCCCACCAGCAGCGCATGCGTTTGCTGGTTTACCAGGGCAAGCGCGGCGATGCTTTGCGGCAGTACGATCGCCTGGCAGTGCTGCTCGAGGAGGAACTTGGCGTCGAGCCCATGCCGGCCACCAAGCAGTTGCGGCGCCAGATCGCCGCCGCACCGGATACCCGGCAATACAATCTGCCGCCTCGCGACAGTGCCTTCGTCGGTCGTTCGACCGAACTGGCCATCATCAATGAGCATTTGGCCGATCCTGATCGACGTCTGGTAACTTTGACCGGACCTGGCGGCAGCGGCAAGACCGCGCTGGCCGTGGAAGCTGGCTGGCAGGTTGCCGCACGGAATCTGGGTCCCTTCATGCATGGAGTGGTCATGGTACCTCTGGTTGGCATTAGCGCCCCGGCCGCCACCTACGATCCCCTGGCCACGGCCGTCGCCGAAGCGCTCGATTTTTGCTGCACCAGTGATCCTCTTGGGGAAGTCATCAATTATCTGAATGACAAGAAGCTACTGTTAATCCTGGACAACGCCGAGCACCTGGCCGATGCTGTCCGCGACTTCGTCCTGTCCCTTCTCCGGGGCGCGACATCCCCGAATGTGCTGGTCACTTCGCGCGCTCGTCTAAACCTGGCCGACGAGTGGTTGGTGGAATTGAGCGGCCTGCCTGTACCATCTCAGGAGTCACCGGCCGGCGAGTTGCCAGCGCCCGACGACGCTCCGAAGCTCTTTATCCGCAGGGCGCGGCGACTGGTGCCAGATATACAATCAGCCAAGGGCTCAGACCCCTGCCCGAGACCGACCATCATCCGAATATGTCGCCTGGTTCAAGGGTTGCCCTTAGGCGTGGAACTGGCCGCCAGTTGGGTACGCCATCTCAGTTGCCAGGAAATCGCCATCGAACTGGAGAGCAGTCTCGATTTTCTGAGCAGTTCGGCGCGCGATCTGCCCGAGCGCCATCAAAGCCTGCGGGCAGTCTTCGACTATTCATGGGCCATGCTGGACGAAGCCGATCGCCAAATCCTGGGCCGGCTTTCGATCTTCGCCGGCAGTTTTGACCGGCCGGCGGCTGAGGCAATAACCGGGGCAACGATCCAAAACTTGGCCAACCTTGTCGACCATTCTCTGCTTCAAAGAGGTTCGGGGGGTAACTCGAAAGGCCAACGTTACGAGTTGGTGGAGAGCATCCGCCATTACGCGGCCGAGAAGCTGGGGGCCGGCGACGAAAAAGCGCCGTTGACCAAGAGGTACAGCCGCCACTATCTCGACTTTCTGGCCGTTCGCCTGGAAGACCTGCGCGGTGAAAGACAGCGAACGACGGTGCGCGAGATCGCTCTGGAAATTACGAACATTCGCGCGGCCTGGCGCCTGGCCGTCGAGAAGCAGGACGTTCCAGCCCTGGCGGCGGCGCAGGAATCGCTGGCCATGTTCTACTACATGCGTAGCTGGTTTGCCGAAGGAGAGGCAGCTTTCGCCCAGGCCAGCCAAGACTTTGAAGGACAATGTCGCGACTCGAAGTGCGAGCTCTTGTTGGCCAGGCTGACAGTCTGGCAAGGCTGGTTCATCTACTTGGGAGGCCGCTTCGATGAAAGCCGCTACCTCCTGAAACAAGGCGTCGACGCACTTCGCCAGCACGGCACCGCACTTGCCCTCGGCAGTGCCCTGCCCTATCTGGCTGTCGCCACTGCTTCGACAGGAGACTACTCGACGGCCGAGCGAATGGCCCTCGAAGCGCAGCAAATCTGCCGCCGGGTCAATGATCGTAACGGTCTGGCTGTGGCAGCCAATGTCCTGAGCCAGATCAGTTATCTGCAAGGCGACTATGATCGCGCGCTCGAGTTCGGTCGGGACAGCCTAACTATAGTACGCGAGAGCGGCAATTCGTGGAGCATGGCCTTCTCATTGACAAACCTTGGTCGGGCCGAATTTGCAGCGGCCGAATATAAGCAAGCCAGCGTCTACTATCGCGAAGCGCTCGAGATTCGCGAAGCGCTGGGCGATGCGCGAGGCCAGGCTGTCGACCTCTTATATCTGGGCGACGCGGCCTGGGCTGAGGAAGACCAACCAGAAGCCCGGCAAGCTTACCAGCAGAGCCTGGCCATCTTCCGCGACATCGGCGTTCGCGAAGGCGAGGCCAGCGCGCTGGCTCGTTTGGGTCATACGGCCCGGCGCGACGGCAATGTGTCGCAGGCCCGCCAGGAGTACGTTGAAGCGCTGGCAGCAGCCCGGGAAGGTAAGGCGCTTCGCCCAATGCTGGAGGCGCTTCGCGGATTGGCCCAGTTGGTTACTTCGGAAGAGCCCGAGTTGGCTCTGATATCCGTTCAGGTGGTAGCAGGACACCCGGCCACGCATGAAACCAATCGCAGCGCCGCCCGACGGCTACTGGCCCAGATCTCTGATGCAATGGGCCAGGATCCGGCGCCTCCTCTGTCGCCAGAGCAGGCGACCGACCGGTTGGACGATATCGCCGACAAGCTACTGGAGGTCGCGACCTAGCTCGCGTACTTCATCCAGCTCAAAGCGCAACGCCGCCTTCTCTTCCTTAGACAGAATCGCAACGCGGGCCGCCTCGACGATGAGTTGCCGAACGCCATCGCGCTTGAAGTCAGCCACTGAGGAAACAGTGACATATCGCACTTGCTTGCCCTCGCCTTCCAGCAGTCCTTCTGGATCGGCCATTAGGATACCGTATTCAAAAC
Source organism: Promineifilaceae bacterium (SeqCode) (assembly GCA_041570195.1). GTDB lineage: Bacteria > Chloroflexota > Anaerolineae > Promineifilales > Promineifilaceae > UBA11865. The sequence goes on along the minus strand of JBFFWQ010000005.1, from coordinate 6,544 downwards.
CAAGCTGGAGCGACTCCGCGCCTGGTGCGATGTAACAGAAATAGGCGCCACCACCGTGGCGATGCGATTCCGGCAGTGTCACTCTGTAGCCGATCAATCGCCAGCCGCGATAGACTTTTTCTTCGATATCGGGCACAGTTTGTTCAATTATTGCCCGCACCCCATCGGCCAGTTCCTGGATTTGCGGCGGATAGTCGGCCAGGAGTTCTTCAGGGGACATCGCTCATTAACTCCTTGCACAGCCAGTAAAAAGTCTGCCCGGGTGGGTAATCCTTCTGACGGTCGAAAACTTGATAGCCGAGGCGCTCATAGAACCCTCGGGCTTGAAATTCAAAAGTCGTGACCTGAGCGTGCCGGCAGCCACGGTCAATGGCCGCCTCCTCGACCAGGCCCATCAGCCTGCGGCCGTGCCCTCGATGGCACAATGCTTCGGCCACCCAGAGTACGTTGACGTCAAGCCACACCGGTAGGTTGCCGCGATCAGACCGCCGACGAGTTCGCTCGAGGGATGACGAATGATAGCCGCAGGGGCTCTTGCCGGTCCGCCGGCCGCGGCGATGATGCGCGGAGACGCTGTCATTGTACGCTTTGATTTGCCGGCCGATGAAGGCCGTGTCGGCCGGCGCCGGCCGGTCGGTAAAGTCAGAAGCCAGGCCGCTCGCTTTTTCTGTTTCTGGCTTTCTGCCTGGGCGATTGGACCGCGCTACAATGTGGGCCAGGAGACGATGACATGAAAGCCACGCTTCACCCAGGCGTTTGCCAGCTCGGCCGCATCGGCCAGTGCAAAAGGTATCGCCTGCTCGAGAGAAAAACCACCGGTAAAGTGACGCAGCCAATCCACTTCAATGTGCACCGCCTGGCGCATTTGGCCGGCTAGTATAGCGCCAACGGTACTCTTGCCGGCATTGATCGGCCCATCCAGGAATATGATCATCGAGGTCCACCTCCTTTGTCACTGCAAAATATCGCGTGCAGGCCAGGTCATGTGAACCAATTGTACTCCAGGGGGTCTTGTCGAGTGGGTCGAGCTTCTCAGGCGACGACTAATTGTCGGCCGTCAGCTCCTTATCGTTCAATTTGAGGTCTTCAAAAAGCCTTAATGACCGAAGGTCAAGGAGCGCATCATATTCAAACTAATTCACGCTTCAATTCTTGTAAGTGGTCCTCGACGTCGCTATCCAGGCCAGACGGCAACAAATGCTCGTCGCCAATCCCGTTTATCGCCGCCGGCATTTCCAGGTATCCGTCGTCGACCAGGCGATCGATAGCCGCTGCGCGGGCCTCCATGTGTTCCGATTTGCGCTCCGCAGATTCCATCGCCCGGCTCAGTTCGGCCAACTCTTCTGAAACGCCGGTGAGCGCCTCGCCTATCTGCACCTGGGCTTCGGCCGCGCTGTAACGAGCTTCGATAAGCTCCTGACGGGCATAAAAAGCCTCCAGCTGCGAGGAAAGACGCTGCTCGGTCAGCCAGAGTCGTTGCTCTTCAAGCTCCGTTTCCTGCAGTTGTTGTTCCAGCCGCCGTAGTTCGGCCGCAGCCAGTTGGTAGCGCTGTAACGAAAGACGCGCCTGGGCTTCGTTACCCTGCCGCAACGATTGACGGGCCCGATTCTCCAGCAGCGGCAGCTTTGCCCGAACTTCGGTCGTTTGCCCTTCGAGGCGCCTCTTCGTCGCCCCAATGTCGGCCAGCGCACGCTGCACCTTCGTTAGCAATTCACGTTGTCGTTCAACCGTATAGGCGTAGGTCTGGCGCGGATCCTCGGCCGGCGCCATCACATCGTCCAGCCCTTTTTTCAATCCTCGTACGAAACGACGCATTGAGGCCATGGCCGTCATCTCCCTTGACATTGGAAGAGCGGGACACGGATCTGTCACGGTTCTGGCTTGATAGATCCATGCCCCTCCCTTCCACAGATAGTACTCAGTAACATCGTGCCAACGCCTCTCACCCGGTCTCACCGGCAAATTGGCCGCCCGGCGCAATGCCCGGCTGCCCAGTAACCGATTCACGACGTCGCTTGCGCTGTACTCGCCAGTAATAGGTCGCCAATCCGCCGACAGATACCATGGTGATGAGCCGAATTAGCATGCCCTCTATGTCGGTGGGATTGTTCGCAAACGCGGCATCGTATACCAGGCAGGCGCCCGTGTAAAGGGCGGCCGCCAGAACTGTGTAGAGCGCAGAAATTCGGACCGGGAAAACAAAGGCGAAAGCTAGAATGACCGGATAGTAGTAGATGTAGAACTGGCTCTCAAAGCCGCCCGGCTTGTGCCAGAAGAGGATGATGAGCGTGATAATGATCACGTCAACGACGCTCAGGGCGATCAGCAGCAGCTGGTTAGCCGGCTTCTCCATCATGTAGCGGCCGTGAACGAAGAAGTTGATGACGATCATCGGCACCAACAAGAGCATCGCAGTCGTCAATTCGCCAACGTCGTCTGCAGACCACAATACGGCGATGGTTGCAGCCAAAATCACAAACCAACGCGCCCAGATGATCACTACCTGGCCGAAAAAGATGTCCTCGGCCGTTTCTTGAGCCGTGCTTCGTAACTCGTTCATAATCAGAGCTCCTTTTTTGAGCTGGACGAAATGCACCAAGCGCAGATCGCCCACAAATCTATTTGCCAGCCATCAGGCCTCTTTTGCGCGACGACTGCGAATCTGGGTCATGAGTTCCATATGGGCCGCTTCGGCTGCGTTGCGTCGGGAACGCTCAATGCGCAGATAGGCATTTCCGCAGAATCCGACGGCAACGAGCATGAGCAGCCGGCTGATGATGATCACCGGATCTCCGTCGGAAAAGACGCAGATTGTGCCGTATACGAACACGGTCGTCGCGACATATAGCACTGTGACCGGTGTCGCAAAAACAACGGAGAAGGCCAGGATCGCCGGGTAGAAGAAGGCGAAGATGCGCGATTCATACCCCCCTTGAGTGACCACCAGCACTGTCAATAGCGCCAGGTCTATAGCGCTTGACGCGTAGATGATGGTACTCACCACCTGGCGTCCCATCAGTAATTGGGCCTGCAAATAGAAATTGGCGATGGCCAGTAACAGGATCACGACGACCTGAACTCGCAGAGCGCTCAAGTCGTCCGGATTCACCAAGGCCAGGACCAGACCCGAAGCGATCAGGATCCAGCGAAAGGCGACAATCACCGGTTGACCATAGACGAGATCCTCGGACAAGAAGCCGATCTTCTTTTCGCTCTTGTCCTTGGCAGGCCTGGCCGATCTTTCGGACGGCGCCTGCTTAGGCGCTTCGCCTGCAGGTCGTTTTTCAACATAACTTTGTGACATGATGAACATCTCCTTCAGAAGACGGAAAATGAGATCTATTCTGGCGCCGCGGCCGCTTCCGGTAACTGCTCGACCGGCTGCCCGGCTTGCAGCGCTGCCAGCTCCGCTTCAATCGCATTCTCGGCTTCCAGCTTATACAACTCCGTTTCGACGAAATCACCAGAACCTACGGTCGGTTCTAGCGCGCCGCCATCGATCAGCGCGTCCAGGGCCGAGGCTCTGGCCAGCATATGCTGGGTCTTTTCTTCGGCCCGGCCGAGGGCCAAGCTCAATTCGCCAAGTTCGCCCGAGACCCCAGTGAGCGACTCGTTGATGCGGACCTTGGCTTCGGCCGCGCTGTAGCGAGCTGACATCACCTCTCGATGAGTACGAAACTCCTCAATGCGGGCGGCGATCTGCTGTTCGGCCACAATGAGCCGTCTTTCTTCTTCGGCCACTTCGGCAAGTTGTTCTTCTAGACCGGCCATTTCGGCCAGCACGACCTGTTTTCGCTGCAGAGCGACGCGGGCCAGGTCCTCACGATCGGCCGCGACTGCTCTGGCTGCTTGGTCCTCCAATTGGGGAATGCGCGCGCGTTGACGCCGAACCTGCTGTTCGAGTTGGTGTTTTGCCGTGGCTACCTCGACTAGGCCTTGTTTAACCTTGCGCAGGAATTCCTGCTGCTGACCATAAGCGTAATCCATCACCTCGCGCGGGTCCTCGGCGTCATCAAGAGCTGAGCTGGCTTTCATCTTGAAGAGCATTTTTATTCGAGTCCAGATTCCCATTGATTCACCTCCCTATTCAGGCTCTGGTAGTGGGGCCTATCCGGGTTGTTGCCCCACCTGGCTGCTCATGCCATCCATGGTAATACAAGTTGTGTGCGCCAGTGTGGCAATTCTGTGCGATCTTGTGCGATTTTGTGCGCGCTACAGGGTTTGGTCAGAGTCTGCGGCGAGTAGAGGAGGTTGTTCTAATTCTCGTCGTCTTCAGGTTGCAGAAGAATGCCCGTGCTTGGCTCGTGGCGCTGCTTGGAAAAAATGAGGCTGCTTTCGCCGGCGCCGCCGAGCATGTCGCCCTCGGCCGGTCCAGACACCTGGTGTAGGTCTTTCTGCCAGCGCAACAAACCTTCGATTTCATCCGGCGTCAAGCCGAAATCAGTCACTCGATCCAGTAAACGCGCGCCCAGCAACTGCAGCGCCTGCTGCCGAAGATCAGCATTATTGGCGAAGGGCAACCAACTGGCCTGCAACTCGACAAAACGCCGGAAATCCTCAGCCGCCATAGTACGTTTCGCTCCCTCTTTCAGCAACGGCAGCGGAAGCCGGCCAAAGTGCCGAGCGGCCATCCATTCCAGGCCAACCGGCGCTCGAATGTCACCGCCCAGCAGCACCAGGTGAAGATCGGCCTGCGCGACGGCTTGCCGATCGACCGGATCATTCCCTCTTGGAGATAACTCAATGCGCCAGGTCACGTCGGCCGGTACGTCAATGACCGAACGGGCCAGGATCTCCCGTTCTTGCTCCATGTCCGTCGCAGCCGAGATGTAGAACAGGAATTGTGTGGTCATAAGTAGCCAATATACGCCGAACTGGCGGGATCTGCCAACAAAAAAAACGACTGACCCCGGACACATCACCCGTGAGCCAGTTGCCCCCTATGATGCTCCCCCCGGAACTTCAACCGTATCCTTGCGCCAGGCGTGTGGCCGGCGTTTTGGCCACGCCGCTGTTCGGTTTAGCCAGACCCGCACTGACTTTAACTCCACTATAACCAGTCGCCGTGACACCAGCACGACCCAGAGTGGCGAATCAGGATTGGGAACCTTGCCGCACGGGCGCTCGTCTCAATTCGAGCCACAGCAAAGCGAAGGCCAGCAGGAGCGCCAGGGGAAAGACCAGCAGGGCGCTCTGCAAGGTAGCCATGTTGGCCACCAGAGACATGACGAACGGCAGGACAATGCCGCCAATGGGAATGGCTACTTTGATCGAACCGGTGACTGTGCCAGCCATTTCCGGGTAGGCCTGTCCAGCCAGGGTGATCATCAGCGGTAGCAAGGCCGACATGGCCAGGCCGGCCAGGAAGATGGTCACGTAAGACCACTGCCCCAGATTCACGATGACCATCAAGCCAAAGAAGATAGTGGCCAGGCCGAACAGAAGCAATATGTAGCGGGCGGCCTGGTCGCCCCGGGTGAAGAAACCAATGATCAACCGGCCGGCAGCCATGCCGGCTAAAAAAGTCAGCAACCCGATCTTTGACGTGACCTGGGTGAAACCGCGCAGTTCCATGAGAAAGGTGGTCACGATGCCGGCCGTGCCTAGCTCCACGCCCACGACGAGAATAGTGGCCACAAAAAGGACGACGACCAGCCGTTCGCGAGCTAGGATGCGCAATCGGTCCGCGTAGGCGCCCGGCTGGTTGTTCCTGTTCTTCAACCGGGCGAAGGCGAAGAAGGCAGCCAGCAATAGGACGGCAACTGCGGCCTGGGTAAGTGACGCGCGCCAATTCATTTGCAGGAAGATGAGGTAAATCGTGATCAGGATCGAGCCAAAGGTCACGAAGAAATGATTAACGTTGATGTGCAGGTTTTGATTCTCATCATGAATCTCTAGCAGCATGGGATCAGTCACACCTTCGTAGCTGCCCACGCCAAGGCCAATGAAAAACATGATGGCCAGATTCAGCCACAATGAACCGGTCAGGTAGAAAGTGAAGAAGGACACGGCCAGGATCAAGCTGCCGACGAAGAGGATCTTAGGCTTCTCGTAACTGTCGGCCAATGCTCCGGCGACCGACACGCCGATCATGAATCCGACATTTTGAATGGCCAGGAACAGGCCGATCTGAAAGGGCGTCAGGCCGATATTGCGCGCGGCCGCGCCAATCACCGTACTGGCAATCCCCAGGAAAAGCATTGACAGATAGGCTGAAGCAGTCAGGGCTTTGGTGTTGCTGTTCAATGTCATCCCCTTTTTGTGACCAGTGTAGGCCAATGAGTAGCAATTGAGGGATTCTGACCCATTTTCCCGCAAAATCCAAGCCAATATCATCCAGCTGGTCAAGGCGTGAATCGGTCACTGGGATGATGCGCGAGCTGGCCGGCTATGATAGGCTGCTAGGCGGACGATGCCGGCCGACTAGTGACACGGTCACCTAGTGACACGGTCACCTAGTGACACGGTCACTTTTACAACAAGGATATATCATGAATCCATTTACCCGGACACTCATTCTCTTGACGGGGTTAGTTCTACTGCT
>JBFFWQ010000004.1:0-110378 GCA_041570195.1 Promineifilaceae bacterium (SeqCode) | reverse complement strand
GGTCATCACCCTGTCATAGTTCTCCAGCGTGTACTGGGTGAAGTCGAAAGGATGTTGGAAAACAGTCCACCAACCAGAGGTAGCGATGTCGCTGGGCGGGCGAAACGAACTGATGAAGATACCTAACGTGGGCAACGTCCACAAGAAGGCGATTATTATGACGGCGAGGTACGCAGGTGTCGAACTCAAGAAACGGCGAAATCTATCACTTCGGCTAGCTTCTTGGCTTTGATACGTGATGCTCATGGCTCAGCTCCTTGACTCGCGCATGCCGCGTACGTTGTAAACCATCACCGGAATGACGGCGACCAATAGAACGACGGCGATAGCGCTGGCCCGGCCGAAGTTCCGGAAAGTGAACATCTCGGCGAACATTCGATTGGCGATCACCTCGGTATTGAACTGGCCGCTGGTCATGACGAACACGATGTCAAATACTTTCAGCACCATGATCAAGACCGTCGTGGCGATAGTAATTATCGTGCCGCGGATGTAGGGAATGATGACCCGAAAGAAAATCTGGAACTCGCTCGCGCCATCAATCCGGGCCGCTTCAAGCAATTCGCCGGGCACACCCTTTACAGCGGCCGAGAGAACGACCATGGCGAAACCGACCAGGATCCAGATCATAATGATGATCAAGAAGAAGTTGTTCCAGGGCTGCAGAATGAGCCAGCCCTGGGGCTCGCCGCCTAGGGCAACGACGATCGCATTTAGCAGCCCGATCTGCGGCCGGTTGGCCGGTTGGAAACTGTAGATGAAACGCCAGATCACGCTGGCGCCGACAGCCGAGATAGCCATGGGCAAGAAAATGATCGACTTAGCCACGGCTTCACCGCGAATGCGGTCGACCAGTACGGCGACAACCAAACCCAGGCCTATGACGAAACCGGTCACAAAAACCAACCACAAGAGGTTGTTTCGAAGGGCGATCAGCATGTTGGAGTCGGTGAAGACAAACAGGAAGTTGTCAAGACCGACGAAGTTTTCTGATCTGGCGTCGAAAAAACTGCGATAGGTTGTCTCGACGGCCGGGTAGACCAGATAAAGCGTCAGAATAAGAAGCGCCGGCCCCACGAAGACAAAGGGACGCACCCCCTCCCGTAGTCGCTCGGGTAACATTCCCACCAGGTTGTCAAAGGCCAGGTAGAGTACCCAGACGCCCCCTACACCCACGATGATGGCCACCACAGCCACCAACGCTTTGTTGGCCTCACGATCGGTCATGAAGGTGACGCTCCAGACAAGTAGTGCGATGGCCAGCAGGGGAATTAAAATCGCCACGGCTATGCGCAGAATGCCCGTCGTCAGAGCGTTGACAATCCCCCCAGATTCCTGCGGCTCACTGGCTGATTGTGCCATACTATCCTCCTTACGGAAATCAGATGAAGCCTAGCAAGATGAGGCAAGGATGCCTCATCTTGCTCAAACATTCGTATCAGGAAAGTTCCGTTGACTTCCGCCGCATCACTTATTCACTGGGCCAACTGTCGTCGATCGACGTCAGTACCGACTCCAGATCAGTACCGCTGGTGAAATCGACAATTCCGGTCCAGAACGAACCTGTGCCAACGGCACCCGGCATGAGATCGCCACCGTCAAAGCGGAAGGTATCCGCATTCTGCAGGATCTCGGCAAAGCCGCGCAGGGCATCGTCGGGATACCAATCCAGTGGCACATCGTTATGTGGGGCGACAAAAATCCCGGCTTCAACCTCAGCTTTGGTGGACTCGCCAGTGGTCAAGTACTCCATGGCCGCCCGACCAGCCGGTGTATCATTAGCTAGGCTCAGGATAGAACCGGAGCCCAGGACCGGTTTACCGTGATCCGCCTCGTTAATTGGCGGCAAGTAGAAGTAGTCAACATCTTCACCAACCACTGAGCCTTCTGGGAAGAAGTTAACGATGAAACTAGCCTGGCGGTGCAGATAGCATCCGGGCGGGTCATCAAAAAGTGGTAGCGGCCCATCGCCGAAAGGCGTTGTCAGGATTGCAGTCGTGCCGCCCAGGACGTAGTCCGGGTTTAGCCAGATCTCGCCCATGGTCTCCCAGGCATCGCGCACCTCTGGCGAGTTGAACGGCAACTCGCCAGCGACCCACTGATCATACTTCTCCGGGCCGGCCGTACGTAGCATAATGTCTTCCACCCAATCCGTGCCGACCCAGCCGGTGGCGCCGCTGTTCTCGACGGCGACGCACCACGGGGGGGTGCCATCGGCGGCGATCTGCTGAGTTAGAGCTATAAGGTCATCCCAAGTTTCGGGAATCTCGTAGCCGGCAGCCTCGAAGTCATCCTTTGGATACCAGACTAGGCTCTTCACATCGGCATTATGCCACACGCCAACCAGCGTATCGTCGACAGTGCCCAGGTCAATCCAGGCCTGCGCATACTGTTCTCGCATGTAGTCCTCTTCCAAGAACTCGCCCAAATCGACCAGGTATCCTTCGCGGGCAAAGTCGGCCATCAGGCCGGGCTGGGGGAAATTGTAAATGTCGGGTGGGTCGCCAGCTTCGGCTCGCACCAACGCCAGCGTCTCAAAGTCTCCCGACCCTTCGATCTCGACGGTAACACCAGTCCGCTCCTCGAATGGCGCCATACTTTCCTTCATCTTGGCGATTTGCTCTTCGCCGGCGGCGGTCAGGATCGAAACCGTTTGTCCGGAGATGTCCTCCGATTCAGTATCGGCTTCCTCGTCGCCTCCACACGCGGCCATCACCAGGGCCAGGACGATCATCACACCTGCTAAAGTTAACAACATTCTTTTTGACATCCTCATCCTCCACTCGAAATCAAGCCAATTTCAAACTTGTGAACTCGAAATATCATTCGTGTGCAGCAAGTAACTATGCCAATCACCTCCTTGACGAATTGTTATGATTACTGGGCGTCGCCTGCCGCGTCGGCTCTTCGCCGCCGCAAGAAGCGCGAACGACCAATTCAGGAGTCATCATGTGCCCTTTATCGCCCGGCCAATCTTGATTGATCAGGCGCAACGCCAGTTGACCCACTTGCCAGCCCAATTCATAGGCCGGCAAGTGCACGGTGCTCAACTGCGGTTCGACATAGCGGGCGATTGATACATCGTCGAACCCGATAATGGCAATGTCCTGTGGAATTCGTAGTCCACGTTCTTTCACGGCGTGCATGGCGCCTATAGCTACGACGTCGCTGGCCACGAACACAGCCGTCGGCCGATCAGGTAGATACAAGAGCCGGTTCATGGCCTTATAGCCGCTTTCGCCGGTGAAGTAGCCCAATTCGACCAGGGCCGGATCGTAGATCAGATCTGCGGCCAGCAGGGCGTCCTGATAACCTCGATAGCGCTCCCGGCCGGAGACGTAGGTCAGCGGCGCATTGGTTATCAGCCCAATGCGTCGGTGATCCAGGCTGATCAAATGGTTGGTCGCCATTTGGGCCCCGAGATAGTTATCGGCGTCGACATATGGGATGGAGTGACCGGGCAATCGGCCGTTCGTCACGATTGGCAGCCGTTGCCGGTGTAGTTCCAGCGCCTCGGCCTCTTCGAGTTGAGGGCCGGACAGGATAATGCCGTCCACATGCCCTTCGTGGATCAAGTAGGCGTAGCCATCTTCGTCGTCGTCAGGATCGACGGGGTGGAAGAGAACGTGGTAATTATCTGGTCGCACGCTGTCGCCCAGACCGCGCAAAACTTCAGGGAGAAACAGGTCGGCCGCCGCCCGCTCAGGATTCTGGTGCAGCACAAATGCCAGGGTATATGTCCGGCCGCTAGCCAGCCGCCGGCCGGTCGCATTGGGATAGTAGTTCAGCCTGTTTGCGGCCTGCAAGACCCGGAGACGGGTCGACTCGGGAATGCCACTGCCCGGGGCATTATTCAAGACAAGCGATACGGTAGTACGAGAGACGCCAGCCTCTCGGGCAACCTCCTGGCTCGTTGCCCGCTTTCTTGCCATCGCATCAATCCTCTTCCCGAAGGCTAAGGTTGGTCAAGAACTCAGGTGAACTGGGCGTCCAGCCCTAATGCAGTCGCCCAATCCCACCTTAACACGCGTTAGTAACACGTGTTAGTTTAAACGAAACGCTTATCGATTGTCAATATAAAAACGGTGGTCTGTTAAAAACGGTGGTCTAGATCCAGTTGGGTTCCTGGTATTCGCCAAACACGTCGCGCAACACATCCGTTATCTCCCCAAGCGTGGCATAAGCGCGCACCGCATCAATAATGGCCGGCATCGTGTTTTGGGAGTTAACGGCCGCGCCTCGCAAGGCTTTGAGGCGGCTCGTTACCAGGGCCCCATCCCGTTCGCGGCGCAACTGCTCAAGACGAGCCATTTGGCGTTCGTATCCCTGGGGATCCATGGCCAGGATTGGAATACTCAACTCCTCATCCGGATCGACGTAGCCGTTTACGCCGACGATCACCCGCTGATCATCGTCCGTCTCCAGTTGGTACCGGTAGGCTGCGTCGGCGATCTCGTTCTGAAAGAAGCCTCGCTCCAGGGCTGGCAATACACCGCCCAGATCGGCCACTTGCTTCCAATAGGCATAAACCTGGCCCTCGATCTTGTTGGTTTCATGTTCGACGAAAAAGGAGCCGGCCAGCGGATCGACGGTGTTGGTAACGCCACTTTCCTCGGCGATGATTTGTTGCGTGCGCAAAGCTGTGGTGGCCGCTTCCTGGCTTGGCAAGGCCCAGGCCTCGTCCATGCTATTGGTATGCAGACTCTGGGTGCCGCCCAACACGGCCGCCAGGGCCTGGATCGTCACCCGAACGATATTGTTCTCAGGCTGTTGGGCCGTGAGCGAAACGCCGGCCGTTTGGGTGTGAAAACGACACAGCCACGAGCGTGGGTTTTTGGCCCCAAATGTTTCCTTCATTTCCCGGGCCCAGATTCGCCGGGCAGCGCGGAACTTGGCGATTTCCTCGAAGAAATCGTTGTGGCAATTGAAGAAGAAGCTGAGACGCGGCGCAAAGTCGTCGATGTCAAGGCCGCGCTCAAGGCACCAGCGAACGTATTCCAATCCGTCTCCCAGGGTAAAAGCCAGCTCTTGGGCGGCCGTCGACCCGGCTTCGCGAATATGGTAACCACTGATCGAGACCGTATTCCAGAGCGGCAAATGATTGGTGCCATACTCGATGGTATCGACTACCAGGCGCATGGATGGCTGTGGCGGGAAGATGAACTCCTTCTGGGCGATATATTCCTTCAAGATATCATTTTGCAGCGTACCGCGCAGCTTCTCCATCGGTACACCTTGTTTTTCGGCAGCCACGATATACATCGCCCATAGTACGGCCGCCGGGCCATTGATGGTCATGCTAGTGCTCACCTCACCCAGCGGAATACCATTGAAGAGAATCTCCATGTCCTTCAGGCTGCTGACCGCCACCCCACACTTGCCAAACTCGCCGAGGGCTTCCGGCGCATCTGTGTCGTAACCCATGAGAGTCGGCAGGTCGAAGGCAACCGAGAGCCCCATATTGCCGCGCCCCATCAAATACTTGTAGCGGGCGTTGGTTTCCTCGGCCGTGCCGAACCCGGCAAACATGCGCATGGTCCAAGGCCGGCCCCGATATAACGTGGCGTGTATGCCGCGCGTGAAGGGATACTCGCCCGGCAGGCCCAGATCAGCCAGGTAGTCAACGTCGGCCACGTCAAGCGGGGTGTATAGGCGCTCGATAGGCTCACCAGAGGTGGTCATGAATTTCTGGCGCCGCTCCGGAAATCGTCGCGCATGCCTTTTCAGCGTGCCCCTTTGCCATTCCTTCTCGCGTTCGTCCAGGTGGGTCAGTTTCTCTTGGTCAAACATAATGAGTGCTGGTCTCCACTTCTCGCCAAGTTGACCAGGATCAGCCTACCCCGAACAATTTCAGGCCGGCCGATCCCATTCGTGGTCATGTATGTTTCCGCTAAGCAGGATCTTATCCTGTAAGTTCTGTCTATCTGCCTCCCATTTACTGAATGGTTATTATACTTTAGGCCCAACGCCCTTGCGAGTGATCCGGCCTACCCAAAGACCGGCTACCAGACAGCAGTAAGCCGAAATCCGTAGGCCTACCGTTGCCTTGCCATGGTGCAGGCGGGTTTGCTACCAGTCATGTACTCGGCTAGAATGCGCCACGTATCGGATGCACTTCCCGTGATTGAGCCACCTAACATTTCCCCAACCGAGCAAGCTCAGGTTCCAGCAACGTTGAGCGAGGACGCCGGCATCGTTCGCGCGGCCGCAATCTTGGCTGTCGGCAACGTGGTCAGTCGCGTTCTTGGCTTGTTAAGGGAAATCGTCAAGTCGAATATGTTCGGCGCCTCGCCATTATTGTCCGCCTACACGGTAGCTGTGCTGGTACCGATGACGCTCTTCAATTTGATTTCCGGCGGTGAAATGGTCAGTTCCTCCCTGGTACCAGTCTTTAGTGACTACGCCGACAAGGATAAACGGCCCGAATTGTGGCGCCTAGCCAGCGCATTCCTCACGTTGGCCACCATTGTGCTCAGCATTATCGTGATTCTGGTCGAGTACTTCGCGCCACAGATCGCCTGGCTGGCTGGGGCGCGCAATTTCGACGATCAACAACTATTGCCGATCACTGTCAACCTGATGCGGCTGGCAACGCCGGCCGTTTTGTTTCTAAGCATTGCCAGCATTCTCACAGGCGTACTGCTTTCGCTGAAGCGATTCACGCTGCCGGCCTTCACCACGGCCGTCTTTAACGGCACCATCGTGGTTGTGGCTTTACTCAAACCAGATCAGATCAGCAGTCTTGTATGGGGCATCTTGCTCGGTTCCATCCTGCAAGTTCTTATGCAGTTGCCTGGCTTGCGCGACGGTCGAATTCGGCTCAGCCTGGATTGGAAGCATCCCGCTTTGCGCCGAATCGTTATTCTGTACGCGCCAATAGTCGTCGCCCTCGTCGTCAACCAGGTAGCGATCTGGATTAGCTATAACCTGGCCATCACCACAGGCGACAGTTCGGTGACCTACATGGCCTACGCAACAACCTTGTATCAATTCCCTTTAGGCCTAGTGGTCACCGCCTTGTCAATCGCCACCCTACCCACCCTGTCCCGGCTGGCAACCGCCTATCGCCAAGCGGCCGAAACCGGAGCTCCAGACGCCGGCGACCGGCTAAACGACTACAAGGAAACATTGGCCGGTGGCTTGCGCCTGGTTATTGCCTTGGGCCTACCGGCGGCAGCCGGCCTGTTTGCCCTGGCACAGCCGATCATCGCCCTCTTGTTGCAGCACGGCCAGTTTACAGCCGAAGATGCTGATATCACCACCCTTGTACTGCGCGTTTACCTCATCGGCCTGGGGTTCGCGGCTGTCGACCAAATGTTGGTATTCGCGTCCTACGCTCGCAAGGATACCTGGCGGCCGGCTCTGGCCGGTGTGTTAAGCATCGTCGTTTACACGATTGTCGCCATTCTCTTGTTGCGCCCGTTGGGCCTATTGAGTCTCATGGTTGCCGATGCCATCAAACATATTGTGCACACTTCAATCATGCTCGTGTTGCTGCAACGGCACGTCGGCGGACTGGCCGGCTATCAGATCTCTGCCACCGTCGTCAAATCACTAGTTGCCGCCATTGTCACCGGTCTGGCGGCCGCCCTGACAGCTGGCATTCTTCGCGAGCTGATGCCAATGGATTCGTTCCTGCAAAGGCTGATCATCGTCGTTGTTTCAGGATCGGTCGGTCTGACCGCTTACTTTGGAGCGGCTTTCTTGCTCGACTTGCAAGATGCCAAGTCACTGTGGAATCTGGTATCGAGCCGCTTACGTTCATGACGATGCAGTAGGAAAGATGGCCCTTTGGTCAACTAGGTCAAATAGTGTAAAATGCGGCGGTCAATTCAGTGGTCGGTTGTTCACCTTTGCAATTCTCAGAGCCGACAATCGGTGATACTGTTCATGCGGCTGCTGCTTCTGACGGTGGCGACTTCGGAAAGCAATATGTAGACAAAGGAATAGAAAAGTGGCTAACGACTCTTATCAATTGGTTGTGCGCAATGCTCCCCAATCAGGCCTCACGCCCGGTCAAACAATTGCTCTCGAGGATAATGTCTTGATGATGGGACGGGATCCCCTGTCAGACATCATATTGGATGATCCTGAAGTATCTCGTCATCATGCCAAGCTGATGTTGCAAGCTGAAGGCTATGAACTCCAAGACTTGGGCAGTACGAATGGCACCTTCGTCGATGGCCAACGACTTGGCGGAGAGCCACAAGCGCTTGGCCCGGGCCAGGTAATAATGTTGGGCAGCAATGTAACGCTGGTTTACCAGGCCACAGCGGCCGTCGATCCTCTGGCTACTATGGTCGCACCTGTCGCTGCAATTGAAGAAGAGCCTGCGGCCGCTGAAGTGAGCGTAGAGCCAGCACAGGACGAGATCGCCACGCCGGTGCCGGTCACTGCTCCAGCCGACGAGGAACCGGACATTGTCGAAGAGTTGGACGCGTTCGCGGCCGAGGTGATGGACGATGCAGATGACGCGGAAATGGCGACAATGATGGATGAAAGTCCATTCGTCGCTCCAATTGCAGAGCTTCCTGCGGAACCGGAACCACTGCCCGAATTACCAATAGAGTTTGAGCCAGTAGCTGAAGAACCCGTTTTTGAGCCTCCGCCGGCCCCTGAACCACCCGCAGCCGCGTTCGAGGAACCGGACAAAAGAAACTATGTTGATTCCGCTGCGCCAGTCACTGACTACGCCGATCAGCCGCCCACGCCGCCGCCGCCCGATTATGGTGAACCTGTAAAGGAAGGCGGCAGCAATCGCAACAAGATTATCATCGCGGTCGTGGCCGTGCTGTTGATTTGCTGCTGCCTGACGATAGTGGCTGGCATTCTGTTTGCCAATTATCTCGGCACTCTCTAGCTAGAGCCAGTCAAAACGCTATTTAGACCAGCGGCGCCAAAGCAGCTAGGTCTGAACGGCTAAGCCGCCGAGATCTTCAAAGGCCGGACCCTAATCGGTTCGGTCTGCTGCTATTTCGTCCACGACATCGTAGTCGCCCTCAATGACGATCAGATTCTCGGGATCGTCCTGCTCCTGCTCAGTTCCACTGTCGTCGTCGGCCGTGGAGGGAGCGTTGCTCTCGCGCTGTGCCTGGACATATCGAGCCACAACATCCTGCGGAGCCATCTCAATAAAGACCTTGGCCCCAACCAACAGTGCGGTGATATCATCCAGTTGGCCAATTACCGGGAACACATCCGGAATAAAGTCTGTCGGAATCAGCACATAGACCACAGCCAGCGCTGGCAAAACCTTAAGATACAAAGGCACCTCAGGACTGCGAATCAAGTACCAGGCCAGGCGCGCTTGGCGCCACATTTCTCGCCAGAAGCCTTCATCGGAGGCCGTGGCCGGTAGGGTTCTACTCATATCGTCGTTCCGATCCTTCTTTCTCTTCTCATCATTGCTGTTAGCCATTCAGCACCTCACAATACGCAGACGCGGTAGCTGAGTTGCACTACACGCGTAGCCGCCCCTACCGTTGCCCAATGACATAATCTGCCAACTCTGGCAAAATTGGATTGACATCGTAACTCTTCCATTCGCTTATCCCGCCGGCTGTGAATATCGTGAAGCCGATCACATAACCGTCTTGACGTATGCCAGCATCGTACCAGGCAAGTTGATCGATGAACGCCTGCTCCCCGTTCTCGGCCAAGCCTTGGCGTTCCCAGTAGCTCTGGAAATCCTTCCATCCAAAGCCCGCTGGTCCTGGGCGATTACCAATGACGCCATCAATGCCGGCCTCGGTGATGATCAACGGTATGACCATGTCAGCCGGTTCCAAGATCTCGCGGTAAAACCATCGGTAGCGAAAGGTCAATGCGCCCCGGTCCGGATAGGCCGGATAGCCAGGCAACGGCGAGCCGTAGAGATAGACCATATCTGGCGCGCTGTATTCGTGCAAAGTCAGAACGCCCCCTACTTTATTGGCTACGTCAATGGCCGGCAAGAACAATTGAAACTCGTCCAACTCGGGCACGCCTGTCGCGAAACCCCCTATAGCGCAACGAAAGCCGTTCTCAGCCATCAACCGGCATCGCTCCTGTTCGAAACGCGAATACCAGATCATTCTATCGGCATTGGGATCCGGCTCATTCCACCCCTCCCAGTAATCTACGGCCGGGTTGGCCCTATACGTTTCCAGATACTCCTCGACGAAATCGCGGGCGGCTTCAACCGGATCGCCAACATAGTCCTGGTTGGTTATCGAGTGTCGGCCCACTGTGATTGTGCGCGGCGAAACCTCGCGCACCTCGGCCAGAAAACCGAAGTCGTCGACAGCCTTCATGACGGCTGGCTGTGCCTGCCGCACGAATTCCATGATGTTGGGGTTGTTATTGCGCACGACATGCAAACCAAGCTTGCTGGGGCCCAATTCGTCTGTGGGCGGCAAGTCGGGAATCGCGCTGACGTAGCGTGTAGCTGTAGCTGTATTCGTTGCAGTGGCGGTTGGAGTAGCCGTTCTGGTAGGCACCGTCGGCGTTGCTCCAGGAGTGCTGCTCGGCGCGATTTTGGCTTTGTTCACCAGGACGGCCCCAATCGACGGCGTGGGCACGACCGTGAATGTCGGCGGGACCGGCGTGACTACCGGCAAATCCACTGTGTCCACCGGCTGAATCGCCACTGTTGCCAGGGCAACAGCTTGCGTGGGCAGCGGATCGCGAGCCTCGCATGCGCTCGCCATCCAGGCGCATACGCCCAGCATGAACAGGGTTCCTGATCGCCACCAGACGCTTCTACTCAGCATGGCGCGAATCATACCACCGCCTGGCAGCCAAGCAAACGGTACCTTTGCACCCCTGAACGCCGGTGCTAAAATCCTGGCTCAAGCTCACGACCCTGTCATAAACGTCTTTGATCAACGATGAATCTCTACATTCTGATCGCCAAGATCGTCCTGGTTGCCTTCTTCTTGCTGATGTTTTTGCGCAGCAACAAGCTAGTCTGGGGTGTTGGGCTATTGACGGTCACTACCGCCATTCTGCTGGATACCTTGTTGAGCACATTCAGCCGCGACGAGATATTGGACCAACTAGGCTTCTTTTTTTATGTGATCGTTGGCGGCCTGGTGGCGGGAGCATCCCTGTGGCTATGGGGCTTAATGGGACCGCGCGTGCGAGATGCCGGATCAGACCCGCGAACCGATTCAAAGGCAAAGTCGGTCAATCGTGTCGCCGTGATTGAGCCGACCGAAGTCAATTACTCAGGCGTCGACACGGCACTTGACAGGCAAATGCTCTTTGACCAGTTGCACGATCGCCTTGGCCCGGATGATCTGTTAGACGTGATTTTTGACGTGGGCTGGGTCGAGAATGATGTTGTGACCTTTGGCCAAGACAATAACGAGCTCATTGTGGCCATGATTGATTTGGCCCAGCAGCGAGGCCAAACGGGTGATCTTGCTTTGGCTGTTGAGCGTATCTTGACGCCCATTCCCAGTGAAAATCTTCCGCGGCTGGAAAAGCTGACCGAGGACTCACCGCCAACGATTCTTCGCCACTACCTGCTGGCCACCTGCGATCTGGCCGAACTTGAAGATTTGGCTACTCGATTGGAGATTGATTGGGAACTACTGGGCGGAGACAACAAGAAAAGCAAAACCCGGAATCTGTTACTTTATTTGTATAGGCGCAACCGGATCCCGGATTTGATCGAACTGCTGCAGGCAAAAACCTCCGATTAGGCTCCTTGCGCCGACTTACGGTGAGAAGGCCGACTAAGCAGGCCTATTCTTCAGCGCTTTTCTCAACCGCATCTTCTTCGGCTGAACCCTCTTCACCTTCCTCACGCACGCCCTCTCGAAAGGCGCGTACGCCTTTGCCGAGTTCTTCGCCAAGCCGGCCAATGCGGCCCACACCAAAAACCAATAGCACAATCACCAAAATGATGACCCATTCCCATCCGCCGAGATTTGGCATCGCGTCATCTCCACTTACTAATAGTCCGGCGACTTGATCCGCGGACCTGTAGATCGGTTATGGGGATTATATCATTAGCGGTCATTGAACCGCAACGCGGTTGGCCAGCGCCACTACTGGCGAACTGCTTTCACGATCGGTTGCTGCCGTGTTACCTCAGTGCTAAACTACCTACCCGATATGTCTCAAGCCCTTTACCGCAAATGGCGTCCAGCCAGATTCAATGAGGTTGTTGGTCAAGAACACGTGACTCGCACCCTGCAGAATGCAGTGGCCGCAGACCGAATAGGACACGCCTACTTATTCTCTGGCCCCAGGGGAACCGGCAAGACGACCATCGCTCGGCTGGTTGCCAAGGCAGCCAACTGCCTGGAGGAGGATCTGTCACGACGGCCCTGCAATCAATGTGCGCCTTGCCTGGCTGTGAATGATGGTCGCTTCCTTGATCTGATCGAGATTGATGCGGCATCCAATACCGGCGTTGACGATATCAGAAGTTTGCGCGACAAGATCAATTTCGCCCCTAGCGAAGGTCGCTTCAAAGTCTATATCATCGACGAAGTACATATGCTTTCGACAGCGGCTTTTAATGCGCTGCTTAAAACCTTGGAAGAGCCGCCCGCGCATGCGATCTTCATATTGGCGACCACCGAGGAGCACAAGGTGCCGCTGACGATCAAATCGCGCTGCCAGCCCTTTAGCTTTCGCTTGTTCACCATCCAGGAAATCGCCGGTCGGCTGGTTTGGATGTCCGAACAGGAGAAACTGGTGATAGAGCCAGCGGCGATCGATATGATCGCCAGCCAGGCGGCAGGCAGCCTGCGCGACGCCGAGAGCCTGCTAGATCAATTAGTGGCCGCGCCAGGCGACACGATCACGCTTGCCCGAACGCAGATGGTGCTGGGCACAGCCAGTGACGCGGCGGTGCGCCAACTCATCGATGCCTGGCTGGCCGGCGATGGCCGGGAAGGCTTGAGCATCATCCACCAGGCGCTTGGGTCTGGAGCCGATGCGCGCCAATTCGCCCGCCAGATGGTAGCCTACCTGCGCCAGCTCCTTCTGCTCAAGACGGGAGGGCGAGACCTCCTATTGGCGACAACTGCTGAGAGGCGAAACATCATGATCCGGCAGGCGCACGAAGCTGATCGGCAACAGTTGATCGAATCCCTGAGACGCTTTGGTGAAGCAGCTGCGGCGCCATCTGTTAGCTGGCAACCCCAGTTACCGCTTGAATTGGCCTTCATCGAATTACTGCCGCCAGGAAACGATGACTCTCTATTGGATTCAGTGGCAGACGAGGAACCATCCGTAAAGACACAGGCGTCGCATGACGCCGCGGCTGAACTTGATGAGCAGCCGTTGACTCCCATACAGGCGTCTGATGAGTTTTACGCGGATGCGGCTGGCGATGAGAAACCTATCTCGCTTGCAGTAGTTACTGAACGCTGGCCCAAACTTCGCGAGCTCGTAAGCAAACGCGACAAGAATCTGCCAGGCATTCTGGCTTCAGTGACGCCGCTGGCAGTGGAAAACGATATTCTGATCCTTGGTTTTGGCTTCCCGATCTTGAAAGAGAAATTCGACAATCAAAAAGGTGCCAAGACGATTGTAACTGACGCGTTGGGCCAACTCTTGGAAACCGAATGCAGGATCAGGACTGTCGTGACAGACGATTATGATTCCGTCGCGGCTGAGAGTTCAATAGATGACGAAGATTTCGCGGCTCTGGCCGACGAACTTGGCGGAATCGTGCGATCTGGAGAATAGCGATGCAAGCCAGGTGCATCGCACATTCGTAAGAGGGATGCACCCCATTTTCAGGAGAGAACCATATGACAAGACGATCGTACAGGGGCAAACCCAAGAAGAAGAAAACGGCTTCGCCTGGGAATATGATGGCCCAGGTGCAACAGATGCAAGAGCAAATGGCCGCCCAGCAAGACGCCTTGGCTACCGAAACATTGTCTGTGACAGCCGGTGGCGGCGCTATTACGGTGGTTATTACTGGTCACCAGCGGCTGCAATCGATTGAAATCGAACCCGAGTTGTTGGATCCGGAGGAAATCGATCTTTTGCAAGACATGTTGATCGCTGCGATCAATTCGGCAATCGAACAGTCACAGGCCATGGCAGCGGAACGAATGGAAGGCCTGACAGGCGGACTGGGGATCAACGATCTATTAGGCGGACTGGGCGGTCTATAAAGGTGGCCCGCTACATACTACCGCGTTCGGTCGAGCGTCTGATCAATGAGTTCGCCCGGCTGCCAGGGATTGGACCGAAGAGTGCGTCGCGATTGACATTCTTCTTGCTTCGCGCCTCGGACGAGCAGGTGACCGAATTGGCGGCCGCCCTCGACGCTCTTAAATCGAGCACCCAGCTTTGTTCCACCTGCTATAATATCACCGAGGCGGATCCCTGCCCGATATGCTCCGATGATGGGCGAGATATGCGCCTCCTATGCATCGTCGAGGAGCCATTGGACGTGGTGGCCATCGAGCGCTCCAGGGCCTTTAACGGCCGCTTTCATGTTTTGCACGGGGTGATTTCGCCGGTTGAGGGGATCGGGCCAGACGATCTGAAGATCGCGGAACTAGTTCAACGCTTTGAACAAGACGAGTTCATGGAGGTGATCATCGCCACCAATGCGACGCTGGAAGGCGATTCGACTGCCCTCTATCTGCAGCGCAGATTGGCGCCTTACAATCTAAAACTGACGCGCCTGGCCAGGGGGCTGCCGGTGGGCGGCGATCTGGAATATACGGACGAGATTACACTAGGCAGGGCGCTTGAAGGCCGGCAGGAAATGGCTTGAGGCGGGAGTGGATGGGAGTCGAACCCACCGCCGCTCGCTCTGCGCGACCGGCCACCGGTTTTGAAGACCGGGGCATCCACCGGGACACAACCACTCCCAGAACGCGGCTACCACTATAACCAAGGGCTGCAACCTAGGCAACCGTTTCTCGCATCAATAGCCATAAGCACTCTCCTCGCCAACTTGACAGGCAGTGGTCGTTTGGATAGAATTCGCCTTGCTTTGCGGCAGTCGCTAGACCACCTGCCGGGATAGCTCAGTTGGTAGAGCACTGCACTGAAAATGCAGGAGTCCCCAGTTCGAGTCTGGGTCCTGGCACTATCTGATATCGACGTACGCGGGTGTAGTTCAGTGGTAGAACGTCTCCTTGCCAAGGAGAAGGTCGAGAGTTCGAATCTCTTCGCCCGCTTAGACAATAACCGGCAGGCCGCTTACCTGCCGGTTTGATATTTCTGGCGACGTGGCCAAGTGGTAAGGCAAGGGTCTGCAAAACCCTCATCACCGGTTCGAGTCCGGTCGTCGCCTCTGTGGAATCTAGGGCTCTCGCTTCGCTTGTTTTGGTGAGAGCCTCTTCTCTTTCCGGGTCCACGACTTCACGGGCCATTTGACCACCAACTGCGCTCCAATTCCATTTCAAAAGGAAAAAGGCCCCCAATATCTAAATTGGGGACCTTATATTGTGATACTCGTAGTTGCCGCTCGGTCTAGCCTGGCGGAACGATCGGCAAGCTTGGCACAGGCACCTGGTCTATTTGTGGTTCCAATCCCACATTGCCCTGCTGGGGCGGCCCTATAACACCCTGTTCGAATACCTGGGGCAGCGAAACGCCGGTCGTAACAAAAACGGTGCTGTCGCCCTGCGCTCGCAATACCAGGTCGATATTAATGCCTGACTCAAGGGCCCACTTCAGGGCCAGAGCGTCTTGGGAAGTTAGACTCAGTATGACCAAGTCTGGATTTCTCTCGGGCCGAAGGCGCGATGGGAGTTGTGCTAAAGCATTAGCTCCCTCCTGCTCAGCCACGGCCATGACATCGGTCCTATTCACGGCGTTGGCGCTCCACTCCTGATTCATGCCCTCAGTTGGGTTTCGCCAACTGCCCACCCAAAGGACTTCCATTTGCTGCATGGTCAGTTGGGAAACACGTCTGGGAATTGGATCCTTACCTTCGCCAGGTGCGATCGAAGCCACAGTATTCAAATTGGGAATCAATTCAAGCCGACCCTCTTTTGTGGGTGGGAAGAGAAATGCCTGCCCCTGGCTGAATGCTGACTCGTTAACGCGCTGAGAGACATTGGGCAAATCCGTCTGAAATTCTTCGTCCAGATCGACCATGGTAAGCGACATGAAGGCGTCCACAAGGTCGCCAGGGCGCATGGAATAGGCGGCGCCGCTAAACTCGTTGATTGGAAAAGCAACGGCTACCCGGCCCTGATCTACGTAAAGGCTCAAATCGGAGCCTAACGTCGTGATGTCGCTGGGATTGAGGGCGATCATCGGCCGAAGAATCTCCTGGCCACGACTGATGTTGGTCTTTGCGATTTGCCCAATCACTGCCTCCTCGTCAGAGAAGGTCACCCCGGCTACAACGGCGACGTTAGTGTCCGGTCTGGTTTCAACGGCGATCAGATCCGGCCGGATCCGTCCACCGACCGGAATGTCACCAATCGCCACGACAACGTTTTCAAACTGAACGGCCGGCGTTGGCGTAGGCGTGGGTTCACCTGGCTCTACCTGGGGTGCTTGAACCACCTCGACCGGTTGGTCATCGCCCCCAGGCAAGATGGAGTCGACAATTCCGCCGCTTGGACGCACCACGAAGAATATAATTATCGCGGCCGCGGCCGCCAGGAGCACCAAGATTAGGAGTATGAAGGTTCTTGGTCGCATAGTCGCTTCCTCTGTTAACGCTTCTAGCGTCAGTCGATCAGCGCCTTTGAGTCCAAGGCCACCTGTTCCAACTTAGGTCGCCACGGAACTGTCAGCGCATGAGTCGCCGCGCCAAGTAGCTGTGTTCCTATTGTCCAGGTTCTGGCGCCAGTATTTCTTCGGCCTCGGCCGAAGTCGTACTGATGCCGCCAATGGCAAACTCACTATTCGGCGGGATGGTAATGCCGAATTGCTCTAAGAGATAAACGGCATCAACCTGCTGAACACTATAAAGCTGTCCGTCGTTTGTGCTCCGCAGGGCAAAATCAATATCGGCCGTTGTCTCCACCGCATACTTCAGAAACAGCTGTTGCTGGGGCGGCAACGCGATCAGGACCACCTCAGGCGGCGGCGGTGTCGGCGTCGGCGGAGGGCCTCCACCAGGCGTCGGCGTCGGTTCATCTGGATCCGGCGTCGGCGTTGGTGGATAAGCCGGAATCGGCGGATAATACTCGCCAACCTGAACGATCCGCGCATTCTGTAAGATCACCGAAACGGGCACCGGGCGCTGAATGTTGTCGGACGGTCCGATATGGGCCAGGTCTCCGGTTGGAAAAGTCTCGAAACGACCATAGGGGTCCACTACGAAGATATTGGACGCGGTTTCAACTCCCTCTTCACCGCTCTGCTGCAAAAAGAAGGTCGCGCTATTGAACAGCAGCGTCTGAAACTCCTGATCCAGGGAACTCAAAGTGAAACTAAGCATTATGTCAACGGTATCTCCCGGGAGATAACCGTACGCAACGCTGTTGAGCCGATCCATGGGCACGGCCATGGCTACCCAGCCAGGCGGTATCAACGATGATGGGCCAAAATTCTCGACGCCTACCAATGTCGGATCGCGTACCAGGCTGTCAATCGTTAAGGTTTCACCCTGATATATCTCATTTCGGGCATAGAGCCCAATGGCGTCCTCAACATTCACAAGCATATTAGAAGTCACATCTGACTCTGGACGCTTGTCGGTAGTAAGCTCGGCTTCGGTCATCTGCCAGCCGCGCGGTACTGTCTGGAGCGACACAACAACTTCTAC
This sequence comes from Promineifilaceae bacterium (SeqCode), assembly GCA_041570195.1. Taxonomy (GTDB): domain Bacteria; phylum Chloroflexota; class Anaerolineae; order Promineifilales; family Promineifilaceae; genus UBA11865. The sequence continues at coordinate 92,680 of JBFFWQ010000004.1, read as the reverse complement.
CATTCGGATGTTCGGGTCGACAGTTGCGGTTGGCGTAACTCCAGGCTCAGGCGTTGTTGCCTCTACGCCAGCAGGCAATGTAGCTTGCGCTACTTCTTCTGAAGAATCTCCATCCTGCAGAATCACAGACAGCACGACAACGGCCAATATAAGGAGACCGACAACCCCCACGAGAATGGCAATGAGACGGCGACCACTCATAGTACGTTCCTCAGTTTCTGGTCACGAGATGCGTGAGAAATGACGAAAACATCATCTCACTGTACCATCAAAACGCTTCAACAGACAATAGGCTAATGGTACGCAGCTAACAATATGTAAACTCCAGGCCATTTATATGTTAACATAGGTAAAATGTGATGGCAAGGTATGACATGAGCATCTTGCCCGATATTTCGACTGGATTCACGGATAAAAGGGGGGAAATTAGTCACATTGCGGCGATCGGCCGCTGGGATGTTGGGCCGCTACCTAGATGGTAAAGGAGCGTCGCTCAGAAGGCTCCACCAGACTTGCCACGGTCGCGCATAGAGTGCCGGGTCGGGCGTTGATTGAGCCACAGGCGCCGGTGCTGGCGCTGCCTCTGCCTTCAGTGGCACAATTCGCTTCTCGCCTGGCAACAGCATCCCCCCTTCTTCTCTGGCATATATGGCCACGTACTCGTCACTTGATACGAACTCCAGCGTGGCCTCTAACTGCACTTGGCGGGTAACTTCAGCGTCTAACTCTGCTTGCAGCACTTCGGCGCCAGCGCCGACCAGGCGCCCGTCCTGGGCCCGCCGATTCAGGTCAAGCACGATAACCATGGAGGCGATAACAACCAACGCCAGCACGAGTTGAGCTGCCGAGTGTAAGGAGCGTAACAAACCAAACCTGGGGCGCATGGTGACATAATATTATCCTGCTTTGTCAGGTCAGGCAATGGGAAATTACTCACTCAGCCGTCTCGTCGCCGATCACCACTATCTGCACCCAGAAGGGCTTATCCGAGCCAGGCCCTATGCCGAAGAGGATGCCTTCCGAGTTCATGAGTTGCCATTCACCGCGATAGCCGCCAGGTGATTCAGGTGCGATCAGAGTAATCGACAGATCGCCCAATTCCCCCGGTGGCACAGTCGTGGTCAAAGGCACGCTTTCAGACGAGCCCATCTTGTCGCCGGCCACCGGCGTCAGACTATAGCTGGCGTCCCAGACGCAACTGCCGAGATTCTGTAGGCGCCAGGTCTTGGTGAAGGTTTCGCCGGCAGTCAAGAGTGTATCATCCGGGATTGTAAGATCGGCGATGAATAGGGCTTTGTTGGTGCAGTCACCCGCTGGCGTCGGCAGGAGAACTGTCGGTTCAGGTCGCAAAAGCGCCGACCAGCCAAATTCCAGGTCCAACTTGCTGCCGCCTGGTAGGAGGTTGACGGTGGTTTGACCGGCGCCGTCGCCCGGGAAGGTCCACTCACCCTCCGCGGACAAGTCACTATTTTGCCCCTCGCTACCAGTCACTGATAGACAATAGTCACCGGCCTTGAGGCCACTGAAGAGAAATGTGCCGTCAGCACCGGTGATAGTGGTCGCCAAGCCAGTAGCCGGGCATATTCCGGCGCCGAGGTAAACCATCGCGCCACCCAGTCCTGGGTCGTCAGCTTCGAAAATACCGTCGCCGCGGTACGTCCCGTCACCCCGGTCGACGCAGCCGGCCGAGGGCTGGAGTTCTCGGCCCTCTTCATCCTCGACCATTTCGCAGCGATCTTGCCTCACTCGACCGCCGATGACGGCGTTACTGTCATCTGGGATGTTATCCCGCTGCAACTTGAAGGTTCCTTGTAGCCCATTCACGTCGACCACGTATATCCCGGCCGGGATCCCTAGCAGATCTAGTTCGACGCTCTCTTCAAACGGCACGCGAGTCTCTGCACAAGCCGATCCACCATACTGTACACTGTCTATTGTTATTTCGAAGGTCCCATCATGGCGAACCTGGCTGATCTGGTCTATGTTAGTGCATTCATCTGGCAAGTGTCCGCGGGCAACAACGCTCACTTCCACTGGAAAAGTGTCCACTTGGAAGATATTGATAGCCTCGACCGGGGCAAGCGCCCGCCGAGGAACGGCCGTCGCCGGGAGACTGGGGGTCACGATCTGCGATTCCCCGTCCGTCGGACGGCAAGCGCCTAGCGAGAGCAGGAGGAGTACTGGCAGGAACACTAGCGCAAATCGGATGATATAGGGCTTCGCTTGCATTTGAGCCAATGATACCATAGCCTGCCGGCAACTTGCATTGCGTTTGTCGTCTTTCTAGGCTATCAGGTAGAATCGCAGTTGTGAATGCCTTTTCCCAAATTGACTACCTGGTAGTCGGTCACATCAGCCGCGATATCGTGCCAAGTGGCTATGCTCCCGGTGGCACAGCCCTCTATTCGGCGCTGGCTGCACAAGCGTTGGGCTGCAGGACAGCAGTGATCACCAGTGTTGAGCCGGCATATGACATTGAGAGCGTATTGACCGGCATTGCCGTTTGCAACATTCCCTCAGAGTTCACAACTGTGTTCGAGAATATTCACGTGGGATCTGTCAGAAGGCAATCGGTATTCAGCGTGGCGGATGCGATCCGGCCGGCAGATGTGCCCTTATCCTGGCGGCGTCCGTCTATCGTTCACCTGGGTCCTATCGCAGGCGAGATTGAACCGGATGTAATTCGGCTCTTCAGCAACAGCATGGTCGGCCTCACACCACAGGGTTGGTTTCGCCGCTGGGGTGAGGATAGGCGAGTATATGCTGGCGATTGGCCAGATGCAGAGGCCGTGATGCCATTAGCCGCAGCGGTCATCACGAGCCTGGAAGATTTGCCCGATCCTGGATACTTCGATCGTTTGCGGCAGTGGTCGCCGCTAGTTGTACTCACGCATGGAAAGGATGGCTGCACCGTATACTCTCGTGATGAAGAACGGTACTTCGACGCACCTCCGGTGAACGAAGTCAATCCGACGGGCGCAGGTGATGTTTTTGCCGCCGCCTTTCTCGTCCGCCTTCACCAGACCAACGGCAATCCATGGGAAGCGGCGCTTTTCGCAACTCAGGTCGCCGCCCTGTCAGTAACAGAGGACGAATTGTTGGCCAAAATCGAGGCCATCAAGGGTTTTGTTGAGCGGAGAAACTAAGGCATAATCGGTACCTGGGCCTTACGGATCAGTCGCGTTTATCGGTGGCAATTGATATGACCAGAATTTATGCTGTTGCTATGCAAAAAGGCGGCGTTGGAAAAACAACCAGCGTGGTCAATGTCGGCGCCTATCTGGCAATCGGTGGCTGCCGGGTATTGGTGGTTGATCTAGATCCTCAGGCCAATGCTACTTCTTACTTCGGCTTCAACAAGCACGAAGTTCAGTCGTCGGTATACGACGTATTGTTAGAGGAAGCGAACATCGACGACGTCGTCCTGACCCACCCCCAGACGGGAGTCCGGCTACTGCCTTCGAGTCCTGCTTTGGCAGGCGTCGAAGTAGAATTGGTCAATCTATTGGCGCGCGAACATCGACTTCGGCGCTCCTTGCAGGATAGTAAAGAATCGTATGATTACATTCTCATTGACTGCCCGCCTAGCCTCGGACTGCTAACCATCAATGCGCTGACGGCCGCCGATCACGGCGTGATCATACCTGTGCAGTGCGAATACCTGGCTCTGGAAGGACTCTCCCAGTTGCTCGAAACCGTCCAATTGGTGAAACGGCATCTAAACGCTGAGCTTGGCGTCAGGGGCTTGATCCTGACCATGTATGACAGTCGGACTAATTTGAGCCGGCAGGTTGTCGAAGAGGTGCGCACGCATTTTCCCGGCCTGGTTTTTCGAACGATCATACCGCGCAATGTGCGCTTAAGTGAGGCGCCTAGCTTCGGTCAGCCGATCCCGATCTATGCACCGGCCTCGCCTGGCGCCATCGCCTATAAGGTGCTGTCCTCAGAAGTGACGAAAGGCGATGGCATTGGGACAGCGGTTGAGGCTCAGGCCAGCGAAGCAGGATGAAGGTGATTAGAAGATGACCAAAAGACGCGCTCTCGGCCGGGGACTTGGCTCTCTAATTCCGGCCAGCGAACAGGCTGATGATGAAGATAGCGGCCTCTTCCATGTCTCTCTGGACGCAATTAGCCCTAATCCCCACCAACCGCGTAGTAACGTAGATCAAGAAAAGCTGGCCGAACTTGCCGCATCGATTCGCGAGCATGGTCTCATTCAACCACTGGTCGTAACCGAGATCGCACCGGGAAGCTATTCACTGATAGCAGGTGAGAGGCGTTGGCGCGCGGCCGCCTTGGCCGGTCTGAGCGAGATCCCGGTCGTTGTAAAAGAAGCATCTCCTCAAGACATGCTCGAACTGGCGCTCATTGAAAATTTGCAGCGCGATGACCTTAATGCTCTGGAAGAGGCCCTGGCCTATCAACAGCTCATCGACGAATTCGGCATGACCCAGGAGGAAGTGGCAAAGAGTGTGGGAAAGAGCCGGCCAACCGTGGCCAACATGGTGCGCATTTTGAAGCTGGGTTCGAACATCCAGGCGGCGATCGTCGACGGCCGGATCAGCGGCGCTCATGCTCGAGCATTGTTGCCATTGCCCACGCCGGAAGCTCAAACGGCCGTCATGCAAACAATCATCAAGAACGATTTGAATGTCCGCCAGGTTGAAGCCTTGGTTAAGAAGATGTTGGCCGGCGAAAGACCACAGCCCAAGAAGGCGCAGATCGTGGCGCCGGAATTGGTGGCCCTCGAAGATCAGTTCAGCCAGTCACTGGGCACCAAAGTGAATATACATCAGGGCGCCAAAGGTGGAAAAGTTGTGATCCACTATTATTCGAACGAAGAGCTGCAAGCGATTTACGAGTCAATTGTCGGCGACTCGTAGGACCTAAATATGTCCCCTGACGATTCTTCTCTTACGGCCGAAAAAGTTTCCCAAGCCGTTCAGATTCTCGACGAACTAGACGTCGATCTCTGGTTAACCTTCGCCCGCGAAAGTTCGATGTTACCTGATCCAGCCCTGGACTTGATATTGGGGCTTACGATTACCTGGCGTTCGCTCTTCCTAATCTCGCGGACCGGCCGGCACACAGCCATTGTGGGTCATTATGATGCAGATAGTATTGAACGGCTGGGAATCTATGATGATGTCGTGGGCTATCATCATGGAGTGCGCGACCATTTGTTGCCGGTCTTGGAAGCCTACCGGCCGGCTCGCATCGCCATCAACTACTCGCAGAATGACGTAGCCGCCGACGGCCTTACCCTGGGCAACTATCGTACACTGCTGTCTTTCCTGGAGGGAACACCCTATGGCCAGCGGCTGCAGTCAGCCGAAAACATTATCGCCGTCCTTCGTGGCCGTAAGACACCGCGCGAAGTTGAGCGCATACGGCAGGCCGTCGCGACTACCGAGAAGCTTTTCGACGAGGTTGAAGCCTTTGTCCGGCCGGGCATGACCCAGCGCCAGATCGCAGATTTCGTCCAAGGCCTGGTTGACGATGCTGGATTGGATTACGCCTGGGACAAGGCGCACAATCCGATCGTGACTTGCGGTCCGGATTCGCCGGTAGGACATGCCATGCCCGGTGACGTGACGCTAGAGCGAGGTCACACACTGCACCTGGACCTAGGCGTGAAACAGGACGGGTATTGCTCAGACTTGCAACGCATGTGGTACGTTCTCGACGAGGGTGAGATCGAGGCGCCAGCCGACATTCAACATGCTTTCGCCACGGTATTGGCGGCCGTAAGAGCCGGCGAGGAAGCGCTGCAGGTCGGAGCGCCTGGCTGGCAAGTCGACAACGCCGCCAGGGAAACGATAGTCGCCGCCGGCTATCCTGAATATATGCATGCCTTCGGCCATTTGCTGGGCCGTTCAGCTCACGATGGCGCTACTGTTCTGGCTCCTCGCTGGGAGAAATACGCGGGCATAAGTGAGCTACCGGTCGAAGCCGGCAACGTTTTCACCCTGGAACTCCATGTCGTCGTCCCCGGCCGAGGCATCATGAGCCTGGAAGAAGATGTTCTGGTCACCAATGCAGGCGTCGAGTATCTGAGCACACCTCAGCGCGAGCTGCGCTATATTCGGAGCTAGCAGCGCTACTCCGTTATCTCGAAAAGAGATCCATTACTTCGACCAAAGACATCAGGGAAGAACTCCTGGCGCGCCGTAGCCGGAATCACCTGATACGTCCCCGGAATGGTCGTTTGCAGCATGTAACTATATTGATACGTGCCGGCCGGTAAGAATTCGCTTGTAAAGACCACACTGTCGTCGCGATACTCGATGTTGTTGAAGTGCCACCAACCCCAATATCCATGGTGGTAGGATTCGTCCGCGCGTTGGATGCGCCCACCCTGGCCGGGATCACTGATGGCCAACCCGGGATCGACGGCCTCAGTGCCGGCCGGAATCGGATCGGCAACGACCACGTAGACGCCATCGTTGTGGACCACAATCGTTAACTCGACCCGCACGTCTTGACCGGCCTCGATCTCGTCGATCGGCTGGCACTCCTCTTCATTCGGATCACATGCGGCGTCAAAGTAAGCTCGCTCGACCGTAAAGCCCCGTTCCAAAGGCTCTAGATTCTCGGCGCTGATAAAACTGTCCAGGTAAGCCGTGTAATAAAGCCTGCCTGGTCCTTCGTCGCGCTGGAATGTCAGGTAGTTCACCTCGGCCGGCAGCAATTGGGTCAATGGTACGGATAGTTCTTCGTTGGCGGTCACATTGTTGCTCTCAAAACGACCGGCCGCCAGGCGCTCTGTGTTCACATCTACCTGATAGTCATAGTCAGCTTCCAGTTCACCGCTGACGGCCATCCAATCTGAGAGGGCCATAATACTCCAGGCTGTGTCGTGCCCGGTCGGCCAGTGTCCGGCCCGACGGGCAACCATCAGCCAGCGCGCCGCATTGGGCGCCAACAGGCCGCTGGAATCAAGACGTGACAGCGCCTCAAGCACCATGGCCGTGCCCCTGATATCGCTGTTCAGATTATTCCAGTCGGGCTCGGCATCTTGCCAATAGGCGCCGGCAGCGCTAAGGATGGCCGAGTCGTTCAGATCACCCAATAGCGACTGCGCCTCGGCGCTTTGGCCAGTCAGGTCAAAGGCCATGGCTAACAGCGCCTTGGCGTAGGGATCCAACAAGGCCCGGTGCTCGTCAAAGAGGGCATCCATGTCGGCCGCATCCGCCTGGCCAAGTTCTGCCAGTACGTAGAGGAAGAAAGCCTGACGATTGACTTCAGATGCAAAAGCCAGATCAGCCGCGTCCACGATCAGATCTTGTACGTATCGCACGCCGCCATCCAAAACATCACGGTCGATTTCGAAACCGGCGTCCCGAGCCATGGCCAGAGCAAACAGCACATGACCGCTAAGGAACGGATCGCTTTGGGTCGAATAACACCAGCCCCAACCGCCATTGGATTTCTGCAACCTCTCAAGATCGGCGATGCCGTCTATAATCAGCCTCTCCAATTCTCCCGCTTGGTCGAATCCAGGCAGAGGCAGTTCCTGATAGGCGCGCATAGTAGCCACATTAGGTAATAGCTGGTCGGCCGTCGCATGAGCGCAAGCCGGGCGGTCTTCTTCGAGGTAATTGACGACTCTGAGGGAAGTGGTCAGAGCGGCAGCCAGGGATGGGCTTAACTCAACCTCGACTGCGCCCTGGCGAGTATCAATTTGCTCTGGCAAGAGGATTGCCTCCACGCGGCGCTCGGTCTCGTCGAGGATGCCTGATGTGCCGACCACATCCTCGCCGGCATAACGAACCACAGGTATCAACTGGTCAGGTGGCGAGCCAAAGGTCGGCTTGGTCGCATCCCGATATTGCCCGCCCTCGGCGCGGAAGGTCAGGTCGGCAAAAGGAACATCATTGACCGTGACCGGCCAACGGACCACCTGGCGCTGGCCAGGCGGAATAGTTACTTCCTGCTCGGCCGGTCCGGCCAGGATTAGGCCGGCGGCTTCTAACGCAACGGTAACTTCCAATTGCTCGACCGTGTTATTGTGAATGACAGCCCCCAGCAGCAGGTCGTCGCCCACCGTAAAGAAGCGCGGCGTAATCGGCCGGATCAGAAGCGGCAGGGTGCTGACGATGTCTGCCTCGGTTTGGCCGACCAATGTGTCGTTACGGGCAGCGTAGTCACTCACACCCTTACTGCTTAAGCGCCAGGTCGTCACATTGTCGGGAAGAGGAATGGATACGGTAGCCCGGCCTGATGGATCGGTACTGACCTGGGCTTCCCAAAATGCCGTATCTTGGAAATCAGCTCGCACGTCCTGCCCCTGTTCATCTTCATCGCCTTGCAGCGCAACCGCCGCGGCAACCGCCTCGTCTGCACCACCGCCGCCGCCACCTCCCCGGCCAAGAATCTCAGATGGGATCTCAACTTCCAGGCCCTCGCCGGAGACGATTAAGCCGGCACCGGTTTGGCTTCGCAGCGGCTGTCGCCGGTAGAAGGCCTCGATGATGTGGGGCGCGTTGTCGGCCTTAAGAGAAAGGACCGCCAGATCGACCAGCGCCAGGGAGAAGTTGGCCTGGACCGGGTTGCCCAGGTGGTCAGTCACTAGAAGATCGTATTCGGCCGTGTCGCCGGGCGACAGCAAGTCACTCTTCGGTGTCAGGGTCATGTTGAGGGCCAATTGTTCCGCTGATACGATCAGTTCGGTCAAGCCGATGCGCACGTCGGCGACTGGATTGGACTCGTCCACCCCTTTGACCACATGGACGGTGACAAAAACATTAGGCGCGTAGGAGGACGAGATCGGGATTTCCAGAATCTCGCTATCGGATTGCAGCGTCACCAACCGTTGGTCGATCACATCGCCTCGCTCGATGGTCACCCAGGCGTTCGCCGGGCCAGCAAACGGCGATTGAACCAGTATGCGGGCCGTGTCGCCCGGACGATATTCATCCTGATCGGCCGCTAGGTCCATTCGCTTCTCACGCGGATCGGTGGGCCAACCTATTGCGTCGACATCGGCGACCCACATGAAGGTGCTGCTGCTCTGCTGCCGGCCGGCGTCGTCGGCGACGGTGGCTACCACGACATAGCTGCCGCCCCTCGGGGGCACGAAGTCGGCCGTGGCCTTGCCCAGTCCATCGGTGGTCACGGTTTTACGATCGACCTCGGTATCTTCGGCCTGCCAGCGGGTGAAGTATTGTCCGAAGGTCTCGTCCCGCACCGGCGTCCAAAGTCGTTCGTATAAAGTCAATTCGATCTGGCGATCTGGCGCCGGCTGCCCATCCCAGTTGACCGTGATCACTTCGACAGAACTGGTTTGGCCAGCCTGGCCAAAGTAGCGACTGGGCACGACGCCAGGATAGATCTCTCCATCGTGAAATACGACTTCGGCGGTCGTAAACACGGGGAAGTTGCTGATGTCCAGCACGTTGGCGGTGACGGTCACTTCCCGGCTGCCCGGGTCAACTTCGTCCAACAGATCGGCCGGAAGCGTAATGAGGAAGCGGCCGTCGGTATCGGTGAGGCCTTGGCCACTAGCGACTGCCTGTCCAGGCGGGCCGCTGTCAGCTACAAATGGATTGCCCTGGGATTGTGAGAAGACGTTGGCATTGTCGCCGAAGCTATAATAAGGTCCTTCCCAGGGCAGCCGATAATCCGACGCCGAGGCCGTCCAATCAATTGCCAAATCCGCGGCCGGTCCGCCCGAGAAATAGCTGGCCTCGACCAGAACCACGACCGCGTCACCGCGCAGCGCCTCGTCCTGGTCCGGCGTGGCCGTCACTTGAAATTCCGGCGCACGGTACTCGGCCACCGTGAAGATCCGGTCTCCTTCAATATCTCGGTCCTGAAAATAGAGGCGGTAGTTGCCAAGACCGGCGTCGTCTGGAATCAGGTATTCGCCGCTGAATTCGCCATTTTCATCCAGTTCGGCCGTGAATGTGAACTCGGTTGGCTCATACCTGGCCAGATAGTCCATGTTCAACGTCACCGACTCGGCCGTTGGGAACGGGTAACGACCATAGTTCGTGTCACGCACGATGCCGTGGAAATGCACGGTGTCGCCTGGGCGGTAGATGGGTCGGTCGGTATGGATATAGGCATAGAGCGGCATTTCCGCGTTCCAGCCGACGTCGACGCCAAAACTCCATGGCGTAACTCCCCGGTACCAATTGCTGCTCGCCACACCAAAACCTGCTTCGCCGGGCCCATTGCTCACCGCCAGAACGCCGGCCAGGTATCCCTCGGTCAGCAGGTTGGCTACCCGGGCCAGGCCATCGGCGTCGGTGACAGCTCGCCCTATCTCGGCCCCGTACTGGTTGTAAACAGTGATGTTTCGCCCGGCGGCCGGCTGTCCGGTGGCCATATCCGTGGCCCACACATGAACGCTTTCGAAGTTCTCCTTGACGACCAGATTGGTGTCGGCCACGACCAGCAGGCTCTCCTGGTTCTGCCAGTAGGTATGTTCCTCGTCGCTCTCCGGGGCACTCACACGCAAATAATAAACGCCGGTCGGCAACACGTCGCCGTCGGCCAACTGCAGTTCGTAAACATCGGCCGTTTCCGGTGGAGACGCCACCGGAAGCGACCAGTTGCGCACAAGCGGACCCAGTTGGGCGCTGCCTTGCACGCGTTCGCTTACAAGACGAGCGACGGGCGCGCCAACGTCATAGAGTTCGGCGTCAATGCGTGATATATTGCGATGTATGACGTTGACGTTGGTCGGCCGGTTCGTGCTCAATTGGCTGACGGCCGCGGGCAAATTCAGGGTGACCATAGGCGCGTGGCCCGGCGTCGTGAAGCGCCAGGTGTAATCTTCACCTATCGTATTGCCATAGGGATCGCTGGCAGTTCCCGGCACCGTAACTTCGTACTCGGTATTACGGGACATTTCAAAATCAATGAAAAGGCTGAAGTCCCAGTCATTGAAGAAGTAGGTGGTCCTGTCCGGCGCCGGCTCTATACGAACTCTGTCCTCCAGCGTGGCCAGATCCATGGGCGATGCGAAGGCGATTCGCACGCCGCGTTGGAAGTGATCGGCCGTCTGGCCCGACCCGGGTTCAGTATCGAGTACGGCCGGCTCAAGCACAGTGCTGAAGGAACTCCCGGTCGTCCGGTCTAGAGCGGCCTGCCCGCCGGCCGAGCGGGCCGATTCGGCCACTTCCAGACGATAGTCGGTCGCCAGATCGAGCATGCCGTCTGGAACGAGGCTGACCTGCCGGCTGTCTTCGGACCAGACCAATGAGTAGGGCGCAGGCGGTGACAGGCTGACGGCCGCCCCGGTCACTCCTTGCTCCATGGGCATGTTGAACGTCACGGTCATCGGCCGCGTTAGGGAAACATTCATGACCCGATGTTCAGGGACAATGGTTACGACGCTGGGGCTGAGGGTTGAGAAGCGCCAACTGAACGTCTCGTCGAGGACACCGCCGGTAACGTCCTCCAGGCCGGCTGGGATGCTGATCTGATAGTTAGTCGCGCCTTGCAGCGGTTGATCGGGGACAAAGCGATAAACGCTCGTTGACACCCATTGCCCCTCGCCACTCACCGGCGGATCAAAAACCAGCGGCTGCGGTAAATCGGCCTGTTGACCGCTGCTGACCAAGGGAACCACAGGCCGGTTGAACATGACGGTGATCAGGCCGTCGGTCTGGACCTCGGTCGTTCCATCGGTCGGAAGAACCTGACTGACCTCCAGGAAGCCAACAGTCTCTACCTGCAGCTTCACCGGCTCACGGAGCGGTTTTCCGTTGAGGCCTCTTGCTGAATCCTTTACCTCGACGTCGTACAACTGTTGCCGGGCCAATTGCCCTTCCGGGGCAAAGATCAAGGTGTCCGGCCGCGGCCATTCCGTGTGGCCGTCGACAGATGTGGTCTTGCCGGCCGGGCTGACGACCAGCGACTCCTCGACCGATGCCTGGTCCATGGGTTGATCAAATCTGATCGTGATCGCCCCATCCAACATCAGCTCTTCGCCTCGCGCCGGGCTGCTGTAGACGACTTGCGGGGGCCAATCGTAATCCAAGTCAACTGGCGGCTGTTCCTCCGTGGACTCCTTGGTAGGTGGTTCGCTCGTAGGCTTGTCAGCCTCAGGCTGTTCGGTCGCCGGGTCAATCGTTGGCTCGCCCCCGGCCGTGTCCGCGGTCGCCGCAGGGGTCGGCTCCTCCTCTCGACGGCAACCCGCCATGGCTATCGTTATGACCAATACGATCAGGATTAACGCAAGAAACCGTTGCTTCATCATTTCGGGAATACCCCCACTGCAAAAGACCGCTCGCTATGTCATGCGATTACGGAACTCCAGGTCCTTTAGATACTAAAACAAAACCGATTGGCGAGGCTCTGGATATACCTTCGTCGATCTTAAAGTCAACCACCTGAAACCAGGTAACGCCTACACTATATATCAACGTCATGTCGTTATACAAGGTTCCGTATGGATACAATTTGCCAGTCGTCGGCCAGAGGTAGATTTTCCGTCGACGGGCCAGGCCTGCGCTTGCCGCGGCGCCGCCGGGCTTGTTATAATGGTCAAATCGTGAGCGAATCGCACGTTACTAATCAAACGGACGAGTTTTGGATGGCGCTGGCCTTGGAACAGGCTGCCCATGCCGCTTCTCTAGGTGAGGTGCCGGTCGGCGCCGTAGCAGTACTGGGCGATCGGGTAATCGGCCGAGGCTTTAACAGCAAAGAGTCGACCAATGATCCGACTGGCCATGCCGAACTAATTGCCCTGAGAGAAGCGGCCGAATACCTGGCCAACTGGCGTTTGATCGGCGTGACGCTGTACAGTACGCTGGAGCCCTGTCCGATGTGCGCTGGGGCCATGATCCAGGCCCGCCTGGCCAGACTGGTGTATGGCGCGAAGGACATCCGCTTTGGCGCCGATGGCTCGGTGCTGGATGTGCTGGCCGAGCCACGTTTCAATCACCAGGTTGAAGTGAATAGCGGCGTCCTGGAGGCGCAAGCAGCGCAAATGATGCGCGATTTCTTTCGCCGATTGCGCCAGGCAGCATAGCTTTTTTTGGCCATCGCCGGTATGATTCTAGTCAGATTTACTCACTACATGGAGAGGTGCCGGAGTGGTTGATCGGGGCGCTCTCGAAAAGCGTTGTGGCTTTGCGGTCACCGTGGGTTCGAATCCCACCCTCTCCGCCAGAATATATAGAGACATCCTTGATGGGTGTCTTTTTCTTTTTGGGCCCACTGCGTGAGCGACCTTACAGCCGCCCGAATTTACCCATGCTACTATTCCCGCTGGCTGGAAAGAAGGCCGGAGCTTGAGTCACTTTTTGGCCAGCCGGTGTGAGCAGAGGATAACAGCGACAATGGCCGAAAAAGGCACGGGCAGCAAGAGAATAAGCCGGCGAGAGCAGCAAGCACAGCAACAGCGAGCCAACCGGATCCGTTTGCTGCGTACCGGCGGGATCGTGGTTTTAGCGGTGGTCGTATTGGCTGTGGTCGGATTCTACCGGACCAGTACCGCGCCAGCCGTAGAGGTACCCGAAGAGATAATGGCAGCTAACGTCGACGGTCCGGCCGATGCACCGGTCAGCATCGTCGAGTTCGGCGATTTTAGCTGTCCTTCTTGCCGTGCCTGGCATAACTCAGCCATCAAGAGGGCGCCGCAGAATGAATTCGGCGAGCAGATCAGCTTCACTTTCCGCCATTTTCCCGTCATAACGGCCCGGTCGCCGGACGCGGCCGATGCCTCTCAATGCGCGGCCGAGCAAGGCCGATTCTGGGAGTTCCATGATTTCATTTATGAGCAAACGCCTCAGGGCGCACTGTCTGATCAGGATTTGCGCAGTTACGCCGCGGCCGTCGGGGTCGATGTCGCCAAATTCGACGCGTGTTATGATAGTAACCAATATCGAGAGTACGTGAATCATGACCGCCAGGCGGCCTTTTCGGCCGGCGCCGCTGGAACGCCAACGTTCTTCATCAATGGCCAACAGGTTAGTTTTTCGTTTGAGGCCATGGCTGCCGTCATCGACCACGAATTGAATTCTTGACGCGTGTAAAACACATCACCTAGATAAGGAAGTCATTGTGAGCCAACTGACCGATCTAAGACACGAAATCGATCATTTCATGAAATTTCACCCCCAGTCGCCGCTCGAACACGAGCAACGGGACAGTTTTGAGGGTCTAAGTTACTACGAATACAATGAGGAACTGGTCTTCGAGGTGGACGTTGAACGTTTTCCGGAAGACGAACCTATCGTCACGATGCAGACCAGCACGGGCGATAGCCAGGATTATCGCCGCTGGGGAACGTTCACCTTTGAGGTAGACGGCGAAAAAGCGTCCATGACCATCTACAGCAATCCGCTGGGCCAGGAATTCTTCATGCCCTTCAAGGACGCCAGCAATGGCAAAGAGACGTACGGCGCCGGCCGTTACATGGACGATCACCGGCCGGGCTTCAGGCAAATCGGGGCCGATCGCTTCGAAATCGACTTCAATTATGCCTACAATCCGTACTGTGCTTATAGTTTGGCATACAGTTGCCCCCTACCCCCGCGCGAGAATTGGCTGAAGGTGCCGATCCAGGCTGGCGAAAAGGATTTCGAGAAGTAGCCCTTGCGCAGACGGCTATGCGGTGCCGCAGCTCAAGAAGAGTATTTTGGTATCATCCCTTAAGCCTATTCACTCAGGCGGCCGATTGCTGCCATCGCACTGCATGCGCAATGCAGGACCTCGATTGAAACGTCTATAAGTCTTGGTTGGATGATAGTGAGCCATTAACAGGCCATCTATTACAGCCACTTCTTTACCACAGAATCGGCACTTGGCTCTCTGTTGCTCTTCTTTGGCCCTTGACCCGTCCATGACACCTCCTCCATTGAATCGGCCGTTTGTCACTCAAAACTGTCAACTGCCCCTGGCACTCTTCGCAAAACGCCTGATGATACTGGCGCTTCGGCCGCCGCTTCACTAGTTACAATTGTCACATCTCGTGACCATTTCACGCAACTGACATGACAATGACAACTGGACCTGGCTATAATGTGCTCACCAGCGATTATCGCCCAGTTCAAGGCAATGCACCTTAAGTGAACCCTTCGATTGGAAAAACGGCATCGTCGCTGGCGTGCGATACCGGCTGCCAATCGTCGTCAAGTAGTCCAATTGCCCTGATGGTTGATCGCGATGTACCAGGTCGCTTATGTCGCCGACGCTTCCCTCATTGTTGACGCTTTACCAGGCCCACTGCTGCACCAGGCGGTAGCCGTCCAGTGGGTTACCTATCGATCGACTTGTTTCGCTTTCCAGGTAGGCAGTCGTCCGGTTCAGAAAATCCTTCACCCGCTGGGGATCGAAGCAGTTGCCACGCTCGTCCTGAAAGCAGGTGCCATCATCCCACCGGTATCGATAGAGCAGGAAAAATTCGGACAGGATCAGAGGTTTGTCCTGTTGGCCATGGTCACGCATCCATTGGCGCATGGCCCGCACTTGCTGATCGAATACGGCATGACTGTCATGTTCGGCATAACAGTAAATGTCATCCAGGGCGCAGTGCGACCAATGTGCGCCTGGGCCTCTCTTGGCCAAGGCAGATCCGTACCCAGGGCGACATTGGCGATCCCGTTAGGCACGCCGTCCATTCCCGCCTTTGGCAGGATATACAAGTGCATGTTCCAGGCGTCGACAGCCACTGGGCCGCCAAACTGCTCCTCGTACGCCTGGCACATCAAATCGAGATACTGCAATCGTCCGGGAGTTAACTGGACCAGCCCCGAGTTGGCCACCTGGGCCGTCGGATCGACCCCTTTAATGAATTGATAAACTTCGTGGTAGGCCCTGGCGTATACGTCGGGAAATGTATCACCTTGTCCTTTGTCTACTGGATCCTCCGGATTCGGGCCTCGATCCACCTCGTTGCCGATAATCCAGAGCGAACCTGGGTTGTTCTCTATCTGCGGCGCCAGATCCGCCAGGCTCGGATTTATCGTATAGGTGTCCAGGTATTCGGCCTCATCCTTGTCTTGCTCGATCGAAATAAGCGGCGCGATCTCCGCCCCGTTTCCGGCCGAGTTCTCGAATCCGCCAAAATAAACGTACCAGCAGCCGCCAAGATCATCGACCCAGGAGACGTGATCGGATCAGTGAGCCGTCACACCGGCACGGCAACTCGGGGCCGCGAGGTCGGCCGGAAGAACATCGCCGGCGAAGGCGCGTACGTCGTGCAACAGTAATTTGATGAAGATCGTGACACTGGGCAGCAATGCGCCAAGGACTGGGGCCCCTACCCTGGTTCGCGGAGTCAAGGGCTCAATCCCGGAGATATCTCCTCGCCACCGGATGTCACATCGCTCGCCTCGGTCGTTGCCGGCGCCTCTTGCAAAACCTCGTCAGGACGCGAGACGTTTTCCCAGGTGGCCGGTATTTGGACGAACCCACCCTGTCCATCGCCCGCTTCGGCGATGACTCGAAACGTAAATAACTCCTCCCGCTGATCGTGGACCGTCTGGCCGTCACTGTCGAAGACAGATGCGTTGATGCGATAGGCAGCCGGCAGCAGCGGCAGGCTATCAATGCGACAGCGAACGGTGCCTGGACCCTTGTCGACAGCCTCCTGAGAGTCGGTCAGGCCACCGCCAGGTCCGCCGACAAAGGCGCCATCTTCGTGTTGAAATGACAGGTCGAACTGGGCATTCGATACCGGTCGATGGGCCAGATAATCTAGCTCAATGGTGAAACCTTCACCCATCCTGTAGACATCCTGCTCCTGACCAGCGATGTTCAATAATCGCAGGCCCACCAGTTCGATGTCACCCGTGATAGGGCCCATAGGCGCGGCCGGCGGCGCGGCAGGAGCTTTCTCTACCCCTTGACTCACCATATAGTCGCCGACGACTTCTGAACTAGGCCCATCGGCTAAGACCTGGCCGTCCTCGATCCATAGCGCCCGTTCGCAAAGCGAAAGGACCGTCAACGGATTGTGACTGACGAAAACGACGGTCGTCCCCAACACCTTTAAGTCGTGCAGTCGTTCGACGCACTTGTCCTGGAATGACTGATCGCCCACAGCCAAGATCTCGTCAATCAACAACACATCTGGAGATATGTGCACGGCAACGCTGAATCCCAAACGCATGTACATGCCGGAGGAATAGTGTTTGACCGGCATGTTGATGAACTCATCCAATTCGGAGAATTCAACGATCTCGTCATATATCTCATCGATCTCCGCATTGGTCAGACCAAGAATTGAGGCATTGAGCCGGATATTCTCTTGACCGGTAAGATCGGGGTGAAATCCAGCGCCAAGCTCAAGCATTGCGCTCAAGCGCCCCCTCACCTCAACTCGACCCGAAGAGGGCCTGATGATGCCTGATGCAAGCTTCAGAATGGTGCTCTTGCCGCTGCCGTTGCGGCCGACGAGGGCGATTGACTCTCCGGCCGACACCGAGAAACTGACGTCGCGGACTGCCCATAATACCTGTTCCTGACGATGAGATTTCCGCCGGACACCAGAAATTATCACGTCCAATACTGACTCGGCGTCATCGGTACTGTACTTGAAACGCTTGTTGACGTCTGAGAACAGGATGGATGTCTCAGCAGTTGTAGTCTTCATTAATCGTCATTTTAGCTAAAAAGGGAATAGCAACCAAACGTGGCCGGCCGGAAGCTAAGCCCCTGCTAAAGGGAAAATGCCCCGGCTGCCCTAAAGGCGAAAAAACTCGCCATCTCGGATCGCAGGTGAGCTATTTCAACAGCAACGATCTCGCCAAGCGCCTTGGTGACGCCCAGCAGTTCAACGGCCCACACCCCGAATCTGGCTTCCGGTGGAGAATCGCACATTCTCCTTTGAGGCAAAAACAGGGTCACACGGTCACTATTTCAAACATCCTGGGTCGACAAGTGCAAAGTATTTCACTGCCGGGCCGATCGAAATCCGTTATACTTGCCCGTTGGTTTCGCCTATACAATCGTTAGCGAGTGGCTTTCTGAGTGGTCGGCGCGTCATCGAACGGCAATCATGGACGACAAATCACGTAAGACGCTAGAATTCGACAAAGTACTAGACCGGCTCGCCGGCTACACCAGCTTCAGCGCAGGTCATGCTCTGGCGCTGCAATTGAAGCCGACGGCCGATCTGGATCAGGCCCGGCGTTGGCAAGCCGAAACTGGCGAAGCGCTGATGCTGTTCGATGCACGAACCGATATCACCATTGGCGGCGCCCGCGACGTCCGCCGGCCGGCCGATAACGCGCAGCGAGGTTTTGTCCTCCCGCCGGAGGATCTTCTGGAAATCCGGTCGACCGTCGCCGCCGGCCGCGACATACGGCGCAAATTAGTCAAACTGGAAGAAGAATCCCCTCATCTGTTTGAGATCGCCGTATTGATAGAAGAATGCCCCGGGCTAATCTCAGCTATCAGCAGCACGCTCGACGAGCGAGGCGAGGTCCTGGATAGCGCGAGCACGCAGTTGGCTCACGTCCGCCGGCAGCTTCGCATCGTTCACGACCGGATCCACGACAAGCTACAGTCGCTCATTGGCAGCAGCCAAAACCAGTACCTGCAGGAACCAACGATCACGACGCGCGGCGGGCGCTATGTGGTGCCGCTTATGGCCAACCACAAGGGACGTATTCGGGGCATCGTGCACGATCAAAGCAACAGCGGCGCGACGCTGTGGGTTGAGCCCCTCAATACCGTCGACCTCAACAATGAGTATCGGGGGTTGAAGATCGCCGAGCAGGACGAGATACAGAAGGTCTTGTCTGAACTTTCCGCCCACGTGGCCGAGATGGGCGATGCCATCAAGCGCGTAGTCGAGCGGTTGGCTGAATTGGATCTCATCTTTGCCCGCGCTCGATATGCTGCCGTGGTCAGGGCTGTGCAGCCAGATTTCGTCCCCTGGCGTGAACCGGAACCTATCCGGCCGCCAAAACACGCCAACGTGCAAGATAAAAGGAAAGCGCCAACCAGCCGCCATCCAGGTTGCACGTTCTGGATTCGCGGAGCTCGCCACCCGCTGCTGGATCCAGATTCGGTCGTCGCGACTGACCTGACGCTAGATGAAGAGACTTTCATCGTACTGATCACTGGCCCCAACACGGGGGGCAAGACCGTTAGCCTGAAGACAGCCGGCCTCATGTCGCTCATGGCCCAATCCGGCCTACATTTGCCAGCTATCGAAGCCCGGCTCACCGTTTTCCACGATGTTTTCTCCGATATAGGCGACGAGCAATCTATAGAGCAGAATCTATCCACGTTTTCTGGTCACTTGACCAATATCGTGCGCGTCCTGAGCATGGTCGACGACAGGTCGCTGGTCTTGCTGGATGAACTGGGCTCGGGCACGGATCCGGCTGAAGGTGCCGCCCTGGCCCAGTCAATAGTCAGCTATTTGTACGACATTGGCGCGACGACTTTTGTTGCCACGCACTTCCCCGAACTGAAGCTATACGCCAGCCAGACGCCTGGGGCAACTAACGCATCACTGCTCTTTGACGTAGACACGCTGATGCCCACCTTTGAGATGAGTATCGGCGTTCCTGGACGTTCAAACGCCTTCGCCATCGCCCGGCGGCTTGGACTTGACGTTTCCATCCTTGACGAAGGCCTACGCCTGATCGGTTCAAGCAGCACTGAGACGGAAAGCCTGTTGGACACCATATACCAGATGCGCGAGAAGATCGCGGCTCAAGAGGCAGGCACCCGTTTGGCGCTGCGTCAGGCGGAGGCGGAGCGAGATCAGCTGCGGAGCCAGCTCGAGTCGATTGAAGCTGAGCGGCGCAGAATCCTGGAACTGGCGCGCCAAGAAAGCGCGGAAGAATTAGCGCAGATCAGACGAGAAATCCGTCAGGTGCGCCGCAAGCTGCGCGATGCTGAGTCTTTGAACCGGCTCAAGAAACTTCAGAAACGCACTGAGGAGATTGAGCAGGAGATCGAGAGCGAAAAGCAATCTACCGCGTTGCCGACAGCCGATAAGAGCAAAAAAAAGCGCGTTCGCAAGGGCGAATTCGAGGAAGGCGATACGGTCATGGTCATCCCGCTTGGGGCGAAGGGCAAAATCGTCAGCCTGGACAAGCAAGAAGCGGTTGTAGCCGTCGGCCGGCTTCATATGCGGGCCCGCCTCGAAGAATTGGAGTTCAAGGAACGCGAAGAAGAGAATGATGCGTCGCCTCCAGTTGGGCGACCAGCAGCAGCATCGCCAGGCATGGAACTTGATCTGCGAGGCAAACGTGTTGATGAGAGTCTGCAAATCCTGGACCAGTACCTGGATGCGGCATTCCTAGCCAACTTGCCCTGGGTACGCATTATTCACGGCAAGGGTACCGGAAGACTTCGTCAGGCTGTGCGCGAATCTCTCAAACAGAACAGCCATGTCACGTCCTACGAGGAAGGGCGTGATGGCGAAGGCGGCGCTGGCGTGACGATAGCCAAATTCGAGGCCGGAACCTAAGGGCAGTAGCGGTCAATGATCAGAGCTGTAATCTTCGATTTAGGTGGCACACTCATCGAATATGCTGGTGATTTCGACACCTGGCCGGAGCTAGAAGAGCCGGGCCTGAATGCGGCTTTCTCCGTTCTGGCTAGCGGCGGCTTGACTCTGCCGGATGTGGAGCGTTTCCGATCGGTCGCGTTCGAACTATTGCCCGACCGTTGGCGACAAGCTACGGTCGGCAAGCAAAACCTGACCGTGGCCGGGTTGCTGGTCGAGATCCTTGACAAACTGGGCCTGGAACCGCCCACCGATCCACTTCTAAACGAGGCAGCGACGCGCTATGAAAGCGCAATCTGCGCTGGAGCCATGGCCATCCCGTACGGCCTGGAGACGGTTACTCAATTGAGCGCCGCCGGCTACAAGCTAGGACTGATCTCCAATACTATGTTCAGCGGTCAGGCTCATATTTCGGATCTTGAACGGTTTGGATTAACCGCGCACTTTGAGTCCCTCTTGTTTTCGGCCGACGTCAACAAATGGAAGCCGAATCGAGCTCCCTTCGATCAGGTAATGACCGAACTGGGTGTAACGCCCGAGACAGCCGTATTTGTCGGCGATGATCCTGGAGCCGACGTGATCGGCGCTAGGCGAGCAGGCATGCACGTCGTGCATTTCGAATCCAGTGCTCGCTTCCCTAGGCCAAGCGAGCAATCAAGACCCGATGCGACAATCGATGACCTTCGCCAATTAGCCCCGCTTCTGCATTCTCTGAACAGTCGTTTGCCTGATCGGCCGAACACCTGAATCGTAGAGGCTGTTCGATCAGGTTCTATTGGAGACCCGGGCCGGCCATGCTACACTAATCACATCATGAGTGACGAAATCGCTCGCCAGCAAGCCATGATTCTACTCGAGCGTGGCTATCGTCATCAGATGAAAGGCGAAGTGGCGGATGCCATCATCCTCTACGAACGCTCACTCGACGCATGGCCGACGGCCGAAGCCTACACGTTTCTGGGCTGGACGTACAGCATGACCAACCGGTACGATGAGGCCATCGAGTGCTGTAAGAAAGCGATTGAGGTCGATCCCACCTTCGGTAACCCCTATAATGATATCGGTGCCTATCTTATCGAATTAAAGCGCTGGGAAGAGGCCATACCCTGGCTGGAAAAAGCGACGGCGGCCGACCGCTACGAGTCGCCGCAATATCCCTGCCTGAATCTTGGGCGCGTCTACGAGCACCTGGGTCAATATCGCACCGCCTTGGGCTATCTGGATCAAGCTTTGATTATGGATCCATTCTACCGGGCGGCCGTTTGGACCAAGCATGCGCTTCTGGCCAAGATGAATTAGGGCTTGCGCCCGGCCCAAAGGTGCATATAGCCCCTGACTCGCTATATAGTTACAACCCGCGCCCGTCCGGCAGCGTCAACTACATGGCGTGTGTCGACGATTAGAGTAGCCAGATCGCCAATTCGCCGCCAATCAAAGGCATTGTGGTGAGTAACGACTACCACGCAATCCGCACTGCTTAGATTCTCCTCATTTAACTCGACGCTAGGTGTGTTCATGCCTTCGTCCGTTAAGTCGTCAACATAGGGGTCATTAAATGACACCACAGCGCCCAGCTCATTGAGCAGATGAATGATGTCAATGGCCGGGCTCTCGCGAAGGTCGGCAACGTTTGGCTTATAAGCCACGCCCAATATCAGAATCCTGCTCCCTCTGACAGCCTTGCTCTCGTCATTGAGCGCGCCGGCGATCTTGCCGACGACATGATCTGGCATGTGACTATTAACTTCAGAGGCCAGCTCGATGAAGCGCGCCGTGTAATTGAGCGTGCGCAGCTTCCAACTCAGGTACAGCGGATCGACCGGAATGCAGTGCCCGCCCAGGCCTGGGCCCGGATAGAAGGCCATGAATCCATATGGTTTGGTGGCGGCCGCCTCAACAACCTCCCAAGTATCTAATCCCAACTTGTCACACATCAAGGCCACTTCGTTGACCAAGCCGATGTTCACTGCCCGAAAAGTGTTTTCGAGCAGTTTCACCATTTCGGCCGTAGCCGTGGTGGAGACGGGCACCGGTCTTTGGACAATAGTGCCATAAAGAGCCAGTGCAACCTCGAGGCAGGTCGGCGTGGCGCCGCCGATTACCTTCGGCGTAGTGTAGATAGTATAGTTAGTGCGTCCCGGGTCGATACGTTCAGGGGAGAAGGCGACAAACACATCGTGCCCGATCTGATCACCATTGGTAACCAAGCGAGGCATGATTACTTCCTCGGTCGTGCCCGGATAAGTCGTGCTTTCAAGAACGATTAGTTTGCCTGTGCCGCCCTGCTCGGCAATTCTGTCGGCCGCATCAATGATGTACGAAATATCAGGATCACCTGTCTTCCGCAATGGCGTTGGAACGCATATCGAGATGGCTTCCGCATCAACAAGCGCTTCATATCGATCGCTGGCTTTCAGTCGCCCGCTGGCGACGAGCGGCGTCAGCTGTTCATCGGGGACATCTTCTACATAGCTTCGTCCCTGGTTAAGCGCTTGCACTTTATCGGCGTCGACGTCTACGCCGATCACCGTGAAGCCGGCCTCTGCGAACGCCACAGCCAACGGCAAACCAACATAACCCATGCCTACGACGGCGATTTGCGCTTCACGGTTCTCTATCCTTTTTATCAGGCTTTCTACTGCTGTCATACGACTTCATCATGCCGGCATCTGGCGCGGCACGCCTCACTCCTTTTTTTGATCTGATCAGACTCAATTATTAATCGTTTTAGTTGCTAGCTCAAATAGGTCAGAAGTACCTGCACGCGAAGATAAGGATCTTTAGCCTTTTAGCCACAAAACTCGTGAACGGATGCTGCCTTATGTGCTTTTACGTGTAGAACATACCAGTTAGTTGACATTGGCATCAGTCTAAAGAGCAATAAGCCCTTTATCAGATTGAGAAGAGGGTCGCTATTCTTTCGCTGAAGGCAAGAACCAGGTGGGGAAAAACAGCCAGAATCACGCCAAAAGCCAAGAGCACAACGGCGACTGTTCTTGCTATTTTGCCTTCCGGCAAGCCATCTTCATCGCCAGCGTGGTCAAGCTGGCCAAGCAAGGGGATCAGTCGCCGTAGTACCCCAAAAGCGCCGGCAGCTATCGTCAGAATGAGGACCATGGCCAACCACGGTGAGCGCTGGCCAATGAGAAGAATCGCCGGCCAAGTACCGGCGAATCCGGGCGTCAGAGGTAGGCCGGCAAGCGACAGGCAGCCAAAGACGAACAAGCTGGTTCCAAGCGGCGTGCGCCATGCCAGGCCGCGATTGGCGGCAAATTGATTTGCGCCGCCGCCTACCGTGCGAGCTTGGACGCGAACCATCGCCAGTCCGGCGCCGGCGATGATCAGACTAATGACACGCAGGGTTAACAAGGCCATAATGACGTTTACCGTGGCGCCGCCGCCCGAACCCAAAGTGGCGCCAACGGCGCCTATGCTAAGCAGCAGCAAGTAGCCAAGCAGATGACCGAATGACCGGGCCGTCATGGCCAGCAGACCGGCCAGAATCAGCGTCGCCGCCGCGCATAAACGAACAAGATCCTGAAACTGAGCGTTGCCGTATACAAACGGTTGCTCTATCAGTAGGCTAATGCAGAAGACGACGATGAGAAGCTGGCCCAGGCCAAATACGATTGTTGGGGTCAGGGATGTGGATTCGCCCACCGCCGGGGCGACCCAGATCTGGAAGGGAAAGGTAGTCGTCAGAAGCAGCGTCGCCACCAGGATGAGCAAGGTTGCATTGTCTAAGAATCGAAACTGATCGCTCTCCAGCATCCAGCCGGCGCTCAGCAAGAGCGGTACAGCCAGGGCGGTTAAGGACAAGTAACGGAGCGACGCCAGGGTTGATCCGGCCCGGCTCCCCTGGATAAGCGTGGCCATCGCGCCAGCGGCAACTAGAAGTAGCGCGGCCCCAAAAACAAAGGGTTCGACCATCAGCGCCCCGCTAAGTAGCGACAGATTCACCAGCGAAATGGACACGAATATCGCGCTCTGATGATAAACAGCTGAAAGTAGAAACGCTGCGCCCAAGAGCGCGTACACCATGGCCAAGATAGGCTGCAGATGTTCGGTTAAAGTGAACGCTCGACCAAAAATGGTCCAACTGTCGCCGGCTGAAGCATTGAGGTCAAACCCAGCTACAATCAAAGCAATGAGCCAGGCAGACGCTGCGCCAGCCAGGGCTGAAATACGCGGCCAGCGGCGCAGCGGGAATAAGAACAGTGCCAGGACAATCGGTCCGACCAGTAAAAAAAATGGAGCAGTCATGAACTCAATCTAGCAAGGCCCTGTATGCGTGCCTGGCCTGGGTGAGGTAGGCTATCGTCAGGGCAATGGCCAGATTGACCGCCCCCAGCAAGCCCAGCATCGCCACCGATTGCTCCAAGGCACTATAGAACAATTCAAACCCTGTCAGGAATGTAAGCAGGCCCAGTCCGGCCATCAGTGGTTCATCGGTCAGGCTTAAGGTAACCAAACCGAGGCCAATCAAGGCGAAGACGGCCACGTGAAAGTGATCGGGCGCGGCCGGCAGCAAATAGAGAGAACGTTGGGCCGTGGCCCAGACGGCTAGGCAAATGATCAAAGCCAAAAAGACTCGCAACGGAGTATCGGTCGGTAAAACCAGCGAGCCAAAACGCACGAAACGCTCTTTCTGCAATTGCACGGCTTCGTCGGGGGTAACGTCTTCAGGCAACTTGCCCCAGTTGACCTGGCGGGCAGTTATGTAAAGTATTAGGCAGACGAACATCCCAACCAGCACCTTCATGAAAGCCAGATGCGGCAGCAACACGTCGGCAAACAACAACCCGACTACCAGGTATTGCGCGGTCAAGAACAAGAGCGACCAACGCCAGTCACGTACGATCAGGATTAGGGCTGCGGTAACCATGACCAGATACGCGGCCGGATTGCCGCGCAGGAAGTCAAAGAAATTGAGAAACTCAATGATACTTGGAAACTCAATCATTTTTCGGATACTTTACAACCCGCAACGTTATGCTTTATTCGGAATCACTTGCGAGCCAGCCAGATTACCACCACAAAGACTAATAACCAGAGCATGCCGCCCTCACCCTCTAGAATCGCCGCCAATTCTCGCACTAGTAAATCAAGAGCAGAGCCGATGTTGGCGAACAATCGCTGCAAGCGCCGGCCGACAAATCCTAAATGCAGCGCCCGGCGTATGGCCAATTGAGCATCTTGGAGCCGGGCCTCATAGCCACTAAGCACCAGGCCGCCGGCGACCGCAACAACAACGGCGATCCAGGCCCACAACGAAACATCTGCGATCTCGCCGTCAGGCAGCGCGATTAAGCCCAAAGAAGGCAGAGCCAGGGCCAGGTAATGCCTGGCCATGAGGACAGGTGGCTGGTCGCCCAAGCCGGCGGCCGGCACTTTGCGTCGAACCGCGAGGATACCGGCGGCCAGCGCAAACACTAACAGCAAGGAGCCGATGACCAGCAAGACCGCGCCCCCGTTCGTCAACCAGGCATCATAGACCGCAACCAGGCTGGCATAGCCGGCCGTAAGCGGCAATCCGGCCAGAGCCATCAGCGGCACGATCGCCGGCCAAGGCATCTTTCTTGGCGCCCAGCGCGCCGCCAGGAATAAAGCACTGATTGCCAGGAGCAGCACGCGCGTTGCCGAAAGTGCCCCCGCTGTTCCAGCCCAAGCGCCGGCCAGGACGACAATACCGGCCTGGGCCAGCGCCAAGCCTGACAACGACCGGCCAGGCGAAGCGACGTACATCCAGGAGATTGTGACGCCAACCAACAAACCCAGCACTCCAAAAGATGTAGCTATAGCCAGGAACCCGGCGTCATGACCGCCGGCCGGGCCGCTAATACGGGCCAACAAAGATCCGCCGGCGACGACTGGCGCGAGATGCACTAGCGCGCCGGTTTCAATCGGCAACGACCAGGCCAAAGGCCTCCACCACTGCAGCGGCAATGCTCCGAGCGGCCCCATTGCCGCCAGAAGCAGCAACACAAGGGCGCCACTCGACCACCCACTGCTGATCAGCTGTCTACCACCCTGCACACCCGAGACGCCGGCCGCCAGCCACAAAAACAATACCCCCAACAGCATCGCGCCTCCGCGCGTCAGGAGTGTGCCGGCGCCAACTCGTTCTTCTGATATGGCCCACAAAAGAACCAGCCAGGCGAAGGACAATATGACCCAGGTGGTAATCAGGCCAGCCAGCGAGGCCGTCCAAAGAGTTAACAGTGCGGCAGCGCAAACGAGCAATATCGCCGGAAACAGAGCTTTCTGTCGAATAGTCTGGGTGCGTACCAATTGCAGTTTGTCGAAATGAGAAAGGGAACCGACCACCACAGCCATCATCAGCAGCAGTAGATAGAAGCTCAGTTGCCAGCCGATCGCGTCGACATGAAGATAGGGGGACATTGCCACAGCCATACTTGCGCCGTCGTCCGGCAACTTGCCTAGTGGCAGATTCTGTCCGGCGATCAACCAGAGCAGCAGCGCCAGGCCGAGCACAATCCCGGATGATACCGGGGCGAATCGCGGCCGAAACCAAGCCAAGAGCCCGACAATCGCGGCCCCGGCCAAGATGACGCTAAGAGAGAGAATAGGAAACAGTGACATACATCAGCTTACTCCTGATCAGTTTACTGCCCTTCGCACAGCCCGGCAACCAAGCTTGCGTCTTTCTCATGAGATCAGGGTTGTTGAGCACGAACTGCTCAGAGACGTTATAATCCCCATCATGGTTGGACGCATAGTATGCAGCATCGTTCTGTTGTTTGTTCTGGCGGCTTGCCAGCAATCAGAGGAGTTGCCAACGTTGGCCCCAACGGCGGCGCCAGTCCGTCAGGAGAACTCTAGCCTGACTACACCGCAATTGCCGGCTACGAGCACACCGGTGACGCCCGCAGCGACCTTTACCCCATCGGCAACGCCGGTCGTCCTGACTCCCCGGCCAACGCCGCTGGTCGGCCCAGGCGTTAATATCACTACTCCGGCCGAGGGTGGCGAGATACTCCTGGGTAGTGAAATCATCGTGAGTGGTCTGGTACAGATCGGTGCCGGCCAGTCGCTTTCAGTTACCCTGGTCACCGCCACCGGTCACACCTTGGATGAGATCAGAGCAGAGGTCAGTGATTTCAACAGCTGGCAGGCGACGTTAACTGCTCCTAATTCAGTTAGTGGCAAAGCCGATATACGAGCCGCCCTCATTGAGGCGGACGGCGCAATAGGGGCCGTCGACGTAGTGCCCGTCATGCTACAGGTTGATCCAGATGGCTCCGACCGCCATTTGATCTTGCACCGTCCTCTCCAGGGCGAAGAAGCAGTTGGTGGCTACAACATCTTCTTCGACGGAGTGGCCCAACAGCCGGTCGATAACCTGTTGACCATCTCCCTATGGAGTGAAGGTTGCCAGAATCGAGTAGCTAGCCAGAGTTTCCGGCTGCGAGGTAGCGGCTATTGGCAAGGATTTGTCGTCGTGCCAACGAACGCGAGTGGTCAGCTTTGCGCCGTGGCTCACTTTGGCGAGCCAGGCAATGAAGAGTGGCGCGAGTCTCAAGTCCAGGTCGACGTTCTGTCTCCCGGTGATGATAGGGCCTTCAACGTCCTGATTGGCAATCCGCCTCCGGAAAGCGTGTTAACGCCCGGCGACAGGCTACTTCTGTATGGTACCGCTTACAATGCGCCCGATCGCGAGATCTTGATAAGCATCTTGCTTGAGAACGGCCGATTGCTGACGGAAAGCGTGGCGACCGCGGATATCTTCGGCTACTGGGAATTGGAATTGTTTATCCCGGCCGACGCTTCTGGGCCGGCCCAGATCGAAGCCAGCTTCGGCGAGCGCGGCAGCGATGATTTCGTGCAGTCGAATATCCCGGTTAGCATCGGTGACCAAGAATAACGGGAAGGGTCAGTGTTTAGAGCCATCCGTCGCCTGGTTCCGATGCTACTCTTGGCAGTCGCCTGCCTGGCGGCGATCGGAAGTCACTCAAAAACAGCCGCCGCTGATCGTCAGGCCAGTCCTGGCGCCCAGGCCATAAATCTGATCCGCAATCCAGGTTTTGAAGGCGCCTATGCGGCGTGGAATGGAATCCCTGAGCTTCAGGTGGCGGCCGAATGGACACCATTTTGGCGGGAGGATCCGGACCACAATCCGCCTTACTTCCGACCGGAATACAAGCGGGCTTTGGCTTCGCTGTTCCCAAATAGGGTGTTCAGCGGGGATTCGGCTCAACAGTGGTTTACTTTTCACGCCTCGCACTTGGCCGGCATGTATCAGCAGGTCGGCGGCGTAAGCCCCGGACAGCATTACCGGTTTTCTGTCTGGACCCAGGTCTGGTCATCTTCCGAAGACGACCCTAATCAATCCGTTCTGCCGGCCAATCCCCACCTCCAGATCGGCATAGATCCGACCGGTAACTGGAATTCGGGCGCCCCGACCGTTATTTGGTCGGGCGAAGCGCCGATGGCTGGTGTTATTGACCAGTGGGGCCGGATGTCCCTGGAGGCTACAGCCGAGAACAGCACCATCACGGTCTTCATGCGAACGAATCCCGATTTCGCCAATAAACACAACGACATGTATTGGGATAATGCCAGCCTGGAATCGGCCGAGCCGCCAACCCCAACCGTGGCGCCGACTTCAACCCCTGGTCCACCTACCAACACGCCCGTGGTCACAAACACGCCTGTGGCTACAAACACGCCGCTAGTCACAGAAACAGCTGCGCCGTTACCCACTTCAACGGCAACGCCCAGCCCAATGCCGCCCACAGCAACAAGAACCGCAATGCCGACGGCGACTCAGACGCCGACCAATACACCGGAGCCCATTGCGACGGAGCTGGCGACCGCTATTCCGACGGCAACACCTCGTGAAGTCGTCGCTGAGGCTGAAGAGGTGGGCGACAACAGGCTACAGTCATCTGCGCCGGCCGCAACAGTCGACGATACCGAAAACCAGCAGACAGAAGCCAATCAGCAAACGGGTGATGAGCCCAACGAACCTGACGCCGTGGCAGTGTTGGCGCTTGTGGGACTTGGCATGGCCATACTACTGCTGCTGGTCTTGATTATTATTCTGGCCAGGGGCGCGCGCGGGCGCTAAATCAATCCTGCGGTCTATTGAAGGCAAGCCAGCTAAGAGTTTGTGATCAAGCGCCGTTCGGTGATGGCCCTTTGCAAAAGCGGCAGGCGTTCACGGGCCGCCTGCTGGCCTAGTAACACAAGCTCCTCGTAACCCGAAAAGCGGATGTACGTTCGGCCAGCGGTTTTCGGCGCTATCAGAAAATCGGCCCGGCCGACACCTCCGCCGGTGTTACGCACCAGCGTTTCGATGGCCGTCAGCCCCTTCCCCAATGGGCCCCTATTTCGCGCGTAGTGCGGCTCAAACACGTCGACGCCGATGACAAAATCCGCGTCTAGCGCCCTGGCCGCATCAACCGGTAAGTTGTCAACGATCCCACCATCCACCAGTGACCGGCCGTCGAATTCGACCGGCGTCACAAGGCCCGGGATTGAGCAACTGGCCCGGACGGCGGCCGCTACCCGGCCCTGCCGAATGATCAGTCGCTCCCCGTTGACAGCGTTCATGGCCACAACGGCGAGCGGCAGCGCCAAATCTTGAAATTCGACGTCCCCAATGAGCATTACTATCAAGCGCTCGAGTTTCTCAAACGTGAGCAGTCCCTGATCTGAACGGACTAGTTCGGCAATGCGCCGCCAGGAGATATTGGGCGCGAGCGAACGGATGCGCTCCATAGACATACCTGCACAATAGAGAGCGCCCAGGATTGAGCCGGCGCTGCAGCCGGCAACACAATCAATGGGAATGCCGGCTTCGGCCAGAACCTCCAATACGCCCACGTGAGCCAGTCCACGGGCAGCCCCACCACTTAAAGCAAGTCCAATGCGCATCGACGCCTCTCAGAAATCGACATTATCGCCCGCGTAGGCGTAGCGATACAGGCGTTCAATCTCCGCTTCGTCCGGCACGCGCTGCGTCGTGAGCAATTGGTGATCCATGGCTGCCCCGGCCACCAAATCAGGCAGTGCCGCTTCAAATTCATCAACGCTCGGGCCCATGTCGCGGATTGTCGAGGGCAGGCACAGCGTTGACGCCAAATTCCGAAGCATCTTCAACAGACTTGCTAGGCCCTCAGCCTCGCTCTGAGCATCCAGGCCAAGGCAGCGGGCCAATTCGCCATAACGCGTACCGCCGCCGCTGGCCGTGTAGGCCATGCTGTAAGGCAACATCACGCCTATTGCCTGGCCATGCGGCAGAGAAAAGACGGCGCCCAAAGGGTGCGCCAGGGCATGGCCCAAGGCAATGGAAGCGTTGGTGATCGCCAATCCGGCAATCGTAGCCGCATTGTGCATCCCCTCTCGTGCTTCCTCATCTGAGCCATCTCTCCAGGCGCGCGGTAAGTACTTCAATGCCAGGCGCAACGCATGCAGACTCAGACCATCGGCGAAATCATTGTGCCAGGCGCCGGTGAACGCTTCAATAGCGTGGCTAATAGCGTCCATGCCCGTGTTGGCCGTCAGCTGCCGGGGCATTTCTCGGGCGAGCAGCGGATCGGCCAAAACCAACGTTGGCTGCAGTTCGCGAGCGTAGGCCACGACTTTCCGTTTGTCGACCAAGTCAGTCAGGACGGCGCCGACGGTTACGTCGGCGCCAGAACCCGACGTCGTCGGTATGGCAATCAAACCTGCGGCCGGCCGCGAGTAAGTATCGAAGATGCTTATCTCCTCCAACGCCACTTGTGGGTGTTCATGCATAAACCAGGCTACCTTGGCCACGTCGAGAACCGATCCGCCGCCCAAAGCGATCACGTTATCAGGATTGACCCGATCGATGACCTGGCGGGCTCGCTCCATCGTCTGGACGGCTGGTTCCGGCTCTACGTCGCAGAAAAGCTCATATTTAACTTCAGCCGGCGCCAATTGATCAAGCAAAAGGCCTACAGTTCCGGCCTCAACCAGAGTGCGATCGGTGACGATCACCACGCGTCGCGCCTGGATATCGGCCAGGCGACTAAGAGCTCCTTCGCCAAATACGATCTCGGGACTACTAAACTGCCACATGCCAGGCTATTCCAACCTCAGTGCTTCTACGCTGAGAATTGATCCAATGCTTCTATTAAGATCAGTATAGTTACTAGCCAGGCCATTCTGTGTCAACTTGCTGGCAACTGTTCACCAGCTCAACGGCTGCCTTGGGCGCTTTCATGATCTTCATCATGTTGCCTTTAAGCTTGAGCTGGCGAGAGACCAGGCCCCTAATGGGATCAAGTTTTCCCTCCAGCACCTTACGCCAGACAGGCAGGGGCGCGGTGATGGCGAACTCAGACTTCTGCGCGGCAGGATCGGTCACTTCGTAGGCATCGCGGCATTGACCGTGCCAAAGGTCCATATAGAGGACCGATTCCTTGTGTTTGCCGGGAATTGCAGTGATGATGAAGACGATATCGCCTTCCCAATTCGCGGCTGCCTTCGCGTAATCGGAACTGTTATTGACTTTCTCCATAGCCGATTTGACCCATTCATCACTCGGGAAAGGTAATGCCATTTCGCCTCCTTGGAAAAGAAATGGGACGCAGATTTACACAGATCACACGGATTAGGGAGTGCTTGACTTCCTGCACCTGCTGTTCTTATCCATGGTCGTACTCTGTGGAAAATGACGTCTCCTTAAGAAATAGCTTTCAGCTCTGAGCCGATTGCGGTCCGTGCTTTTTTGCCCGCTCTGGTCACTCAAACAATCCGTTTTCTTTCAACACTTCCGGGTAAAGCGTCTGGCACTGATGGAACAGGCCGGTCACGGCCAGCGTCTTGCGGGCCGGTCCATGGATTTTCAATGAGCGGGAAGCCAGCGCCTTGGATAATTTGAGATCGCCGAGCAGGATACCGTGCAGCGTGTCGGCCGTAAGTTGGACATCGACCTCGGGCCGTATCCGATTATCGCCGAAAGTGACGCTGGCCGGCTTGCGGCGCCCGTTGATGAGGATACTAGCCTCGGGATCTGAACATTGAAAACGCAGGATCAATTTCGCCTTTTCGAGATCCTCGGCCGCCTGTGGATACGCCTGCTGCACCCTACCAAAGAGCCTATCTAGCGTACTCATGAACTGGTCGCTGTCATTGTAAAATGCCATATCAGTAAATCACCGATCGTCGCTGGCTCAAGCGGAATCCGATCATCTCCTGTACGATATTGCGAACCTGATCCGTCAATTGCGACACCAAAACTACGTCGTCGGCCGCATCAGGGCCATGTGCATCCAGCGATATTGGTTCGCCAAAATCAATATACCATTTTGTCGGCCATGGTATTGCTCCCAGAGGTCCCAACCATGGGAATCTGGGCGAGATTGGGAAGTAAGGAAAACCGGTTAGCCTGGCCAGGGTCGGCGATTTGGCCAGGGAGATATAGGTCTCTTCGGCGCCAACAACGGACACCGGAATGATCGGCGCCTGGGTTTTCAAAGCCATTTTCACGAACCCACCGCGGCCAAAGCGGGCCAGCTTATAGCGGTCCTTGAACAGTTTGCCCACGCCCTTGTACCCCTCGGGAAAAACGCCAACCAACTCATCTTGCTCCAGGAGGCGCGTGCCATTTTCAACCGAGGCTAGCGCCTGGCCCATCTTGACCAGGGCGGCCGAAAGAAATGGCAACGACGGGAACCAGTTGGCGTACAGGTTACGAACCAACCGCTGGGCCGGATGTTCATTGAGAATCGCCGTCATTATCATCGCCCCATCCCAGGGCAACTGACCCGAATGATTGCTGACCAACAAGGCGCGATCATAATCAGGTATATTCTCAATGCCAGTGGTTTCTACCCGCCAGTATAGTTTATACATGAAGTCCAGAAACGGGCGCACCGCCTCAAGGAATTCCCAATCTAGGCCCCACCCATCGGTCTCATAGTCACCTTTGAAACGCCGGCGAACGATATCGCTCTGATACTCCAACGTATAGTTGACCATGTACCACATGCCTTTCCAGGTTTCGGCGTCAAGCAGATCCTTGTTGACAGCACTACGAAGGCGCTCGAGAATTCCCAGGCTCACGTCCGGCGCCATGCTGTCGGCCTGTTCATCCGCCAAGTCAACCATGCGCCGGTGTGTAAACTCAGGCGTTTCATACTCTGGCGAGAGGGCCTTAACACGTCTGATCAAATTGTCCAGCTCAGTCATCAGCTGTTGGCGAAGCCGCTCGTCGCTAATCGCTCCATTTGGGAGCGGCCCCGTAGGTGGCCTACCGTCTGCAGCACTAATGGTCACCGGTCGGTGAATATGGCAATAGTCCGAACCAGTCGTCGCCAGGTTCTTGCACTGGCTGCCGGCCTTAGTAATGGCCACACAGTGTGTTTCGATTTCGCTCGCACTCATGACTCTACTCCTCGGTGGACCTTGTTATTGCCCAGTTGCCGCGCCGCTCATGCTTCATCGGCCGGGTCCTTCATGCTGGTTTGGCGTTCCCGGATTCGCTGCCGCCGATCGATGGTATCGCGTAGGCTCTGATCATCGTATGCTGCACCGGCCAACTCGTCGTCGCCTTCCCCGCGCTGTCGCTGCCTGGCGAATTCACGCAGCGCCTCGGCGGCTGTATAAACCGGAGCGAAGCCGAACTCATCCCCCATCCGCGACAAGTCGGCAACCCATGGGTAACGCAGATAATCCCACTCAATCGGAACGTATCGTAGCGGCTGCAGACTTGTACCTTGTAGCATGTACAAGCCACGATAGGCGATTGGATGGAATATAGGAAGCGGAACTCTGCGGACCAGGCGCAAGATTCGAGAAAGCGGCATGACGTCTTCAGCCGCAACATTGAAGACACCCGAGACGCTATTCAGGGTCGCGTGGGCGAGCGCCTCTACCACATCGTCCTCATGAACCACCTGTAACAATGGGTCGAAGCCCAGTAATATCGGCGGCGATTGAAGCTTGAGAAACTGGGTCATGGGCGTATCGGCGCCCGGCCCGATGATATTGGCAAAACGAAGCACAGTCAGCGCCACGTCAGGCCATTGGCCGCGAAAACCGCTGCAAAAAGCCTCGATCTCGAGCTCATCATGTGTATAACCATAGCGATGGCTCCCTCGCAGCTCCGTCTCCTCGGTCAGGAACGCAGAGTTGTCAGGGTGGGCGCCGTATACGGCCGTGCTACTGCGAATGACAATCCGTCCCACCCCAGCTTCGGCGCAGGCGCCCAGCACTTCCATTGTGCCCATTACATTGTGTTCGAAGGCCGTCTCGCTGCGCTCGGTCAGGCTCAGAAAATCGAGATGGCACAGCGCTGCAACCTCTTCAGCGCGCAGCAGATCTACGAGCAGCGGGCTCCGAACATCGGCCTGGATAAAATCCAGGCCGGGGATCTCGGCCGCTGGCGTCTTTACGTCGAGGCCAATCACCTTGACCGTCGATTCTTTCAGCAAGCGACCAGCTAACCGGCCTCCCCAATAGCTGCCAACTCCGGTAACTGCTACGACCGTTTCGTCAGCCATTTCTAACTCCTCTTCAGCCATAACGCTTGACCCAACGCCTCTGGCACGCCCCTGCTCTGATGACACGCACAAACGAAGCGCGATCCCTAATATCTTTTGCCAATTATACCGGGATGAAACTCAAAGTCTAAGTTGCTTGACACCTATGACGCAATGCGTTATAATCCATTCATAACGCACTGCGTTATGAATGAAGAAAGTACACTATCAGGAGAATAGATGGGCAGGCGGCAGGTCATGAAGAGTAGCCAAGGAAAAAACTCCGCTTCTAAGACGCCACCTACAAGCGCCATCCTGCTCCCTACACCCAAGGAGAATCAGAAATGACCGAAGAAGTAGAAGTTACAGAAGAACTGCTTGACGAGAACGGACACAATCCGATGTTAGAGATGGCCCGCAGTGTTTTGCTGGCCGGCATCGGCGCCGTAGCGCTGACCCAGGAAGAGGTTGAGAAATTCGTCCACAAGCTTATTGAGCGTGGCGAGATCGCCGAGAAGGACGGTCGCAAGCTGATCAAAGACGTCATGGAAAGGCGTCGCCGCAAAGCTGAAGAAGCGTCGGTCGAAGCGGAAGAAACATATGAGGGCCGGATGGAAGAGGTGTTGGCCCGCATGAACATCCCCAGCAAATCTGATATTGACGCGCTCAGCCGCAAGATCACGACCCTGACCGAGAAGGTTGACGAATTAAGCAATAAGGAAGAATGAGCTAGGCTCTACTTCCTAGCCGCCGGGTGGCCGAGCTACCTGGCGTTTGCATTCAAAACAGAAGAAGAGGAGATGTCTACCAAATTCGGTAGACATCTCCTCTTCTTGTTTTTTTGCATTTGACATTGATTTAGCTGGGGGCATATAATCAGATCGGAGAATGAGCAGTCGTTCGGCGCTCGACGCCGAATGCCGACCCCAGAAGACAGCCGCGGCCGTTAAGGAACACGCTCATGATTTTCATCAAGCGCTACCCCAATCGAAAACTGTATAACACTCAGGAGAAGCAGTATGTAACCCTCGACGGAATCGCTGAGCTGATTAAGCAGGGTGAAGAAGTCCAGATCACCGATCATCTTACCGGGGAAGACTTGACGGCCGTGACACTGACGCAGATCATCTTTGAACAGGAGAAGAAGGAAGGCGGCTTTCTGCCAAGGTCGGTGCTTACTGGCCTGATTCAGTCGGGTGGCCAGACCTTAACCGGTCTGAGACGTACGCTGGCCTCACCGCTGGAGCTGTTTCAGCATGTCAACGCAGAAATCGAGAAACGCATACAGGCCCTGATTTCGTCGGGCGAGCTAGACCAGGAAGAAGGGGAAGCCTTGAGGGTAAAGCTGATCTCTGTCGGCCCCCAGAAACGGGACGTTCCCCTACCCAGCGATCAGGAGTTGGAGCAGATCCTAACCAGGCGCGGCGTGCCTTCGCAAGCGGATTTGGAGAGTCTAAACGAGCGGCTGGATGAACTGGTGGCCAAATTGGAGACGTTTGAAATCAACGAAGAGTAATCACCATGAAAGTTGAAGGAACATACACATTTAATGCACCGCGTGATTTAGTTTGGGAATCGATGCTAGATCCAGAAGTTCTCAGCAATACCTTGCCCGGCGTGCAGCAGCTAGAGAAAATGGGCGAGAATGATTATAAGGCAGCCATGAAGATCCGTATCGGTCCGGTTCAGGGGTTGTACAAGGGTACCGTCAACCTATCAGACCTCAATCCGCCTGAGTCTTGCCAGCTTCATGTCGACGGCCGGGGAGCGCCGGGCTTCGTCAGTGGTGATGGCCAATTGCGTCTGGAAGCGCAGGATGACAAGACCCTGATGTATTACAGCGGCGACGCCCAGGTTGGCGGCCGCCTGGCCAGCGTTGGCCAGCGTCTGATGGAGAGTTCTACCCTGGCCATGATTAGCCAGAGCCTTGAGTCATTGGATGCGCAGGTTACCGCGCGTGCCCGGGGTGACGAGAGCGGCGAGGTGGTTGTCCCGGCGGCTCCACCGTCAGAGTTAGCATTCAGTATCGGCGTCGCTCAGAAGATGCTTGACGACATGCTACCGGCCGAGAGTCGACAGAAGGCTCTACAAACTAGTTTGGCAGTGCTGGCCGTGCTCGTCGTGCTGCGCGCAGTGAGCAATTGGTGGATCGACCGTCTGGCGCATCGTGTGGCCGACATTGTTGAAGCGCGCGAGGGACGCTGATAGCCCAAGGTCAACCCTGTTCATGACGCCGTTATTCGGCGCCTTTCGGCCCGCCTCGCGGTCGAACCACAAATCGCCCAAGGTCTTGCCCATAGGGGGGATAAGGTATATAGTCCTGAAATGTTCAGCATTGGGCATGTTGACTCCTCCATGCGCACTGACCAGGGTCGCGTTCGTACTCATAATGAAGATTTTGTCGCCTCTCACGAACCGTCCGGACCCGATGAAGAATCCCGAGATGGCCGACTATATATTGTCGCCGACGGCGTAGGCGGCTCAGACGCCGGCGAGGTGGCCAGCCGTTACGCCACCGAGCGAACGATTCATCATTATCTATCACTCGAAAAGTCAGCCGACTGGGGCGAGCGCTTGCGCCAGGCCATGCTGGCGGCGAACGCCGATTTGCGCCAACTCACCAGTGAGAAGTACAGCGGTAAGCGCATGGCGACGACTATGGTTGCGGTCGTTTTGCACGTCGACCGGGCCACGATCGCCAATGTGGGCGACAGCCGGGGCTATCACTGGAGAAATGGGATTATGCGCCAGGTTACCAAGGATCAAAGCCTGGTTGCCCGGTTGTTGGAAGAGGGCGCCATCACCGAGGAAGAGGCCACCAATCACCCCAGAAAGAACGTCATCTTGCATAGCTTGGGCTCCGAAAGATCCCCACAGATCGATCTGTACGATTTACTCCTGGCTTCGGGCGAAATGCTGATTCTTTGCAGCGATGGCCTTACCCGCCACGTGAGCGACGAAGAGATCGCCAGGACCGTCGGCGATGTGGCAACCCAGAGGGCCACGGAAAAGCTCGTTCAACTTGCCAATGAGCGAGGTGGTGAAGATAATATAAGCGTGGCAGTATTGCGCATTGGGGAGTGGCCAGCTCAAGCCTTGGTTCACTCTGAAAAAGCTCCCAGAATGGTAGCAAGCGCCAAAGCGCCAACTGATAATGCCCACGCTCGCAGAACGCTGTGGGTTTACACGGCGGTTCTGTGTGTTGTTCAAGTTGTACTGATTGTCTTAATTTGGAATCTAGTAAACAACTGACGTTCATTACCGAATATTGTTCGGTAGCGAAGTACTTTCGGTAGCGGACGAATCTCGAAAGACAACATTTGTGGGCAGGGACGGTCTCAAAGGCCATCCCTGTCTTTGCGTTTAGTAAGCCGAGGCGATCGGCCCGGACAAGGTCACGGCGCTCCAGATCGCTTCACACGAAGGACGGATATCAAAATGACGACAAAACTGCGGATTACTCCCCTAGGCGGTCTGGGGGAAATCGGCAAGAATATGACGGTAATCGAGTATAAGGACGAGATCATCATCGTCGATGCCGGCATCATGTTTCCCGAAAACGATATGCTTGGAATCGACTTGATAATTCCGGATTACAAATATCTGTTGGACAAGTTGGATAAGGTCAAGGCCGTATTGATAACCCATGGCCATGAGGACCACGTCGGAGCATTGAGCCATGTCTTACGAGACGTGGACGCGCCAGTCTACGCCACGCCTCTTACGGCAGGCCTCATTCGGGGCAAACTGCGCGAAGCCAGGCTCGAACGCGAAGTCGACATCAGGACCATCGAGGCTGGCGATCTATTCCACATTGGCTCGTTCATGATAGAACCATTTCATGTGGCGCACAGCATCCCTGATGGCGTCGGCTATGGCATCACGACGCCTGTTGGCCTGATCGTCCATACCGGCGACTACAAGTTCGATCACACGCCTGTAGATGGCTGGCCACCGGATTTCGCCAAGTTAGCCGAATTCTCGGGGCGTGGCGTTCTTTGTCTCCTGGCTGACAGCACCAACGCCGACCGGCCTGGCTGGACTCCGTCAGAGGCGGTCATCACCGAAGCATTTGACGAGCTATTTCGAAACGCTGAGGGCCGGATTATCGTAGCCACTTTCGCATCTTTGATTTCACGCATACAGCAGGTAACAAACGCGGCCGCCCGCTATAATCGTAAGCTGGCCATTACCGGCCGGTCGATGCGCGAGAATTCTAAGATCGCCCGAGATCTGGGCTATCTGAACATCCCGGACGAGATGCTGATCGACATCAGCCAAGCGAGTTCGCTGCCGGCAAATCGGGTTACGATCATGGCCACCGGTTCCCAGGGCGAGCCGACGGCCGTGCTTGGCCGCCTTGCTCAGGGCCGCCACTCGAAACTCAGTATTGAGGAAGGCGACACGGTTGTCCTTTCCGCTCACCCTATACCGGGAAATGAAGAGATGGTTTACCGGATAATCAACCGACTCTTGCAGAGAGGCGCTCAGGTGCTACACGAAGGCATCGCCGACGTCCACGTCTCGGGCCATGCCAGCCGCGAAGAGATGAAGTTGCTGATCAATCTGGTCAAGCCCAAGTTCTTCGTTCCCATTCACGGCGAGCTGCGTCATTTGACCGCTCACAGGGATCTGGCGCGCCAGATGGGCATCCCAGATGAGAACATCGCCGTTGTCGAAAACGGCACAATCCTGGAATTGGACGAACAGTCCCTGACCGTCGGGCCGCGCGTCCCGGGCGGTTACATTTTCGTCGACGGTAGCGGAGTTGGCGATATTGGCCCGGCCGTCATGCGCGACCGCGAACGGCTGGCCGATAGCGGTTTCTTCATCGCCGTCATAGCACTGGATGACAACGGTCAAATGGATGGCGATCCAGAGTTGATATCGCGGGGATTCGTTTACCTGGAGCAAGCTGGCGAAGTGCTCGACGGCGCCGTCGACACGATCGACCAGGCTATCCGGGCCAGCGGTCGTAACCACGAACAGCTCTGTAAGCGGGTCGAACAGGCCCTATCGAGGTACCTGCACAAAGAGACCGGCCGCCGGCCAATGGTCTATGCCATTATAAGATGAATCCACAATCGATTGACCGACTACAGACGGCGCTTCGCGAGCAACTCTATATTGCCGGCCGAGGACTGGCGACCTCCTTGTTCTTGGCTCTAAAGCTGAATCGGCCGTTGTTCCTGGAGGGCGAGGCCGGTGTGGGCAAGACCGAGATCGCCAAGGTTCTGGCTGGCCTGCTTGACACCCGCTTGATTCGTCTCCAGTGTTATGAAGGTCTGGACGTCAACCAGGCGATTTATGAGTGGAATTACAGCCGTCAGATGCTGCACATAAAGCTGACCGAATCTCGCGGCCAAAAAACCACTGAGGCGGAGCTTTTTGGACCGGAATACTTGCTTCGCCGGCCGCTGCTTCAGGCGATCGAGCATGACCACGATCGACCGCCCGTCCTGCTTATCGACGAAATCGACCGCAGCGATGAGGAATTCGAGGCTTTCTTGTTAGAGGTGCTTTCGGATTTTCAAATCACGATTCCGGAAATCGGCACTATCCAGGCAGAAAAGCCGCCGGTGGTCGTTTTGACGTCGAATCGCACCCGTGAAGTGCATGACGCCTTGAAGCGCCGCTGCTTGTACTATTGGATAGAGTACCCGTCATTCGAGAAGGAACTTGAGATAGTCCAGGCCAAGGTTCCTGAAGCGCCATTGGCCCTGGCGCGCCAAATCACCGGCTTTGTTCAGGAATTGAGGCAGGCGGATCTGTACAAGATTCCCGGCGTTGCCGAAACGCTTGACTGGACGGCCGCTCTGGTTGCTCTTGACCGGCAAGCCCTGGATGCCCAAATCGTGGATGATACATTGGGCGTCATCCTGAAATACAAGGATGACGTGAGCGCAGTACAAGGCGAAGGCGCGCGGCGAATCTTGGATAGCGTGAGCCGTTGAGCTTGTTGAGGTGAGAAACTCGGTCAGCAAGCTTGTCGGCAAGGAAGGTCAGCTTGGCGACTGACGACGGTCGACCCGCCACCGAGAGTGGCCAATTACTCCACAACCTGATTCTTTTTGGACGACTACTGCACGCTCTGGGGCTAGACATCAATCCGAGCCGGATGATTGTCCTGGTGCAGGCATTGGAGCATATTGCCATCGGCCGCAAGCGCGATTTCTACTACACGGCCCGCTGTTTGCTCGTTCACGACAAGGAAGACATACCTCTCT
Source organism: Promineifilaceae bacterium (SeqCode) (assembly GCA_041570195.1). Taxonomy (GTDB): domain Bacteria; phylum Chloroflexota; class Anaerolineae; order Promineifilales; family Promineifilaceae; genus UBA11865. The sequence continues at coordinate 51,545 of JBFFWQ010000004.1, read as the reverse complement.
TTGACCAGGCTTTCGACCTTTTCTGGCGTAATCATGCCGGCCAGCAGATCGAAATCGCGATGGCAGCACGCGCTCGACCTGAAGCAACCAGGCAGTCGCCGGTCAGGCCACCTTCGCTCGAATCTCCAGCGCCCAGACCAATGACGGATGAAGACGATCGGCAGGCGGAGGCATCGCCGCTACTCGAGTTAAGCAAGACTTACAGCCAATCCGAATTGCTCCGGCGCAAGGATTTCTCAGAGATGACGCCAGGTGAGTTGGAAGCGGTCAAACTGCTCATGAGCCGGCTGCTATGGTATTTGGGTCAGCGAAGGACCAGGCGCCACCGGCCGGGCGGCGGTGCGGTGCTTGATATGCGGCGCACCTGGCGACGAAACTTACGCTATGGGGGCGAAATAATGGAATGGGCCCAACGTAGACCCAAGTTCCGCCCGCGTCCGCTGGTTGTCATCGCCGACATTAGCGGCTCGATGGAACGTTATACACGACTGTTGCTGCATTTCATCTACAGCCTGAACGCTGGCTCTGAACGCACCGTAGAAGCCTTTGTCTTCAGCACTCGGCTCACGCGTATCACCCGCCAGCTACAGGATCGCGATGTGGAGCGGGCCATGAAAGAGGTCTCAACGGCCGTCCAGGATTGGGCCGGCGGCACCCGTATCGGCAGCGCCCTCAAGCGTTTCAACTACGACTGGGCCCGACGGGTTTTGAGTCGCGGCGCGGTTGTGCTGCTGATCAGCGATGGCTGGGATCGCGGCGAGCCGGCCTTGTTAGCCCATGAAATCTCCCGGCTGCAGCGCAGTTGCCACCGGCTCATCTGGCTAAACCCACTGCTGGGATCGCCTGACTACGAGCCGCTGACGCGAGGCTTGCAGGCTGCCTTGCCTTATGTAGACGATTTTCTTCCAGCGCATAATCTGAGCAGCCTGGAACAACTGGCCAACCACCTGTCGCGGTTGGAGCAACGCCGGCCCGTGCGCAGGCAATATTCGGCCACAAGCAGCATTCGGTCACGAAGGACGATATCGTCATGATCCATGAAGACCAGGAGAATCTGTACTCTATTACCCTTGGAAGAAACCAGTATGTGCTGGCATTCGCCGACGACGAACAAAAACCTCTCACAGCTAGCCGCGATTCTCAAGGAGGATGGTTGAGATGCGCGATGTAATTCAGCGAGTTGAAGATTGGTTGGCCGAAGATGCACCGGTGGCCGTGGCCACCGTCATTGAAACTTGGGGGTCCGCGCCACGGGGCGTCGGGGCCAAGATGGCGATCACCGCCGACGGTCGCATCGCCGGGTCGGTTAGTGGCGGTTGCGTGGAGGGTGCCGTGGCTGAAGTGGGTAGCGAGGTCTTACTTACACGTGAGCCACAGCTACTGCACTTTGGCGTGGCCGACGAGACGGCTTGGGACGTCGGCCTGGCGTGTGGCGGAACCATCGACGTCTTCGTGGAACCACTGCAGCCAACTAATTTCAACTTCTTGCGCGACCTATTGAACGAAGACGAGCCGTTCGCCGTGGTCACGGTCATCGCCGGGCCGGAAGAAATCGTCGGCCGGAGAATCATCGTTCAGCGCAGTGGACGATTATTCGGCGACATCGGTCTGGCCATCGACGGCCTGGCGGCCGCTGCAGCCCGGGCCGCTCTAGCCAAGGCCACTTCGAGTAGGCAAAGCTTGCTTGTGCCCGACTCTTATGCCGAGCCGATAGACCTTTTCATCGAAGTTGTACGTCCAGCCCCGACGCTGATCGTGATCGGCGGCGTACATATCGCCATCGCTCTGACATTGATGGCCAAGACGCTCGGATACCGGACCATCGTGATCGACCCTCGCCGAGCCTTTGGCAGCGATGAGCGCTTCCCTCACGTTGATTCACTTATCCAGGCCTGGCCTAACGAGGCTTTCGCCCAACTCAGAATCACTGATTCGACCGCTATCGCCAGTTTGACCCATGATCCCAAGATCGATGATCCGGCACTGGGACACGCCTTGCGGAGCTCCGCCTTTTACATAGGCGCCCTTGGCAGTCCAAAAACTCACGCCGCTCGTCGAGAGAGACTACTAACCACCGGGCTCGACGAAGGCAACATAGACCGGATTCACGGCCCTATCGGACTGTCCATTGGCGCTCGAACGCCAGAGGAAATCGCTGTCTCGATCATAGCCGAGATCGTAGCCACCCAACCCAAATGGTAACATCCGCCACTAGGGACGCAGGTTTGCTCTGCGCCATTTACGAACGGAATTGATCAGGTAGATCTCCTGGCAGCGTTCTAGATCACTCAACGATATCACCTGTTCCTGGACATTTCCTTCGGCCAACAGCCGGCCCCGAAACACGCCAGCTAATAAACCGCAAGACACGGGCGGCGTCAGCAGCTCGCCAGCCAGCTTCACGACGATATTGGCTGTCGTAGCTTCCGTCAGTTCCTCGCGTTCATTCCACAATAATACTTCGTCGTTACCCGGTTGCGACGCCTTTGCCACCTCGTACGCCGTTCGATTAGTCGTCTTGTGGTATAAGAACACATTCTCAGAACTCACCGGCGCCTCGGCCACAGCTACCGTCAACGACCGCACCTCACCAAGGGGCGCTGCTTCCAAGCATATATGTCCATTCCGCTCCAACAATAACCGAACCTTCTGTGGTTCTTGGGGATATGATGAAATAGCCTCGCCTAGCCTGGCTGACAGAGCATCGACATCGATTTCGAAACCAAAGTAAGTAGCAGAAGCGGCCAATCGCTCAAGGTGCTGCTCGAGCAGATAGAAGCCTTCATCAGGGGACCAAAGCAATGACTCAAGCAGCTGGAACGCCGGCCGACGTTCAAACAAAATCTTGGCCTTGGTAAGGGATTCAGCGTATTCTGAATCGGTTCCCGAATCCCAAACGACGCCGCCACCCACACCAAATTCGGCGAAACCGGCATCTCTATCCACGACAACAGTTCGAATGGCAACATTGAATTGGGCCTGACGGTCGGGAGCGAGGTAACCGATGCAGCCAGTATAGACGCCGCGCGGCGAGGTTTCCAACTCAGCTATGATGCCCATCGTGCTGACCTTGGGCGCGCCGGTTATCGATGCGCAAGGGAAAAGGGCGGCCATAATCTGAGCCAGGCTGGCTTCCGTGTGCGAAGTCACCGTCGACGTCATCTGCCACAAGGTCGGATAACGCTCCACGTCAAATAGCGTGGGCACCTCCACGCTGCCAATGGTGCTAACCCGGCCCATGTCGTTACGTATCATATCCACGATCATGACATTCTCAGCCCGGTTCTTCTCCGAATGATAGAGCCACTCTGCCTTAGAGCGATCTTCTACCAGCGTCCGACCGCGCTCGACCGTGCCCTTCATAGGGCGGGAAATGAGTCGCGTTCCGCTGAGTTCGAAGAATAGTTCAGGCGAGGCGGAGCAAATCACCTGTGATCCGAGATCAAGATAAGCGGCGAAAGATGACTCTTGTGCCTGAATAAGGTCCAAGAATAGGCCCCAAGGCTGGCCGTCGAAAGGCGTGCACAGGCGATAAGTGTAATTGACCTGGTAGGTTTCCCCGGCCGCGATGTGATCCTTGACGCGGCCTATAGCGGACTCGTAGTCGGCGCGCGTGACGGACGACTGCCATTGATCAACGGTATATGGCGCCCGTCCTGTTGGAACGTCGATGGGTTCGGCTCGCTCATACAATCCAAACCATAACAACGGTAACCCAGCGGGCGATCTTACCACAAGGGCCGGATCGAAGGCCGGCGCAGCTTCATAGGTTATGAAGCCAGCCGCATACAAACCCCGCTCCTTAACCTCATGTTCAACTTCGGCCAATTTCTGGAAAACTTCGGCCCGATGGCGAGCGACGACAACTCGTCGCGGCCGGTGAAAGCTCAGCCAACGGCTCCCCTGACGGTCTTGCAGAATAACCTGGTCCTTCATGCCGTCCACTGTAATATCAGATCGTCGCAACAGCCGGCAATACCAAGGTCCAGGCGTCTATCAGTCGGAGGGCTCGCCACGCTTTTTGCCTTCTCCCAAGGCAATGGAACGCTGATAGGCGGCCCAGATCCCGCGCGAAATGACCGTACGCAGCCCGCCCTTCTCCATGTGATAGAGCGCCGCGGCCGTGGTCCCGCCAGGGGAAGTTACCTGGTTCCGCAACTCTGCCACGTGTAACTTGGACCGGTCGGCAAACTCTACCGAACCACGCATGGTCTGAAAGACCAATTGCTTGGCGACCCGGCGAGAGAAACCCATGTGCACCCCGGCGTCGATCATAGCCTCCATGAGCAAAAAAACGTAGGCCGGTCCAGTGCCGCTCAGGGCCGTTGCCATATCGAGATAATCCTCGTCGTCGACGAATTCTTCTTCACCAAGCGAGGCCAGGATAGCCTGAGCCTGTCGTTTCTGGTTGTCGGTGACCTCCGGTGTTACCGTCCAAACCGTGATCCCCTGACCGATCTGGGCCGGCGTGTTGGGCATAGCCCGGACGACGGCCGCGTGAGCCAGGCCATCGGCAATGACTCGAATCGGCATGCCGGCGATGATCGATAGTACCAGGTCCTGTCGGCGAAGGTGCCCGCGAATCTCAGCCATCACCTCCGGCAGAACTTGAGGCTTCACAGACAACACCACGATTTGCCCTTCTTCGGCGGCCACACGATTGTCCGTCGTCACCTGAATATGATGTCGCTTGTGCAGCCGCTCGCCTCGTTCGGGCCGCGGTCCGGTAGCGACAATCTGTTCGGGCTTGACCAGCTTCTGGCTCAACAAGCCACGAATCATGGCTTCGGCCATTGTGCCACTGCCAATGAAGGCGATTTTGTCGTCGCTAAACATCTTTCGCTCCATCTGATGAACGGGCTGATTCCATGCGCGAGGCTCGAAAGTGTTCCTGGCGAACCGTGCAGGCCTTTAACCGTTCCATGTCAATGACGACGCCCAGGCCCGGTCCAGTTGGCACCGTAATCGTGCTGTCTGAGGCATTCAGCACGAAATCGGGCCTGGCGATGTCCTCAGCATAATAGCGTTCTGTGGCCGAAATATCCCCCGGAAGTGTGAAGCCGGGCAAAGAAGCCAGCGCGAGTTGAGCGGCCCGGCCGATTCCCGTTTCCAACATACCGCCGCACCAGACCGGCATGTCCCGCTGGCGGCAAAGATCATGCACTTCGCGGGCCTCGGTCCAACCGCCGACTCGCGCTGGTTTGATGTTGACGATGTCGCAGGCGCCGATTGCCAGAGCGTAGCGAGCATGATCGGCGGAATGAATGCTTTCATCCAGGCACAGCGGCGAGCCTATCAGCGCTCGCAGCCGACTATGATCGTAAATGTCATCATAGCCCAGTGGTTGTTCAATCATGAGCAACTCCAACTCATCCATCGCCTGTAAGATAGGTGCATCATCGAGGCGATAGGCCGAATTTGCGTCAAGCATGATCAAGGTATCAGGAAACGCCTTTCTCGCTTCCCGGGCCAATTCCAGATCGTGTCCGGGCCGAATTTTGAGCTTGATGCGACTGTAACCCTGATCCAGATGGTTCTTTATCACGGTCATCGTGTCGTCGATCGTCGGTTGGATGCCAATGCTTACGCCGACTTTGACCCGCTTTTTCGGCCCTTCAGGATAGGGGTCGGCTAGTTTCTCGGCGAAAGACCGCCCGTCACGATGGGCAGTTATGTCCCAGGCTGCCTGGTCAATCGCCGCCTTGGCCATTGGGTGGCCGCGCACGGAGCGCATCCAACCGCCGACCTGTTCCGGTTGCTCCAAATCTCGGCCCAAAACGGCCGGAATCAGAAACTGGGTCAGGATGTGCCAGGCGGTGCCGCTGGTTTCGTAGCTGTATCCTGGCGAGCTATTGGCCGGGCATTCACCCCAGCCAACCAGCCCATCGGCGCGCATTGCCACGATCAGACATTGGCGCTCTAGCTGTTTACCAAAGCTGGTCACGAAGGGGCTGACAAGTTCCTGGCTGATAAAGTAGAGATCAATCTGCTCAATAATCATGGCCTAACTATTTCCCAAGGTCAGGACATAGTAACTGCGCCAAAAACCACCGGAATCCTCAAATCGGACGAAGTCAGTCAGTAAGTAGTTCTGGGCGAAGTAATACTCAAAGAGGTCACGAGTATGGGTCCGCCAATTACCGGCAAGTTCCATGTCTTGCTCCTTAATCTTCTGGATGGAATTCGGAATTTCAACCAGGGCGAATCGGGAGTGCACCCGCTCAAAAGCGGCCGGGGGAGTGACGAAATCACTATCGTCACGATCCGCCCGATTTACGATGACAGCGCCGCCGCTCATGTAATTATCGAGAGTCAGCGGTGGCCTGCGAGCTGCGAGACGGCCTTTCGCCCGATGGCTGGTTACCCACCACTCGACGTAGAAACGATCTGTCGGTAACCCGGCGTTAATGCCGCCCACTTCCCCATGAAAGTCACGTTCATATTGATTGCAAACCACACCCAATTTGCGAATGTTCAGGTAGCCATTACGGCCTTCCAGGGGATCATAGGTCCAGGTGATGAGCCGGACGCCGATGCGCAGGGCAAACTCGCGCTGGGCAACTTTCAGACGATAACCCACGCCGGTTCCTTGGTAATCGGGCATCACGCCCATGATCGCCGAATACATTTGCAGGCGAGCGGCCGCCACCTGATCAATACGATCATCCAACCCCTGGACAGTGCCCAACAAGCCAAATACGAATCCAATCAGATCGGCGCCATCGTAGGCGCCGAGTAGACAAGCACCGTTGAAGTGCATGGCGTGCAAAAAGCGACCCGGCAAGACTTCAATCTCGCTCATGCCCCAGGTTAGGCTTTGAATCTCTTCCAACTTGCGGGCGTCGGCGACATTCGTCACCGGCCGGATTACCACTGATTCCTTGCTCATTTGCTCATCGTCGCCAATAAGGCCATTCTCCGTCCGCTTGGCGCGGCTATTGGCCGCCTGAACACGAAATTTTACCAGAGCTTCGACCAACCGACGAAGGACACTGCCGTAGCAAGCTACCAAAGTACGCTTCGGACGTATGCCACCGAAGTACGCTACACAGATGGCCCTACATGGAGTAAACTTGGTTTGCCTGAGCAACACCCAAGTATCAAGTTGAGAGCATCCGACAGGAGCAAGAGGCTCGCCGGCTTGGGCTATCTCGGCAACTCTATTAGGCCGGACGCCCAGTCGCGTCACAAACGTTATGCCACGAATCGAACCTACAGACGAGCAACTACGCGCTCAGATTGAAGCCGTCACTGCCGAGAAATACCCGAGCGATGAAATTGAAGCCAGAATTGCCAGCGCCCTGATCAGCGACGGTCGCTTCGAATCGAGCCTGGATGGTGATGAGTTGAGCGCTGTCCTTAGAAAGCTGGTCTATACCATGTTCAGCAAGCATACGCTGACCGGTCAGGGCGTCAACCTGGTTCATAATGTCGCTACCATGCGGGTGATCATCAATAAAAGCGAGGCCAAAATCGGCTTCATCGTCCACATTCATAAGCCGATAACCGCCTTCCTCAAGTTCACCTATTGCCTGGTCAACGATCCAGTATCAGTCGACCGCAAACTGAGGCTGAAACGCGGTACATTAGTGGTACACGAACACACCAGGCGTTTTGACATTAAGGCGAAAGCCGTCCTTGCAGCCATCAACGTCGAGAAGATCGCGCGCCAGGAGCTTTCAAATCCTTCGCGGATCATCCAGGCCACGCTTCCAGAACAGCTTGAACGGCAAGGTCTAGGCGGGCGATTCACCTGTGTCGAGATGGCACTCAAAGATCGCCATCTCGAACTTCGCCTTGAAGGTGAATTCAAGCCACTCTCAGGCGCGTCCCTGATGGACGGCGGCATCTGATTTGATCAAAGTGATTGAGATCCTGCCTACGGGTGACAGGTTGTCAAAGGGGGCTGCCGTGAGAATCGCGGCCCGTTCAACTTGCTAGCAAACGCTGGCAACCGAGGCTTATGTGCCGATCACCCAGGCGTACAGGCGATCCCCCCAGATGATCGTGACTATCCCGGCCACGGCCAAAAAAGGTCCGTAGGCGAAGTAACTTCGCCGGCTGATCCGGCCGGTCAGCAATCCCACCAGACTCCATAGCCCGGCAAGCAGAATGCCCAGCACCAGGGCAAAAAAGATGCGATGAAATCCTAGCATAAGGCCCATCGTGGTGGCCAACGTGACGTCGCCGAAACCCAACGCTCCTGGGCCAAACAGACGCTGGCCCAGTTGGTAGGCGAGAAAGAAAAGCACGAACCCGACTGCGCCTCCCACGAGGGCCAACCTGATGGTATTGTCTTCTAATGGGTAGCTGGCAACCAGGGCAAAGGCCATCGTCGGCAAGGTGACCACGTGCAGAACCAGACGATGTTCCGCGTCGACGACGATGATCAGGATCAGGATTGCTATGTAAACGCTGTAAATGATCAGATCCAGGGTGGGTGAAATGAGCGCCGGCAGCGCAGCAAACAATATGGCTGTCCCAATTTCTACCAACAGCGCCCGGCGGCGAGTGGCAAGGCCACACTGAGGACAAGCGCCGCCCTGAATCTTCCGGCCGATGGCCAGCCATCCGGCCGGACCATGAACGTGGCCACACTGCGGACAGTGAGGGCGCTGTGGTCTGACTCGGGCCGGCAGATCGTCGGCCAAGACGTTAATGACGCCTCCGGCCATCAGACCGATCAAAGCAAAGACAGCAAATATCATCGGAGACCCTCTCCTCTGGCCAGGGAAGCTTTTGTGAACAAGCTTGTTATAGCGCGACTAGAATCAGGCTACAATGCCACTTTTGGGCCAGACAATATATCGAGCACATCAGCGACCAGATCGTAGCGCCCGAACACCGGAATCATATATGCGCCCTGGATACTCGGTTGCATCTCTTCGAGGATCTCCCGGGCAATTCGCACACCTTCCCGCTGCTGATCATCCGTCGCTCGCATCCGCGCCCGCAGACCATCTGGTATTGTGATACCCGGTACCTCGTTATGCAAGAACTCGGCGTTGCCGCTGCTGTAAAGAGGCTGAACGCCGCCGACTATCGGGATCATGTCCGGACCATAGGCATTCTGGCAAACAGCGATGAATTCCCGGGCCACGGCCGGGTTAAAGACCGGCTGAGTCAAGGCGAAATCGGCTCCGTTTCTGATCTTTTTTCCCAGCAAGCGAAACTCACGATCCACGTCGGCCGGTTCCAGGTTAAGCGCACAGCCGACGGTAAAGCTGGTCGGCTGGTCGATCGTCTGCCCGGCCTGATCAAGGCCGCTATTCAAGCGATCTTTGATCAATTGAATGAGACCGGAAGGAACAATATCGTAGTTATCCATCGCTTCTGGATAGTCGCCAATCTGCGTGGGATCGCCCATTACCACGAATAAATTGCGGATGCCCAAGGCATGGGCAGCCAACAAATCGCCCTGAATCCGCAACAGATTGCGGCCCCGCGTAGGAAAGTGCAATATCGCCTCCAGTTCGATTTCTCGTTGTACCAGGTGGGCGGCTGCCCAGGCGCTCATGCGCATGCGGGCCAGGGGACTGTCAGCCACGTCGATGAAACCTGCCCCTGCCTCTTTCAACATTCGCGCGCCGGCCAATAACCGCTGGGCAGCGATGCCTCGTGGCGGGCTCATTTCTACGGTAACGACGAAGCGCTCTTCTTCAAGGGCCTGCACCAATTGCGTCGGCTGGTCGGCCGCGGGTATTGACAGTCGACCGCGAACCGACCCGGCCGCAAGGGGCGCTGCCATCGCGGGCGCCGGATCTGGGTCATCCAGCGCCTGGCGCATGGCTGCGGTATGATCGGCCGTCGTACCGCAACAGCCGCCAACTATGCGTACGCCTGCGTCGACAAAGGCCCGGGCGTAGCCGGCAAAATAAGCCGGCGTCGCCGGATACAAAACTCGTCCGCCTTCTTGCTGCTGAGGCCAGCCGGCGTTCGGCGAGGCCGCCAGAGGCATGTCGGGCAAGCGCTCTCGAATGGAGGCGATCAACCTGAGCACTTGAACGGGGCCGCTGCTGCAATTCACGCCCAGGGCGTCGAGATCCAGCTCAGCCAGAAAGTCGGCCACCCGGGTCGCCGTATCGCCTAATAAAGTGCGATCATCGCGGGTGAAGGCCATCATGCCGATAACCGGAATGTCAGGCGCCAATTGGCGGGCAGCCCTGGCGGCCGACGCCATCTCGGCCAAATCTGGCATCGTTTCCAGGACAATCAAATCAACGCCTCGCTGGCCGGGCAACTCCGCCGGCGGGGTGATTAGGGCAGAGATCTGTTCTGTGAAAGCCCTCTCTGCTTCTACGGCCGGTACCCGACCTAAGGGCGCCAGTCGAACACCCAGGGGTCCAACCGACCCGGCCAACAGGATTTCTGTGAACGAGCTCTCGATGACGCGCCGAGCGACAGTCACGGCTGCTTCGTTGATCGTCTGTACCTGGTCTTCCAGCCCATGATGAGCTAATTTGAAACGATTGGCCCCGAAGCTATTGGTCTCGATGATATCCGCCCCAACGGCGATGTATCCTCTGTGAATGTCGGCCAGCAGCGCAGGATCCTCCAGGCTGATGGCGTCAAAGCAATCGTCAATCGGGATGCCCCTGTCGTGCAAGACGGTGCCCATCGCGCCGTCCAGCAACAGCGGACCTCCTGCCAGCCGTTTCTTGAATTCACGCCGGTTCATGAACCGTGGAACATCTCCTGGATCAAGGGCGCGATCTGCTCGTTAAGCGGTACCAGCACGCTGGCTCCGGCCGGCGTTCGATAAGCCATCACGTAATCCTGATCCAAGACCTCTCTCCGGATATTCTCCGTTGGTATGCCGGATGCCGTGGTGGCCAGCCGAATGATCTCGTCCAGGCTCAAATCCGTACGCACGCCGCTGCTAAGCTGTTGGTATAAGAAAGGCGCCTGGCGCAATAATTCAGCCGGGCCCAGGCCGAGCATCTTCTGGCGCGCCGCCATTATCACCTGTTGCTGTCGTTGGGCGCGATAGAAATCATTGTCTTGGTGGCGCGTGCGCGCATACTTCAGCGCCGTCGCGCCGTCCATGTGCTGTAAACCAGCCTCAATGTAGAGCGGATCATAGCCGTAGTTCATATCGGGATAGGTAGGGTCATAGATGTCATACGGTACCTGGACGTCAATGCCGCCGAGAGCATCAATCCCACGGGTCACTGCGCTGAAATCAACCAGTAGATAGTCATGGACCGGCACGCCGAGATTGTACTCAACCGTTTGCATCGCCAATTGTGCACCGCCGGCCGGGTTATTGCCGGTAGAGCCATAGACAAACGCCGTGTTAATTCGGTCTTGGCCCCTGCCAGGTATTACAACATAAAGATCGCGCGGTATCGAAAGGATGGCTGCGCTGTCTGACTCGGGATCGATTGACACCAACATCATCGAATCCGTCCGGGAGATGAAGGCCTCGCCTGGTCGGCGATCGATGCCCATGACCAATACATTCTTGCGCTCCGATTGCGGCGCCGGGGAACTGGTTGGGATGAGGGTCGGTGTCGGCTGGCCTTCCTGGACAACGGGAACCGGCGCCTGCCCCTCCTGCGGCAGTGGCGTCAGCACGACATCACTGACCGCTTCGGCCGCCTGGGCCAAAGGGTTTAGCGGCCGGCTCATGAATGCCTCCAATGATAGGAACGCGAACGCCGACACTATGATTGCGGTTAAAACAAAGGTGACGGCGAGCGTCAGGCTCAGCCAAAGGGGTATGATAGAGCGTCTTGAACTACGCAATTTGAACTCCTAACACATAACGCTCGGCAAATATCGAATTGGTTGCCAGCAAGAAAGCTCCTAAGCGAACTGTGATCCCTTGTGAAGAAGTCGTCGTTCAGAAGCAAGGACTCGAATTAGTAAGGTTGGCATTATAACCGGCAAACGCCCGTCTTGTAAGACTGAAAGCCGCTGTTTACCTGACGCCTAGCCATCTGTTAAGGATGATTTACTCGGAATAAAACAGAAAACCTTGATTAAAAGTTAGCACTTCGCCTATAATCTAGCCTATCGAGCATCTGAGATCGTATTATACTCTGGCACTCGCGTGCTAAAGATGTTGCTCTCCACCGGTTCGCCGACGGCTAGCCTAGGCGGAATCCGGTCCCAAAGAACGTTACGCTGTTCGGCGCTCCCGAGTCAAGCGGGCGATAAAAGGACTAACCAATGTCTGTTGACCGCTTTGGTCGGAATATCAACTATCTACGCATTTCACTGACCGACAAGTGCAATCTTCGCTGTGTCTACTGCATGCCCGAAGATATGACTTTCCGGCCACGACAGGAACTACTGCAGGACGATGAGATCCAGCGCCTGGTCGAGATATTTGCGGGATTGGGCTTCAAGAAATTCCGGCTCACCGGCGGCGAACCCACGGTGCGAGCCAATCTGGTCGAAATAGTAAACGGCATAGGCGGCACTCCAGGCGTCAAAACGGTGGCGATGACCACGAACGGCCTGCTTCTTGACCGCTTGGCGGAGCCCCTGGCCCGGGCCGGTCTGAGCCGGGTCAATATAAGTATCGACACGCTGGACCCGACCAAGTTCAAAACGGTCACGCGTTGGGGTGAAGTAAAAGAAGTTTGGGCCGGTATTGAGGCGGCCGAAAAAGCCGGCATCGAGGTAAAGCTAAACGCGGTCATCGTCAGAGGCTACAACGATCGGCAAGATGTGGTCGATCTGGCCCGTTTGACGCTCGACCACTCATGGCAGATTCGTTTCATTGAAATGATGCCTTTTGGCGAGGTGAGCGACTTTCAGGTTGCGGGAGTAGTCAGCCAGGAGGAGTTAATGGAGACGATAGGCGCCGGAGTGGCGCCGCTTGTGCCGGCCAATGGCGGCGAATTGGATGGCGAGGCACGCCTCTACCGGCTGCCCAATGCCCGGGGCGAGATCGGCTTCATCAGTTCTGTAACCCAGCCTTTCTGCTCGGCCTGTTCAAGGGCCAGATTGACGGCCGACGGCCGGCTGCGGCTATGTCTTCTCAGGGAAATGGAAGTCGACCTGATCACACCGCTACGCACCGGAGCCGGCGATCAGGAGCTAGCCCAAATCATCGAAGAGGCGATTTGGTGGAAACCCTGGGGACATGATCTGGACCGGGACGTAATCCCGCTTAATCGAGTTATGTCTGAAATCGGCGGCTAGCGGCCGGCGACCATGGCCTGCTCACCCACCTGCTTATTGTCACGCCCGGGATCGACCGCGATAACAGCAGATGGTGTCAGGAATTGGCTCACTCGTCTGCCCCAGAGTGATCGACTTCATTGAAACCCCATTTCTTGTCCACCAAATACAGGGGCCGACCCTTCACCTCATCATAAATCCGACCCAGGTATTCGCCAATAATACCCAACGAAATAAGCTGAACTCCCCCCAGGAATAGTACGGCGACCAGGGTCGTGGCCTGACCGGTCAGTTCCTGTTGCCGGCCGAAGAGGCGCAAGGAAATCACAACCAAGATCGCGATCAGGCTTATGCTGGCGACTATGAATCCCAAATAGGTAGCCAGTTGCAGCGGGAAGTAAGAAAAGCTGGTGATCGCATCCAGGGCAAAAGGCAACATCTGCCTGACGCTATTGAACTTGGATTCGCCGGCAAAACGGGCCTGGCGCTGATAAGGCAAGCCGCTCTGTCTGAAGCCCACCCAGGGAACCATGCCTCGCAGGAACCGGCTGCGCTCCGGCATTCTTAGGATGGCGTTGACGACCCGGCGATCCATGAGCCGAAAATCGCCCGTGTCTAGCGGAATGTCGACGCTGGTAATGCGATGGATGGTCCGATAGAAGATTTTGGCTGTTGACTTCTTAAACCAGGTCTCGCCCTCGCGATTGGCCCGCACGCCGTAAACCACATCATTGCCTTCTTGCCAACGAGCGATCATTTGCGGGATGACCTCTGGCGGATCTTGCAAATCGGCGTCAGAAAGCACGACCGCATCGCCAGAGGCGTTGGCCAAGCCGGCCGTTACCGCCTCCTGAAAACCGAAGTTTCGGGAGAAGCTGAGGCCCTTGACCCTGGGATCTTCCTGATTCAGCCCGGCAATGATCTCGGCCGAGCGATCACGGCTCCCGTCGTCGACTAGAATCAACTCCCACGATATGTCGACACCTTCCATCGCCTGTCGTGTGCGACGATAAAGTTCAGGAAGAACCTCCTCTTCATTGAAGACCGGGATGACAATGGAGATTAATGGTTTCGCTTGGTTCACCTTTATTTCGCTTCCCATCTGAGTAAACACTGTCCCTGCCGTGTGAAAGTTCGTGATTCAAGCCCTGCTCTCACAAGAAGCGTCAAGCAGAATTGATGTTGGCCACCGGCCGTTATGCTATATACACCGCCACTTTTTGGCAAGCACCACTGATCTGGAGATCTGCACAGCATGCAACTCAGGACGTCTGCCCGGCCGGCTCCTTTATCGCCAGCGAGGCTAACAGCCCAACATGATCCGACGGATACAGGGTCGGATCATCCGCTGCCGGCCGCCGGCAGAAGATTCGCGCATCCACGACTTTCGGAATCGCCTGGGAAACAAAGATATAATCCAGACAGCCACTCCAACCATCGGACCTACTGACCAGGGCCGTGGGAAAGGTGGCCAGTGGATCATAGCCTCGCGTTTCGACGAAGGCGGAGCGAAAACTCTGTTTCATCAATTTGACGGCCGGTCCAGAAGGAATCTCATTGAAATCTCCGGCAACAACCTGAAGAGGAACTGGATTATGACTCTGCAGCCAACCGGACAAGCGCATTACCTGTTCGACGCGCGCTTCCCGATCAGAGGCAATATTATGCAAGTGCACGGCCACGAAGTCCAGTGTTTCGCGTGAAGGGAGTTCTACATTGACTCGCAAGGCGACTCTCCCGCCGTAACCTAATGGCGTCATGTCGACGGATACGACCGGCAGCTTCGTCAGAATGCCGACGGCCTCAAACCGACCTCTGGTCAGGTGCTTGAGGGGTTGTTGTAGCAATCGGTATGGCCGCTTGGGTGATCCGCTTAGACGGACGTTGATCTGAGTTCGCAGCCAGCGACCTTGACCAATCGGCCGGCTGATCTCTTGCAGGCTGACCAGTTCCGGCTGCTCGTTGAGGATCTCAGCAACGACTAACTCTCGCCTGCGTTGCCAGCGATCGTGCCGGCCCCGCAGATTCAATGTGGCAACCTTGATTTCCAACATAATCCCGGGTCAGTCAACAGGCCGGATTGCTTCACCTCTGAAGAACTAGGCGATTCACCTGGCCTGTTGGCATATCAACCAGTGATCGCACGCTTTGATGCACACGCGGCTTTAGGTTCAGCCGCTTCTGCTACTACTCGTCGAGTTCTAACGGCGTGAAGTTCTCGGCGTTGGCCATTTTACCGGCCAATTGTCCTGGCCGGTGGATCAAGGTCGGCAAGCATTGGGAACATATCCAGGCCTGGTTGCCGCTGTAGCGTAAATTGACCAGGGGAACCATTTCTTCAGATCGGCCGCAATTCAAGCAATGTTGAAGTTCATTTGCATTCATCAAGTCAATGTACTACTCATACGTTAGCCCGTGGCGCTCAGTAATCAGCTTTGATCGGTGACGGAAACCTATTTCCGGCCCTGAACAAACGATTGGCCTTGTCTAGCCGACTATGCTGTACTCATATTGGCCGCGGACGGGATCATTCTCGTCAAATCGGGCCAGGCGGAACATCTGCGAACTAAAAGTGGGATCGCCGACGCCAGTCACAAGATCGGCCATCATGAGGCCAACGGCCGGGCCAAGTTTGAATCCATGACCGCTGAAGCCGCTGCAGACGTAAAAGCCGCTGCCCGGCGGCACTTCATCAATTACTGGGTGCCAGTCGGGCGTGATGGCATACAGCGAAGCGTAGCCGCCGGTGCTATCGCTGCGTTCCATGGCCGGATAGCGTCGAATCAGTCGCTCGCCCGCATCCAGGATGAAGCTATCGTCCAGATACTCTTGGTAATCATCCGGATCGACGACGGCGTCGGCCTCGCCCGGGTCGATCACGCCAACCAGGGTTAGCCCGCCTGTCTCAGAACGGAAATAAGTCGCGTTAATGAAATCGGCCACGACCGGGTGGTCGGCCTCGTGGCCCGACGGCCGGCGGAAAAAGGCAACTTGCACCCGGCACGAGTCGATAGGCAATGTCGCGCCGACCATCTTGGCCACGCTCGCGCCCCAGGCCCCGGCGCAGTTCAGAACTATCGGCGCGCTGTAATGATCGCTGGCCACCTCGACCCCACTCACCTGCGGCCCATCGAATCGCAGGCCGGTCACTTCTGAATTCTGGAAAATGGTCGCTCCGTGGCGGCGAGCCGCCTGGGCGTAGGCATTGACCGTCAGGTAGGGATCCGCGTAACCGCTCTCCGGTTCGTAAGCCACGGTTGCCAGGTCGTGCATATCCAGTGCAGGCAATAGCTCATGTAGGCTGACGGCGTCCAACAGTTCACAGTTGATACCTACCTTGCGTTGCATGGCCATATTGGCCTCCAGACCAGCGCGATCCTTTTCGTCGACGATGGCGACAAAGCCTGTCTGGGTGAAGCCGGAATCACCCCCTACCCGCTCGTCAAAACGCTGAAATACTCGCAGGCTATGCAAAGCCATGCGGGCGGTCAACTCGTTGGAATAGTGCTGGCGAATGATGGCCGATGATTGGCCAGTCGGCCCTTCGCCAATGGCGCGCTTATCAAACAGAGCGACCTTGAGTCCGCGTTTTCCCAACTCATAGGCGCTACAGCAGCCCATAATACCTCCGCCAATAATGATGGCGTCATAGTTGCTGGTCAAAGTCCACCTCCGTGGTTGCCGGCTAATAGCTTCTTAGCCGTTAACTGACAGCGCCTCACTCGTCGTCTTCTCACGCTCTGTTGCCGACCAGTATTTCAATCGACAAACGATTTTACCATCGGGCCATGGTCATACCAAGACAAGGCATCCGAGTTGGCTAGAAAAGTGACCAACAATACCTGACATCAGGCCTATTGACCGAAGTTTGTGCCAGTGGATAAGCTATGACATCTTGCGGACGGTTCTGAGGCTGGGCTCGTCTGTCACGGAAGCGAATTGATGTCAACAGTACTTGCATTACCGAATGGCCAGATCCTCTTTGCCGTCCTGTTCATCGGCGGGCTTGGCCTTCTGCTGTCGTCCGCTGGCGCTTTGCTGCGCATTTGGACCTGGAAAACCCCACAGTCAATCGGCCTGCTACTTGTAGGCGTTGTCCTCTTCTTCTTCGTATTCAGTTTCGCTATCGGGGAGATGACCTTCGGTTGATCGATCCGTCAACGTTTCTCGGCCAGCGCGGTGCCGAAAGCCATCACCCCTGAATGTGGCGCTCACTGGCGCGGGCCGTGGTGACATCCCAGGTTACCACTCAACAAAATCCCTGATGAAAGAGGTGATGAACTTGTCGGCGTCGTAACGGCCGTGAAGTACGTCCCACAGTCCCTTGGCCAGGGGAATCGAGACATGTAGCTTTTCGGCGATATAGAGAACGACCTGTAGCGTATTGTAACCCTCGGGCAGCACGCCCATCTCCTGTTTGATATCTTGCAACGAACGGCCGCTGGCCAGGCGTTCGCCCAACCCTCGATTATGGCTGTGCTCGCTCAGCGACGTCGCCAACAGGTCGCCGATGCCCGACAGGTAAAGAAAGGTCTCAATCTTGGCCCCCATGGCCACACCCATCTTGGCGATTTCTTCCAGGGCAATGGTCAGGTAAACCGATCGGAAATTGACGCTTCGAATGTCCTTGCCGTCAAACAGACCCAGGCCAATGGAATAGATATTCTTTAGCACGCCGCCCAGTTCGACGCCGATGACGTCATCCGAGAAGCGTGTGCGGAAGCAATCGCCGTCCAACGTCTGGGCCACCGTCATCAGACCCTCACCACTCTCACTTGCCAATACGACGATGGTCGGCATCCCCCTGGCAAACTCGTTGGCGATGGAAGGGCCGGACAGCATGATTTTTGGATTGTCAGGAAATAGCCTGGCAATCGTCTGGTAGGAAGTCAGACCGGAACGGCTGTCGATGCCTTTCGTCATATTGACGATGATGGCATCTGTAGAGAGTCTTTCGCGACCCGGCCGCAGCGTGGACTCGATGAAGACCGAGGGGATGGCCACGAACAACACTTGGCTACCTGACATGACCAGGCTTATATCGCCAGTGGCCGCCAGGCCCAGTTCCAGAGATATTCCGGGCAGAAAGCGACTGTTACTGTGCTTATCGTTGATCTCCCGCACGACGTCCGGGTTGAACTCCCAGCCCAGGACGTCGCTTCCATTCTGGGCGACAAGATTGCCGACGGCCGTGCCCATATTCCCTAATCCGATCAGACCGACTTGCATGGCGTTTTCCTCCACGAATTGTAGTATGCTGTTGTTGGTTGTCGGCGCTTTGTCTTCCACGACGAGCTTAATCATCAATGATAAGGAGCTTGCGCCATTTACGCCACGTGACTTCAATCGAAATGCTTGTCGTCCAGCCAACTAACCAGCCAACCGGCAACATGAGCCGCACACTTTCGCACAAACTTGCCACACAATCGCACACCTGCTCGAATACAATAGTGATGTAAAGAAACTTGTTGTCTCGCAGGTGCACACTCGCGCCTCGAGGAGGTGTGTAATGACGGAGAGACCATGGCTGGCCCACTATGATCATGCGGTTCCGGAAACACTAGTTCCTTATCCGCGGCGGACCCTGGTCGATTTAGTAGGCGATGCCGCTCGCCGGAGACCAGAGCATCCGGCGCTGCTATTCCATGGCGCTAGTCTCACCTACTCGGAACTCGATCGATTAAGCGATTCCTTGGCCGTTGCCCTGATGCAGATGGGCGTCACTTCAGGCGACAGGGTCACCTTGCTCATGCCCAACTGCCCGAACTTCATCATCGCCCAACTTGGCGCTTGGAAAGCCGGAGCGATCGTATCGCCGCTCAACCCGTTGTATACGGAACAAGAGCTGGAGCACGCCATAAAGGAGACCGGATCGGTGGTGGCCATCGCGTTGACGCCGTATTACGATGCACTGAGAGCCATCCAGCCACGGACATCTCTGAAAAGGATAATTGCCACCAGCATCAAAGAGTATCTGACATTTACCAATCGGATGTTCTTCACTATCTTCAAAGAGAGACAGGAAGGGCATCAAGTCAAGTTGGAGAAGGGTGATCAATGGCTAGACGATTTACTAAGAATGCATTCCGGAGCCCGGCCGTCGACCATGCCCATCGAACCAGAAGCGCCTGCACTGCTCATGTTTACGGGAGGCACTACCGGGCGATCCAAGGCCGCTCTCTCTTCACACCATGCGCTGCTAATGAGCGGCATGCAGATTCAGGCCTGGTTGGCTGGAATCCGGGAAGATTGGAAAGATATCACCCTCTTATTTATGCCGATGTTTCATACGTATGGCAACATTGGCGCTTTCAGCGCGGCAGTCGTCTCGCATAATACGATGGTCCCGATAGCCAATCCTCGCGACCTGAAGAGCCTCATTCAGATAATCGAGCATACCAGACCGAGTTATCTGTGTGGCGTTCCGACGTTGTTTACAGCTCTTCTCAATCATCCCCAAGTACTGGCCGGCCAGGTTGACTTTTCTTCGATTAAGTTGTGCTTGTGTGGCGCGGCCGCTCTAATGTTGGAAACCAAAAAGCGTTTCGAAGCGCTGACCGGCGGCACAATCGTGGAGGGCTACGCCCTGACAGAAACGGTAATGGGCGCCGTCGTTACGCCGGTGCAGGGCCCTTACAAGAAGGGCGCGGTGGGCCTTCCGTTACCTGATGTCGAGGTTCGTATTGTCGACCAATTCGACGGCGTGACCACTTTGCCACCTGGCGCAGTTGGCGAGATATTGTTTCGTGCGCCCCAGATGATGCTAGGCTACTGGCGACAGCCTGAAGCAACCGCCGAGACGATCCGCGATGGCTGGTTATACACCGGTGATGTCGGTTATATGGACGAAGACGGTTACCTGTTCCTGGTCGATCGTGTCAAGGACGTGATCAAACCCAGCGGTTTCCAGGTCTGGCCCCGCGAGGTCGAGGAAGTGCTCGCCGCTCATCCGGCCGTAAATGAGGTGGGCGTCGCTGGCGTCCCCGATCCAGTGACGGGCGAGGCGGTCAAAGCCTGGGTCGTACCTGCGGATAAGCACGAGATCTGCGCGTCCGAATTGCGGACCTATTGCCGCGGGCACCTCACGGCCTATAAGGTGCCCAAGCATGTTGAATTTGTGGATTCGCTGCCTAAGTCGGCCGTGGGCAAAGTGCTCCGGCGGAAATTGGCGTCTAACCGGCCGACCGAACAACCAGTGAACGTGTAACTGCCGATCAACCCCCGATCTTGAAGAAGAAGTCTGCGCGGAAATGGCCCGGAGCCCCGTATCCTTAGCCTGCGCCGATTCAGTACTTGAAAGGTGACATTTGACACGTGCGGCCCTTCGCTAAATATGCTACGATGTTCCTTGGATCGCGATTCTCTCCCGACGGAGGCACATTATGAGCAATAATCCTTACGAACGCCTGGCCCAGCGGCTGGACGCACTGCCTAATGGATTTCCAGCAACCGAAAATGGAGCCGAATTACAACTGCTGGCCAAGCTTTTCACGGCCGAGGAAGCCGCGCTGGCCGCCGAGTTGCGTTTGACCAAGCATGCACCCAAGGAGATCGCGAGCAGAATCGGCGCCGATGCCCGCATCGTGCGGTCCCATTTGAAGGGCATGGCCCGGCGCGGACTTATCACCTGGGGGCGCGGTGAAAGCGGAATCGTCTATGGCCTTATGCCCTTCGTGGTAGGCATCTACGAAATGCAGATCGGCCGTATGGATCGGGAGCTAGCCGAACTCTTTGAAGCCTATTACAGGCAGACCTTTGGCCAGGCATTGAGTATTCAACCTCAGTTTCATCGCGTCATTCCGGTGGGCGAGAGTGTGGGCGGCGACTTAGAAATTCGACCCTTTGAAAGCGCGGCCGCCATCGTCGACGAGGCCCAGGCTTGGGGCGTGATGGACTGCATCTGCCGTAAGCAAAAGGCGCTGATTGGCGACCCGTGCCAGCACCCGCTCGACGTATGCATGATTTTCAGCCAGCAGCCGGGCTGGTTCGACGATAACTCCACTGTTCGTTCGCTGACTCATGACGAAGCGCTGGCCACCTTGCGGCGTGCGGCCGAGGCCGGCCTGGTCCATTCGGTAAGCAACAATCAACGCGGTCTGTGGTACATCTGCAATTGCTGCACCTGTTCTTGCGGCATCTTGCGCGGCATTGCCGAACAGGGCATCGCCGATGTCGTCGCCCGATCGGCATTTGTCAACCAGGTTGATGAGAGCCTATGTCACGCATGCGGCGACTGTCTAGAATTCTGTCAGTTTGACGCCTTGTCACTCAATGAGTTCGCCGAAATCAATGGCGGGCGCTGTGTCGGCTGCGGTGTCTGCGTCCTGTCCTGCCCGGAAGAGGCGCTGGGCCTGGTCTTGCGGCCGGCCCATGAAGCGCCGTTGCCGCCGCTGGACAAGAAAGAGTGGTTGGCCCAACGAGCGGCCGCTCGCGGGCTGGATCTGGCCGAGGTACTCTAGCCGATACGGCTAGCCGTCTCGGCTGGCAGTCTCGGCTGGCAGTCTCGGCTGGCAGTCTCGGCTAGTCACCTCAGAATGTACAGCACGGTCGAGACAAGATGGTTTGGTCGGGGTGAGGTACCTGCAGCGGTTTTGGCCTGGTTCAACGCTTGCCCAGGTAACGTAGAACTTCAGCCCGTGCGCCAGGATCATTACCTACGCCTAGACGAAGACGACGGGCTAAGCGTGAAAGTAAGGGATGGAGGCCTGGAGATAAAGCAGCGCCGGTGCCGCTACGGCCTAGTTCCCTTGACCCAATCGGTATTTGGCCTCGTCGAAGGGTGGACCAAGTGGCGCTTTCCACTTGAAGATCCAAAGTCACTTCCTTTAGATAGCGCTTCTGGAGTCTCCGCCTGGCTGGCCGTGAACAAAGAGCGCCAATTGCGACGCTATCAATTAATTGCCAATCAGG
The DNA here is from genome assembly GCA_041570195.1 of Promineifilaceae bacterium (SeqCode). Lineage (GTDB taxonomy): Bacteria > Chloroflexota > Anaerolineae > Promineifilales > Promineifilaceae > UBA11865. The sequence goes on along the minus strand of JBFFWQ010000004.1, from coordinate 29,501 downwards.
ATATTCAACCTACCGTGCCTGAAGAGACGATCTCCGCTGGCTGTGAGTTGGAGTTCACCGTGCTCCAGGCCGGTGGAGATCTGTGGTGGACAGTAGCTTTTGAAGCCTTTGGCGAAAGCGCCGGCAATCACGCGCGGCTTCTGAAAGTTGCCAGTACTCTGTTGGACAGGTTGGCACCCCACCTACTGCCCTCGTCCGAATCGTACAGCTACTCACATCTGTTGTCCGGCTTGGCTGGCAAACATTGACACAAACCTACTCGAGGAAAGATCCAATGCACCAATCAACGACAAGCAGACTGAGCCCTTCGCGGCCAAGATCTTTCCGCTACATCTAGCTCTTCTAACCGTCGGCCAGAATATGATGCCAATGGGCTATTGGACGGTCGTCTCCAAAGTGCCGTTTCGCTTTCTCATCTCCATGGGCGTTGGCAACCACACACCGACGTTATTGAAAAAGCATCACGAAGCGGCGCTGCACTTCATGCGCTGGTCCGAACGCGAGAAGGTTGTACGGTCCGGTTGGCTCAGCGGCGGGATATGAGTAAGGTGGAGCGCCTGGGACTTAGGCTATCGCCGGCCGAGAAGCTCGAACATACTTAACTGATCGAGGGCGCCGACACCTTCTTTGAGCTTACGGTCTTCAAGGAGCTGGAAGGGCTTTCACGGGAGTTCGTACCCTACATCCCGGCTGTCGTCGCCATTCACGGCCGCCGGCATCGCGATCCAATCCTTTTCTTGAGCCGCAAAGAGTTCGCGACATTAGGTGAACAATGGAAATTCCAGAAGTGAGCGTCCGACACTATCTGCCAAGTGACCGGAATCTCAATTTGCCTTCCTCAATACAGTGATCCTGTAGGATCCGATAAGCCTGTAACCCAGGGCCAAATAGGCTCGCTGTGCGGCCCTGTTGCTGATGCCGGTGAATAATACACTTCTCTGATAGCCCTCAGACCTAGCATCAAGCAACGATGCGGCGACGGCCGACCGGCCAAAACTGCGGCCGCGCAGCTCCGCCGGCGTGTAAACGCCGCCAACCTGGACCACGCTGGCAATTCCCTCGTCACGGACCAGCGAATTGAAGGAGGTGCAGGCGACAGGCTTACCCCTTACCTCAAGTATCCAGGTTCGACCAGAAGCAATCTCCTCCTGCACGCTACGCCGGGCGACTTCGCGCAGTTCGGGACTATCATCTTCAAGATGCAGCTCCCGAAGATAGCCTATCCGCCATTGTGAGACCAGTTCCAGGTCGTCGGCCTGAATGCGACGGCCTGCTGCCTCGCCGCTGGCTATCAGATCTGGCGTAATCAGGTCACCCAGGACCAGTGAGTACAGCTTCTCCTCTTCGTCCATTTGCAGATCGGCTGCCGTCAGGCCTAGCAAATCGATGGCCTCGACGACCTGGTCATTGGGGCCGGCGATTCCCCCCAGCCGCCGGCCCGAAGCTTGGTGCGCCAGGTTCATGAGAGCTTGAAGCTGAACCGGCGCCTGTAGCACCATGGTCTGATTCCAGAAATGGCCGGCGACGGCCACAATCCGCCCAGCTTCGAAGGCGGCCGCGTAGGTGCCGGCATAACGCACTCCCGTGTCATTCAGTCCGGCGGCCTGCAGATTGCCATAGAGAAAGAGCGATGAATCTAGACGGGGGACCAGGAATTCCTTCAGGGCCACTTCATCGCCCGCTCGGAGAATCCTCAAATGTAGTTTTTCCACGGGAAGATTACCTCGTCGACGACAACGAGTCAGGCGACGAGTTCGGCCAGCAAGCTCATGACCAGATTGCTGGTCGCACCATCTTCATCCAGCTCCGGATTCCAGGCAGACAGCGATACGGCAGCGATCCGACCGGTAGCAGCTAAACGTCGAAAGACTTGACGCAGCGTCTCCGAAGATGGTCCGCCCGGCGCCGGGTAATTCATGGCTGGCGCCTCGATCGGATCGAGTATATCGCTATCAAAATGAATATACAGTGGCCCGTCGGCTAATTCCACGTCTAGCAGAGCCGCCGGATTGGGCACTACGCGAACGCTCGACGCTTCAACGGCCAATCGCTCGCCGGGATCCAGATCGCGGGCGTCTGTTAGCAGAACATGGGCTTCTGGCACATTTTGCAGGCCGACGCTGTGAGGAAGAGTCTGTTCACCCCGGCCGACCAGCATAGCCAGCGGCATGCCACCCAAAAAGCCGCTGGGGGTCGTTTCCCAAGTGTTGAAGTCGCCGTGAGCGTCAAACCAGATCAGGTTCGGCTTGAGACCGGCTTTTTGCAGACCGGCGAAGACGGCCAGCGATGTGCAACAGTCGCCGGCTATACTCACCGGTCTGTTTGCCTGGCTGGCGGCTTCGGCAACCGCGTCCCGCAGTGGTTGATACAGTACGGCCATACGCGCTTGCCGTTCTTTTGCGGATGCTGCGGCGAACGATCGATCGGCCGCCATCGTTGCCGCCGGCAAGTCAGCAGAAATAACCCGCCATTCAGGCCTGGCCAGGGGCGTTAATCCGGGCACCTTGTCATCCAGGAAAAAAGGAGTCAATAGATATTGGTTTTTCATGTTCCTTCGTCACCTTATTCGGTCAAATCAATGGCGAAATGGCAAGTGTTTGCATAGCCCTCGCTTCGTATCCTAAGTACAATACTATCACTCAATCCCATTTGGTGAACGTCGTGCTGCAGCACGGCGCCGGAGACATGATTACGGGAAAAGGATGGCACAAAAATGGAAGAGATAATCCTCGAAAGATCTGAACTGCTTAGTCTGCTAGAGATGAAAGGCATCGACGAGGTGATTAGCATTGGCCAGGACCAACTCCCCGCGCCTGAATCATTTGAACGGCCGATCGTTTTAGACGATGGTCGCAGCCGGCTACTCGAACAAGGCCTCCTGTCCGTTGCCGAGGATCACTACGAAATAGATAGTTCACTGGAGTCCATGTTGTCAGCCCTGGCCGATCCTCAGACAGTCTTGCGCTTCTGGCGATCAACGCCGGACCGTAATGAGGAGGTCTGGTGCTGGTATTTTCGGTCCGGCTCCGACCTCGTGCAGTTGATCACCAGTGGACCTGAACAATTTGAGCTCGGCCGGGTCGCCGATGATGCCGCTCTGGCACAAATTGACGAAGTGTTTCCCTTGAATCCCATGCCCGACAGCCCCGATTATCAGGCGATCGTCGACCAGGCAGATGCCGAGTTAGTTCAAGCATTGGCCGACGACTGGGACGAAGTCCCGGCCCTCACGATCTTGGAAGCCGACGGCTTGAGCCCGATCGGAGCCATTAGCCTCTTTGACGACGTAACTGAACCTCAATGGCTTGGGGAGATCGACTTCATGGCCTGCGTTGACAGAGAAGTGAAGCGTCATCACCGCCTGCTTGTACTACAGGGTCAGGAAAGCTCCTGGTTGGCCTGGCAAGATGACCCTGACATAAGCGAGTTGCACATTCAACCTGCATCGGCCGGCGCCCTCCACAAGCATGTGCTGACCTACTGGTCTCGTGTTAGCCGGTAGCAATAGGGGATAGCGATGTTGTGGTTCCTGGTCGGCCTGACGGCGTTCAGCTTCTTACTCCTACTCATAGGCTTCGTCTGGGTCTTGGTTCGAGACGGCAACACAACGCGGCAAAGCGGCCAGGAAGTCGGCCGGGAGATCATGGCCGAGCAGATGGAAGGGGACGATGAAACACTCTTGATCCAGGAGACCGCTTTCCGGGGTCGGGCCACTTCGGTCAAGACCGAGGCTTCATATAGCTTCGTCGAAATCAAAAGCCAGGCCAAGAACGGGCAATGGAGCGAGGTTTTGCCGGTACTAATGGCCATTGTCGGCCTGCTGGGCCTGCTACTATTTGGTTCCCTGGCCCTTTTCGTCGCCATGGACGATAGATTGGTCGGCGGCCTGATAGCGGTGGTAGGCGTCTTCGCCACATTGCGGGTGGTCGTTGGCTTGATCAGAGCTTAGCTCCAGATTATTCTCAGGCTGGGTACTTACTGGACGCCGGCATCCGGCTGCTCAAGCCTGGCGCAAACTCACATGCTTCATTCTGCCTTCTCCACGCCCCTTTCACACGTTCCAGTCACATAATTGTAGTGCGAGCGTAGGCCAGGCGACTGTCTGGCGTTAAACGCACCCTGTGCGTCTTCGACTAAAATCTAATTGTGACGAAAGGCTTAGAATGAGAGGCCGGGGGACGTTCCGGCGATTGGATGCAGGTGATATGACTTCATTTCCAGGTTCGATTAACCAGAATATAGGCTCAGAATGGCGTACGGTGGTCGCCCGGGTAGCAGGGCTAATGCTGGTCCTGGCCTTATCGGCCGCGATATTTTCGGCCTGGGATGAGATTGAACGTCTGGGCGTTTACGGTTATCCGGCGGTCTTTCTAGTCAGCCTGGTAGTCAACGCGGCCTTCCTGCTTCCTGCGCCGGGCATCGCCTTGGTGTTCGCGGCCGGCAGCGTACTCGATCCAGTCGCCGTGGGCGTCATCGCCGGTTTGGGCGCCGCCCTGGGTGAGCTAACCGGTTATCTGGTTGGATTGAGCGGCCAGACGGTTTTTGAGGAACGGCCGCTCTACTGGCGCATCGAAAAATGGCTGCGTAAATCTGGGACGCTGGCCATCTTTGTCCTGGCGGCGATACCCAACCCGATCTTTGACGTCGGCGGGTTGATCGCCGGTGTGCTGCGCATGCCGGTCTGGCGTTTTTTACTCGGCGCCTGGCTGGGCAAGAGCTTGCGTTTTGTGATGCTGGCCTACTTCGGCGCCCTGGCTATCTAGGCCCAGAACATCTCGCCCGGCGCCTCCATAATGCCGGCTTCTTTGAGCAGCGCCACCCCCTTGGCCAAACCCTCTTCGGCCGACATCAACGCGTCTTCATGCTCGATAGAGAGCACGTAATCGTAGCCGACCAAACGCAAGGCGCTGATCATGTCTTTCCAAACCTTGACATCATGTCCATAGCCGATACTGCGGAACGTCCAGGCCCGATCCGCTATCTCATCGTAGGGCTTGTGGTCATTGCAACCGTTTACGGAAACATTGTACTTATCTATGAAACTATCTTTGCCGTGAACGTGAACAATGGCATCCCCTAAGGCTCGAATGGCGACCACCGGATCGACGCCATTCCAGAATAAGTGACTGGGATCAAAATTACAGCCCAGCGACGGGCCGGCTTCTGCTCGCATTTGCAACAAGGTTTCAACGTTGTAGATGAGCATGCCGGGATGCATTTCGACGCCAATATTGACGCCATTTTGGTGAGCGAAATCGGCCGCCCGTCGCCAGTAGGGAATGGCGACCTCGTTCCACTGATAGTCCAGGATTTCTAAATTATGGGCCGGCCAGGGACAGGTCACCCAGTTGGGCATCTTGTCACCGGGCGCGCCGGCTGGCGTGCCTGACAACACATTCACCACCGGGACTCCCGTCAGAGAGGCCAGGCGAATCGATTTGCGGAATATCTCGTCTGACTCCTGCGCGATAACTTCGTCAGGGTGTAACGGTTCGTAATGGCAACTGAAAGCGCTGATGATCAGGTTCCTGGCGGCGACAGCATCCAGATAGGCCTGGCGTTTTCTCTCGCTGGCCAGAAGCTCATCGACCGGGCAATGATGGCTGCCTGGATAACCTCCGCTGCCGATTTCGACGGCTGTCAAGCCAATTTCGGCCACCTTATCAAGCGCTTGTTCGAAAGGCAGATCCTGAAAGAGTACAGAAAAAACACCAATCCTCATCTTTAACCTCCAACGAGAAGAAATGGGACGCAGATGCCTGAGCTACGCTCAGGGACACAGTTTTCACGGATTACGAATGGATTGATTTCCGGCGATCTTTGTATTCGTCCATGGCGGCGCGGTTGCATCGCAGGTGAACTGTTCAATCAGAATCGCGCGTAATACACATGAAATATACCGTCTAGCTGCCGCTTTGCTCGGTGGATTCCTCGTTTTCGTCGGCGTCTTGCTGGCGGCGCAGCTTGACCAAGACGCTGTCTTCATCCAATCGGACATCATCCCAGGCAATCACCTGCCCGGCCGCTATCGGCCGGACTACTTCCGCCCCAATGGCCACGCCGGCCGGTAACGCATTCAGACGCCGGGCGTCCTTGACCTGGTCGATCAGGCCATAAAACGTGTAACCGCCAAATTCATCCAGGCGTTCACCTACACGCATTTCTTTCTTTGCCACGGCCATGGCCTCGGCCACCGGTTGGTCAAGCGGAGCCAGCGTTGGCTCGCGATAAAGAAAGGCTCGGGCGATTGAGATGGGCGCCTCGATAAACCACAGGTGATATGGCCTGAAGAAGGTGAAGTAGTCGCCTGATCCCACCTTGAGATAGCGAAGATCGTCACGAATACGCGGCGATCCAGCCTTGACGGTTACAAAGACCCCTCCGGCCATGGCATTGCCTTGAACAAAGTCGACCACGCCCGGAAATCTGGTCAGGCCGCCGTCCTGCTCCAGGGCGAAGATGTCAGAAACAGTCTCCAGGGTCGCTTCGGGGCCGATCATGCCCCTCTGCAGCGGCCGACAGCCGGTGGCATTGGCCGCGCAACTCATCTCAAACATGGTCTTGGTGCCATCCACGTAAGAAGCCACCTGGTACGGATCCTTGCCCGCCTTGCGAGCCGATTCGGCGACGGTATCTGGCGTGGCCTTTGGGTCTAGCGGGTTGTTTTTGCCCTTGCCGATGGCGATGACCTCGAACCCCAGACAGTTGACGAAATCAAACAGTTCCATCAGGCAGCCTGGCTCGTCACCGGAAGAAACTGAATAAATGACGCCGGCTGACTCGGCCGCTTTCTTCAGGGCCCGGCCAACGGTTACATCGGCCTCGATATTTATCAGCACGACGTCTTTGCCGTTCTGGATGGCCGTCCAGGCCACTTCAGACCCAGCCGCCGGCGACGGCGTCACGTCGGTGATGATATCCACGCTCTCCAATTGGGCCATCAAGCTGAGATCGGCTGTGACGACCCGTTTGCCTACTCGCAGGGCATCTTCGGCAAGGCCAGGCGAATTCAACTCGAGGATATCATTGTCGGCCAGGCCGGTGGCCACGAGGGCAGTCCGGGCCGATGCGACGTCCGCATCAGCCAGAACAGACAGTTCCATGCCTCGAGTTTGGGCCATCTGGGCCGCGAAACCGCCCCCCATCCAGCCCGCGCCGTGAGCGCCCACGCGTATCGGCTGCCCGCTGGCCTCGAGACGTCGCAATTCTTGATACAACATGACGCATTCCTTCCCAGCCGATTGCCCTACTTGGCGGCCACGGCCGCGCGCGCGGCCGCCACGATGTCGGCCGGGGTCAAATGATACTTCTGCAGCAAATCAGCCGGGTCGGCCGACTCCACGTAAATATCCTTTAGGCCTACAAAGCGCATCGGTACAGGGCAGTTGGCGGCCACGATGCGGGCCACGTTGCTGCCTACGCCTCCTTGCAGAAGATGCTCTTCGGCGACCACGATCGCCCCGGTCTCACGCGCCGCGCCGATGATGGTTTCTTCGTCCAGCGGCCGGATGGTATGGAGGTCGATCACTCGCGCCTCGATGCCTTCTTCGGCCAATTCGACCGCCGCATCCAATGCCGACGGGACCATCAGGCCACAACCGATGATGGTTACGTCAGTCCCCGGCCGGACCACGTTGGCCTTGCCAATCTCAAAGATCAAGTCCCCGTCGTAAATGTGCGGCATCGGTACCCGGCTCGAGCGCAGAAACACTGGTCCGATATGGTCGGTCGCAGCATGGACGGCGGCGTGCATGGAGGCCGGATCGCTGGGCACCAGGATTACCATGGTCGGCATGCCGCCCATCAAGGCCAGGTCCTCAATACCCATTTGTGTCGGGCCGTCTTTTCCCAGGGTTATGCCGCCGTGGCTGCCCAGGATCTTGGCGTTTACATTGCCCATTGCTATCGACAGCCTGATCTGGTCATAAGCATTACACAACAGGAAAGAAGAGAAGCTGGTTATCCAGGGAATGAACCCTGCCCCGGCCAAACCGGCGCCAATGCCGACCAGGTTACTCTCGGCAATGCCGATGTTGAAAAAGCGCTCTGGAAAGGTTTGTCTGACCCGTTCGGCCTTGGTCGAGTTGCCCAGGTCACCATCCAGAACGACCACCCTGTCATTCTGCGACGCTACGACCAGAAGCGCATCACCAAATACATCTCTCATCGGCTTACTTGGTTTTAAGCCGGCTCGTTCGCCTAGCTGCATGATATTTCCTCCCGCGCTTGCTCGGCCAACTCGCCAAGAATTGGCCGGCCGTGGTATGTGAAGTCCTGCTCGACAAAGGAGACGCCTTTGCCCTTAATCGTATGAGCGATCAAGATCGAGGGTTGGCCCTCAATTTTCTGCATGCCATGAAGACCGTCGAGTACGGCCGCCAGGTCATGGCCGTCAACCTCTGACACATGCCAGCCGAAGGAATGCCACTTGTCTACCAGAGGTTCCAGGGCCATTTCTCGGCTAATGGGACCTGTCTCCTGATACTTGTTGTAGTCCAGTATCGCGTGCAGAGTGTCGGTCTTGAAATGAGCGGCCGCCATGGCCGCCTCCCAGATTTGCCCTGCTTCACACTCGCCATCGCCCAGAAGGACATATACGCGGTATGCCAGCCCGCTCAGCCGAGATCCCAAGACATGGCCAACGCCCAGCGACAGGCCCTGCCCGAGCGAGCCGGTGGTCGCCTCGACACCGGGCATCATGCCCTGTACAGGATGCCCTTGCACCGGGCTGTCTATCTGACGTAATTGCCACAGAAGATCGCGTTCGAAGTAACCGGCCCGGGCCAGCGCCGCATAGAGCAGCGGGGCGGCGTGCCCTTTGCTCATGATGAATCGATCGCGCCCCGCCCACCAGGGATCATCTGGTCGATAGCTCAAGATGCCGCCGAAGTAAAGCGTTGTCACGATTTCTACCGGCGAGAAAGAACTGGAAGGATGACCCGAGGCAGCCAGCCTGGTCATTTCCAGCACGTCCAAGCGCAGCTCCCTGGCTATCGTTTTTAGATGTTCCAAGTCCAGAGTCTGCGTCATCGCTTGGTTCATGTAGTTGTCTCCCTTTTAGTAATCGTCTGGCCGGCCAGTGCGCCGATCCAGGAAGTTGTCCACTTCTGCAGCCGTAGGCAGCGCCGGAATCACACCTTGCCTCTGGGCGGTCAACGCACCGGCCGCATTGGCATAGGTCAGGTTATTTGCCATCTGTGCCCCGGTAGGCATCTCCGGCCATGCCTCGGCCGCTGTCAGGCGGCTCAACAGACCGGCCACGAACGCATCACCGCAGCCCGTGGCATCTACCGTCTTCACTTCAAATGCCGGTACAAAGCCCGTGCCGTCGCGCGAGGCGAAGTAGCTTCCCTCTGCTCCTGAGGTCATCACACATAGGCTTGGGCCGAGGGCCAGGAGCGCTTTGACGCTGGCGGTCGGCTCTCCTAAGCCGGTCAACAGCGCCAATTCAGTCTCGTTCACTTTGAGCAGGTCTACTTCGGGCACAATAGCTAATACTGCTTCATAGGCGGCCTCGGGCGAGTCCCACAGTGATGGCCGATAGTTGACATCCAGTGAAATGAGCCCACCTGACCGGCCGACGACCTCCACGGCTTGGAGTGCCGCGCTGCGAATCGGTTCCTCCACCAAGCTGAGGGACCCGAAGTGCAGGACCTTGCAGCGGGTCAGAAGGCTCTCTTCCAACTCGTCGGCCCGTAGCCTGGTGTCTGCCCCAGGATTTCTATAGAACAGGTACTCGTTTGTATGCGGATCGGGACTGGCAATGAAGGCCATCGTCGTCCTGGCCTGGCGGTCAAAACGCATGCCGCCAATCTCGACGCCTTCTTGGGCCAGTACGTCCGCCAGGTGCCGGCCGAAGGCGTCTTCGCCCACCTTACCGATGAACGCGCTACGAGCGCCTTGGCGGGCCAGCCCCACCGCGACATTGGCCGGGGCGCCCCCCGGTTTAGGGTGAAAGGCACTAACTTCGGCCAGCCGCCGGCCCTGTTCGGCCGGGAACATGTCAATCAGCAGTTCGCCTAAACATACGACGTCCATCTTTGCCGCCTTCAGGGTTTCTCGCCAACGCTTGTCCGTCTATTCAGCCCTGCAGCTCGGCCTGCAGCACGTATCGGTCTGACCGATAGAAGATCTGCAGGTACTCCACCGGTGCGTCGAATTGGCCATAAGACACCCGCTCGATTCCCAGCAGCGGATCGCCCGGCTTGACAGATAATAACTCAGCCAATTCTTTGCTGGAGCCAAGGGCCCGGATGCTTTGCTCGGCCCGGACCAGTCGCAGGCCGTAGCGGCTGAGTAGCGCGGCTCGCAATGAGTCTACTTCGTAATTACCCTCCAGCACTCCGGGGCAGATTCTATGGACCAGGCTCGCTCGTTCAACGCTCAAAGGTTCTTCATCCGCAAAGCGCAAGCGATCCAGCTGGGCCAAATCCTCACCTGGTTCGATCTGCAACTTGTGGGCAATAGCCGGTGATGCGGCCACTACTCTAGAAAGGATAACGCGACTGCCGGGCTCGAAACCGCGGCCTCGCATATCTTCGGTGAAACTGATGATCCGGGTCAAGCTGGTCTCAATCGCCGGCTGGGCGACGAAACTACCCCGCCCTCGTTGGCGGTAGATCAAGCCGTCACTGACCAGGTTATCAAGCGCTTGCCGGGCGGTGATCTGGCTGACCTGATAGAGATTGCACAGCTCGGTTTCTGTTGGAATCATCACGCCAGCCGGCCACTGACCATCGATGATCTTAGCCCGCAGAATCTCATACAATTGATGATAGAGCGGAACCTTGCTATTGCGGTTGAGTTGAACGACGGCACGCTGCCGGTCGAGATCCATGGCAATGAGTAACAGAATTGCGTCTGGCGAAAGACCGAGTGGATATTCGCCCAAGTCTGCCCGGCACCGGAACCGAGCGGCGACAAACGATCAAAAACTAATATAATTATAATATTATAAGATTTGGCTGTCAACGGTCACGGGTTTGTTGGCGCCAATCACATTATGACTATCATTAGCCTATCCGAGAGTGCCATGCTAGCCACCGGCCGGGCGATGGGCCAGACATCGCGGCAAACGACGAAGATAGAAGCGAGGAACGACCCATGACGACGCTTTATAGCTGGAACGTTAACGGCATCCGCGCCGCGCAGAAGAAGGGCTTTCTGGAGTGGCTCGACCAGATCGCGCCCGATGTGCTGGCCGTGCAAGAAACCAAGGCTCATCCCGATCAACTCGACGATGTTCTGCGCCGGCCGGCCGGCTACCACACCTATTGGGCTTACGCTGAGAAGAAAGGTTACAGCGGCGTGGCCCTCTATAGCAGGCAGGAACCGCTGGACGTAACCATTGGCCTGGGTGTGACGGAGTATGATCGTGAGGGCCGTACTATCGTTGCCGAATATCACGACTACACCCTCATAGCCGCCTACTTCCCCAATGGTAGCCGGGACCACAGCCGGGTCCCCTTCAAGATGGCCTACAAGAGGGATTTCCTGGCCTATTGCCAGGCGCTGCGGGCGACCGGCAAGAAGGTCGTATTCTGCGGCGACGTCAATACGGCCCATAAGGAGATCGATCTGGCCCGGCCGAAGCAAAACCAGAAAACGACCGGCTTCTTACCCGAAGAGCGAGTTTGGATCGACCAGGTCGTCGAGGCGGGCTTTGTCGACACCTTCCGCAAACTACATCCTGAAGAAGAAGGCGCCTATAGCTGGTGGAGCTATATCGGCGGCGCCCGGGGTCGAAACGTCGGCTGGCGTCTGGACTATTTCTTCATCACTCCTGATCTGCTGCCCAGGATGCAGCTAGCTTCCATCCATCCCGACGTGCATGGATCGGATCACTGCCCGGTAAGCTTGACGCTAGACAGTGGCCAAGACTAAAGTGTTATGATAGCAGTCCCAGCCTTAACGCTTCCAGGCTACGGTTTCACGTCACTTAACCTGCAACAGTCACGACAGATCTACAGCGCCTGCAGATCTTCGCCCGAAAGAAGGTGGCGGCCGTGCCCCGGGTAGACCCACTCTGGCTTGACCGCCTGTAGCCGCCTCACGCTATTAGGTATCTCGGCCCAATCTTCGGCAAAGGCGCGCTGTACATGCGGTCCACCCGTCGACGTTACCAGGTCGCCAGAAAAGGCCAGTCGTTCTTCAACTACCAGACAGGTTGAACCGAGCGTGTGGCCTGGCGTGTGAAGCGCGCGACCATCCAGTCCATAATCGTCCAGTCGCTGACCATCTTCCAGAAGGATATCGGCCTCGGCGGGCTCCGGCCGCAACAGAGGATGAACCAACGGCAAACAAGCGGCGAGAATCCTTCCCTGCCCTCGCGCCTGGCCCAACCTGGTCTCGCCGGCGACCATGGCCGGTCCATCCGCACGATGCACGGCGATCGGCGCCCCTGTCTCGCGCCTGATAGCGGCCGCGCTACCATAGTGATCAAGGTGCGCGTGGGTGATATAGATCAGCTTCAGATCTTGCCGATTGATCGGTGACATGGCAGCCAGTATTCGTTTTTCCTCGCCCCTTAGCCCAGCGTCCACCAATACGAGGCCGCTGACACTCTCTACCAGGTAGGCTAGCGACATACGTAGCTTGATCTTGTGAATCCGAAGTGGGTCAGCCATGATGTGCTTACACTCCTTTGTTGCTTTTCTACCACATTCACTCGCCTTCAACACTGTATTGGACAGATCATACGAATACTACGCCCTTCTTTTTGGACACTTTTCACAATAGACAAATGCTATGGCCCTGTGTAGAGTTAAGGCCAAGAGATAGAAAGATGTTGTTAGCTTCTAATTACAGCCTGATTCTGGTCCTAGTCATTCTTCTGAGCATCCTGGTACTTATCCTGGAGATTAAGTACCGGCAATTGCCCATGGACAGCTGGCGACCGAAACAAAGGTAAAAGCTAGCAAAGTAGCCAAGAACCGTAGCGGGGCTGTCCAGAAGAAGGACAGCCCCGCTTTTTTTTTCAATAATCGTGCGACGATATTGAGATTTGAGGGAATAGATGCAATCCGATCGACTGAAGAAAGGCTATGACCGCGCCCCGGCCCGCGCGATGCTAAAGGCCGTCGGCTTCACCGATGAAGACCTTCGCCGGCCGCTGATCGGCGTGGCCAATACCTGGATCGAGATCGGACCCTGCAACTTTCATCTCCGGCGCCTGGCAGCCAAGGTGAAAGAGGGCGTACGCGCCGCGGGCGGGACACCCATGGAGTTCAATACGGTCTCCATCTCCGACGGCATCACCATGGGCACCGAAGGGATGAAGGCGTCCCTTATCAGCCGCGAGGTTATCGCCGATTCGATCGAACTCGTGGCCCGGGGCAATCAATTTGACGCCGTGATCGCCCTCTCTGGCTGCGATAAGACCATTCCAGGCACGGTCATGGCCCTGGCTCGACTTGATATTCCCGGGTTAATGATTTACGGTGGATCGATCGCTCCAGGCACTTTCGAGGGCCGCGACGTGACCATCCAGGATGTCTTTGAGGCGGTGGGCGCTTACGCCGCCGGCCGTATGACCGAGGAGCAACTCAAGGCCATGGAAGACGCCGCCTGTCCTGGCGCCGGTGCGTGCGGCGGGCAATTCACGGCCAACACCATGGCCACGGCTTGCGAATTCCTGGGCATCTCGCCCATGGGTAGCGCCAGCGTGCCCGCGCTCGACGGCCAGAAAGACGAAGTGGCGGTTAACGCAGGCAGGATGGTCATGGCCATGCTAGAAAGGGAGCAGAGCGCCCGCCAGGTGCTGACCCTCGAGGCTATCGAGAACGCCATCGCCTCCGTCGCCGCCACCGGTGGATCCACCAACTCTGTGCTTCATCTGCTGGCCATCGCCAACGAGGCCGGTGTCGCCCTGGACATCGAAGCCTTTGACCGGATCAGCGCCCGCACGCCGCTGATCGCCGACCTCAAGCCGGGCGGCCGTTTCGTGGCCACCGATCTTTTCCAGGCCGGCGGTATCCAGCTGGTGGCCAGGCGCTTGCTTGAGGCGGGCAATCTGCATGCCGGCGCAGTCACGGTTAGCGGAAAAACTATCGGCGAGGAGGCCGCACTGGCTCAGGAGACGCCGGGGCAACAGGTCGTTCGCCCGGTGGCCGATCCGATCCAGCCCAGCGGCGGCCTGGTCATCCTCAGAGGCAACCTGGCCCCTGAAGGCTGCGTGGTGAAAGTCGCCGGCCATGACATGCGCCATCATCGTGGACCTGCGCGCGTCTTCGACTGTGAAGAGGATGCATTCGCTGCTGTACAGAACGGCCACATCCGCTCCGGCGATGTGGTCGTTATTCGTTATGAAGGCCCCAAGGGTGGTCCCGGCATGCGCGAGATGCTGGGCGTCACGGCCGCCATCGCTGGGGCCGGCCTCGATCATTCGGTAACGCTGCTGACCGACGGACGGTTCTCCGGCGCCACCCACGGCCTCATGGCCGGGCACGTCGCTCCGGAGGCCGCCGTTGGCGGTCCCATTGCCGCCATTCGCAACGGCGATGTCGTGCAGTTTGACGTGCCTGCCCGGCGCCTGGATGTCGAGTTGAGCGACCAAGAGATCGCGGATCGCCTGGCGGAGTGGTCAGCGCCCCCACCCCGCTATAAATCAGGCGTGATGGCCAAATATGCCCGGCTGGTGTCATCCGCGGCCAAAGGCGCCGTAACAGGCTGAGAGCTGAAAGCTGATGGCTGACAGCTGAAGGCTATCTATAAAGGAGAGAAGAAGATGATGAAGACTGGAGCTGAGATCTTTTGGGAGTGCATGGTCGACGAAGGTGTGGAAGTCGTCTTCGGTTACCCCGGCGGCGCCATCATGCCTACCTACGACGCCATGCTGGACTATCCTGTTCATCACGTCCTTGTGCGCCATGAGCAGGGAGCGGCGCACATGGCCGACGGCTATGCCCGGTCAACGGGCAAGGTGGGTGTGGCCATTGCTACCTCCGGGCCTGGAGCCACGAACCTGGTGACCGGTATCGGAACGGCGATGATGGACTCGTCGCCAATCGTCTGCGTCACCGGGCAGGTGCCGGCCCACCTTATTGGCGGCGACGCCTTCCAGGAAACCGATGTGACCGGCATAACACTGCCCATCACCAAGCACAATTTCCTGGTAACCAGCGCCAGCGAGGTGGCCCAGGTTGTCAAAGAGGCCTTCTATATCGCCCGCAGCGGCCGGCCTGGCCCGGTGCTGATCGACTTCTGCAAGAACGCCCAGGTCGAGCAAGTGGAGTTTGAGCAACCGGCCGAAATTGAGCTGCTTGGCTACCACCCGCCGAAACAGGCGCCCATGGAGGACATGGAGCAAGCGGCCAAATTGATCGCCGAAAGCGAACGGCCGGTGATTCTTGCCGGTCACGGCGTGCTCAAGTCAGGGGCTATAGAAGAACTGCAGGCCTTTGCCGTGAAGACCCAGACGCCGGTCGCCATGACCCTGTTGGGTCTGGGTGGTTTGCCGGCTGCGCATCCGCTTAGCCTGGGCATGATGGGCATGCACGGCGAGGCGTTCTGCAACAACGCTATCCAACAGGCCGATTTGCTGCTGGCCTTCGGTATGCGCTTTGACGACCGCGTCACCGGAAATCTGCGCACATATGCGCCCAGGGCGCGCAAGATTCACATCGAGATCGACCCGTCCGAAGTGCATAAGAACGTGCGCGTCGACGTGCCGCTCATCGGCGACCTGAAGACTGTCTTGGGCGATCTGACGCCGATGGTTGAGCCAGGCGACCATGAAGAGTGGCTGGACCAGATCGCCGAATGGCGGGCCGATACCAAAGCTCGGGACATCATGGCCTGGCCCGAAGACGGTCTATTATACGCTTCTCACGTCATTCGTGACCTGTGGGAGCAGACCAACGGCGACTCCATTGTGACGACCGACGTTGGGCAGCACCAGATGTGGGCCGCCCAATACTACCATCTGGAACAACCCTATCGTTGGATTACTTCGGGCGGAGCGGGAACCATGGGCTTTGGCTTTCCCGCCGCCCTCGGCGCCTGGTTCGCCCACAAGGACCGCGAAATCTGGGCAATTGTCGGCGATGGGGGCTTCCAGATGACAGCCGCCGAACTATCGACGGCCGTGCAGGAAGGGGCCAACGTCAAGATCGTCCTCATCAATAACAGCTACCTAGGCATGGTTCGGCAGTGGCAAGATTTCTTCTTCGAGAAGCGTTATTCGGCCGTCTATTTGAAGAACCCCGATTTCGTCAAATTGGCCGAAGCCCATGGCGTGCCAGCTCGTCGGGTGACCAAGCGGGAAGAAACGGAGGCGGCGGTCGAGTTCGCCCGTTCAACGCCCGGCCCCGTGTTGCTGGAGTTCGTGGTCGAGATGGAAGAGGCCGTCTTCCCCATGGTGCCGGCCGGCGCCGATCTCGATGCCATGATTCGCCGTCCAATTCGTCGCTGATCTGTCGCAACGATGAGTCGACTAGTTGCAGCGATGGACGATTCCCTATCCTGTAGATCCTGGCAATCTGCGTCCAATTTTCTTAGGAGGAGTTGAGATGCGACAAACTTTAATAGCCACAGTAGAAAACAAGCCTGGCGTCCTTAACCGCGTGGCTTCTTTGTTCCGGCGCCGTAACTTCAATATCGATTCGCTCAACGTCGGTCGAACCGAACTGGCCGAAGTCTCGCGCATGACCATCGTGGTCGACAGCCGCGATACCGAAGCGCGATTGGTCGAGGCCAATCTCTATAAGCTGGTTAACGTCATCGACGTACAGGATGTGACCGATCAGCCGGCCGTATTTCGCGAGTTGGCGCTCATCAAGGTGGCCGCCGAACCAGAAAAACGTACTGAAATCATCAGCCTGGCCAACGTCTTCAAGGCCAAGATCGTGGATGTGGGCGCCGAATCGCTCATCATGCAGATCACAGCCTCAGAAGACCGCGTCGACAGCCTGCTTGAACTGCTGCGGCCGCATGGAATCATCGAAATCGTCCGCACTGGACATATGGCCATGATGCGCGGCACGGCCCACGGCGTGCGCCATACGCCTGGCGCAGGGCCCGGCAGCAACGGCCATGGCGATGGCAGCGGCAACGGCCACGTCACCGAAAGCTGATCGGAATAAGACTCCAACCACCACGAGCAAAGATAAGACCATCCTGTCAATCCTGTCCAATTCCTTAAGGAGAAACCATGGCCAACATTTATTACGACGCCGACGCCGACCCAACCCTCATTCAGGCCAAGAAGGTGGCCATCATCGGCTTTGGCTCCCAGGGTCACGCGCACGCCCTTAATCTGAGCGATAGCGGCGTAGACGTGACCGTCGGCCTGCGGCCGGGCAGCAAATCCTGGGCCAAGGCGGAGGCCGGCGGCCTGAAGGTAGACACAGTGGCTAAAGCCTCGGCCTGGGCCGACACGATCATGATCCTGGCCCCCGATACTGAGCAACCGGCGATTTACGAAGAGCATGTCGCTCCGCACCTGTCGGCCGGCAAAACATTGATGTTTGCCCACGGCTTCAATATTCGTTTTGAAGCCATTGTCCCGCCAGAGGATGTAGACGTGAGCATGGTAGCGCCCAAGGCCCCTGGCCATCGTCTGCGCGAACTATACGTGGAAGGAACCGGGACACCCTGTTTACTGGCTGTGCACCAGGACACAAGTGGCCAGGCCAAGGCCAATGCGATCTCGTACGGCTACGCCCTTGGCGGCGCCAGGGCCGGCCTGCTAGAAACGACCTTTGCCGAGGAGACGGAAACCGATCTGTTCGGCGAGCAAGCGGTGCTTTGCGGCGGCGTCACAGCGCTGGTTAAAGCCGGTTTCGAGACGCTGGTGGAAGCCGGTTACCAACCGGAGGTAGCCTATTTCGAATGCCTACACGAGCTCAAGCTCATCGTCGATCTTTTCTATCGTGGCGGTTTAAGCTATATGCGCTACTCAGTGTCAGATACGGCCGAGCACGGTGACTATAGCGCCAGCGAACGGATCATTACTGAAGAAACGAAGTACGAAATGAGCCAGATTTTGAAGGAAATCCAGGATGGCACTTATGCCCAAGGTTGGATCGCCGAGAACAAGGCTGGCCGGCCGTGGTTCAATGAACGCCGGCGACTCGAGCAAGATCATATGATTGAGCGGGTCGGCGCCGAACTGCGACAGATGATGCCCTTTGTAGATCCGGTGACTATCAAGCCGGGTGAATAGCTCACCTTTGAAAGGGCCTGACGGAGAGGCTGTTATAGCCTTCCGGCCCGAAGGAACGATCATGCCAACAGGAAACTATGTGCGAATTTTCGATACCACTTTGCGAGACGGCGAACAGTCACCCGGCGCCACCCTCACTTCTCCCGAGAAGTTAGAGATAGCCCGTGCTTTGGCCCGAATGGGCGTCGACGTGATGGAGGCCGGCTTTCCGGCCGCTTCGCCAGACGACCTGGAAGGTGTGAGACGTATCGCCCAGGAGGTCGGCAATACACCGGGACCATCTGGCCGACCGCCGATCATTTGTGGCCTGGCCCGGGCAACCCCAGGCGACATTGACAAAGCCTGGCAGGCCGTTCAATATGCTGCCCGCCCGCGTCTACACACGTTCCTGGCCACATCTCCCATCCATATGAAGCATAAATTGCGCATGGATCCTGAGGAGGTGGTCGAGCAAGTCCAGCAAATGGTTTCTTACGCCAAGCAGTATTGTGATGACGTCGAGTTTTCGCCTGAGGATGCCGGCCGCAGTGATCCCGAGTTCCTCTACCTGGTCCTGGGCGAAGCGATCAAGGCCGGGGCGACGACCCTGAACATCCCCGACACCGTTGGCTATACAATGCCGGACGAATTCGGGGCGCTCATCGCCGGGATCATCGACAAGACGCCCGGCATTGACGATGTTATCGTTTCGGTCCACTGCCACAACGATCTGGGCGTGGCCACGGCCAATACCCTGGCCGGCCTGCGGGCCGGCGCCCGCCAGGCCGAAGTCACGGTGAATGGCATTGGCGAGCGGGCCGGCAACACATCGCTGGAAGAAATCGTGATGGCCTTGCAAACGCGCCGGCCTATCTACGGCCTCGACTCAGGCATCGACGCCAGCCAGATTACTCGCGTTAGCCGCATGGTCTCCAATTACACGGGCATCCCCGTGCAACCAAACAAGGCCATCGTCGGGGCCAATGCCTTCGCCCATGAGGCGGGCATCCACCAGGATGGCATGTTGAAACACCACGAGACATACGAAATAATGCGTCCCGAAATGGTGGGCTTGCAGCAATCGGCCCTGGTGCTTGGCAAGCACTCGGGTCGCCATGCTTTTAAGGTTCGTCTGGCCGAATTAGGTTATGAATTGACCGATGAAGAGGTCCAGGAAGGCTTTGCTCGCTTCAAGGAACTGGCCGACAAAAAGAAAGTGGTGACCGACGCCGATCTGGCTGCCCTGATAACTGACCAGCTGTACCAACAACAGGAGATCTTTTTACTGGATGGTCTGCAGGTAGCCTG
The DNA here is from genome assembly GCA_041570195.1 of Promineifilaceae bacterium (SeqCode). Taxonomy (GTDB): domain Bacteria; phylum Chloroflexota; class Anaerolineae; order Promineifilales; family Promineifilaceae; genus UBA11865. The sequence goes on along the minus strand of JBFFWQ010000004.1, from coordinate 10,051 downwards.
CGGCACGATGGGAATGGCTACAGCTACAGTGCGCTTGACCGATCCAGACGGCCGACAGATCGTGCAGGCCTCCATTGGTACCGGGCCGGTCGATGCTGCCTACAAGGCCATAGATGCCATCGTCAAGGCGCCTAACTGCCTGCTCGAATTCTCGGTCCACTCGGTGACCGAAGGCATTGACGCCATCGGCGAAGTCACCGTCAGGCTGGAGGCAACAAATGGCTCGGTCCTGCAGCGCAAATCGCCCCAGAGCGGCATCATGCAGCCTCGCACATTTGGCGGCCACGGGGCCGATACAGACATCATCGTCGCCAGCGCCAAAGCCTATTTGTCGGCTTTGAACAAGCTGCTGATCGCAACCGGCCGATATGGCGAACCGGAAACGCCGGCCGAGGTGGCGGTCTGACATGACGAATAGATCCAGAACCCTGTTGGATAAGTTATGGGACGGCCATATCGTCACCGAAGAACCCGGTGCGCCGGCCGTGCTTTACATCGATCTACACCTGGTCCATGAAGTCACTTCACCCCAGGCCTTCAGCGGCCTACGCGAAAAGGGGCTCTCGGTCCGCCGTCCGGAGCGTACGGTGGCAACCATGGATCACTCGACGCCGACAACTTCGCTGTCGTTGCCGATCTTCGATGTCATGTGCCGAGAGCAACTCCTGCAATTACAGCAGAATTGTGAAGAGTTCGGCGTGCGGCTCTATGATTTCGCCAGCGAAGAGCGCGGCATCGTTCACGTCATCGGCCCCGAACTTGGGCTGACCCGGCCGGGTATGACCATTGTTTGCGGCGACAGCCATACGTCGACTCACGGCGCCTTTGGCTCGTTGGCCTTCGGCATCGGTACCAGCGAGGTTGAGCATGTCCTGGCAACCCAGTGTTTGCTTCAGTATCGGCCCAAGAGTTTTATGGTTCATTTCGCCGGCCGGCTGGATGAGGCCGTGACGGCCAAGGATATGATATTGGCTCTGATCGCCAAGATCGGCGTAGGCGGGGGCACGGGGCACGTTTTTGAATACGCGGGTCCGGCCGTGCAAGCGCTGTCGATGGAAGGGCGAATGACCTTATGCAACATGTCCATCGAAGGCGGCGCGCGGGCCGGGATGATAGCCCCCGACGATACAACTTTCGAATACATGGCCGGCCGACGTTTTGCCCCCCAGGGCCAGGAATGGGAGAAATCTCTAGCCTTCTGGAAGACTTTGCCATCCGATCACAATGCTGTTTTCGATCGTTCGGTGACGATTGAAGCGTCTGAACTGGAACCCATGATCACCTACGGCACCAATCCCGGCATGGGCATCCCCATCACACAGCCGGTTCCCGATCCGGCCGCGACCGGCGATCCCGGTCGCAAGGCGGCCATGATTAAGGCCTTGAACTACATGGACATCTCGCCCGGCCGGCCGTTGCTGGGCCATCCTGTCGACGTGGTCTTCTTGGGCAGTTGCACAAATTCGCGTCTGTCCGATCTGCGCCAAGCCGCCCAGTTGATGGACGGCCGAAAAGTAGCCTCAAATGTGCGCATGCTGGTGGTCCCTGGTTCCGAAAATATCAGGCGCCAAGCCGAAGCCGAAGGTCTGGATCGCATTTTTCGCGAAGCAGGCGCCGATTGGCGCTTCGCCGGCTGTTCCATGTGTATCGCCATGAACGGCGACCAGCTTGAGCCAGGCCAATATGCGGTTAGCACCAGCAACCGAAACTTCGAAGGGCGCCAGGGTAAAGGCGGTCGGACTTTCCTGGCCAGTCCGTTGACCGCCGCAGCCACGGCCGTCAACGGCTTTGTGACTGACCCACGTACCTTGATGAATAACCACTGAGCGGCGAGTTCACTGCTCCGAGACCTACGCTTTCTGAACATGATGGAACCATTTACGACTCTAACATCCAAAGTAATTCCCCTACCCTACAACGACGTGGATACCGACCAGATAATCCCCGCTGTCTACCTGAAAGTGACCAACAAGGACGGTTTAGCCGAGGGTTGCTTTTCTCGCTGGCGATACGAGGCCAACGGCGAGCCCAAGAAGGATTTCCCGCTGAATATGCCCGAATACCAGGATGCCCAGATCTTGCTGGCTGGCGACAACTTCGGCACCGGCTCGTCTCGCGAGCATGCCCCGTGGGCGCTCATGGGCTGGGGCATTCGGGCGGTTATCAGCACCTCCTTCGCCGACATCTTCAGCAACAATTCTTTGAAAAACGGTTTGTTGCCGGTGGTGGTAGACAACCAGACTCACCGGCAGCTTTTCAGCCTGGCGGAGGAAGAGCCTGCTCTACAACTGACCATCGACCTGCCCTCTCAGGCGCTGATGCTGCCTGACGGCCGGCGAGTGACCTTCCCTATCGACGCCTTCAGCAAGACCTGTATTCTGGAAGGTGTAGATCAATTGGGCTATCTGTTGAAGCAGGCGCCCAAAATCGCCGAATACGAAGGGGTCCGGGAGGCCTAAAATGAACGATAATGTCTTGATCTACGACACAACTTTGCGTGACGGCACCCAGCGCGAAGGTATCTCCCTTTCCTTGAATGACAAGATACGCATCGCCAAACGCCTGGACGATTTTGGCGTGCATTATATTGAAGGCGGCTGGCCCGGCTCCAATCCAAAGGACGCCGAGTTTTTCGACGCGGTACGCCACATGACTTTCGGCTCGGCCAAGATCACAGCCTTTGGCTCCACCCGTCGCAAGAATACACGCCCAGAAGCCGATCCGAATCTGCAGGCTTTGCTAGACTCTAACACGCCGGCTGTGGCCCTGGTGGGCAAGAGTTGGGACCTGCACGTTCGTGACGTCTTGGAAACAGATCTTGAAGAGAATCTGGCCATGATCAGCGAAAGCGTCGGCTACCTCAAGTCTCAAGGCAAGGAGGTGATATACGACGCCGAACATTTCTTCGACGGCTACAAGGCCAATCCCGAGTATGCGCTACTGACGTTGAAGGTAGCGGCCGAAGGCGGCGCTGACGTAGTCGTGCCCTGCGATACTAATGGCGGCGCCCTGCCGTGGGAGATCAGCGAGATCTTGGCCAGCGTGATCGATCAGATCGACACGTCCGTGGGCATTCACACGCACGATGACAGCGGCTGCGGCGTCGCCAACACCCTGGCTGCCGTTCAGGTTGGAGCGGTGCATGTTCAGGGCACTATAAACGGCTACGGCGAGAGAGTCGGCAACGCCAATTTGTGCACCATCATCCCGGATCTGCAGATCAAGATGGGCAAACGCTGTGTGCCGCCGGAGCGCCTGGCCCAAATCACCGAACTGTCACGCTTCGTGGCCGAAGTAGCTAACCTAGCGCTGGATGATCATGAGCCTTTTGTTGGTCCCAGCGCCTTCGCACACAAAGGCGGCATCCATGTGGCCGCGATGCGCAAGAACGAGGCCAGCTACCAGCACATTGATCCGGTGCTGGTCGGCAACCGGCAGCGAACCGTCATTTCAGAACTGTCGGGACGGGGCAATGTACTGGACAAGGCGGCCGAATATGGCGTCGATACCAGCAGTAGCCAGGCTCGTGAAGTGTTGCGGCAAATTAAGGATCTGGAGGCCCAGGGTTTCTCCTTCGAAAGCGCTGAGGCATCCATGAGCCTGATGTTGCACCGGCTGCAACCCGGATACGAACCTCCGTTTGAGCTACTTGACTTCACCGTCCTGGTTCAACATCGCGAAGAGCGTGGACTCAGTGCCGATGCAACTATCAAAGTGAAGGTTGGCGATAGGCTATTGCACACGGCCGCCGAAGGCAACGGCCCAGTTAATGCCTTGGATGCGGCGCTGCGCAAGGCCTTACTAGACGTTTACCCACACCTGGCCGAGGTCAATCTATCTGACTATAAGGTTCGCATTCTCGACAGTGAAAACGGGACCGGCGCCACCGTGCGTGTCCTAATCGATACCGATAATGGTTCCAGGCGATGGAGCACTGTAGGCGCCAGTTCTAATATCATCGAAGCCAGTTGGCAGGCTCTTTACGATAGTATCGAGTTCGCCCTGATCAACGGTAACGCTCAGCCGGCCGCGTGAATTGGTCGGCAGTCTAGGACCCTATTATGGAAGCATCCATTACCGTTTTGCCCGGCGATGGCATAGGACCCGAAGTTACCGGCGCGGCCGTAGCCACACTGACCGCCGTAGCTGACCGTTTCGGCCACCATTTCGAATTTGAAGATCAACTGCTGGGCGGTATCGCGATCGACCAAACGGGCGCCGCCCTCCCAGGAGCGACCCTGGAGGCCTGCCTCGAAGCCGACGCCGTACTGCTAGGCGCTGTGGGCGGCCCTCAATGGGATGACCCAAGCGCCGAAGTTCGGCCGGAGCAAGGCTTGCTCGGGCTTCGCAAGGCGCTGGGCCTCTTCGCCAATCTGCGGCCGGTAAAACCCCATCCGGATCTGCTGGCCGCTTCGCCACTACGGCCAGATCGCTTGCTGGGCGTCGACCTGCTGGTCGTGCGCGAGTTGACCGGAGGCATCTACTTCGGCCAGCCTCGCGAGCGACGATATCAGGATGGCGAAGAAATTGCGCTCGATACCATGATTTATAGTGAAGGTGAGGTAACCCGCGTGGCTCGCCTCGCCTTCCAGGCTGCCCGAGGTCGCAAGGGCAAGGTGACGTCGGTTGACAAAGCCAATGTTCTGGAGAGCTCGCGCCTGTGGCGACAAACGATTACCCGAATGGCTGACGAATATACTGATGTAACCCTGGAGCACCTGCTGGTTGATGCTGCGGCCATGCACCTCATCACCCGGCCGGCGACGTTTGACGTCATCGTGACCGCCAATCTTTTCGGTGACATTTTGACCGACGAGGCGTCAGTGCTATCCGGTTCAATGGGCAATCTACCATCAGCCTCACTCGGGGAAACAGAGAACAGGCTGGGCTTTCCGCGCGGGCTCTTCGAGCCCATCCATGGCTCAGCCCCCGACATCGCCGGCCGAGGGCTAGCCAACCCCATCGGCGCGATCTTGTCCGCGGCAATGCTGCTCCGTCACTCGCTCGGCCTCGAACCAGAGGCACAGGCCTTGGAGGAGGCTGTCGGCCTGGTGCTCGCCGACGGCTATCGGACGGCTGATCTTGCCGGCCAGGACTCGGAACCACTTAACACCGCAGGGATGAGCCAAGTGATCTTGGACAATCTGCTAATCAAGACCCAATGACAGGATAGATGCGGTCATGGAACCTGGCTAAGGGCGGACCGTGAACCAGAGCCCGGCCAACGCCGGGGAGGCGAAGATGATGACAGTAGAAACGATTTATCCAAACGGAAAACTCAACGACAAACGGGCGGCCGAGCCCACCAGGCTGGCCATTGAGCAGGCCGAGTATGTGTGGCTAGATGGCGACTTCGTCCCCTATGAACAGGCGACGGTACATTTCATGAGCCCGACATTGCACTATGGTTTGGGTGTGTTCGAGGGCATTCGCTGTTATGCCACCGAACGTGGAACGGCCGCCTTTCGGTTACGCGAACATCTGCGGCGGTTCCTGGATTCCATCCGTGTTTTAGGCGTCGACCAGTTGCCATACGATATCGACCGGCTGCGCGACGTCATTTGTCGGCTGGTCCGGGTCAACAATTTGGACGCCTGTTACGTTCGGCCGATGATGTATTTCGAGGGATCGCCTGAACTGATTTTAGACACTTACCGGCCGGTGATAGCTGTCGCCGCCTGGCAGTGGCGCGATTTTTTGGGTCAGGGCGCTCGTGAACGTGGCACGCGCATGATGATCTCGTCTATTAGTCGGGCGCATCCGAACGCCGGCATGACCCGGGCCAAGATCAGCGGACAATACGTCAACTCCATACTGGCCAAGACCATGGCTTCGCGGGCCGGCTTTGACGATGCGATATTGCTGGATTCGGAAGGCTATGTCTCGGGTTGTACTGGCGAAAACCTCTATCTGGTACGCAATGGCGTCATTTGTTGTCCACCCCGCGACACGATCCTTGAGGGCGTTACCGGGGAAAGCGTACTGGCATTAGCTCGGGATGCCGGCTATGAAGTCGTCGAGGAACGCATCGCCCGGGATCAACTATATACGGCCGACGAAGTGCTGGTTTGTGGCACGGCCGCCCAGGTACTAGGCGTTTGCCAGGTTGATTATCGGCCGGTGGCTGACGGTCGTCCAGGGCCGGTGACAACCCACTTGCAGAACCTGTTCCTGGAAGCCGCTCACGGTAACGACCGTCGCTCGGCCGAATGGTTGGACTACCTGGTAATGGAGCCTTTCATTTAGGAGAAACGCCGGTCGAGCAGACCATTCCAGGTCAGTGAGGACAGGAGTCGGCCCAAAACCAGCGTCCAAGTAGGGAGATACAGTTTACTGCCGGCCGCTGGCATCGGTTTCTGGCTGTACTTGCCATAGCTTAAGGGCCAGTTGCAGGGCCAGGCGCTCGTCTGGGTTCTCCAGGTCCTGTCCGGTCAGATCCTGGATCCTATCCAGCCGATAGGAGAGCGTATTTCGGTGTATGTACAGCGCATCAGCCGTCTGGCTGACGTTTCCATGATGGTGGAAGTACGCAATGATGGTTTGCATCAGGCTGCTGCGATGGCGTTTGTCATATGCCGCCAGCGGGCCCACTATTTGATCGCTAAAGCGCCTGGCAGATGGCTCGTCTTCCAATTGGACCAACAATTGGTAAATGCCCAAGCTGTCGAAAGTAACCGTGGCATCGGCGTGTAGCCGGCCGGCTAGACGCATTGCCTGAACCGCCTGCCGGTAGACAAGCGGCCACTGTGCTAGATCCTCGGCTGGTCCGCTCAGTCCACACAGCAACCGGCTTTTAGGAAACTCAGCCCGCAACTGCTCGCGCAGGCGGCGGGCGAGGTCTAGCACTGTGCCGAAATCGTCATCTTCGTCTGCAAGAGCCTGAAAGACACAGACATGGTCGTCGCCGTAATTGTACACTAGCGCCGGGCGATTGTGGCTAGAGAGCAACCAGTTGAGCGGCGTCTCCAGACGGCGCATTGATGGCGTGTCATTGCCATCCCAGGCCAGAGTCATGATCGCGTGCCGGCAGTTCGTATCATGATCCAGGCGGCTCGCCAGGCGTAGCGCCTCCTTCTCAGGCAAAGTTCCGGCCAGAAGCCCCTCCAGGAAATTGCCTCTCAGTTCCTTCTTGACTTCGCTGATGGCCTTGACCTTGGCCATCTCCAGGGCGCATGCCGCCGCGCCATGTTCGGCCGTCAAGGTATCCAGCTGGTCAAGGGCATCTGGCGGTCCAATCACCGAAACGTAACCCCTAGCCCGATCACCGGAAATGATCGGGCTGATCAGCCGGGCCATCTGGCGTTCGCCGATAGGCAGCAACTGCTGCCAATGGCTTTTGCCGGCGGCGGCGGCCGTCTTGCGGTTCCGCAGTGGCCCCGGCAAATGATCCGTTAAATCCAACGCCGCCTGGACGGCCGCCACCTCGACACCACTTTCCTCTGGCACGCTTGCCGCGACGATATCCAGGCGCTTGTCTTGTACGACGACGACTTTGCCGGTCAGGCGAGCCATCACCTCGGTCATCGCCTTCAAGCCCAGATCCTCGCGAGACATTTCGGTCAGCCGACGGTAGAGTTGCATGCCCCGCTCGGCGATTTGCTTTTGGCGGTCGACGAGAAGGCCGGCGACATTCTGATGAACATCGCGCAATGAAACATCCTCATGGACCATCAGAATCGGCATATCGCCAGCTTCGGCCCGGCTCAGCACGAGATCGGAGACAGGTTGGAAAAGCAGCAAGGCGGCGACCGACAGATAGGCCATTTCCTCCAGCCGATCGCAGAGCTCCCCTTCTGAAATTTGATCCTTGACGATCGGGGGCACTATCACGATATCTCCAGGCTGAATCTGGTTCTCCAAGTCGGTGAACCCAGTCAATATCACCACCCAGTTAGCCACCCGGTCCGCGTCACGAGCGCCAACCAGGCGTGTATTGAGAGGTAATGCCAGGCGCAGGACGTCGGCCAGGGTGACTTTGTCCGCAGTTTGCTGGTTCATGATCCGCTAGTATAGATCACTCAAACTATAAGACAATACACAGAAAGGGCCCTGCCTGTGGCAGCAGGGCCCATGAAATCAGAAGCTATGTAATCTCTCGAATGGAAGGCGCCTTTAGGTTGAGCTTCGCTCTTCCGTTTGCCTTGCACCCGTGCCAGCAACGCTAGGCACGAATGGCAAGTCGAATTCTGACAGAGAATCGCGCCCCTACTAGTCCTCGTACTTGAACGAGATTGACACTTTGGTCCGATAAGCGACCACCTTCCCGTCGTCGAGCCTCATGTCCAGCTCTTTGACCTCGGCGATACGCAGGTTCTTCAAGCTCTTGGACGCCATTTCCACAGCGTTCTTACCTGCGTCTTCCCAGGACACATCGCTTGTACCAACCAATTCAATTACCTTGTAAACACTGTTGTCCATCAGTGACCTCCTTGGCGCTAGGTGCCGGCCGCTCTGGCTGGCGAGGGTATAATCAATCACATGCTATACGATCCCATAATGCTGGTCAAGAGTCAATGTCGACATCGGTCACGCGCCTCACTCCTGGCCAGGCCGGATCCAGGAACTGCTGTATCTCAATCAGGTGACCATCCGGATCCCTTAAGAAGAAATGATAGATATTGTAAGCCGGATTGAGTACCGGCTGCTCCTGCAGGCTGATGCCTAATCCGAGCAGGTAAGCGTACCAGGCATCCACTTCCTGGCTGACCAAGGTCAGAATCACCGAATGTGATTCGGAGCCAGGCGGCAAGTGACCACAGAAACCCAGGAAGGCGTCGCTACCGACCCGATAGATGCGGCACAATCCCTGATCTAGAACCAAGGGCAGCTTGAGCACCCCCTCGTAAAAAGCGGCCGTGGCCTCCAGATTGCCAGTACCCAGAAATGTCACTTGTTGGTCAATTGCCGGTCTATCCATAATCCATGCTCCTCGCCTAAATACGCGTCCCTGAACGTGCTCCAAATTACATCATGCCTGCCCATGCCGTGTACTATTGGATACAGTTTAAGGTACGCTGGGCCTTCAGCCCAACTACTAGATAGTTCCTGGACAATATTTTGACAAAATAAAGACATATGCTACAATATATGTAGATGAGAGATGTCGACGTGGTTGCGTTAACCGGCTGAGCTGAAACTCGCACCGTAAAGCATAAACGATCGGCACGAGGAGGCTACGACCTAATGGGCCTCAGATTTAGGAGACAACATGAAGAAAGACGATACAAGCGAAACACTGACTGATACGGCCGCTCTCGAAGGTAAAGCATGGATATTAGCGAATGGCGATCATGATGAGCAAGAGCCCGTAGAGAAAGCGGCCATTGAGTCGGCCGTGCGCTCGATCCTTACGAACGTAGGCGAAGATGTAAGCCGCGAAGGTCTGCAACGAACGCCTCACCGGGTGGCCAAGATGTATGGTGAGATCCTGGCCGGCTATGAGATGGATCCGGAAAAGATCGTCAATGGCGCCCTTTTCGATGTTGAATATGACGAAATGATCGTCGTCAAGGATATTGAATACTTTAGTATGTGCGAGCACCACATGTTGCCCTTCTACGGCCGGGCGCATGTAGCCTACATTCCGAGTGAAAAGATCATCGGTTTATCGAAGATCCCGCGCATTGTCGAAATGTTTGCCCGTCGACTGCAAGTCCAGGAACGTTTGACCCGCCAAATAGCCGACCTGATCGACGAGATTCTGCAGCCTTTGGGCGTCGCCGTCGTCGTGGAAGGCGCCCATATGTGCTCCATGATGCGCGGTGTCAAGAAAGAACACCCACGTATGGTGACCAGCGCCATGCTCGGATCATTCAAAGAAAACAGCATGACCCGCAACGAGTTTATGCAGCACTTGCGGCAGCAAGGCGGTTTCTCCTTCTAGCCTCAAACCCAACTTCCAGCAATTGAATGATAAGGCGCTAGGCCTCACCAGATTCTCTTCGCTCTGGTGCCCTGGCGCTCGGCCGCGATCCCCACTACCTCACAATCCATGATATAATGCAGTGCGTCATACGCCTGTTCGAGTCGGATTGGCGTTAGAAGAACCATG
>JBFFWQ010000003.1:0-122432 GCA_041570195.1 Promineifilaceae bacterium (SeqCode) | reverse complement strand
TTGCCAGGCCACTTGCCAGGCCACTTGCCAGGCCACTTGCCGTCTTTGGCTTTGCGCGCCCTATACTATATGAGCCGGCTTAAGACATACAGGACAGATGTGTTGATAGCGGCAGGATTCTTGATCCTGCCGCTATTGCTGTTTGGCAATGCTACGTTCGGCGGACAAACCATGCTGCCGGCCGACAACCTATTCCAGTGGCAACCGTGGTCCGCATCGGCTGAAGAATTGGCCATTCCCTATCCTCACAATGGCCTGCTCAGCGACTTGATTCTCGAGAACTACCCCTGGAAACGGTTCATCGTCGAGAGCGTCAGCGCCGGCGAAATTCCGCTCTGGAATCCGAGTATCTTCGCCGGCACCCCGTTCTTGGCGACTGGCCAACATTCGGCCTACTATCCTTTCAGCTTGCTGTTCATCATCCTGCCGCTAGTCAAAGCTTATGGTTGGTTCACGCTTAGCCAGTTGTGGCTAGCCGGTGTTTTCAGTTACCTGTTCGGCCGCGTCCTGGGCATGCGCCGTGCGAGCGCGACCGCGACCGGACTCATCTTCCAGGGCAGCGGGTTCTTATTGGTGAGCAGCGCCGTCTTCCCCATGATCCTGGGCGCCGCCATCTGGCTGCCGCTATTATTGGCCTGCATCGAAAAAGTCATCCGAAACGCCAGCGGGCGAGACAGCGCCGGCCGCACGTTGCCTTGGGCCGCCTTGGGCTCGGTTGCCCTGGGGGCACAGTTGTTAGCCGGGCATATCGAGATCACTTACTACACCCTGTTGGTGATGGCCGCTTACGCCCTGTGGCGCCTGGCGAGCCGCGCCCTGCAGGCTCGGCGGCGCCGGCCAACCGCCGGCGAGAGCAGGGAAGTCCCAAAAAAGCCCTGGACGGCGACTCCTTTGCGGCCGGCGGTCTGGCTGGCCGGCATGGTCGTTCTGGGGATGTTGCTGGGCGCGATCCAATTCATTCCCTTTCTCGAAGTCGGTCGAGCCAACTTCCGGGAAGGGTCGGCGACACTGGACGAGGTCCGAGGTTGGGGTTTTCCAGCACGCCGGATTCTTACCCTGGCTATGCCCGATTTCTACGGCAACCCGGCCGATCACGAGTACCTGGACGTCGTCGACCGGCGCGTCGTTTCCTTTGAGGAGAATTACCATGGCCAGTTGAATCCCCATGGCGCTTATACCAGCAATTGGGGCATCAAGAACTATGTGGAAGGCGGCATCTATCTAGGCATTTTGTCTCTGTTCTTGGCCTTCTTCGGCATCTGGTCAGCCTGGCGCCAGCGACAGGATCGGCGTTCAGAGATCTCCTTCTTCAGCCTTCTTGGTTTGCTATCGCTATCTTTCATCTTCGGGACGCCGGCCTATGCCATCCTGTATTATGGCCTGCCGGGTATCAATCAGCTGCACTCCCCCTTCCGCTGGGTCTTCCCCCTTTCCCTGAGCGTCGCGTTGCTGGCCGGCTACGGGATGGAGTATTTGACCGAAACCAGAGAGCAATTCCTGGCCGGGAGAACCCGAGATCGTAGCCTGACTGGCCGCCGGCCGGCGCTAGAATCTGTTTTACTCCTGGGTGGGTCGCGCTCCTTGGTCTCGTGGATAGCTGCGCTGGCCTTTTGGGCCGGGACATTTTTGCTGGCCGGATTGCTGGTTTCGTGGTTCCTTTACTCTTCCCTGGAGACGGCGCTCGAGACGGTTTTTCTTAGCCTGGAACGAGCGGCTGATGCATTCCCTTCCACCCAGGCCTTCTACAGTTACCAGGTCGAACAGGCGCTCGTATTGGCCCTCATGTTGGTCGCCAGCGGCCTGATTCTGCGGTTGAGTCGAGCAACTGTTTCAGTGCGCGGCCGGTCTCTGTGGAGCATTCTAGCCCTGGGGCTGATTGTCTTTGATCTGTTCATTGCCGGATATGGCTTCAATGCGGCGGTCGATCCGGCGCTGTTGGACCACAAACCGGCGTTGGTAAGCTGGCTGGAAGGGCAACCCGGACTTTGGCGGTTGACGACCTTCACGCCCCATGGCGACAAGCCACTAAACGCCAATACGCCCTGGCTGGCCGATCTCCAGGACGTGCGCGGCTATGACTCCGTCATCCTCAAACAATACACCGACTACATGGCGGCCATTGAACCCCAACAAGAACTGCAGTTCAACCGCGTGCAACCTCTGGTCAACTGGCAATCGATCAATTCACCTCTGCTTGATCTGCTCGGGGTCAAGTACATCATTACTTCCGAAGAAATCGAACTACCCAAACTGGAACAAGTGTGGCAAGACGAAGATCTGCGCGTTTACGAGAATCTGGCCGTTGTGCCCCGGGCCTACACCATTTCTCTGAACGCAACGGCCGTGGAGGCTGACCCGCTCACGGCGATGGAACGTCTCGATCCGCGCCAATATGTCCTGGTCGAAGAAAAGCGGTGGCCGAAGACGACGCCACTTACGACACTGCCCGACCAACTGGCGCCGGCCGAGATCGTAGACTACGGCAACATCGAAGTGATCGTGCGCGCTTCCGTGAATGAGCCTTCATGGCTGGTGCTGAATGACACCTATTTTCAGGGCTGGGATGCTTATTTGCTATCCTTGGACCCAGGGGGTGACGAGCAAAAGGTCGATATCCAGCGCGTAAATGGCAATTTCCGGGGCGTGCAGCTTGAGCCTGGCGAGTGGCAAGTGCGCTTTCGCTACAGCCCGCTCACTTTTAAGCTGGGCGGCCTGGCCAGCTTCATGGGCGTGATCATCATCCTTTTTGCCTGCGCGGTATGGGCCTGGCGACGACTCTATAACCCCCAGACGCCGCTGACCAACACCCGCAGCATCGCCAAGAATAGCGTCGCCCCCATGACCCTGAACCTGTTTAACCGGGCAATCGACTTCGCTTTCGCCGCTTTTTACTTGCGGGTGCTCGGCCCAGCCGACGCTGGCGCCTACGCGACGGCGATCATCATCGCCGGCTGGTTTGAGATCATATCCAATTGGGGCCTCAATACGCTTATTATCCGCGAAGTATCAAAAGACAAGAACCAGGCCAGTCGCTACCTGCTCAACACCTCCATTCTGCGACTGGGCACATCGCTCATCGCCGGCCTGCCGATTCTCATCTATATCGCCATCGTCACTCAGAGCGCCAATCCACTCGATCCAGCCACGATGGCGGCCATCCTACTACTCATGATCGGCATGCTCTTTTCTGGCTTGGGCCAGGGTTTTACCGGCCTATTCTATGCTTTTGAGCAGGCCGAGTTGCCGGCCGCCGTTACGACTATCACAACCATACTGAAAGTCGCTCTGGGTGTGCTTGTCCTGTTGCTTGGCGCGGGCTTCGTCGGCCTGGCCGGGATCTCCATCCTAGTCAACCTGGTGACTCTGTTGATATTGGGCGTGGCCGCCTTTCGGCAATTCCCGCTGCCGGGCCCTTGGCGAGTTGACCTCGGTTTACAGCGCAGAATGCTCGTCATCAGCTATCCGCTGATGCTCAACCATCTATTTGCCGTTATCTTCTTCCAAATCGACGTGCCTTTGATGAGGCAAATCAACGGCGAAGAAACGGTCGGTTGGTATAACAGCGCTTACAAATGGGTAAACGCTTTCAACGTCATCCCCAGCTTCTTCACATTTGCCTTGTTCCCGGTCATTTCGCGGCAGATACACGGCTCGCTAACCGACGCCAGGCGGACCTTCCGCATGTCGATCAAGCTGATGCTCCTGGCCGCTTTTCCGCTGGCCGCCTTGACAACGTTGCTGGCCCCGCTCATGATCGGCATACTGGGCGGCCGCGAGTTCTTGCCACAGGGCGCTGTCGCCCTGCAGCTCGTCATCTGGTCTATCCCAATTGGCTGGATGAATAGCGTTACCAACTATGTGCTCATCGCCTTCAATCGAGAGCGGCTGCTGACCTGGGCCTTCATCGTCGGCGTCGGCTTCAATCTTGTGGCCAACCTCATTTTTCTGCCGCGGTACGGCATCGTGGCCGCTTCAATTATCACTATCTTATCCGAACTCGTCTTGCTGCTGTTATTCGCCCGATTCTTGCGGCCAGTCATGCCTGGCATTGGCTGGCTGAAGATTCTGAAGCGCCCCCTGGCAGCCACAGCCATCATGATGTGGGCCATCGTATTGGGTGATCAGATCGGCTTGCTCGCCGCTCTATTCTTCGGATTTGCCGCCTACGCCCTGGCATTATGGCTATTGCGCATCTTCGGCGATGAAGAGAAACGCATCGCTGCCTCATTGCTCCCTGACCAGTTAGCCGGCCGGCTACCGTTCGATCTGACCCAAGATGATGAATAGCGCCAAGTCTCAGAGAGCCGAACGCCGCTTAGCCGACCATTATCGCCTCATCCTGGTCATCATTCTACTGGTCGCCGCCGTGCTAAGGCTATACGGGCTGGATAACGTGTCGCCGCCCGGTCTGGAGCATGACGAGGTCGCCCATTGGATCATCAATCGCGACATATTGGCCGGTAATCATGGCCTTTACTTCGCTGATGCCTACGGTCATGAGGCCGGTTTCCATTACCTTCAAACCGGCTTCTCGGTGTTAGTGGGTGAGAATGCCCTGGTCTTGCGGTTGCCATCGGCCTATGCCGGGCTCCTGCTCATAGCCGTCAGCTTTGCCCTGGCCCGTCGCTTGTTTGGACTTCAGACCGCCTTGTTGGCAGCCGGGTTGTTGGCCGTCCTTTTCTGGCCAGTTTTCTACAGCCGACTGGCTCTCAGGGCCATCGCTCTGCCGCTTCTCTCGGGCCTATCGGCATACTTCTGGTGGCGCGGCTGGCCCAGGCAAGACGAGCGGTTGACTCGAAGCCAGCGGCTAGTTCGAAGCCAGCTTGAAGGTAAAGGGCCGGCCATCGTGCCAGCAACGCGGGCAAGCCTGGGTTGGTTCGCCCTGGCAGGTCTGATGGCCGGGCTGACTTTCTACACTTATTTGGCCAGCCGGGCGGTGCCGGTCTTTTATCTGCTGTTTTCGTTCTATCTGCTACTCTGCCATCACCGGGTTTTCAGGCATCGATGGCGGGGTATCCTGGTATTTTTCGGCATCTATGCGCTTGTTGCCGCGCCTCTGGGAATCTTTCTGTTAAGCAACCCTGGGATTGAGTCACGTATCGGCGAAGTTGACGCGCCGCTGCTTGCTTTGACCAGCGGCAACCTACGGCCGGCCCTGGAAAATACTCTAAAGTTTATAGCCATGTTCGGCCTTCGAGGAGATCCTCTTTGGCGACAGAATGTTGCACTTCTACCGGTATTCGACGCTATAGTCAGCCTGTTTTTCTATATTGGCTTGTTGATTAGCCTATGGCGATGGCGACAAACACGCTATATGTTTGGCATACTTTGGCTATTTACATCAGCTATGCCAAGTATTTTGACTATAGATGCACCAAGCAGCATACGCATGATCAATGCATTACCGATTCTAACTGTTTTTCCGGCTATAGGATTGGAAGTTATTCACTTATTTAGACCGTTATCCACAGTTTCCACAAGGTTATCCCCAGTTTTCCGGCGAAATCTAACTATTGTGCTCTTTCTGCTGCTGTTTATATTCAATGCCGGCCGCACCTGGCGAGCCATATTCCATACATGGCCAGCCAACGACGAAGTACAGTTTGTATGGCAACAGGCCTTGACCGACGCGGCCGGTTTTTTGGATTCCGCGCCCGAGAGCGGTCCAGTCGCCATAGGCGGCTGGACGCCAGAAACGATGGATCCTCCGACGATGGAATTGGCCCTAAAACGGGAAGACCTGAGCCTGCGTTACTTCGATCCTGGGCGGGCGGTCATCATACCGGCCGCTGACCAGGCTCAAAAGGGTCGTATCCTCCATCCAACAGCCCTACCGCTGCACCCTGCTCTCTTGCAACAGTTATCCAAAGTTGGCGTTCAGCCTGAACCGCAGGGAACATTCACCTACTACGAAGTCGGTGACGACGTAATCGCTGCCGGAATGTTCAATAAGGCGCCTGATGCATCCTTCGGCGGGGAAATCAGCCTTCTGAGTCGACACCTCGTCCTGGAAGATGATTCGATGGAAGTGATGACCATCTGGCGCGTGGAAAAGTCGGCCATGGCCGACCGGAGCTTTTTCGTTCACCTGATAGACGAATCGGGTGATATCGTCGGCCAGGATGATGCCCAGGGGGCGCCGGCCGCCCACTGGCAGGCTGGAGACATCATCATCCAAAGACATGCCGTTGCCCTTCCCAATTCGTCCGAGCCGTTTCAAATTCGTCTTGGCGTCTACGATCCGTGGAGCGGCGTCCGTCTGTTAACTGTTAACGGAGCAGACTTTGTGACCGTTAGCTCGACTACGGTACAATAATTGCCCAAATCCGAACGGTATGCCTGAGACCGGCGGTTTAGCCAAGTGTCAGAATCTGAGCGCAACAGAACGATATTCGAGCAACTGAGTTTTCGCGTGCGAATCTGGCTGGATCGCCAGACGCCTCCCGATTCGCTAGTTCTTGTGCTATCGGCCCTCGTCGTCGGTATTGGTGGGGGGTTGGGCGCTGTGCTTTTCGTCTGGCTGCTGAGGCAAGTCAGCGATGTGACACGTTGGCTGATTACAAACCCGCTGGGCAACTTGCCCGATATGCTCGCCTTGATGATCGTCATGGGCGCCGCTGGAGTCATCGTGGGCTTGATCGTCGCCTATCTGGCCCCTGAAGTCAGGGGCAGCGGCATTCCGGAACTCATGGAAGCTGTAGCTCTCCATGGCGGCCGCATCCGGCCGCGGGTTGTTCCACTTAAGCTGCTTGCCTCAGCCGTCACCATCGGAGCAGGAGGCTCGGCCGGCCGCGAAGGGCCGATCGTCCATATCGGCTCGGCCTTTGGCTCAACGGTTGCCCAATTGCTGCATTTCTCCAACGACCGAGTGCGCACTTTGCTGGCCTGCGGCGCAGCGGCCGGCGTCGCCGCGACCTTTAACTCGCCTATCGCCGGAGCTATCTTTGCCCTGGAAGTAATTCTGGGTCGCTTCACCATTCGCTATTTTGGCGCGGTGGTCATCAGTTCAGTAGCCGCCGCTATCGTCGGCCGGGCATTCCTGGGCGATATTCCGGCCTTCGCCGTGCCCGCTTACACGCTGAACAGCCTGAAGGAATTACCCATCTATGTCGTATTGGCGCTGCTGTCGGCCCTACTGGCTATCGCCTTCATCGCCGCTCTCTACAACACCAGGAAATTCTTCCTAAGACTCAAAGCGCACGTTGCAGTCGAAGCCGCGCTGGGCATGATGATCACCGCCGCTCTTGCCTCCCTGGCGCCAAGCTATCTGATCCTGGGGCCAGGTCTCAATTTCATTGGCGACGCCATCGCTCACGATTTCAGCATGCCTTTGAGCTATATGGCTGGCCTGATCGTCTTGAAGATCGTCGCCACCAGCTTCACCTTGGGCTCAGGTAACTCGGGCGGCGTTTTTGCCCCGGCCCTATTTCTGGGTGCCGTCTTGGGCGGCCTGGTCGGCACGGTGGCGAATACAGTCTGGCCGGAGATCGCGCTGCATCCTGGTGCCTATGCCATCGTTGGCATGGCCGCTGTGTTTGCCGGAGCAGCCCGGGCGCCGATCACGGCCGTGATCATCGTTTTTGAAATGTCCGGTGACTACAAGTTGATTCTGCCGCTGATGATGGCTACGGTGCTGTCCACGTTCGTGGCGGAACACTTGATGGGCGATTCGATTTATTCGATTAACCTGCGCCACAAAGGGCTTAACCTTCAGCAGGGCCGGGACGTGGACCTCATGCAGTGCCTGACTGTCGGCGAGGCCATGACCAAAGATCCGCTTGTTGTCGATGAAACGCTGCCGCTCACCGAACTGGATCGCCTGTTCCAGCGCACCCATGGTCACAGTTTTCCCGTAGTCGACCAGGATCATCGCCTGGTCGGCATGGTCAGCATCACCGATTATGACCGGGAGGCGAGAAGGGGACAGCTTCACGACCGGCGGGTGGCCGACATCGCCACCAAAGGGAATATCCTGATCGCCTACGAAGATGAAGCGTTGAGCGATGCTCTTCAGCGCATTGGTACGCGAGATATCAATAAATTGCCAGTAGTGAGCCGTTTAGATACGGCCAGTGTCGTCGGCGTCGTTCGCCGGCGGGACATTATTCGAGCCTATAACGTGGCCTTGTCACGGCGGGCTAAGGATCAACTTGCCGAAGATCAACTGCAGCTGCGGTCAATAGATAACACCAAGTTTCTGGAAATCGAAATAGAAGCGACCAGTCAGGCAATAGGCCGGCCGCTGGCCGAAGTCGGACCGACGTTGCCGCATGAATGCGTGGTCGTTTCAATCCGGCGCCAAGGTTCGGTGTTGATACCTCATGGCGATACAGTCCTGCAAGCAGGCGATCAGATCAACTTCTTCCTGCGTCGAAGCGACGAGGCGCAGTTAAAGGCCTGCCTGAAACCACCTGGTGGGCATCCTGTTTCAAGGTTTGAATAGAAAAGCGGGCGCCCTTGGCGCCCACCGTGCAGCTTCTAGTTATCTTTGGGGGCTAAAGCCTGGAAGGTACCGGCCGCGCGCCGGTTGTGCTCGAACTTAAGAAATCGCCTTGACGGTAAATTGGATCTGCCCATCCGGTGCGTTTACCTTAATCTGTTGGCCCACCTTCGCTCCCAAAAGCGCCCGGCCGAGCGGCGATTCATTGGAGACGCGGCCGTTGGTCGGATCGGCTTCGTGAACGCCGACGATGTGATACGTTTCCTCCTCGTCTTCAAAGCCCTCTTCGGCTACTGTGACGGTACTACCGACCCTGACTTTGTCATTCCGACCGTCGTGATCGATGATCTGCGCCCGGCGCAACGAATCCTCTAGGTCTTTGATTCTCCCCTCGACAAAGGCTTGTTCCTGCTTAGCGTAATCGTAGTCGGCATTTTCAGACAAGTCACCGTGCGAGATGGCCAGCTCCAATCGTTCCGAGATCTCTTCGCGGCGCTCATTCTGGAGGTATTCCAATTCACTCTTGATTTTGTCCAAACCCTCTTCGGTTACGTAAATCACATCGTTTTCTTTCACTACTCACTCTCCAAGAGCCTGCGGCAGAGCAGGCTTGTGGCAGCGGCCTAACGCCAGGCCAACACTTCTTCTGCTGTCTTCACCGGGTAAGATGGGAAACGGCTGGTACAGACGATGCAAGACAGGCAACCAAACCGCATACGTTCTTACGAGACACGTCGCTCACCCACCGGGAAGCTTAAGAATAAACAACCCCGCCCAAAAGCGGGGTAACTAACGTTTGATAGTATAGCCGAGGCTAGTCCTTCTGTCGAGTGAAGTCAACATGCCCGCGCTTGGCTTAGGTGCTAAAATTCGTGGGCCATGTCCGAACAATCGGCCTCGTCCCTCCCCTCTTTCGCTCGAGTTCTACTTGCCTTGCTATTGCCCTTTGCCGGCGCCGCTTTGTTTAGCCTGCTGGTCGGAGGATCGGCCGCGCTAACCGACGATAGCCAGAGCGGTCGCGCTCTGCAATTCGCCGGCGCCGGCCTGGTCAGTTGGCTCGTCGGCTGGCGCTGGTACGGTCTCAATGGCCTGGGCCTGCGTGGCGGGCGGCCGCTCACGGCCGGCATTGGTTTCGCGACCCTGGCCTGGTTGGCCTTCATAATTGTGCGCTTCTTCGCCGTGGAAGTGGCGAACTACGGCTCGCCTGACGGTACGCGGGCATTCATCTATATCTTGCTCTTCGAGGCATTTTGCACCCAACTCTGGGCTTATGGCCTATTCTTCCGCTCGGTCGCCGACTGGCGTGGACCGTTGACAGCTGCCGTAAGCTCCGGCATCTTGTTCGGGGCGCTGGCCTTCTTGTTTTTTCAGGAATCCTTTGCTGCCATGGCCAGTGGCCTGATCTATTTCACCGTCTGGGGCGTGGTATACGGCATCATCCGCCTGCGCACCGGCACTCTACTCGGTCCGGTAGTTGTCCAGGCCCTGCAGAGCTGGACGACCTGGTATGTAATGGCGCCCCTGGATCCGGCCAACACGGACGAGTTACGAAATCTGTATTTGATAGGCAGCGCCGCCTATCTGATCATTATCTGGCGCCTCTGGCCCAGACAAGAGTCAGACTATCGGGTCTGACTCTGAGTGATCTCTGCTTGCTATCGTAAACGATCTGACGCCGGTACAGCTATGTACCCTAGCCGATGATCCTGTTAACCGCCTTCCGCTAACCGTTAAACCCATGGAGGAGAATCATGAGTGACAAGTCGAAGTACGAGTTCGTAGTGACCTGGACCGAAGGCAGAGTCGGCATCGTCCAATTGAACCGGCCGAAGGTCTTGAATGCTCTTAATAAAACCATCATGAGCGAAATCCTTGCCGCTTTGGAAGCCTTCGACGCGGCCGATGACATCGGCTGTTTATTGGTCACTGGCAACGAGCGGGCTTTCGCCGCCGGGGCGGACATCGCCGAGATGGCTGGGGCCACGGTAATCTCCATGCTGAGCAATCCCTTCGTCGATTACTGGGATCGCTTGAAAAGAATCGCCAAGCCTGTGGTCGCCGCCGTATCCGGCTATGCTTTAGGCGGCGGCTGCGAGTTGGCCATGGCCTGCGACATGATCGTCGCCAGCGAAACAGCCCAATTCGGCCAACCAGAGATCAACATCGGGGTCATTCCCGGCGCCGGCGGCACCCAACGCCTGGCCCGTACAGTGGGTAAAGCCTTGACCATGGAGATGGTCCTCAACGGCCGCTTCCTGACCGCCGAAGAAGCGCTGGGACATGGCCTGGTCAACCGGATTGTGCCGGCCGAAGTCTATCTCGAGGAAGCGGTGAAATTCGCGGCCGAGATTGCTGCCCAGGCGCCCATCGCCGTCCGGCTGGCCAAGGAAGCGATCAACGCCGCCTTCGAAACATCGCTCCAGGCCGGCCTGGCCCACGAACGACGCCTCTTCTACATGCTTTTTGCCAGCGACGACCAAAAAGAAGGCATGGACGCCTTCATCAGCAAGAGACCTCCGGAGTGGCAAGGCCGTTGAAAACCCTGTGGATCAAAGATGAATTCCTGGCCCAGATCCTGGCCGGCCGAAAGACCGTGGAAGTGCGCGTCGGCTACAGCAATATAACGCGGCTGAGCGCCGGCGATTCGTTATTGCTCAACGAACAGCATCACTATGTTATTCGGCGCATCGGTCGCTACGTTGACTTCGAAGCGCTGTTGGCCGGCGAGGATCCGGCAGCCATTGCTCCCGATACCCCTGCAGAGGATCTACTGGAGCGGATGCGAGCGATATATCCTCCAGAGAAAGAAGCCCTGGGAGCTATAGCCCTGGAAATTCAACCACTATGAGTATAGATACGCGGACCAGGGCCCACTACCCGCAACCCCCGGCGACTGAATACTTGGATCAGTTGCGCGAGCAGCTCAACACAGCCGTCCGTTTGACGACCGGCGCCGATAGGCCCGCGCCACCAGACACCAACATCCTGATCGCCGGCCGGCCGACTCGCCAGGACTTGACCGCCAGTCCGGCGCTGCAGACCTTGATCATCCCCTGGGCCGGCCTGCCGCCCGAAACCCGCCAGCTGATGGCCGAATTTCCAAACATCACCATCCACAATCTGCACCACAACGCGATACCAGTGGCTGAGATGGTCCTGACGCTCATGCTGAGCGCGGCCAAATTGGTACTACCATTCGATCGGCTGCTGCGCGAGAATGATTGGACGCCCCGCTACCGGCCCAGCCCCGCACTTCTGTTGGCCGGCAAAACGGCCCTCATCCTAGGCTACGGTGCCATCGGCCGGCAAGTAGCGATTTACTGCAGGGGATTAGGCATGCGCGTCATAGCCACCCGCCGCCAGCCATCACGGGGGCCGGTCGGACCGGTCGACGAACTGCATCCAGCCTCAGAATTGCCCGGACTGCTGCCGCGGGCCGACGCCCTACTGATTTGCCTGCCACATACGCCCGAGACCGACGGCCTGATCGGTCGGCGAGAACTGGCTATGCTGCCACAGAATGCATTGCTGGTCAACGTCGGCCGCGGTCCTATCGTGGACGAAGCGGCGCTTTTTCATGCCTTGCGGGATGGCCAGCTGCACGCCGCCGGACTCGACGTCTGGTATAGCTACCCGGCCGAAGAAGCAAGCCGCCCCAACACGCCGCCATCGGCTTACCCATTCCACGAACTGGACAACGTGGTCATGAGTCCGCACCGCGCCGGGGCAACAGCCGATTCCAACGCCCTTCGCATGGAGCACCTGGCTGCCCTCTTGAACGCTGTCGCAGCAGGGGAAACACTGGCCAATCATGTCGACGTCGCGGCCGGTTACTGATATCCTATGGCCATCCGATGAACCTTATGGTCAAATCGGAGGGCCCTCAGGATGGGCGCAATTTTGAAGTATCCTCAACCCCATATGAACGCCTGTGCCTGACGGCAGTGCTACTGCTATTTTGCTGACCTGAAACTGTAAATCCATACAGCATTTCTATCGTTTATGGACTGAATCAGTTGACCAAGTATCTCGCAGGTTTGGTAATGAACAGAAAAAGCATTCTACTATTTGGGCTACTTTTATTAATCCTGGCCACGGCCGCAGCCACAACCGCGAAAAGCAATTCCGAGATCAGAACTGGCGCGCTTTCCTTGGGCCCGGCCGATTTCGGCGAAGGCCTGCGCCAGAACCTAGTCATCTCAGACGATGGCCTGATCCTGGCCGAAGGCGCCAGCAACGGCCACTATATGTCGGCGGTGCACGATGCCCCATTTCCATTCAACGTTCTGGTTCCAAGTTGGTCGGCCGGGACAACCGACGGCGACAACCTAACAGTACAGATTAGAACCAGTAAGGATGGCGATCGTTGGAGCGACTGGTATCGGTTGTTGCCCAACGCCGACTGGATGACGCCTGAAGACGAAGACATCATCGGCCAAATGATCGCCGTGCCGGGCGAGGATGGGGTCCACAATCACCTGCAATTCTCAGTCAGCTTCGCCCGCAACGAGGGCCAGCCTTCGCCACTTCTGCGAGCGCTGAAGGTGACCTTTTTTGACTCAACCCAGGGGCCGACGGCGGCCGAGTTGGCCGCCAGTCAGGCGGCGATCGATGCCCAGCAAGCACCAGGCGATGTCACCGGTTACCCCAAGCCCTCGGTGGTAGGCCGCGGAAGCTGGTGTGACGACCCGGCCTGTAACTATAGTGATGGGCTAGCCTACCACACGGTCAGCCACCTGATCGTCCATCATACCGTCACTGGCAACAGCAGCAGCAACTGGGCGGCCGTTGTGCGCGCCATCTGGAGATATCATACTTTCCCGGATTCCTCGTCGTGTCCCGGCTGCCGCGGCTGGGGCGATATCGGCTACAACTTCCTGGTCGACCCGAACGGCTTGCTTTACGAAGGGCACCTCGGCGGCGACGATGTGGTCGGCACGCATGCCGGTAGCGCCAACACCGGCAGTATGGCCCTGGCTTTTATCGGAACTTATGTATCCTACAATCCCTCAGCGTCCATGCTCAACTCCGCCGTCGAGTTATTCGCCTGGAAGGCCGATCAGCGGGACATTGACGTTCACGGCAGCGGATACCTGCCGAAGTTGAGCGGGCTTCATCCTAAGCTGATGGGCCACCGCGACGTAGGTACAACCCAGTGTCCGGGCGATCAGGCCTACGCATTGCTGCCCTGGCTGCGAGATCAAGTAGCCAACAAGGTCGACATCAGTACGATATACGTCGACGAGCTGTCGGCCGCCTTCAGCAAGAACAACGTGCCGGGGTGGCTCGTGCCCCCCGATAATTGTGGCCACGACGGCCATGCCTTTTACGCTTGGTCAACCCAAGATCCGGGCGCTACCATCAATCGCGGTGAGTGGCGGCCAAACCTGGCTCAGGGTGGTATTTACGAACTACAGGCTTTCATTCCATACTGTATCACCGGCGCTCCAGAAACGGACGGGGCCACCTATACCATAAACCATGCCAACGGCGTCAGCACGGTCACCTTGAGTCAGGAAGACCATGTTCGGACCTGGATGAGCCTGGGCACCTTCCAGTTCGCGGCCGGCAACAGCACGGTTATCAAGCTAAGTAATTTGACCCAGACCGACAGCAACCTTGGTGTCTGGTTTGATGCGCTGCGCCTGCAACCGACCAATAGTTGTTCCTTGCCATCGATATCCGGCCTGACGCCTGCTAGTGGCGCCTGGCGGAACAACCGAGAGGTCACTCTCAACTGGTCGATTGCCAACGGCCAGGACGTTCAGACCACGCGGCTGGAGGTGGCCAGCGATCCAGGATTCACCAAACTCGTCCGCCCCGCCGAGGACTTCCCCGGTGTTAAGACATCGCACCTCATCCCCTTCACAGAAGACTACAATCAACTCTACTGGCGAGTTAGAGCCACCACAGAGTGCAATCAAATCGTCGAATCAAACCAGGCCAGGTTTGGGATCGACACGATCGCGCCCACCTCGTCCGTCCGTTACGTCCTCATTTTTGAGGAGGACGGCCGGATCCTGCCCGTTTGGGGCGGTCAAGACAGTGGTTCAGGCATAGTTCGCTTTGATATTGAATACCGGCCGGACGGGGATCCGATTTGGAAAGAATGGCTGAAACCCTTCGCTGGGGATGGCGTTTACTGGTTCCGCAGCCAGGCCACCGACGCGGCCGGCAATAAGGAAGATTGGCCGTCTGAAGCCGATGCCAGCACCCTAGATGCGATTCTCATCCATCGTGTTATAATGTTTCCCCAGATTTTCAAATAGCACGAAGGAACGATGGAACAGGTAGAATCAATTGATGTCTTGATCGTTGGCTCTGGTCCGGCCGGAACGTCCACAGCCCTGCATCTGTTGCAACATGATCAGAGTTGGGCTAAGAGGATCTTGATCGTAGATAAGGCCATCCACCCGCGTGAAAAGCTTTGCGGCGGCGGGATCACTCACATGGGCCAGAATATCCTGGCTCGACTGGGCTTGACGATTGAAACGCCCAGTTTCATGGTCCGCGAAGCCAAGATCGTCTACGGCAGTTACTCCTTCTCTTTCAAGGGTAACCCCGTGTTTCGCGTCATTCGCCGCGACGAATTCGACCACTGGCTGGTCCAGAAGGCGGAATCCAGGGGCGCCACCATCCGCCAGGGCGAGGCCGTGCTGAATGTGACCGCTCAAGAGGAGTACGTAGAAGTCAAGACAAGCAAAAGCTTGATTCGGGCCAAGGTCCTGGTCGCCGCCGATGGGTCGCGCAGCACGGTGCGCAGCAAACTCAAGTGGGATGATGACTCGCGCGTGGCCCGGTTGCTAGAGATCCTGACCCCGGAAGACGCTCAGAAAGAACCTGAGTTCCGAGAGGCTCAGGCCGTGTTTGATTTCACGCCGACCTCCGATGGGCTGCAAGGTTACTACTGGGATTTTCCAAGCTACGTGGGCGGCAAATCGTTTATGAATCGCGGCGTCTTCGACAGCCGGGCCCGGCCCGAACAGGCTAAGATCGATCTGGTGGGTGAGCTGCGCCAATCGTTGGCCGACCGGGAACGCGATTTGGACGACTACAAGCTGAAAGGTCACCCGATTCGCTGGTTTGACAAGGACGGCCGCTTTGCCATCCCGCATGTGCTTCTGGCTGGCGACGCGGCCGGAGCCGATCCATTGGTGGGTGAAGGCATTGCTTTCGCTCTGGCTTATGGCGATGTGGCCGCAGCCTCAATTACCAACGCATTCGAGAAACAGGACTTTTCTTTCGCCGGTTATCGCCAACGCATCCTGACCCACGGAATATTGAAGCAATTACCAACCCGGACCCGTCTGGCTCGCATCGCCTATCATTACAGCAAATACCGACTATTGGCCGCGATATGCTGGCGAATCGTCGGCTTCAGCATCCGTTACAGCAAGTGGAAAGATCCGGAATACAGTCCGGTCGAGGCGCCCAAATTGCTTTACGAATCGTAGGTACGGCCGCGCGGCCGGCCGTATAGCCACCAATACTTCTGGCGCGGGTAGGCGGCCGTCCACGCTTCGGGCCAGGTGAAATCGCCGGCTTCCCAATAATTGGCCAACACCCGATCATAGGCTGCTACCTCATTGAGAACTCGCCTATCCAACTGGTAGGGTCGCGTCTCCAGTTTGTTCAGCAGAGCGGCGATCATGGCCCGTGCTTCCACGGCCGAAGGGTAGTAGGTGCCGGCCGACAGCGAGACCTGCTTGAGTTCTTTCAGATATTCGTTCCACTGCCGCAGACGCGCCCGTAGCTCGTCATGGGCCTTGCGTTCGAAGGCGACGACCTTTTCAACCAGCGCCATGTTGAATTGCTCCTCGGCCGCATCCAGCCTGACTTTTTCTTCCTCGTCAAGCATCTTGCGCAAAGCTATTAGCCGGTGTTGGCGCATCAGGTAGCCGCCCAGTGTTAGGCGGGGAAGACTCGAATCGCTCAACGGCCAGAAGAGGTGATCATTGCGTAGATACTCGTCCATCTCGGCCGCCATCGTCTCGAGAATGATCAGATCCTTCTTCAGCCTGTCGGTCCCCTCAGACACTTTGGTTCCTTTTGCTCCTAGCATTTTGCCCCCTATAACTTACTGACATAACATCGAGTTCCGTTACAACACTTCGTTCATTGACTATACGTCCAATAGCTAGTCATTTGGTGATCAGCATGTCATTCGTAACCCACAAGAGGTGAAATCTGTCAACTTTTTCTATATCCTATACTGGTATAATAGAACACCAATGGTCATGAAATCAAGAGGCAATACTTTATGAGCGGTCGCAGGCGGGCTATCATCCTTAAAATGGCGTCGGCAGCTTACGAGATGGATCTGGACGTGGCTAACGGTCTGCTGGCACGTGACGAGAGCGGTCGCTGGCGGATCGGCAGCCATGATTTGAATGCCTGGCTGGCCAATCATGAAGACGAGGAGGTAGTGCTGATCCTGGGCTCGCTGGAAGATGAGCAGCCGGTCCAGACCCACACCTGCCGTACCTGCGGTCGAGACTACACCGATTTCGAATGTCCTTATTGCCGATCAAGCCGTCTACGCCTGCGTGGCAAACCATAATTTAACGCCAGTCGCCCGCCCGCCGCGCACAATTGTACGCTCACCGCCGAACGCTATTCTTTGAGGAGTTACCTGTCAAATGAAACCAACACCAAAGAAGTTGCCAGGATATCAACGCTGCATGGCACGCCTGCCCGCATTGATGCTTCTCTTGATCTTGTGCCTGGTCCTGATCCCGATCGCCCAGGCCCAAAGCCCGGCTGGCGCGCTGGATTCTCTGGAGATCGAACTGTGGCCGGATTTCGACCAGCCGGCAGTGCTGGTGCTGCTAACCGGAACGCTGGCCGACGACGTCCCGGCGCCGGCGACCGTAACACTACCCTTGCCAGAGGAAGCGACTATCAACGCTGTGGCCTACGTCAATGTGGAAAGCGGTCAACTGGAGAATGTCGGCGATAGCGACACCAGCGTGCCAGGGCTGATCACCTTCACTTCACCCTCGCCCACCTTTCGCTTGGAGTATTATCTGCCCTACTCACTCGACGGCGAACGGCGCGATTTCACCTTTAACTGGTCGTCGGACATGAGTGTCAACCAGGTGCTGACCACCGTACAGCAACCGGCAGAGGCCAGTGACTTCAGACTTTCGCCCGCATCCGATCAGTCGACGACCGGGCGAGACGGCCTCTTCTACCATCCACTGGCTGCCCGGGCGCTGCCGGCCGGAGCGTCCTATTCGGTGTCCGCCAGCTACAACCTGGACGGGGATCAATTGACGGCCGACGTGCTTGGCGCCCAACAGCCACCCGTAGAGGGTCCGCTGCCGGTAGTCAGCGATGCAGCCTCCGACGAGGCATCCGACCTCAATTGGCCGTTGGTGGCCATCGTAGCCGGTGGCTTGATCATCGTTGCCGCCGTGGCCTGGTTCCTCTACACAAATAACCAAAGCGGCCGCAAGCGGCCGCCACGACCTCGCCCTGTTCGCTCCTCTTCGAAATCGCCCGCTTCCTCCGCCGTTCAGGTCCAATTCTGTCACAACTGCGGCCAACCAGTGGACGCCGAAGACCGTTTCTGCCGCGAATGCGGCACGGCGGTGAAAGGGCGCTAGTTTCTGACGCCTGGCGTATTCAAAAACATGCTTTGACCGCACTATACCTTAGGTTATGAATCGGTAGAACTATTCGGAGGTTTTTGCACAAGTTCCATCGAAACAGAGTGGATCACGGCTGACGGAGTTTGGACGGCCATCGTCATCAAGTTCACCACCGCCAGGAAGAGAATGACCGATGATACACACGAAATATGGCTGGCACCAACCGTCCGGCGGGAACAATCACTGGGTTTGCTGGCCAGTGCCTGTGGCTACTGCGCTAGGATAGTAAGGGATTCGGAGACTAAAAAAGACCTCTGGCGATTGCCAGAGGTCTTCTTTATAACGTCACTCCGAAAGTGTTTATCTGCCGCGTGAGGCTATTCGCTCTTCAGAGTCAAGTAATAGGCAATCAAGTCGGCCATATCCTGCTGACTCATGCGATTTTCATAACCTTGGGCGGCCATCGCGCTGGGCTCGCCGCAAGGTCCGGTGGGGCACTCTTCTACGACGAAGCTGTTGGCCGCATAGATTGATTCGTATATGTACTGTTCGGCCGACACGCCAGGGATGCGCGTCGCAGCCACGTTGCCAATGTTGCTTAAACTCGGGCCAACGGCGGCCGGCACAGAACCATCGGGCTGGCCATGGCAAGAGTTACAGGCATACGATTGGTACAGCGCTGGACCGTTATCGGCATTGCCCTCCGGCAATTCCTCCCACGACTCGGGCCATTCAACAGTCTCGACCACTACGCCTTCACCGCACAATTCCGGATCCGCACCCCAATTAAGGACATAGGACACCACTTGATCAACTTGGTAATCTTCCATGGGTCCGCCGAACTCTTGGGACCAGGTCGGCATTTGCGTCGGTGGGCGACCAGCCGCAACCACTTGGCGTATAAAAGCCTCCTTGGAAGACGTCCAGCCCATCTGCACCATGCGCTCTGAGGGATCGCCACATAACAAGGGAATATGATTCAAAGGCAGGCCGACGCAGGCCTTCTCTTCGCCGGCATAGGTAACACAGTTTTGGGCCTTGCCCTCAGTGCCGTGACATTCGGCGCAGTTTTCTCTGAAGATAACAGCGCCTTTCTCCACTTGCCGGCCGCCAAAAGCCTCGGTGGTCTCCTCCAGGCGGGCCGGTTCAAACAGGGCGATCACCCCGAGGATGATCATCACCAGCATGAAGGCGATGGTTCCGATGATGACTTTTACTTGCATGGCTTCTATTCCTCGTAACCGGAATCGACGTGACGATAGGCGACCCGTTCGGTAGATATCTCGTTTCCAGTGCTCGGATCCGTCGTCTCGATTCGCAAGGTGATCTTCTTCATATCATGCTGATCTTGCTCAACGGTCATGGTAGCCGTCGCATCAGGCATGGCATCGTTGGTAAACGAGTTACCGTAGCGGACCGGGTTGCCGTCGTCGTCGGTTTCTACCTTACAGTCGTCACTCCAGTGGTTTTCGTTCAGGTTACAGCTATGGCGATCCATGGCTGCGTGGAACTCTTCCAGCGCCGCCGTCATGGCCGGATTGCCTGCTTCATCGCCCGGGCTATAAGTGCCCAACTCCAAGTCCTCGTAGGGCACGGCCAGGATGTGGCTTTCGCCTTCCTGAGGAATGAGCTCCTGGAATACCTCCTGGTCGGGCGAACTCTCAACCCGGTATTCGGGCGAGCCCATCCAATTAGAGACCAGCATAAAGGCCATGAAGAGCATGGCCACGCTCAGGCCTACTCGCCGGTCAGCATAGCGCCGACTCTTGCCCACTTCAATGTACGGCATGACGAAGAAAGCCGTAGCCAGGGCCGGGATGAAGATGAAAGCGATGAGGACCTTGTCCGCCAGTTTCAGCCAGCCCTGTGACCAGGCCAGATACCAGGGTGCCACAACGTGCAATGGAGTGACCAGTGGGTTGGCCTGGCTCTCTAATGGCGCTTCGTAGAACCACAGAGACCCGACTATTATTAGCAGCGTGGCCAGCGCAGTCCACATTAGCTCGCTAGTCAGCAAATCTGGGGTGAAGTAGGTTCGCTCGGTCTTGGGCACGCGCTTGGCCGTATCCTCGCCGATTTGCTCCCGCCCGGGCGGCAATGAGTGGCCGTGCAGGACGACTTTATAGTAGTGGACGAAGAAGAAAACGGCCGTAAGCAGCGGCAAAACCAATACGTGCAACAAATACCAGCGCAGCAGGCCGCCTGCACCAAAGGTCGGCGCGCCACGCACCAATAAGTTTATGTTCTTGCCGACGATCTCGGCCGGCGGTGCAGCTTCGGCCGCGCTCACAGCCACCGTAACGGCCCAGTAGGCCAACTGATCCCAAGGCAGCAAGTATCCACTGAAACTCAGGACCAGCGTAAAGACCAGTAACAACATGCCGGTGAGCCAGGTAAACTGCCGCGGCTGCTTGTAACTACCGGTCACAAAGGTTCGCAGCATATGTAGGGCCACCACCAGAACCATCACTTCGGCACCCAGACGATGCAAGTCGCGCATCAAGTCACCCAGAGGCACGTTGGTCAGGATGTTCCAGATATCTGAATAAGCCGTACCCGGCCGGGGCGTGTAGAAGATCATCAGGAAGATGCCAGTGATTGTCTCCCATACAAACATGAAGGTCGACAACCAGCCCAATCTGAACGTCGGATAGATGCGGGTGACTTCCGTGTGATAGAAGCTCGGCCGGATATGAAACCAAAAACCGTCGGCGTGCGGCCGTAGGCGCGGGTTCGGGCGGCGCGGCTCGTCTCCCCGCAGCGCGGAACGAATGTCGCTGGTATTCATACCGGCGGTGATTCGTTCGACGATCTCGTCGCCCTTGGCGATGGTGGCTTGCTTCAGCCCCATCTCCCTGACTTGATCATAAAAGGTGGCCATAAACTGAGACTCTCCTCTCTTTCACACTAGGGGCAGTTCTTGGGGAAATCGGCCAACAAGGATTGTGAATTGCCTTCTTTCTTGTCGCCGGTATCGACTTGCAGAAAGGCTGTATCCGTCGGCAACTGCAGTGTTTCGTAGGTGCCATCCGAACTGACAATAGATTCGGCGATGACCGTTTCATTGTCATCCAGCGCCGCTAATTTGAAACGATCCAGGTTGCGCGGCGCCGGGTCCTCGATTCGCCGGCCGTCCAGGCGATATTTCGAGCCGTGGCAAGGGCATTCGTAGCGATCATTGGCGTCGACCCAGGCGTAAATGCAGCCCAGGTGCGTGCAGACCTTGTAGATGGCCGCCACACCTACGATGTCTTCATCTCCGGGCGCCTTCCACATTCGTTCGCAGCCTTCGGGATCGTCGTTGTCTACATTCACCAGCCAGAACCGGCCGTCGGGGAAGTTGAATGGCGGCGCGTTGACATCAGGCAGGACGTCAACCGGCAAAGTAAAAGTCCCGCCAAATTCGCCTTCACGGAATCTGGGCAGCATGAACCAGACCATCAAACCGGTGAATTCGACCACGAACAGGGCGAGTGACCCACCCCAAATGTAGTACAGAAACTCGCGCCGCGTCAGGTCGCCGGCACTAGCTTTCGCTTCTGTCATAAGCTATTGCTCCTGTAAATGAATGTTGGAACTGATCGTGTCACAGGGTCGCACTGGCATGTGTATCTTGTCACAAGCAAAGAAAAATTATATCAGACGACCTCTGGTTCGCAAACTGGCCAAGTGGGCGCTGAGGGACTCGAACCCCCGGCCTCTTCGGTGTAAACGAAGCGCTCTAACCAACTGAGCTAAGCGCCCTTTCGGTCTGTGGACAACCCGCCAAGACAGTTGCCCAACAGCCCGTGGATGTCTCGCCTGGGGATGTACTTTCAAGTTGGCAAGTGTCCAGCGCAAATTATAGCCCGTCAAGCGAAAAGCGCCAGTCGGGTCGTGCGTTGCGCCTAGGGCTCTCGCCCGGTGTGTTGGACCTCTCAAATGCGACTGGCTTGACCGCGCACTACCGCAGCCAGCTTCGCAACCCCAACCATGATTTCGTCCTCGCTCAGACCGCTAAACCCAAGCAATATCGAGGCCTCGGCCGGCCGGTCCAGATGATAGGGCGCGCCAGGATAGACGCCCACCCCGGCCGCGGCCGCCTCGCGCACGACGCGTTGCTCATCATAACCGGGGGCCAGCAGCAACATCACGTGCAAACCGGCTTCCACGGCCGAAAAACGCACCTGACCGGCCAACTGTTCTTCCAAGGCCTGGGCCAGGATATGCCGGCGCTGGCCATACTCACGGCGCAAGCGCCGCAAATGGCGCTCAAAATGCCCTTCGGCGATGAAATCGGCCACCGCCGCCTGGGTCAGTGTCGGCGCACCGCGATCGACCAACTCCTTGGCCTGCAAAAAGGCCGGCAGCAAGGCGGGCGGAAGAACGACGTAACCCAGTCGCAGGGCCGGGAACAGGACCTTGGAGAAGGTGCCCAGGTAAACGACGCGACCGGCCCGGTCCAGTCCCTGCAAGGCGGCAACCGGTTGGCTACTATAACGCAATTCGCCGTCATAATCGTCTTCAAAGACCAGGGCATCGTTGGCCTGGGCCCAGCGCAACAGAGCCAAGCGCCGGCCAAGCGGCATGGTTCCGCCCCGTGGGAACTGGTTCGAAGGCGTCACGAATGCGAAGCGTGCCTGGCTATCGTGCGGGATGCGCTCCACCGGAAAACCCTCGTCGTCAACCGCCAACGGCCGCAGACGGGCGCCAAAGGTGCGGAACAGATCAAAGGCGCCCTTGTAGCCAGGCGTCTCGACCAGGATTTCATCACCCTGATTCAGCAACAGGCGGGCCAGGATATCCAGCGCCTGCTGCATGCCGCTGACTATCACCACCTGGCGGGCCGTGCAACGCACGCCGCGCAACCGGCCGATATAGTCGGCTACCGCTTCGCGCAGCGGGTTGAAGCCGGCCGCCGAGCCATAGCGGGAAAGCATGGTGTCGTCGGTGCTCAAATAACGGGCCAGTAGCCGGCGCCAGATGTCGTAAGGAAAGATATGGGGAAAAGAACGGCCGAAGCCAAAGTCGATCGCCGGTCGGCTAGCCGGACTGACCTCTGGCGTCCGCCGGCCGGTAATAGCCACCCGCTGGCCCCAATTGGAAAGGGCCGGCGAGTAGGTCCCGTTCACTTCGCTCGTGTCCAGCGGTAGATCTTCAGCTACGTAGGTGCCGGCGCCGACGCGGGCCGCCACGTAGCCTTCAGCCTGCAACTGTTCGTAGGCGGCGCTGACCGTCACCCGGGCCAAAGAATAGTCGGCCGCCAGGCGCCGGCTGGCCGGCAAACGGGTGCCTGGCGCCAATTCGCCGGCCAGGATCAGATCCCTCAGTTGCTCGTACACCTGGCGCGACAATGGCGTCGCCCCATCCTCCACCAGCGTTAGTCTTAGTTGCCCAGTCACAGGTCAATAATCCCCGGTTTTAGAATCAGAGGCAAGAGGCGAACGCAGAGGAGAAGAGAAACAGCGACCAGTCACCGACGGCCAGCCCCGATCTCTGATCCCCGATCCCCATTTGACAGCCACCCTGGCCTGGTTTATTCTCCCGAACATGCCTTATCGTAGCACTGAGAAGACGCGCTTGAAGAAAGACGCAAAGCGCACGGCCTTGATGCAGGCCGCCGTGCGTGTCTTCGCCGAGAAAGGTTACCATGCGGCCACCATTCGTGACATCGTCGCCGCGGCCGGAGTGGCCGTGGGCACCTTCTACTTTTACTTCCCCGACAAAGAGACGCTATTCGTCTATCTGTACGAAGAGACGGCCGAATTCTTGCTGCAGGCCATCCAGCAGGCGGTCGCCAGCCGGGCTACGTTGCCCAAGCAAATCCAGGCCGCGGTCCAGGGCTACGTTAATATCGGCATCTATGAACCGGCCGTCATCTCTCTTTTGCTGGTCGGCGGCGTCGGTGCGCTGCCGGCTCTAGTCACCCGCCGGGCCGATTTTCGCGAAGGCATGATCAACATCTGGCAGCGGCCACTGGACCTGGCTCTCGACAAAGGCCAGATCGCGCCCCAGAACACCCGCCGCACGGCCGAGGCTTTGGCCGGCGCCTTCGACGAGAATGTGTTGCAACTCTTGGAGCAGCCCGACGCCCAGAAGGAGGCTTCGGCCGCGGTCACAGATATGACCAGCTTCGCCCTGCGCGCCGTTGGTTACAGCGGATCATACTGAACCCCTTGCAGTGGCAAGATTAGCTTTCGCCTTTCCGGCCTGGCAGGCCCAATTACTCTAGCCTGGGTGGCCCATCTTGTATACGAAACAGCGTCGAGGTTCGCTTGGCATTGATGCCGACGATCACGTCGCGGGATTATCCAGGCCTTTCGACCATCAGGCTGCTTCGCCGCGAGCCATGGCCAGGGCAATCTCATTGTGCCGGCGCAGCACCGGCTCCAGGTCCAGCGTCGTCAGGCGGCCGTCCTCGACTACCACCCGGCCGTTGATCACCGACAGGTCGACATTCGGCGGCTGGCACAGGATCACGGCCGCCACCGGATCATGCAGCGCACCGGCAAAGGCCACCTGGTTCAGGTTAATGGCGATGAAGTCGGCGCTCATGCCCTGAGCCAGGTAACCGACGTCGTCCCGGCCTAGGACCTCGGCCCCACCCCGTGTCGCCAGTTCAAGCGCCTGCCGGGCGCTCATCGAGCCAGCGTGACCGGCAAAGCCGTAGCGCCCTCCAGGCTCTTCGCTCAGATACCGATGGGGGGCGGTTCGCTGCTTGAGCATGGCCATCCGCGCTTCGTTTAGAAGGTGACTGCCATCGTTGGAGGCCGAACCGTCCACCCCCAAGCCAACCCTGACGCCGTGCTCGCGCCAGTAAACTACCGGGGCGATGCCGCTGGCCAAACGCATGTTACTGGTCGGGCAGTGCGCGATGCCCGTGCCGGTACGGCTAAACACGGCCATCTCCTGGTCGTTCATGTGGACGCAGTGAGCATGCCAGACGTCGTCGCCGGTCCAACCCAACGATTCCACGTAGGGAACAGGTCGTTGGCCAAAGCTTCCCAGACAGAATTCTTCTTCTTCTAACGTTTCCGAAAGATGAGTGTGCAACCTGACGCCGTAAGTCCGGGCCATGTCGGCCGATTCACGCATCAGATCGGCCGTGACCGAGAATGGCGAGCATGGGGCCAGCACGACTCGGATCATGGCCTGCTGTTCAGGGTCGTTATACTGCTCGATCAGCCGCCGGCTATCCTCAAGGATGAAGGCCTCGTCCTCGGTCACGCTATCTGGTGGAAGACCACCCTGGCTTTCGCCAAGTGACATGGAACCGCGGGCAGCGTGAAAGCGTACGCCGATCTCGGTTGCCGCCCGGATCTGGCTATCCAGGGTGCAGTCATTGGGGAAGATATATAGGTGATCGCTGCTGGTAGTGCAACCAGACAGGGCCAGCTCTGCCAGGCCAGTCAGCGTGCTGATGTAGATGGCTTCATCCGTCAGGCCGGCCCAGATCGGATACAACGTCTTCAGCCAGGTGAACAAGTCGGCGTCGGTGGCGTAAACCCGGGTCAGCGTCTGGTAAAGGTGATGATGGGTATTAATCAGCCCTGGCAATACAAGATGGTCCGTCAGGTCGATCACCCGATCGGCCGACGAGGGCAGGTCCGCGCTGTGTCCCACCTGTTCAATGACGGCATCACGAACGAAAAGACCAGCGTCAACTATCTCCCGTCGTTCGTCATCCATGGTGGCTAGGACAGTAGCGTTCTTGACAAGCATGGTAGCCATAGTATTTCTCCTGAATCTCGCGGCTTGCAGACCCTTTGCACACAAGTGCATTGCGGCCCTATGAGCAGTCGACCATATATGGTAGAGCAAATCGTGACAGAACAAAAACCACAGCGCTGGCGCTTCCGGTGGCCAATCAGGACAGAAACAACTTGCACCGGTTTGATCCTCGTTGATCTGGCGGCCACAATCTTCCCAAGCAAAGGTTACCTGCCAGAGCCATCCCTACCGATGCCAACCGCGCGTTCAATTCATAGCGAAAAAGAGAGTGAAATGGCAGAAACAACGCACCTGGAAATCTTAGAGAACGAAACACAGGCCTGGAATGATTGGCGGGCGGAGAATCCTGGGGTTCGGCCGCAACTGGCCGGCGAGGATTTGAGCGATCTTGACCTATCGGGGATCAATCTTGGCGAGGCTGACCTGTCTGAGGCCGATTTTTTTGGCGCCGACCTGAGCAACGCCAATCTCAAAATGGCCGCGCTGCCTGGAGCTGATTTATCCGATGCCGATTTGTCCGGCACCGAACTCTACAAGGCCGACCTCTCCGGCGCATACTTGACCAAGGCCAATTTGTCAGACGCCTACCTGGCCGAAGCGAATCTGAAAGACGCCGATCTGCGGGGCTCGAAGTTGCATAATGTCGATATGACAAAGACCGACCTAACTTCAGCCACTCTAAGCGAGGCCGTTCTGAGCGGGTCCAATCTCAGCCACGCCGATATTCTGCACGCCAACTTCAGTTATGCCACCTTGATACGGTTAACCTCATCAGCGTCCGCTATGGCGCCTTTCAAATTCGCTCTACGCAGATCGGCCGCCCGTAGATTTGCTCCCTCGAGATTAGCGTCCTCTAAATCGACTTCCACCAGGTGCGCGCCTTCCAGGTTTGCCCGCGCTAGCCACAGTGGACCCTGGCTCAAGGTGATCAACATCTAAAGATCTCTTTGAGGAAATTCCGACACAATCTGTCTCCTCTTCGACTTCCTTTCGAGCAAACCTTACCATTCTCACACGATAGTACTCGTGCAAGACTATTCTAGTACGAATCAAAATTACAGGCACACGATCCCCTCGAGCTCTGTTCGACCGCAGTTGGCAAAGACGCCACCGGTGGTATAATTTGCCGGGCGGGGAAGTGTCGGAATTGGCAGACGAGCATGACTTAGGATCATGTGCCGCAAGGCGTGCGGGTTCAAGTCCCGCCTTCCCCACACAGGAAGGTGTTGCCAAGGCAACAACTGTTGCCCCCGGCAACGCTTTTTGATCCGTTGCCCCGGCAATGTCTTTGATTTGTTGCCGCGGTGACGCGTTTTGATTTGTTGCCGCGGTGACGTTTTTTTGATTGTGGCCGACTCCCGCAGAGCACCTGACAATGGAAGCAGAAAAGGCGATCCCCGCCATGAGCACTGGCGGCTCTGGGAAAAGGCGGCCAACTGCGCCTGAGATATTCAGTAATTTAGAGGAAGAATAGTGACGCTGACAATACATACTGAGGAAGACCAACAACGCCAACTGAATGTAACCGTCGAGGTACCAGAAGAACGCGTTCAGAATGAGATGCGCAAGAAAGCGCGTAGCCTGGCCCGGCAGATCAATGTCCCCGGCTTCCGCAAGGGCAAGGCGCCTTATAACGTCATCATTAACCGCTTTGGCGAAGAAGCTGTGCGCGTTGACGCAGTGGAGGACATGATCGAGGCGGTAGTAGTTGAAACGCTAGCTGAAATAGACGTCGCGCCCTACCGGCAGCCAACGCTGGACAACTTGGAGATGCAACCGTTGGTGCTAGAGATGACTATCCCGCTGCAGCCGACGGTAACGCTTGGCGACTATCGAGCCATTCGTAAAGATGTGGAAGAGGTTGAAGTTTCGGAAGAAGCCTTAGCGGGCGCCCTGGAGCGAGTCCAGGCCCGGCACCAGGTGGTTGAGGATGTGGACCGGCCGGCGGCCCTTGGCGACTTAGTCACGGTCGACGGCGAAGGCAAAACCGCCGACGAGGAAGCCGAGCAGATCTGGCATCAGCACGGCGCCGAAATGGTACTCGACCCTGAGAAGGTCTTTCCCAATCTGCCATTTGTCGAGAACATCGTTGGCATGTCGGCCGGTGAAGAGAAGCAGTTCAGCTTTTCCTTTCCCGAAGATTATGATGAAGAGGAATTAGCCGGCCGAGACGCGGTATTTGAAGTTACGCTAAACCTGGTTCAAAGTCGCGAACTGCCAGAGCTAACCGATGAATTGGTCCAGGAAGACGGCAATTACCAGACCGTCGACGAGCTGCGGGAAGGGTTACGCAAGCAACTCCAGGAGCAGGCCGAGCAGCAGGCTAAATCAGACCTAATGGATGAATTCGTCGCGGACGTGCTGGTCGATGCTGAGATCAGCTATCCGCCGGCGGCCGTGACATCGGAAATGGAAGACAGCCTAGCCACTTTCAAAGAGCAGGTGACTCGCAGCGGATGGAAGTGGGAAGATTATTTGCAGTTACAGGGTGAAACTGAAGAATCGCTGGGCGAACAAATGCGCGAAGCCTCTGAGGACCGTGTAAAGCGCGGGCTGGTTCTGCGCCAATTTATCCAGGAGGAAAGGCTCACTGTCGAGGCGGACGATGTCGATGCCGCCGTCGACAAGCGTCTGGCCAGCTTCGGTGAAGACGAGGAATTGCGCGATCGACTCAGGCCCATTTTCACCGAAGGCGAGGGGCTCGAGGCGTTGAGCAACGAGGTCTTGATCGAGAAGGTTCAGGAGCGGATTGAGGCGATCGTGACCGGCAACGCGCCTGACCTCGACGCGCTCGAAACCGTGACCGATGCCGAAGAGGCGGACGAGTCAGAAGAGGAATAAGAAATCACGAACCGCACATTCATGATCAGTGTAGAACTGCGGAAAACCATGCCCCATCATTGAAGGAGATACAGATGAACTTACCTACCTCACTAATTCCAATGGTGATCGAGACAAGCGGCCGCGGCGAACGCGCCTACGACATCTATTCGCTTCTGCTCAAAGAACGTATTGTCATGCTTGGCACCCCGATCAACGACCAGATCGCCAACCTGGTCGTGGCCCAGATGCTTTATCTGGCCCGCGAAGATCCCACTAAGCCTATTCGCCTTTACATCAACTCTCCGGGCGGCCAGGTTTATTCCGGCATGGCTATTTACGACACTATGCAACAAATCGAGTGCCCGGTCTCCACGGTGGCCCTTGGCTTTACCGCCAGTTTTGGCACCGTCTTGTTGACCGCCGGTACCAAGGGCATGCGCTATGCCCTGCCCAATGCGACGATTCATATGCATCAGCCTCTCGGAGGCGCCCAGGGCCAGGCCTCGGATATCGCCATCCAGGCCAATGAGATCCTTCGATTGCGAAAGTCGCTTAACGACATCTTGAGCTACCATACAGGACAAGCGATTGAAAAGATCGAGGACGACACAGACCGCGACATTTTCCTCTCAGCCGAAGAGGCCAAGGAATATGGTCTGGTCGACGAGGTACTCGACGAAACCGGAGCATCGGAAGAAGGCGAAGAATAGTTAGTAGGACTAAAAGACTATCACCGCTCACGGTTTGATATGCAACTTGGCAGCCGGTTCTTTCATAAGTACAGGTGAGCCGTGACCAAGAGAGACAATTCATGATCAGGGGCTCACAGGATAACCGGTGAGCCCCTGACGTCATTTATGGACTCGGCCAATTCATCATTTGGTGTCGGCTTGCAGGCGTGTCGTCGCTCCTCTATAATTCATTCTCATAAGTCCTAGTCGTTGGCTGGCGCGTGACCACGTAGCCGGCGAAGAATGTACTGGCCGAGCAATATGATGGCTTTCAGTTTGCACCAGGTCAGTTTTTTTGTCGGCGGCCGGGTACATTCGGAGGTGTGCCACTGGCTTACATGGAAAGAAATGATCGTCGTCAAATAAGGGGGGCAATTATGGACAACACCGAGCCCAGGCAGTGGTCGCGTTTTGCAGTTGGGCTGTCGGTATCCGTTGTCGTTCTCATCGCCGCCCTATTCGCGGGGATATTCGACGCCCGGATCACGTCAGTCGAATCAGCATCTCCTCGCTTTCAAACGCAAAACGGGTTCACGGCTACTCAGTATACGGTGACGGAAGGCAGCACTGCGACGATAGTGGTCAGAATACAATCGGCCCTGACGGTTTCGGGGACAGTCAAGTACGGCACTTTCGACGGTACAGCAACGGAAAGTATTGATTACTTTGAAAGCACTGGCACCCTGACTTTCAACGCAAGTAACACAACTCAATCTCAGTCTTTCACGGTCGAAACGATCGGCAACAATGCTTCTGACGGTGACCGTACAGTCAATTTGGCGCTGTTCGACGAACAAAACCTGGTGATTCAAAATGACACGGCCATCCTGATCATTAAGGATGACGAGCCTACTCCCACGGCGACAGGCAGTGGCGCAACGGCCACGCCGGTTTTTGTGGACATTTACGAGCCCAACAATACCATTGGCACAGCCTTTGAGACGTCAGTCGGCAGCGAATTATGCGCGGCCACGCTCTGGCCGGTGGGCGATATCGATTGGTACCGTTTTGTTCTCAAGAAGAACCGACCCTATCAGATCCAGACCAGCGATCTGTCCCCCGGTCTAGACACCATTCTTTCGGTTTATGATCCGTCCGGCAACTTCGTGACCAGCAATGACGATTTTGAGTTTGGTTCTCTCGCCTCGCGAGTGACGATAACTGCCAAACAGGATGGCTTCTACTTCGCCAAGATCCAGAACAAAAGCACCAGCGATCCAGCCAATAAGACCTACTGTTTCGACGTGAGCGAGGTCCAGGCGACAGCGACGCCCACGCCGTTGCCCACGGGCACGCGTGTGCCGGGCGCCGATATTTGTGAGTACAACGGCGACTTCGATTTCGCTTGCCTGATCGGGGCCAGTGATGTATTGGACATGAACTTCGTGCCCATTTGGGGTGAAGGGCCCGACAACGATTATTATCGTATCTGGGTCAAGCCAGGGCTAGCCTACACCTGTGAAACCTTTGATCTGTCCAGCGTCAATGACACCAATATGATCCTTTACGATCAGAATCGAAATGGCCTGGCCGGCAATGATGACAAGGAACTTGGTGATTTTGGCAGCAAAGTTACCTGGGTGCCGAATTACACTGGCTGGCTGTTCATGCTGGTCGGCCCAGTCGCCCCACCGAGCTACTCCGAGTCATTCCTTTACACTTATAGCCTGCAATGTACCGAAACGATCACCACCCCGACCCCGGTACCTACTCCAACCCGTCCGCCGTACACCGGCCCCCCTGTGTCCCTACCGCCGACGGCGACTCCGACGGCAATCACTCCGACGCCGATGATCAGTGTGACGGCGCCCATCGCGGTCGCTACCGTCCCGACTATTACGCCAACTCCGACGCCGAACGTGGTCATCATGCCATTGCCGACCACTGCCCCGCCGGCTAGCACTGGGCGCACCGTCGACTTTGATCTGACTGTCTACTTCGACGCCAATCAGAATTTCACGCCAGAGCTGACGGAGGGCGTTGAAGACGTGGCCGTGGCCGTCTATGACAATACAACCAGCGAGTTGTTAGCTTTTGGCTACACCAACGAAGCCGGTGTAATTCGCTTCAGTTCGCTGGTCGTCTCGGGCGCAGTTCGCGTTTCAATCCCCTATCTGCAATTCAACCAGGTTGGTACTGGCACTTCGAACGTGTTCATTCGTGTTGCCCCGTTTCTACGACCGGCCGAAGCATCATGATCTAAACGAGGAGAGGCTCGGTGGCTGAAACGCCCGAACCCGAAGACGTAGAGCTGGAACCTATTCCGGCCGCCGAACAAAATAGCTTTAGCGAACGTATGACTAGCCGCCTTGAGGGGCGAGGTCCGCTGCTGGTAGCTGTCGTCGCCACCATGGCCAGCCTGGCCTTGCTTTGCTTGTTCGCCTACTTGTTACTACGGCCCGATGGCGCCGAAGAAGAACCTACGCCGACCTCAGAGACGGACGCCGAGCAGATAGAGCTGGACACCGACACCTTTGAATACCAGGCTATCAGCGATACGGGCGCCATCACCCTAACCATGGAAACGCCGGTTTTCCTCGACGTTGCCGGCGAGGAGTTCACTGTTCAGCCCGAAGTGCTGCCCGAATCCGGTCCGTGGACGCCGCCGACGGTCAATGAAACGACGGCCGCCTGGGTTTATGGCGCGGTCATTAACTACGTATTTGGACTGGACGATACCGGCGAGAATCAGGAGCTGCTTGAAAGCCTGGTCGTAGGCGATGAACTCTCGTTGACCGCCCGTAGTGGCGCCACGACCAATTTCGTTGTCAGCGAGCGAAAGCAAGTGGACAGCAGCGACCAGGATATCTACGCCCAGCGTGAGCCGTCGGTTACCCTGCTTATGGTCGAGGAAGATCCAGAAGAACAGCGGCTGGTAGTCAAAGGTCGCTATGTTGTGCCAGATTCAAGCGGCGACGAACCGCCCGGACGCGTGGTAGAATTGGGAGAAACCGCTCAACTGGAAAGCCTGCAAATCACCGTCACCGGGGTGAATGTATTGTACGACCGGCCGGAGGCGCCCAGCGGATTCGCCATCTATCACGTGGATTTCCAGGCCCAGAATGTCGGCCAAGTATCCATAAATAGCAATACTCTGACGATGGTTTTGGCCGATGATCTGGGCAATCTCTACGCCCTCAATCCGACGGTCAGCCAGTTGGGCAACAATCAGCCATTAAGCGGTTCGGTCGCTGCCGGCGAAACGGTCGTGGCCACGGCCGGTTACCAGATTCCGGCCGGACTGAGCAGCACAATGGTTCGCTGGCAGGTCGGACTAGTCGGCACCGGGAGCCAGGTCCAATTCAACCTTCCTTTCCAGAATACATCTGGCGAAGAGGGGCAAGTTAACGTCGAGGTGCAAGAAGCGACCGTCTCGCAGGACGGCGGCAGCTTGCTCGTGATCGGTCAGATAACCAATATAGGCCAGGAGACAGTGGTTGTCGACGTGACCGACGTTACCCTGGTCGGAGCGGCCGGCACGATCTTCCTAAAGCTTTCCACCAATCCAGCCTTTCCCTGGACCGTTCCCCCCGGTCAGACGCTGCTCTTCGGCGTGACATTTCAGCGGCCGCTGGGCAGCGAAGCCACCTTTACCGTCATTGGCCAATCCTTCCAATTAAGCGGCATCCGCTAGGCCGCGTCACAGAGGACGCTGTTCCGTGCCTAGCTGGCCACGCCTGCATCCCGATTGCCGTTTGGCAACAACGATTCCAAGGCCGAACTGTGGCGCATTCCACGGCTGGTGTAGTAGAGAATGAGTCCAGCTGATATCATCACGATGCCGAGAA
Source organism: Promineifilaceae bacterium (SeqCode) (assembly GCA_041570195.1). Taxonomy (GTDB): domain Bacteria; phylum Chloroflexota; class Anaerolineae; order Promineifilales; family Promineifilaceae; genus UBA11865. The sequence goes on along the minus strand of JBFFWQ010000003.1, from coordinate 89,347 downwards.
TCAGGCCGCCAAGCTGCAGCGGGCCTACAAACGGGCGTTCGAACTCAGGGCCCACGTGAGTGCCTATGCCAATCAAGTCGGCCCAGCCAAGTGTGTAGGCGAATACCAGGCCTGTCGCCCCCAGCCGCACGCCAATATCAGCCTGTAGCGATCGCGGCGCCCCAATCGCCCGTTTGCTGTGGATCCGCAGAAAAGCGGCCACTGTCAGGCAAGTCAACCCGACCAATAATTGCAGCATTTGCACCATGCCGAAACCAGGAGTGAGATCTAGGCCGAGCACCTCGGCTCCCAAAGCCAACAGGCAAGAAACTAACCCCAAAACCAGGAGGATGGTGCTGATGATTCGCTCCAACCGTGACACTATCTCTCGGTTCATCGGTGCACCTCGTTCTCACCATCCTATCAGGCAACCAGACCAGACACAAAACGCCGCGAACCACTGCGCGGCGTTTCTTTACTGACCCGAGTCCCTCTTCCAAACAGTGCCTCCTAGGTCGGGAGGACAATTCGTTTAGGTAGTTACCTACCAGCAAGCATCCTTCCTGGTACAGTCAGTATTCTCCTGGTCGGGGCAGCGGGATTTGAACCCACGACCTCTTCAACCCCATTGAAGCGCGCTACCAAACTGCGCCATGCCCCGAAATCGTTGGCATTGTAGCAAAGAGGCAATTGGGGCGCAAATCGGTCTTCAGGTTACAAAACGCTCGGCATAGGTTGCCAACAACGCCAGCAGACCTAACGCAAAATCGTAGCCAACATGAACAAAGATGGCGATAGTCGTGCTGTAATAGCGGCGGATCAGACCCAGGATAACAGCCAGCAGAACGATAAACAAGGTGAAGGGCGTCAGGCCATATTGCACATGGACCAGGGCAAATACCACGGCCGTGGTCACCAGGCCAAACACCGGCTGCAATGCACCGCGAAACAGCAACTCTTCCCCAACGCCCGCGGCGATGGCCAGGATCAGCCATTCCCAAATAGTGTCGAATTCAGCCAGCAGCAAGGTATTGATCGACTCCAGCAATTCGGCCTGTTCAGGATTCAACAGCATCCAGGCCAAGCCGACGACGATCTGTAGTACAACCAAAACGCCAATCCAGCCCAGGCCGATAAACCAGTGCAGCGGCTGCGGCATCTCAAGTCCCAATCTTTGTGCCAAATCTCGGCCGCGACGGCGCACGAGAAAGCCCACCCCGAGTAATGCCAGAACGGCGAAGATTAGTTCCGAGACAGCGACCAATCCTATGGATGCGGGTTGAGCCGTCTGTGCCAGGCCAGCCAGCCCACCCTGACTTAATGTGAGTGCACCCTGTCCGACCAGGTAGCCAATCAGAACCAGGGCCAAGGTATGGACGGCCGAGCCGGGATCAAGCGCTGTGAATCGAGCCAGTAGTCGCCGGACCGGCGCCAGGCAAGCCGCGATTCCCCACATGCCGGTTAAGACCAGAACCAGTCCGAAAGATGGTGGGTCAGCAATGCTGGCGCCCAATTCGGTGAAGACGCGCTGCAACGACTCGGCCGGAACGAGCAGAAAGAAAAGCCCCAATAGAACAAAGGGCAGATTTAGCAGTAGGAGCAGAACCGTGAAGAGGCGCTGCTCGCTTTCCCGGCCACGTCGCACAACCACATTGGCCAGGACGATCAGCCCCATAAAAGACAAACCGACTACGATGATATCCACAACATACAAGTATAGACCAAGCCCCTGCATCGCGCAGATAACGTTCATCTAGTGCTTGTTTTCTGACTTGTAGTAAAGACCAGGGCTTGCTCGTGTCAGAGGTCGTGTTTACAATCGCCGCAATGAGTGACGAACTGCAACAACGGCTACGCCGTATAGGTGTCGTCAAGGGCGCTCGTAATTTGAAATCACCGCCGAAGCGTCCGGATGCGTCTCCAGACCCTGCCAGAATGGCTAGGCCCGGTGGCGAACCGCGGCCGTTGGAGGCGCTGCTGCCTGGCAGCCAGATCATACGAACCGATCAAGGCAGCTGCCTAGTCTTGGATCACGTCTACCCGCTAGGTCATGAGCATGGCGCGGCGCGGCTGGAAGCGTTGATTCATCGGCCACTGTCGGCCGCCGCTCAATTTTGCCGGGACGAACGCCTGGCCGAGTTGAACTACGCAGATCTGCTATTCCTGGACACGGAGACGACAGGTCTGGCCGGAGCCGGCACCATCGCTTTCATGGTCGGCGCGGCCTTCTTCGAGGATGAAGCTTTCGTCGTTCGCCAATATTTTCTGCGCGACCACGGCGACGAGCCGGCGATGCTGATTCTCCTGGCCGATCTACTAGCCAACCGCCCGGCCGTCGTCACCTTCAACGGCCGCTCGTTCGATCTGCCGCTCCTTGACACCCGTTACTTGATGAACAGACTGGACGATAGGGCCGGTGATTTGCGCCAGCGGCCGCATGTCGACTTACTGCCCCCGTCGCGCCGGCTGTGGCGCAGCCGTCTGTCTTCTTGCTCCCTGGCTTCTCTGGAGAGATCCATTCTGGATGTACATCGCAGTCAGGAAGATGTGCCAGGCTGGGCCATTCCTGGTCTATACCTAGATTATCTGCGCAGCGGCGACGCCACTGAATTGTTGCGCGTCTTTTATCATAACCGGATCGACATGTTATCCATGGTCACTCTGGCCGAGCGAATCATCTGCCAGTTCAGCTGGCCAGCGGACGGCGACGAGCCGCTGGATGTGCTCAGCCTGGCCCGCTGGCAGATCGCCCTGGGCATGCCGCTCGAAGCGGAGACGACCCTGCGACAGTTGTTAGCTGACGACGGTTCACTGGACACTTACCAGCAGGCGCTTGGTCAACTTGCCTGGTTGCTCAAGCGCCGCAACCGGCGCGCCGAAGCAGTGCCTCTGTGGCAGCAATTAGCCGTGACCTCGTTCGACGACGTGAGCGCCCACGTCGAACTGGCCAAGTACTACGAATGGCATGACATCCAGCTTGGGGTTGCGTTGCACTGGACGGCCCAGGCCTTGGCCTTGAGCGACTTAATGGATCCGGCCCTGGCGGAAATCACGGCCGCCGAACTGGACCATCGACGGGCGCGCCTTGAGCGTAAGATCGCCGGCCAACAAAGCGAATGAATTCCCCACGTCCGCTCCGCCAGCCAGGCGCCACCCATGTGGGCTGGCTATTAACCTGCCTTGGCCCGCTCGTCTTTCTCTTGCTGGGCTGCCAGACGGCCCAGCTTCAACCGCTACCAACGCTGGCCCCTACAGCCGAGCCACTGGAGCAACTGGAGCCGCTGATGGTCATTGATAGGTCCGTCGTCGCTGCACCAGCCCGTGATCAGGTTCCGACTACCTTCACCCCGGCCGGTTCGTCCTTCCTGGCCGGTATGACGACCCGCGTCGTCACCGCTACGCCTTCGCCATCGCCCACCGCCCAGCCAAGTTCAACCCCGATTGTCCTGTCAGCCATTTATCCGAAACCGGACGATACACCCTTCCGGGCCACGCCGCCGGAGACAGTGCCTTGCGGCGAGCATGGCCTGACTTTTCGCGGAGCTGTACCGGGCGACAAGGGAGAAATCTCCTATCACGCCTATCTCCCGCCTTGCTATGGGCTGGACGGCCGTTCATATCCGGTACTGTATCTGATCCACGGTTCGATCCAGACCGACAGTCACTGGTCGGATCTGGGCTTGGCCCAGTACGCCGACGCCGGCATCACCGCCGGTCGTTATCCACCATTCATCGCCATCATGCCTTACAGCGGCCGGCTTGGAAATATCAGTTCTGGAGGCCCCAATAGCGTCGAAGGCAATATCGTCGGCGACCTCGTTCCGGTCATCAACGACACCTACTGCACCTGGAACGAACCGGCCGGACGCTCCATTGGCGGCATCTCACGCGGCGGCTACTGGGCGCTGGAAATCGCTTTCCGGTACCCGGAGCTGTTTGGCGCCGTATCGGGGCACAGCAGCCATCTGCGCTTTGAGACCGATCCCGCCCGTTACAATCCCTTGGCAACCTATGCCTCGGCCGATCTCTCAAGCACTCGCCTTTGGTTGGACCGGGGGGAGAAAGATTTCCTGCGAGCCGGGCAGGACCAGTTGCATGAGCGTTTGACCGAAGCAGGCATCGCGCATGAATATCGCGTCAATCCGGGCGGTCATAGCGACGCCTATTGGGCCGAGCACCTGCCAGAGTATCTTGACTGGCACCTGGCGTTGTGGTCTCATGACCGAGACGCTTACCCACCCTGTCCGTAAGCAACTAAGTGGAGAACAGTTGCGAAGTTAGTCCCACATACGTAGCCGATCTGCAACTATTCTCCTGAAAGCAAGCCATCAGATAAGCGCTTTGATTCCTGTTCTGAACCCTGGCTTGCTTAGAGGCCTTAGAAAACATCATTGGATCGCAATTCGACTTAACTGCAAGCGTCGCCCCACTTATGGTAGAATTCCCTAGCTGTCACGCGTGAGACGAGGATAGATGGCCAGCGACACAGAAGCATCAGCCAGGGTACTGGCGGTAATCAACCGAAAAGGCGGCGTAGCCAAGACGACCACGGCCGTCAGCCTGGCCCACGGTCTCTCGCTGAAGCTCATTCGCCGCGTTAAGACAGGGGACCTGGGTAAAGTACCTGACCCCGGGCAATTGTTCCGTCATCAAGGCCGCTACTACTACACCGACGGCCACGTCCTGCTCGTCGACCTCGACGCTCAGGGGCATTGCGCCCGCGCCTTGGGCGTGGAGCCCGGCGACGCGGATGTCGGTGAAGTCTTGTTGGGCAGGCAGAGCCTGAGCCAGGCCGTGCTTTCGGCCGATCGTTCTGCCGATGGTTACCCGCGTCCCAATCTATGGCTGCTGCCCTCTTCCGACAAATTGGAGGCGGCCAAGGAATCCTTATACAGTCAATCGCTGGAGTATGTCATCGCTGGCTACGATACCAAGGTCCAGTGGTTACTGGCCTTATTGCGGCGCCGATTCGCCCTGGTCAACGAGCGATTCGCTTACGTCATTCTGGATAACGCGCCGGGTCTCGACCTGCTTACCCAGGCCATCTACCAGTATGCCGACGCGGCCGTTGTGCCCGTCAAGCCGGACTATCTGAGCATGGCCGGCACCGGACAAAACCTCGATTACATTCGCGATATGCAGGCGCAAGGCGGCACCACGACCGTCCACTCGATCGTGCCCACTTTCTGTATGGAGCGCCAGCGCCTGGACCGAGAAATGCTAACCGCGCTGCGGGAAAAGCATGGCCCTTTGGTCTGCGAACCCATTCCCCGCAGCCAGATCGTGGCCGAGGCGCCGGCATTCCAGGTCACGGTGTTCGAAATTGACCCCTACCAACGCAACCCGGCGACGGTTGCCTATCAAAGTCTGGTTAACAGGGTGTACGATGGCTAGAATGTCCAAATCAGATTCCAAAGATAAAGTATCCAATCCATTGGAGAGCGTTGACACTTTCGAGCCTGGTTCGGCCCAAGGTGGCCGGGAGGCGCCTGCGTCGGTGTCCGATAAGCCCGCCTCACCGCTTGAAGCAGCCGATACGGTCACTGCCGGCCTCAGTTCAGTCGAGCTACTACTCCAGGAGGCGAACAAACGGATCGAGGGACTGCGAACGGAATTGGCCGACGAACGACGACAACGGCAGGAATTGGAAAAACAGCACTACCGCCTAGAAGCCCAGGCCGCCCGAGCCGAGGAAGCTTTGGCCGAATTGAGCGTCGAGCGCAAAGCCAGGTTGGATTTGGAGCGCAAGGTTGCGGTCATGGAGAGCGAGGTCAAGTTGGCCCGCTCGCAATTGAAGAATCTGGATGAGGAGCGGACTGCTCGAATTGAGATGGAGCGCAAGATCGGCGCGCTGGAGTTTCGAGCCGACAAGGTGGCTGAGTTGTCTGAGGAACTGGCCGAAGAACGAAGCACTCGCATCGATCTTGAAAGAGAACGAGCCACCCTGGAAAAAGAAGTTCAACACGCGGCCAAGCTTGAACAAATGCTGGTCGAAGAGAGGCAAGCCAGGGCCAATGCCCAGATGAGAGCATCCTCGGCCGAGGCCAAATTGGCCAAGCTGGAAGGCGAGATGGCCGGCCAGAGCACCAAGGGGCGCGGCGGGTTATTTGGCCGCGGCCGTTAACCCACCCTCATACACCCCGACACTCACAGACGATATGAATAGTCCAATTAACCGATTCCTAAATGTCCGCTCGGCTTATGGGGCGCGCTTCTCTTCGGACGGCCAGCGCATAACCTTCATCGCCGACATTGGCGGCGTGCCACAGGCCTGGATGATCGAGCCCGACTATGACTCTGACCGGATCGCCTGGCCAGAGCAGTTAACCTTTGGCGATAGGCGGGTCATGCAGGTCGCCTTTTCGCCCCGCCCCGGCGACGAGCGGTTGATCTACGCTCAGGACATCGGCGGCGACGAAAACGCCCAATTCTTCCTGTTATCCGGCGACGGTTCGACTGACCTCCCCCTGACCGAGGGGCATGAAGGAGCCTTGCACATATTTGGCGACTGGTCGGCCGACGGCCGGCAGATTCTGTTTGCCGCTAATCGGCGCGATCCCGGTCTTTTCGATGTTTATATTCAAGCACTTGACGGCCAGGCGCAGATGGTCTGGCAAAATGAGCAGCCTGGTTTTTTAGGCCAGTTGATCTTCTCGCCCGACGGCCGCAGGATTGCCGTCAATCGCATGGTCAGTTCATTCCACAATAAACTATTTGAGATTGATTTGCGGGCTGGTTCGGTCCGATCGATCACGCCTTCACCTGACCAGGCCCGCTACCTCAATCTCTGCTACGCTTCCGATGGCCAGTCACTGTTCATGCACACCGACTTGGACAGCGATTTTCTGCGCCTGGCCCAGCTTGACCTAGGAGCCTCGTCGTCGGCTGCGCCATCACTGGAAACGTTACTGGCCTTGAAATGGGACACCGAATTCCTGGCTTTATCGCCCGATGGCCAATCCCTGGCCTATACGGTGAATGTCCAGGGCGCATCGGAACTACATTTGCTGGACCTCGACGCCGGGAAGAGCCGCCAAGCGCCGCTGCCCGGCGAGGCGCCCGGCGCCGTGGCTTTGTCGGATTGGTACCTGGAATTCTCTCCGGACGGTCGCCGGCTGGTTTTCTCCTACACCAGCGCGATTCGAACGTCGGACGTCTACATCTGGAACCTGGCTTCGGATCGCCTGATGCCCGTCACTCGTTCATCACACGGCGGCCTGCCACTAGCGGATTTCATCGCCCCGGAGCTCGTCCACTATCCCACCTTCGACAGCGGCCGACCTGGCGGTGTGCCATCCATACCGGCCTGGTTCTATAAGCCGGCCGACATGGGTGATATGCCCATGCCGGTCATCGTCTTTGTGCATGGCGGACCGGAGTCGCAATTCAAGCCCTTCTTCCATTTCTTCATCCAGTATCTAGTGCAGAACGGCTACGCGGTTCTAGCACCCAACGTGCGCGGTTCAACGGGTTACGGAAAAGCCTTTAGCCACCTGGACGACGTAGAGAAACGATTGGATTCAGTGTCCGACCTGGCTCATGCCGCCCTATGGCTCCGGGAGCGGCCTGACGTCGACGCCAAGCGCATTGTGGTATATGGCGGCAGCTACGGTGGCTTCATGGTCCTGGCGGCGCTGACTAACTACCCCGAATTGTGGGCCGCAGGCGTCGACGTGGTTGGCATCAGCGACTTCGTCACTTTCCTGGAAAACACCAGCGACTATCGTCGCGCCCATCGCGAAGCCGAGTATGGTAGCTTGGAACACGATCGTGAGGTTCTGACAAGCATTTCGCCCATTCACCAGGTTGACCGGATTGTCGCCCCCATGATGGTCATCCACGGCGCCAACGATCCCCGGGTGCCTTTGAGCGAAGCCGAGCAGTTAGTGAAGGCGCTGAAAGCCCGGGACGTTCCGGTCGACTTCCTGGTTTTCGACGACGAAGGCCACGGCGTTCATAAACTCAAGAACAAGCTAGTGACCTATCCGGCCGTGGTCGACTTTCTCAATCGCTACCTGTAGGTAGCGCGCTACCTACAGGCGGCGCGCCTCTGGGCAGCGGGTCGCCGGCAAGAAACGCTTCAATTTCCCGTTTCGACGGCACGCCCAAGCGAGCGCCCATCTTGGTGCAGCACAAGGCGGCCGCGGCGCTGGCGTAATGCAACGTATCCAGCCAATCCATGTTCTTTATTAGTGCGGCCGCGTAAGCGCCATGGAATACATCGCCGGCCCCGGTCGTATCGACAGCATTGACCGCATAGGCAGGCTGGCGGCCGCGCTCATTACCTCTCGCCCAAACGAGGCCTTGGTTGCCCAGCGTGATAACAACCGTTGGCGCCAATGCCGCCAGCCGATCCAAGGCCTCTTCCTCGTCTTCCGCGCCACTGTAGTCAAGGGCAAACTTCATGGCGCAAACCAGATGATCGCAACGATTCGCCAGTTCAACTGTTCCCTGTTGGACAGATCCGGCGTCCAGAATAATCGGGATGCCCCGCTTCCTAGCCGTATCGGCCAGTGGCGTAGAGATCAGTGGCTCATGACCGTCAATGAGAATGATCTTAGGGCTGACTCGCGAAAAATCGATGATTCCCGGCGGTAGATGGCCGTTCTGCCCGCGGAAGTAGACGAGCGAACGACGACCGTCAGGCTTGACCAATACGACCGACAAAGGTGTCGGCCGAGAACCACGAGCGATGAGGTCGGTCTGTACGCCAGCCGCCGCCAATTCCTTGAGATTCTCGTCGCCGAATGGATCTTCACCCAGATAACCGGCGAAGGCAGCGCTATGACCCAGACGGCTGACCGTTACCGCCGCATTGGCCGCCGGACCGCCACCGCAGCGGACCAAGTCGCTGGCGGCTCGTTTTTCGTCGGGCTGTAGATGATCGTCTACTGAGAAGATCAGGTCATAGGCGGCCGTGCCCACGCACAGTACGTCAAGGTTGTTTCGTTGAGCGTCCATGATGTCTGAACCGTACTACAACTCGCCAGATGAGCAAGCCAACTTTGAATATCAAGATATGACTGTGAAATCAGGCTATGGGTTAATGGATTGGGCTATACTTGTAGTGTCTTGCACTTGAAAATGGCTCATTAAGAGCATCAAGTCTTAGGAGGCCGTTACAACCATGGATGAGCAGAAAACGTCAAGAGTCTTGGTCGTGAAAGACAACGATAAGACCGTGGCCTTGCAGCGGGTCCTGGAAGAAACTGACTTCTTCGAGCTTCTAATCCAGCGACACTCTGAATCAGGTAAAGACAAGGAAGATTTCCTCATCGCCATCAAGCCCAACCTCATGATGGCCTACTCACGGGACGACCCTTCAACTATCACCGACCCGGAATTGGTCGAGTTCCTGGTGGAAACGATCGTCGCCCGAGGATTCAAGAACGTCGCCATCGTCGAGTCGCAAAATGTCTTCGGCAATTGGTTTAAAAACCGTGATGTACTTACGGTGTCCACATTCTTTGGTTATTCTGGCGAGGGTTACCGGATCGTCGATCTCACCGAAGAGATGGAACCTTATGATTACGGCGGGCGGCTAGGGAAACACTGGGTCGGGCCAACCTGGCGTGACGCCGACTTCCGTATATCCTTCGCCAAGAACAAGACTCACGTCTCTAGCTATTCGACGCTCACCATTAAGAACATCTACGGCTGCTTGCCGCTGCAGAATAAATTCAAAGAATATCACAAGATCCGTGAATTTGACTGGCCGACCGTCGACAGCTTGAAACACTTCCCTTGCCACTACGGTCTCATCGACGCCTATTGGAGCGCCGACGGCCTGATGGGTCTGAAGGCTGACTATTCGCCGCGCCACACGAAGACGATCATTGGCGGCGAGAGCATCATTGCCGTGGAATGGGTAGGAGCTAAGAAGATGGGCCTGGACCCGCATGATAGCCGCATTTTTCAACTAGCGACCATGGCTTTCGGCATGCCCGAAGTCGAATGGGTCGGCGATAAGTCGACCTATGAAGAATGGTCAAACGTGCCCGCCTTAATCGACAAGATGATGGATGTTGGCGAGGAGTACTACACCTACGCCAATTGGCTGGGCTTCATTAGCAGTGAAATGGATCCCGCGTTTCCGCCCAAGATCAGGTACCGTTCAGTGCTCTTCGTCCGCGGGGTTATGAAGCATGTTCTACGCCTGCTTTCGCGATACGGTCTTTAGCCCCAAAACCCCGTAGGATTACGGATCCTACGGGGTTTGGCCGGAGCGTAAACGTTTCATTCCGCCCGGATAATCAGAGGAATATATACTGCTTCATCGGCCGAGCCAGAACCGCTCGCAAACCAATATCCTCCGCTTAAGACGAACGATCCTCCGTCAGATAACACGCCAGTCTCGGCCTGGCCGATGGTACCGGACAGGCTCAGGCGCCCGCCGTCGTCGGCCGATCCTCCGCCGCCGCCGACCTCATACCAAGGAACCTCGAACTCGCCATTCTGAGCCAGCGCCACCGAGCCTGCGATTAAGATGACGACGATAATCACGATAACAGCCAGTCGTCGATTCATGACCGGCCTCCCAGACGACGACGGCCGCCGACGGCCGCGATCACGACCAGGAAAACCAGTCCGCCCAGCCAGGAGACGTCGAATCCAGTTTCCGCTATGAACCCCATTTCTGGCCCATCACGCCCCTTTTCCATCGTCGAGAGACGCGCCTCCAGACTCGCTATCTGATCCGCCTGGCTCTCGATCTGCGCTTGCTGTTCCTGGACCGCGTTTACCAGCACCGGCACCACTTCAGCATAATTCATACCCAGAGGCTGGCCGGCATCGCCGCCCCCATCGATGATCTCCGGCAATACCTCGGCGACCTCTTGCGCGATCAAGCCATAATGCTGGCCATCTTTGGGGTTGTCGATCCAGTTGAACGTCACCGGCCGCAGCCGCCGAATCTCATTCAGCCCGGCTTGCAAATCAGAGACATTCCCCTTTAGCCGGCCGTCGGAAGTTTGAATCGTACCGTTGGCCGCGTAGACCGCTGCCCAGCGATGATCGCCGTTACCCAGTTGGTAGGCACCATCCACACCTGGCAGCACATCCCCATTTTTGGTTAGGGTTATGGTTGTCCTAAGATTGAGGTCCGGATCGGGCTCAGTCACATCAACATGGTGAAAAACAATCTCTTCGCCAATGGTCATGCGCCCCCGGACTTGTTCATCTGAAGCCGACTGGGTCAGGATCTTAACCTCAGTGGTATGCGTCGTGCCGGTTAACGGATCGGGGACAGAGAATTCGATCCTGGCCGTCGGCGTGTAGTAGGCGCCGAAGTTGTTGGTAGTAAAATCAAAGAATGCCCCTTTCGTCGGCGGGCTGGCCATCATCAGGCTGTGATTGTCGTTGACCCGGAAACGGGCATCCCCATGCACGTCCAGTCGCTGGGTGGGATACATGACCTGGGTTTGGTCCGTGTCAGAGTAAACCACTCCAGCCGCGCCAAGACTCAAGCTGCCGAGGATGTAATTATCTTCCCGGCCGGCGACCGATAGCTGTCCCTCAATCAAGGCTCCGCCGGGTCCGACGTTCAGTCCGCCACTAACGCTCAGATTGTTGTTGACCCGGGTATCGCCGAGTGATTCCAATGTACTGGCCTGCACCGCACCGGCCACGACCGCCGGCGCCGACAGATGGTTGATATCATATATCCCGACCGAATGATGGGCCTCGTTAGCCACATAGACGTGCCGGCCGCTTCCAGCGATAGCTACAGGTTTCTCTGGGGATGGTTGGCTGTCACTCATATCTATTACCGATAGGACCTGGATATCGGCCGGATCGGAGACATCAAAGACGGCCAGGCCGCTGTTTGCCGCTGTTCCCGGATCGCCGGCATAGGCTACATAGGCGTTTTCGCCCGACAAGTAAAGTGATTGGGGCTGATGTAGCGCTGTCGTTGCCTGGCCCACATAGGCCATGCTGCTCGGATCCCGAATATCATAGATGACCAAATTATTGGATCCGCCACCCAAGACGTAGGCGTAGTTTCCTCGGATGTGAACCGTGCTCGGCGCGACCAGGGACTCTGACACAAAACCTATAGCTACGATATTGTCCGGATCGGAGATATCGAAGGAAACTAGTCGATTGTTCTTCTGGCTGGCGACATAGGCGTGGCCGCCGGCGACAAAGACATCGCTGGTTCCGTCGAGGTAAGCATCGGCGAAATCACGGTTGAGTGGCTCGGTCGGATCCGAGACGTCGAATATCGCCAGGCCATCATGCAGGCCGGTGTTATTCTCACCGTAGGAAGCGACAAAGGCATGGTTGCCAATAACATGAACGGCCTGAGGTTTGGCCAACAGGCGGTCTGAGGAGCCTATTGACCGCAATTTAGAGGGATCTGATACGTCAATGATGACCAGCCGGTTGTTTAACTCGGACGCCACAAAGGCCAAGCCGCCTGCCACCTGGACGTCAACAGGCTGATGTAAGTCGGAGGTCGTGTAGTTTATCGGCCGTGGATGATCTGGATCCGAAACATCAATTATCGTCAGAGTGTTGGTGGCGCTGGCGGTCACATAGATGTAATTTCCGGCCGAGTCAACAGCCGACACACCCTGTAATCCTTTTCTGAATGTGAATTCGTCGGTTCCGGTGACTACGCCACGGGCCACCAACCGGCCATTGCCGAGGATAGCGGCGTTTCCGCCAACGGTGAGGGTTTGAGTTGGAGTGACCGAATTGGTGCCGATGCCAACGCCACCAGCGGCCTGGATCAGGAACTGGTCAGGGCCAGTTGAGGCAAAGACATCCGGCGTAGAATCTGACCAGACAAAGCTTCCCTGGTGTTCTGCCCGAGCCTGGTAACCGGCGGCAAGGCTGTAGTTAGCGCCGACATAGTTGTTGGCGCCACCGGGAATCGCACCGTAGTTGCCTCCCACCTGGTTGCCTAAGCCCCCGCCGATGGTTGAAAAGGCGCCTGAGGCGACGTTCGTTTCACCACCCCCAACCGCTGCCGAACGTTGTCCAGCGAAGTTGGACTTGCCACCAGCGACCGTTGCGTTTTCCCCGCCGGCCGAGTTGCCCGTCCCGCCGGCGATGGTCGTATATTTGACGGTTGCGTTGTTGCCGTTTCCGCCGCCGATAGTGGCCCCGTCGCTACTTGCCGAGTTACCGTTTCCGCCACCCACGGTAGCGTAGGTGGCGCTAGCGGCGTTGCCCCTGCCACCACCAACCACCGCCGCGATGGAGCCGGTCGGGTCACCATCGTCGCTACCGGCGACATTACCTCCTCCGCCTGATACGACACCATAATCGTCGAACACTGTGTTGTTGCTGGTGGTCGGATTGCCCAGGTCAGAGGGTCCACCGCCAGCAATGGTGCCGTAGGCGCCGCCGACAACATTGTAATAACCGCCGCCGACTGCGGAATAGGTAGCGGACGCTGAATTCGCTGCCCCACCGGCAATCACACCGTAGGTAGCGGTGACCGCATTGTTCTGACCGCCTGCCACGGTGGCCCCAACGGCGTCGGCCGTGTTATCTTGCCCGCCGCCGACCGTAGCAACATTGCCCACGGTAGCGTTCGAATTGCCTCCACTGATCGTGGCATAATTACCCCCAGCCGAGTTGCCCTCGCCCCCGCCGACAGCCGAAGCATAGCCCGCAGCCGTGTTGCCCGCTCCGCCACCCACCGTACTATAGTCTTCGTTGGCCTGGTTAATGGCCAGGTCGCGGCCGCCGCCGCCAACGGTGGCTCCGCTGGCGGCAGGGTCTATGCTATTACCGCCATAGCCGGCGACGAAGCTCGGGCTGTCCGCGTCCGGTTCCAAGAGCAGGGCCCGCTGGCCGTTGACGTGTAACTCGAGCGCTTGATCGTCGCTCGTACCCAGGAAATTGCTCCCCGGCGTGGTGCCGGCGTTGCCGGTTAACGACCAACCGGTCGCCGCCGCACCGGTATCTGAGCATGTCCAGCCAGATTCATTCCAGGTAGCCATCTGTCCCACATTGCAAGTCTGCGGCAGCTGAAAGCTGCTCGAAATGGCAAACACAGTGTTGCTCAATACCAAGCCGGTCCCGGTCGTGTAAGTTGTATCGTCGTCGACGCCATCAGCGAAGCCGGCCGGCACTCCTATCAAGCCATCCCAAGGCGCCCGGGAAGCATATATGGCATAAGGGGTCGGCGCCAGAGCCTGGCGAGGCGACAACGTGTTATAAGGATCCGAGTTATTCTCGCCGGAGCGAACTCGTATTTCCAACCACAAGGCCGTTCCGTCAAATATCGTGGGGCCGCCTCGTTCAAAGTCGAGTTCAACCGTGAACAAGCCATCTTTCACGGCCAGATCATCCACCTCGATCGAAAGGCCAAGTTGGTCACCAGCATCTTTGTCGTCAAACAGGACAAAGACAAAATCATAGGCTCCGTTGGCCGGACTTCCGCCATCGGTCAGGTAACCCTGGTACATAAAGGCCGATCCGACGGACGATCTCGCTTGGATATCTACCGACTGCGGCGACCACTCTGAGCGGACAATGGCTCCAGTAAAGATCAGGAAAAACACGACACAAAAGACAATAGAGAAAAGCAGAGAAACGCGTCGCATCTAGCACCTCCTTCCAAACTATGCACATCCTAGATCGAAACGAGGAAAAGCACAATAGCTTCCTGGATAGACTGATCTTTGATTCTCTCTGGCGCTCCTGTACACTAGAATGGTGGCCGGCCTCGGTCTCGGGTGATAGTTCCAACCTATCTGGGGCCACCAGGATTCAGGTCTCCATGTCGCCCTTGTCCTTGATCATGATCTTCCCCCGCGGCCGGCAGACATATTGGTCCTTGATCTGCTCGTACACCTGACGCGTAATCTGGATATTTCCCGGTACGCCATGCGATTGCATCCGGCTGGCGATGTCGAGACCTGTTGCGGCTCGTTGAACCGGCGCAAACTCGGCGGCTCTCCTGTAAAGAGATTTACACCCCACTCGCTTGCCAATCGAGCTCGGCCTATGGTAGACTAATCTCATCTCAGGCAAAAGGAGGCGTGCTTTATGACCCAATCCAACTACGAAGAAGACGCGGTTGTTCTGCGTCATGAGAGTGCGCCTGTGTTCCCCGCCGGGTAGATCATCTCAGGCTAAAAGCCTGAGGCTATAGGCCAAAGTGTCTTCTGTCGGCCACGGGTGTTCTCACTCGTGGCCGTTTTTTGTCTCCGGATATCCCCCCGAGCTACGGCCACAGCATGACGCCCCAGCCAGCGACCGGCCGCATTTAACGCACCCTAGATCATAACGGCCTTCGGCTACCCCAGTCCCATCCAAATCAGCGCCCCCGGCCATGTTTGATCAAACGGCGTAAGCCGGTCGACTCTGGCATCCTTTGATCGATGGTTACGTACATTTACGGAGAGAACAGAAGAAGACGAGATGAGGATCACCCAATCCGATTACAGTGAAGAGTACGATCACTTTGAGTTTGAGTACAACCTACGTCATCGCCGTCAACGCCACAAGAAGACGCCCGGGCGCAGCCGGTCAAGTCCGGCCGAAGCACGGGCTCAGCTCACCAATGCCGGCGACAACATCAATGATTTTGTGCCTAGCTACGCCGCTGCGCTCGATCCTTTACATCACGAACGCCAATGGCTAATCAACTCGGTCGCCGCCTTCTATCGCGATGACTTGATAACCGACGTCACGCGCATCGTGAAAGGCGGCAAGGAGGCTAACGTCTATTGCTGTCCGGCCGGTCCGACGACCGGCGTGGAGTTGATCGCGGCCAAGCTTTACCGACCACGAATGCTTCGCCATCTGCGCAATGACGCCCTTTACAAAGAGGGCCGGCTGCTGTTGGACGGCGATGGCAAAGAGGCTAAAGGCGACAGAGAGGCGCGGGCTATTCGTAAAAAGACCCGCTTCGGCAAGCGCCTGGACATCTTGAACTGGATCATGAACGAGTTTATCGTGCACCGAGCCCTGTACCAGGCCGGCGTTGACGTCCCCAAGCCTATCGCCCATCGCGGCAACACCATCTTGATGGCCTATATTGGCGACGACTGGGCTGCCGCGCCGACGTTGAACGAAGTGCGGCTGGACTCCTCAGAAGCCCAACCGTTGTTTGAGCGGCTCGTGGAGAATATCCGGCTCATGCTGACTAATCACTATATCCATGGCGATTTGTCAGCTTACAATATACTCTATTGGGAAGGACAAGGTACTATCATCGACTTCCCGCAGTTGGTCGACGCGCGCAAGAATCGGAACGCGCTCATGCTCCTAGAACGGGATGTGCGCCGCGTTTGTCAATACTTTGCCCGCTGCGGCGTCAAGTCTAATCCTGGTAAACTCGTAGACGATCTTTGGCGGGGGTACATGTCCGGTGACTGAAACAAATGCGAATATCAGCCTACACGATATATTTGATCACCCAGGCCAGCTTTGGCCTGTTCTTCACCATGATGTCGCTGGTCAGCGCCATCTATCGGGTGCAGAGCGCGGGCCTGGACCCTCTGCAACTGGTCCTGGTGGGCACCGTCCTAGAGACGACTGTATTTCTGTTCGAGATCCCCACCGGCATCGTCGCCGATGTCTATAGCCGGCGCCTGTCAGTGATTATCGGCTACTTCCTCATTGGCCTGGGCTTTATCCTGGAAGGAGCATTGCCCATTTTCGCCACCATCCTGTTGGCCCAGGCCATATGGGGATTTGGCTACACCTTTATCAGCGGCGCTGAGCAGGCCTGGCTGGCCGACGAACTGGGCGAGGAACAACTGGCTCGTATCTATCTGCGTGGTTCCCAGATGGCCCAGGCCGGGACGCTGCTGGGCATCATCGTGGCCACCGCGCTGGGAACCATCGCCCTGAACTTGCCCATCATGCTTGGTGGGATGCTAATCATTCTACTGGCCGCCTTCCTGGCCTTATTCATGCCTGAAACTGGTTTCAAACCTACGCCGGCCGCCGAACGCCATACCTGGCAAGAAGCACAACGGACCTTCAAACAGGGCGTGAGCACCGTGCGCGGCAGGCCTATTCTGACCTTGATGATGCTTGTCGCCGTCATTTACGGCCTGTCCAGCGAAGGTCTGGACCGGCTCTGGGCAGCCCATTTCCTGGAAAACATTGCCTTCCCAGCCGTGGGTGACCTGCAACCGGTTGTGTGGTTCGGTTTGTTGGGGGCTGCGCAGATAATCCTGACCATTGGCGCGGCCGAGATCATCCGCCGGCGCGTAAAAGTGGAAAACCAACGGGTAGCTGTTCATGCGCTATTGGTCATTAACGCGGTCGTCGTCATCGCGCTGATCGCCTTTGGCCTGGCCAACACGTTCTTTTTGGCCGCCATCTCGATCTGGACCATCCAAGTCTTACGGAGCAGTGGCGGCGCCTTGTACGGCGCCTGGCTCAATAAGGGATTGAAGCAGGAGGTACGGGCGACGGTGCTATCTATGAATGGCCAGCTAGACGCCGTCGGTCAGATCGTAGGCGGCCCAATCGTGGGCGCCTTTGCCCTGCGTTTTGGCCTGCGAGCGGCCATGATCACCGTCGCCTTGATGCTTTCGCCGGCCGTGGGCTTGTATGCTCGGGCCCAGCAACTGCTCCGTAGGCGGCAGTCAAAACAATCCACCTCAGCCTGATCCGGCCAAGTGGCCGCCACTTCGATAGTTTGCAACGAATTCAATTTTGCCTGGCCCCTCCAAACGAGCGTCAATGATCACCCCAGGATCCTGACTTTCTATGCTGGTTGAGTGCCTCGCCTTCGCTCAAAGTTAACAACAGGTCGGCCGTTTCGAATTCCGGTCGACATCGTTGTTCCGCGATCTGGCCTGTCGGTGACTACCCGCGCCGGCCCCACGTATGGGCGGCGATAGCGTTTGTCTAACTCGCTGGAGTCACTTCCGTGCCAGATATCAATGAGCTGCAATCATGACCGGTAGGAGATCGAAGATCCTGGCCCTGCTCCTTGGGATGTCGCTACTGGCGGTTGCAGCTTATCGCGCCCTGACCTGGATGCCCGAGAACGATGATGACGGAGGCCGGCCGACCAGCAGCGCGGAACATCCGCGAAGTGGCGCCCCCCAGCATGACTTGACCGGCGGCAATATGTGGGTCCCTTACGTTCTGGCCAGCGCTGTTTCAGGTTCGGCCAACTACGACGCCGTCAATGATACGTTGCTGAATCAGGGTCCGGCAACGCTGACCCTGGATCTGACCACCGGCGAGGTTTTCTTCCCGGACGATCTGCTCGCCGGCGTAGACAGGGCTCAAAAAATGCTGCGAGACGCGGCCAAGATCGCCAACGTCAACGATAACCAAAACAGCGGTCAGCTTTCGTTTACAGTCGTCAACCAGACCGGCCACAAGTTGATTTCCGGTTTCCCGAAAGGGCGGCGCATGTTCGTCAGTATTCGCTTCTACGATGGCAAAGCGCTATTGGCAGAGGTGAATCCCTATGACGCCGTGGCCGACGGCTACCTCGACCAGAACAGCGTCCGCCACGCCAACTAAGGTCCCAACTACCAATACGCCGACGGCGACCGCCACGGGCACGGCGACCGCGACAGGCATTGCCACCAATACGCCAACGCCCATGACAACAGCCAGATGACCAGTACGCCATCCGTGACGGCAACTGCTTCCCCAACGACCAGTCCAACGCCTTTACCGTCGCGTTACGTCTTCTCACCCTTTGTGTCTAGCATACCCGAAGCGGCCAATGCGGCGCATGTCGAACTCGATCCCTGGCACCGGTATTGGCGATAGATGTCATATTGAGTACCATTGGCGACGCTTACGATAGATTTCAGACAGAGCGTCTCAACTTTCGTTGCCGCCCTGGCAAGATTATCGAGTTCGGATCAGGTACAAGACCCTAATTCTAGCAAAGCCCCCTGAGCATGATCTTCAATTCCCAGACATTCCTGATCTTCTTTGCCGTCGTGTATCTCCTATATCTGCTGGCTTATCGGCGAACGCGGACACAAAACATCCTTCTGTTGGCAGCCAGTTACATCTTTTACGGATACTGGGATTGGCGGTTCCTCATACTGATCCTTATCTCGACCATTGCTGACTTCACGATCGGCCGGGAAATGGGCCGCACAGCTGACGACACACCGGCCGGATTGAGGAAACGCAAACGGTTGTTGGCGCTTTCCGTCGCCATAAACCTGGGCATCTTGGGATTCTTCAAGTATTTCAATTTCTTCGCGGAGAGCCTGGCCAATCTCACATCCGCTCTGGGGTTCAACGTCGACCCTGTTTTACTTGAAATCATTCTGCCGGTTGGCATCAGTTTCTACACCTTTCAGACGATGAGCTACACCATCGATATTTTCCGGAAGCGACTGCAGCCCACCGATAGCTTGCTCAATTTCGCCGTCTTTGTTGCTTTCTTTCCCCAGTTAGTGGCTGGTCCAATCGAGCGCGCCGTCCACTTCCTGCCCCAGATCGAAAATCCACGTCACATACGCGCTGAACAGATAGGCAACGGCTTTTTTTTGATTGTCTGGGGTTATTTCAAGAAAGTATTTGTGGCCGACAATGCGGCTCGAATCGCCAATGAAATCTTTAATAACTATCAGGACTTTTCGGGCCTGGACTTGATCATTGGAGTGGTGGCATTTGCCATTCAGATCTACGGTGATTTCTCAGGCTATTCCGACATCGCCCGCGGCATAGCCCGACTGATGGGTTTTGAATTGATCATCAATTTCAAGCTGCCCTATTTCGCGATCAGCCCAAGCGACTTTTGGCGACGCTGGCATATTTCTCTGTCGACCTGGCTCCGAGACTATCTATACATTCCGCTGGGCGGCAATCGCAAGGGGACAGGCCGTACTAATCTAAACTTATTCATTACCATGCTGTTGGGTGGCTTATGGCATGGCGCGGCCTGGAATTTCGTCATCTGGGGCGCCTATCACGGTGTCATCCTGATCATCTACCGCGCTCTTGGCGCTCGCCTGGCGCCCAGGAAGGTAACCGCACCGGTCATGGCTTACGCCGTCATAGCCGCCCAAATGACGATCATGTTTGCCCTGACGCTACTCGGCTGGCTCATCTTCCGATCTAGCTCAGTAGAGCAGATCACTTACTTCCTAGGCAACGCCTCATTACGCCCTTCGGTCACTAGCGCCGCTTTCATCTCCAGCTTGCTATCGTTCACAATCTTGATGCTCATGGTTGAGATCTATCAGCAGGTTAAGCGAGACTTGCTGATTGTGCCCAAGATGCCGCCTCTGGTCCAAGCCTCGATTTACGGCGTCATCGTCATCCTTATCCTTATTCTAGGTGTCCGCGAGTCGATCGAATTCATTTACTTCCAGTTCTAGGAATATACCCAACCAACCATGCCTTACGACTCGTCACGATCCAAATCAGCCAATCTTCAGCGTATCCTTGCAGATCGTCTGCCGGACGAGGTGATCCTGCCCACCTCCTGGCGACGGGCCGTGATGGCCGTCTTCTTGACCGTACTGCTAGTGGTGGCGGTCAATCTATTCGCTCGATGGTACCTGGACAGCTACCCTTCAAATCGTGGCTACTGGCTTGCCCGCGAGAAGTGGAAACTGCTCGAGTCGCTATCGGAGCCGGTTGACTGGCTGATCCTGGGCGACTCCAGCGCCAATCAAGGCGTGATACCGGGCATCATCGAGGCTCAATTGGGCGGAACGGCAGTTAATTTGGCTACCACGGCCGGGATGGTACTGCTGGACGATGTATGGATGCTGGAAGAGTACATTGAGCGCCATGGGCCGCCTGAAAATGTGCTGGTGGTCCATACCGTTGACGTATGGGACCGCAACATACAGAAAGTCATGATCGCCAAGGTCCCCCGGCCGTGGGGCTTTTGGCGAACATCCGCGGTGGGTCCAGATCTCGACTACGACCAGTGGCTAGATGTATTCTTGGCTCGCTATGTGCCATTGTTTGGGGAGAACAAGTCAATAATGACGACAATTGGTATTGCTGCCAAGTCGCCGGAGAAGTTGTTCACAAGGCGATACAACCTGGAGCCTGGCGGCTATATGGCTCGCGAGCACACAAATCGGCGCTTGACAGAAAAGGAAACTGATAGGTGGATAGATCGCTTTGGCCGGGTTTCGTTTACGACCTCAGCCATTAATCAGGCCTCGCTGGAGCGAATGATAGCCCTGGCCGATGAACACGACTTTGACCTTTACCTGGCCGCTGGCCCCCTACATGACCGCCTTCTGCATGACGAGAAGGCGCAAGCGTACCTGAACGCTTTACATCAATCGCTGGGAACAATAGTTGCCGACAGCGATAACGTACATTATATCTCGCGCACGGCCGGTTTTCCCATAGAACAGATGGAGAACGTCGACCATGTCATCCATCCGGCGGCCGAGATCTATAGCCAGATGTTAGCGTCGGACATTGAGAGCATCCGAGCGAGCTCGGCCAGCCAACCTTAGCAAGGTGAAAACACTTGATGGAAAGAGCAGCTAAATGACCGGCCGCGACCTGACGCTTAGATTGATGATCGCGGGTTGCAGCACCAAGTATTAACGCTCCGTCAAGCTACGCTCCGTCACCTTCCCGGCAACTTGCCAGCTTCCGTCTCCGAGCAGTGGGTCGCCGAGTTTCCGGAAGAGCGGGTCAATCATTTAGTTAACCGGGCAGTAACGCTGGGAAGTTGGCTCAACTCGGCGGGGATAGACGCGCTTCCGGGCTTAACTTTCGGCCGGTTCGGGTTCTGTCTCGGACTCCAGGGCGGCCGCGGCATCGAATTGTCGTTGGCCCATGGAAGCCAGGCCGATGCTCAGAAAGTATAGAAGAACCAGGGGGATCATCGTCAGGATCATAGTCACCGGATCGATGGATGGCGTCACCGCGGCGGCCACGATGGCGATACCCACGATGGCAAAACGCCAATGCTCGCGCAAAGTGTTTGCCCGAATGATGCCGAAACGGGCCAGAAAATAAACGATCAGTGGAAATTGAAAAGCGATGCCAACCCACAAGATGAAACTCGTTGCAAAACCGATGTATTCCTGGCTTGTCCACTCCGCCGAAAATATCGTGGGCATGAAATTGGCCAGAAACAGAACGGCCGATGGTAGCAGAACGAACCAGCAGAAGGCGGCGCCAAGTAAGAATAGAAACGTGGCGCTGGGCACGAACACATATACGTAGCGCTTTTCGTGCCCATGCAAACCGGGTTCGATGAAGCGCCAGAGTTGGTAAAGCATCCATGGCATGGCAATGGTAACGCCAGAAACCAACGCCACCCGGAAGTAAGTCTGTAAACCTTCGGTTGGGCTCAAGGTCTGTAATTGCTCGCCGTAAGGCGAAATCAGGATATTCAGGAGTTGCTCGGTGAAGGCCAAGCTGATGACGGTAGCCACGATCAGGCCGCCCGCGGCCCAGGTCACTCGAACCCGCAACTCGCCCAGATGATCGAGAATCGTCAAACCGTGATCGGCGGCCGGTTGATCGCTCATCAGTCAGGATCGCCGGGTACGTCGATCGCCTTGGGCAATGGCGGCTTCTCGGGTTTCATTGTAGTTTCGGCCGAGGATACTTGAGCAGGTGATTCTGTCGACTGATCTGGCGCCGCATCGGTTGCCGGCGTCGAGGCGCCAGCGGCTGCGGCGGCGTCAGTAGACGAGCCATCCGTGAGCGCCGCCTCTGTTTCATCGGTCAACTTCCGACCGGCGTCTTGCAGCGATTTTGGCGCGTCAGCCAATTCGCGGCGAAGCTCCTCCACCTCTTTCTGCAATTGGCGCACATCAGCCATCGTGTTACGTACTGTTCCGTCTTCCAGCGCGTCGAGTTCGGCGTTCAATTGGCGGGTGAACTCGCGAGAAACCCTCTGTAGCTGGGCCGTGATGCGGCCCAGCGTGTAGGCCACTTGACGGATGCGGTGGGGACCCATAATCAGCCCAGCTAAGAGCAAGATTACGACTAACTCAGGTATGCCAATACCAAAAATGCTATCCATGGCTTGAGTATGAGACCAAGATCCGCCGACCTCAGGTCAGCACCTCTACTCCCTAATCAGGTGCCGATCCCTGGCCGGAATGGTCCGTTAACTACGTAGGCTCATAGGCGGCCAGGAGCTCATGGCGTAGCTGAGGAATCTGATCGGCGAGCGTTCCCAAGACGCCATTGATGAAACGGGGAGCGCTGTCTGAACCGTAAACTTTGGCCAGTTCTACCGCTTCGTTAATGGCTACTTTTACCGGCGTTTCTGTATCTACCAGAAACTCAAAAATCGCGATCCGTAACACGTTGCGATCGATGATAGCCATTTGCTCCAACGGCCACTCCGGCGCATAGCGGCTAATGAGCGTGTCGATGCCCTGCAAATGCTCCAGGACACCGTATAACAGCTTCTGGGAAAAATCCACGCCGGCGCTTTCCATTACCTGCTCATGCAGCCGGCGCTCGAGTACCTCCTCGGGCGGATGGTCGGCGAGATCGATCTCATATAGAGCCTCTAGGGTCACTCGTCTGGCGCGCCTTCTAGTTGTTTTCATTAACCTCAAGCTGTTTCATCAAGAGCGTAAACCACGTCCTCGACATGCACGTTGACAGCCTCAACCGGTAGTCCAACCATCTTGTCAATCGCCTCGATAACCTCCGCCTGTACTCGCTGGCTGGCTTCGAGCACGTTCACGTGGGGATCCATGAAGACATAAATGTCAAATTCCAGCCGGCCGTCCGCATAATTGAGCAAGATACCGTCATGACGGACGGCTCTGCGAAACAGTCGGCCGACGTCGGCCGGCACCGTCGCCAGCGTGTTGACGCCTTCCACTTCGAGCGTCGTATTATGCACGATTGTCGTCAGGACTTCCGGCGCAATCTCTATCCGGCCAATGCTCTCTCTACTCTCTTCTTCGCTCATCATATCGTTCGCCAATACTTGCTTCTCACAATGCTTGTAACGCCGTCCACACCCTAGGCGCAGCGGCGACGGTCACTACATCGCCAGTCCGCCGTCAACCCGGATCACCTCGCCGGTAATGTAAGCCGCCCTATCTGAAGCCAGGAAACAGGCTAGATCGGCGACCTCTTGAAGTTCGCCCAGCCGTCCCAACGGTATCAACTCTAGCGCCTTTTCGACCATTTCATCCGACAAGACGTCGGTCAGGGCGGTTGGGAAAAAGCCAGGCGCGATGGCATTGACCGTGATCTGTCGTGAGCCAAGCTCTCTGGCCAGCGCCTTGGTCGCGCCGATAATACCTGCTTTGGAAGCCGCGTAATTGAACTGCCCGGCCTGACCGGTCAAACCGACAACCGAGGTGATATTAATGATCCGGCCGCCTTTCTTTCGCCGGACCATCGGTCGAGCCACCGCTTTGCAACAATTGAAGACGCTCTTCAGATTGGTTTCCAACACCACATCCCAATCCGCCTCTTTCATCATGAGCAGGAGCGTATCGCGAGTTGTTCCCGCATTATTGACTAAGATATCAACTTGTCCATAGCTGTCAAGCGTCGTTTTGACCAGGCGTTGGGCTGCGGCAAAATCGCCAACGTCGGCCTGGACGGCCATCGCGGCTCCACCGCTGGCCTCGATCTCGGCGATCAATTCCTGGGCAGCCGCCTCGCTGCTATGATAATTCGCTACTACGGTCGCGCCCTTTGACGCCAAAGCCCCGGCAATGGCCCGGCCGATACCGCGCGAAGCCCCAGTCACAATGGCTATCTTGCCCTCAAGATCCCTACCTGTCACCATGTTAGCTGCCACCATATTGGCTGTTGCCATGTTATCGGTTGCCATCTTCCTCTACCACCGTCGCATAAAAATCGCCGGCTTCAGGCAAAGCCGGCGTTCTGGTCTCATATCCGATACTTGACTCGTTTCGCCTTGCGATTGATCCGCTTCATTAGGCCAAGTAGCACCTCGCCGGGACCCACCTCCACAAAATCGGTCACGCCTTGGTCCAGAAGATAGTTCATCGATCCGGTCCAGCGTACGGGCGAAGTCAGCTGAGCCTTAAGTTCCGCGCGAATCTCGTCGGCGCTTGTCATGGGCAAGCCTGAAACGTTGCCTATGACCGGTGCCTTCGGGGGCGCAATCGTCGCGTCGTCAACCGCTATCGCGAAGTCGGATGCAGCCGACTCCATCAGCGCCGAGTGGGCAGCTATGGAGATAGGCAGGTTTACCACCTTGCGTGCCCCGGCTTGCTTAGCCAGATCAACCGCCCGATCCAGCGCAATTCGATCGCCAGATATAACCACTTGCCCGGGACAATTGTCGTTGGCCACTTGCACGGGCCGGCCGGTATCCTCTTGAGCCTGCCTACAGATCGCCTCCAGCTGGGCTACATCCAGGGCCAATACGGCCGCCATGGCCCCAGGAGCTCTTTCTCCAGCGGCCTTCATCAACTCGCCACGTCGTCGAACCAGCGCCAGCCCATCGCGGAAGGTCAAACTCCCGGCGATCACAAGAGCCGTGAACTCGCCCAGGCTATGACCGGCTACATAGTCGGGCGGCGACCAATTATCCGCCGACATGGCCTGCCAGGCAGCCACGCTGGTCACCAATAATGCCGGTTGTTGATTGACCGTGTCGGTCAGACGCTCCTCCGGGCCGTCGAAGCAAAGTGTTGACAGTCGGAAGCCCAGCAATTCATCGGCTTGATCAAAAACAGCACGTGAAGCGGGTTTGGCCTGATACAGGCCTTGTCCCATGCCCACATGCTGCGACCCCTGTCCGGGGAAAAGAAAAGCAACACTCACTTGTTAAGGCTCCACTGTATGAATCAGCTAGCGTCGACTATTCTTCAATCTCAGGCAGAATCTGCCGGCCATTATAAGTGCGACAAACCGGGCACATGTAGTGCGGTCTCTTCATCTCGCCACAATTGGAACACGGGACGAGATGGGGCACCGTAAGGTTATCATGCGTACGCCGCTTCGCTCGCCGCGTTCGCGAGATTCTTCGTTTTGGTACTGCACCCATTAGATAATTCCTCTTAACACTTGCTAGTTGTCCGCCGTCGCTTGATTATCGTGAGTGACGTCTTACGTCGAGCCACAGTCCGGGCTTATTGTCCATGCTGGGCCAAAAAAAGCGGCCTGCTGCCGCAACCCAACAATTATAGTCGAGCCCCAGGAGGTGTCAAGCAGATCTTCGTCACAAAACCGGCACTCTTCAAGGCCGAGGCAACTGTCTAACAGTTCACTCACCCGGCTCGGCGCTTTCCGGCGCCTGCACGGCTTCTGGCGCAGGTGGAGCCTGCTCGGCCTCGAGTTTCCGCAAGCCATTGCGAACCACTGACAAAGAACGCAACAAATCCTCCTCTAGCTTGGCCAGAACCTCCATTGCATAAACATCTGATTCGCTGCGAATCATATCAGCCTCGCGTCGGGCGCGCTCCAGGATGGCGTCGGCTCGCTGTTGAGAGGAAACGATAATCGCATCACGGCGTACAAGCTCGGTGGCTTCCTGCTTCGCCAATTCACGGATGCGGTCCGCTTCTTCATGGGCCTGGGCCAGGATACGTTCCTTCTCTGCCTCGACTCGATTGGCCCGCTTGACTTCCTCCGGAATAGACACCCGCATCTGATCGATGATGTTGAAAACCCGATCTTCTTCCACAATCAAATTCGCCGTCAACGGGACCCGCCTGCTCTCGGTTAGTATCTGCTCTAACCGGTCCACCAGGTGCTGAATATCCATCTTGTCGCCCTTTTCGACCCCTTGGGGTCGCCTGTCACATTATGCTCTTTAAACGCTGACCATCGAAAACTAGAACACGTCTACGGAAGCGTACCTATTATAGCGAGCCAAAGGTCAGTCACGCAATGACACCGGCGCGGCGTAATCGACCGCGGAGCCGTTGTTAAACCGCTTTGTGAGCGCTTCGGCTACATTGGGTGGAACCATGCTGCTCGTATCGCCGCCAAACGAAGCGATCTCGCGAATAATCGTGCTGCTCAAGAATGTGTGTTCTTCACGGGTAATGAGATTGACGACTTCGATCTCCGGCGCCAGTCTTTGGTTGGCCAGGGCCATTCGGAACTCAAATTCGAAATCGGAGAATACCCGAAGTCCACGAACGATCACCTGGGCCTCGACCTCGCGAGCGAAGTCGACGGTCAACCCACTGTAGCGGCTGACCTCGATACCTTGATGATCGCCCAACGCAGCCTCGATCATAGCCACCCGTTCATCCACGGAAAAAACAATCGTTTTTGACGGACGGCCGTGATCAAAGACGGCGACGATTAGCCGATCGAAAATCGCACAAGCCCGGTACATGAGATCCAAATGGCCAGAATGCACTGGATCAAATGTGCCTGGATAGATAGCCAATGACTTCCTCAATTCACCCTCCTAGCTGATGTCGCCGGCCTGCTGCCATAGGACCTCGACTTGCTGGCCCAGTATCTCATGCTCTGGATTTTCCAATTGCGGGTCCTCTTCGAACAGGGTCTTGGCTTCCTTACGGGCAACTTCCAGCAATGCCATGTCAGTCAGCGAAGCCAGATGTAGTTCAGGCAAACCGCTCTGCTGCCGACCGAGAAATTCGCCCGGTCCCCTGATTTCCAAATCCTTCTCAGCCAGCAGGAAACCGTCATTCGTCTGCTCAAGCGCCGCCAGGCGTTGCTCAGCATCGTCGGTGATCGCGTCGGCTAGCAGCAGACAATAAGATTGGTGCTCGCCACGACCGACCCGACCCCGAAACTGGTGCAATTGAGAAAGACCAAAGCGGTTGGCTCCTTCAATGAGCATGACTGTGCTGTTTGGGATGTCGATCCCCACTTCGATCACCGAAGTGGCCACAAGAATATTCGTCTCTCCGGCATGGAAAGCGCGCATGGCCTCTTCTTTTTCATCTGACTTGAGCCGGCCGTGCAGAAGCCCGAGCTTCAGATCCGGAAAAACCTGCTCCTGTAACCGTGCATGTTCTTCAACAGCCGATTTGGCAACGATCTTGTCTGATTCCTCTACTAACGGGCAGATAACAAAAGCCTGACGGCCTTTTTCGCACTGGCCGCGAACGAAGGAGTAAGCCCGTTCCCGCTCGCTTGGCCGCAGCCAACGCGTTTTAATCTCCTGGCGGCCAGGCGGCATTTCGTCGATGACTGACAGGTCTAGATCACCATACAAGGAAAGCGCAAGGCTGCGAGGGATCGGCGTAGCGCTCATGACCAGCAAATGCGGATTAGTTAGCGGCGAACCATTGGGTGAATTCGTGCCCTTGTCCCGCAGCGCCTTGCGCTGATCCACGCCAAAACGATGCTGCTCGTCAATAATAGCTAGGCCCAATCGTTGGAACCGAACGTTTTCCTGGATGAGTGCATGAGTACCCAGTACAACCTGCGCCGAACCGTCGCTGATGCGCTCGTAAAGCATTTCCCTTTCGGCGGCCGTGGTACTGCCGGTGAGCAATGAGACGTCGATGTCCAGGCCTGCCAAAATCTTTTTGATCCCCTGATAGTGTTGTTCGGCCAAGATCTCGGTCGGCGCCATCATCGCCGCCTGGAAACCGGCCCGGATGGCCAAGACCATTGCCGCCGCCGCGACGACCGTTTTGCCGGAGCCTACGTCGCCTTGAAGCAAGCGGTTCATTGGCACGCCCTCGCGCATATCGCTGGCGATCTCGGCGATGACCCGCTGCTGGGCCCTGGTCAGCCCGAATGGCAGAGCTGCAAAGAACTGCTCCAGCGCCTTTGTATCCAGGGGAATAGAAAGGCCCGGAGCCGTCTGCCAATCACGTCGTAGTCCAAGCATGCCCAACTGCAACAGCAGCACCTCGTCAAAGGCGATGCGCTGCCGCGCCTTGTGGATGTTTTCCTGGCTGTCAGGAAAGTGGATCTGTCGCAATGCCTTTGGCAACGTGGAATAGCCCAGCCGCTTGCGAATAGAAGCCGGCAAGGGATCGGCGGCCTGGCTCGCCCACTCGCTAACTGCCTTCTTCATGATCTCGCGCATCTTGTGGGCAGAAAGACCTTGCGTCAGAGGGTATATGGGCACGATGCGCCGCGTTCGCAGCGGCTCCATTTCTAGCGGCTCCCATTCTGGGTTCTGGAATACAGGCCGGCCCAAGTATTGGTCCACGGTGCCGCTTAGCACGATCTGCTGGCCGGCCTTCAGCTTCTCGGCCAGCCAGGGCTGATTGAACCAGGTAGCCTGAACTTTGCCCGTACCGTCGGTGATCACTGACTCCACTAACTTGAGCTTTCGCACTTGGCGGAGGCGTGTTTCCCAGACGGTGCCGATGATCGTCACCTGCTCGCCGAAGGACAATCTGTTGATCGGTCTTAGCAGCGTATAGTCGTCGTAGCGACGAGGAAAATGATACAACAGATCCTTGATAGTTCTCAGGCCCATAGTCTCCAGCCGGCCAGCGACAACACGCCCTACGCCGCGAATATCGCTCACCGGCCGACGCAGTTGCTCCGGATCGGCGACCGCCAATTCGGCCTCATCATCCACTTCGTCCTCTACGGGCTGCGGCTTTTCGATGGCCGGCTTTGGCGCCGCCGACTTTGGCGCCGCCGACTTCGATGCCGCCGGGACCGTGGCTCTGGTTTCCCTGGGCGCGGCCGGTTTCGCCTGCGCCGTTGATCCCAGGCGCTCAGACCGTACGCGTAACTTTTCGCCTACCAAGGTGATGGCCTTGGCCCGTGCTTCGGTGCCCGGAAGCTGACCGTAGCCACTTAATGTCTCGGCGATCTGTTCGATCAGCGCCAAGTCAGCCTCGTCTACTGCTTCCGCTTGCGCCTGACTCACCCATTGCGAGGTGAAGTTGCCCATGCCGCCGACTACCGCCTTATCCTGGTAGCCCTGTGCAGATTCTAGATCGATAACCTTTTCTATGCTGTTAAATGCTCGTCCCATACTCTTTGGTGCTTCCTAAGTTATCAGCGCTTTAACGATAACGCCGATATCAGTTATCAGCGCATTTCAAACCAGATGCTGATTACGATGCTTGATAATTCCAGGTTGACCTCCCTGATCAGCCCCTTCAAATCGGCATTGCCTCAATGGCGCGGTCTTGTTGGCCACCAGATCATGGCCCGGCCGTGATGCAGGCGATGCCCAAGCCGCCGGGTCCCAAGTGCGCCCCAATTGCCGGCGTCAACTCGACGGCCAGGGGCGGCGGTCCCTCGGGATTCAGGAAAGCTGTCTTCTCTCGAAAAGCGCGAATCTCCTCTTCGCTGCCGTGAGTGTGCAACAAAGCCAGATCCTCTAGCGGACCAAGGCCGTTCGCCAATTCAAGCAGGCGTGCCATGGCCCGCTTGCTCGTTCTGACTCTTTCGGGCATTTCGACTTGGCCCATATGAACATGCAATAATGGTTTAATCCTGAGCAATGTACCAATGCCAAACTGGGCCCAGTTGACCCGGCCACTGCGCCGCAAATACTCCAATGTATCCAACACGCCAAGAATGTACGTTCGCTTTACCCGCTCGTCCAGAAAGGCAATGATCTCATCCATAGTACGCCCGGCCGCTGCCTCCTTGGCTGCCAAGATGGTCAACAATCCCAGGCCCATGGTCAATTGCTGCGAATCAAAAAGGGTGACCTTCACTCCAGGCGCATCTTGGGCGCCCAGCCTGGCCGCATTCAGCATGCCGCTCAAGGAAGAAGCCACATGAATTGAAAGGATCTCCGTTAAGCCCTGACCGGCCAGTTGCTCGTAGGCGCCAGTGAAAGCGCCAGGCGGAGGCGCGGCCGTTGTCGGCGGCCGGGTGTAGGTGGGAAGTTGCTCGTAAAACTCCTGGCGGGTTAGTTCGACGCCGTCCAGGTAGCTCTCTTCGCCTATATTAACGTAGGCGGGTACGACGACGATCCCTAATTCGGCCGCAGTTTCTAAGGGAATGTCACATGTGCTATCGGTGACTATGCCAATATTATCGCTCATTCCGCGCCGATGATATATTGATAGATGGTCTGGCCACCGGCAAGCACCTCAACCTCGACCTCAGGATGCAGACCCTGGACCTTCGTGGCAACCTGCTCGGCATCAGCCAGGGAGACCTCTGAGCCATAATATATCGATACCAATTCCCGGTCATCTATCTCCATTTCTTCTAGAACCGTCTGCAAGACCTCGTCGATATCAGGCCCAGAGGCGCGAAGACGGCCGTCGACAACACCTATGATCTGACCTTCCTCTACGGCTACGCCATCCAGCACCACAGAACGAGTGGCTATAGTGATTTCGCCGCTGGCCACCTGGTCGCAGGCCTCGGTCATCTTCTCAGCCGTCTGCTCTAATTGACCGTTGCGATCGAGCGCCAGCAAGGCGCAGATCCCTTGCGGCACCGTGCGAGTCGGCACAACGACGACTTTTTTTGCGCTCAGTCTTCCTGCGGCCTCGGCAGCCAAAATGATGTTCTTATTATTTGGCAGGATAATGACTTCGTCGTTCGGCGCCCCCTGAACTATCTCATAGATCTCCTCGGTGCTTGGATTATTGCTCTGCCCACCGCTGACAATGCCCGCCGCGCCAAGGCTTTGAAAGATCTGAGCCAGTCCATCGCCAGCGGCAACGGCCACAACGCCAATACGTCCGGCGTCTACGTTTGGCTCTCGCACCGGCGCGGTCGCGCCGATGATATCTTCCATCTGCATCTGCATATTCTCGACGACCACATCCGTGATACGTCCGAGGCTAATGCCATAACTTATTGGCTCGCCAGGATCCTTGACGTGAATGTGGACTTTAATCGTTCGCTCGTCGCCAACTACGACCGTTGAGTCGCCCATGGCGTCGATCTTCTCCCGAACGGTCATCACATCCAGATTCTCACCCATCAGCAAGTACTGCACGTCATAGGGATTGTCGAGCCCCTCCGCCGGAGCAGCCTTGGCCTGGGCCGGAACGTCGACTTCCAGCGGCGTTTCAAGGCCGTAGAACATCTCGCCGTGCACGTAACGCAGCATGCCGTCGAAGATATAAACTAACCCCTGGCCTCCTGCGTCCACGACACCGGCTTGTTTCAACACCGGCAGCATTTCTGGAGTGCGGGCCAACGCCTGTTGACAACGTTCAACCAGACGAGCCAAAACGAAGCGCAGATCGTTGCTCTTGCCAAGGGCGTCTTGGGCCTCCTCCGCTCCCTCGCGGATGACCGTTAAGATCGTTCCTTCCACCGGCCGCATTACACCCTTGTAGGCCGTATCCGATGCTTCGGACAAGGCTACAGCCAAATCGGCCGCGTCAAATGCCTCTTTGTCTTCCAGGCTATTGGCCAGGCCGCGCCAGATCTGGCTCAGTATGACCCCTGAGTTGCCACGCGCGCCCATCAATGCCCCGTGTGATACTTCTTGGGCCACCTTGCCGACATGCTCATCCTGGCTATCTTGAATCCCCTTGTACGCTGCGCGCATCGTCAGCAGCATATTGGTGCCCGTATCACCATCAGGCACTGGGAACACGTTCAGGTCGTTAACCTGGCGATGATTCTCATCCAAGGCCGCCAGACCTGCCTGCACCAGTTTGCGAAACTGTCGGCCGTTACAAGTCTGCCACTTGCTTTCAGCGGCTATTGAAGAAGACGTGTATGCCACGTTCTCCTTGGTCACAATACTCACTCCTCCTCAGCTTAGGATCTCAGTCGCTCAAGCGCAGACCGTGAACATAGACATTCACCGCTCTAACAGGAATACCCATGGCTTTTTCGACATGATATTTGACCGTATTCTGGATGCTCTCAGCTACAGTGCGTATTCGCGTACCATATTCGACGATGACATAGACGTCGACGATGATTTCTTCATCTTCGATGGTTACTTCAATTCCCCGCCGGCTATCTCGGGAAAGAATGGCCGAGAGTCCCTGCACCAGGTTCTTGTTGGCCATGCCGACAACGCCGTAGCATTGGTTGACTGCCCGGTTGGCGATAGTAGCCACAGCAGTCTTAGAAATATCGATACTGCCGTACGATCCATCTGTCCTGGACATGCTGTTTCTCCGACTTCCTTGGAACGCTGTTAAAACCTTGCCTAAAGCAGGCCACAGCCATATAATAACTCAACTTGTTCGTTGTCAAACCAAGCGACCCAGAAAGGTCGCTTTTAATTTGTCTGTCTGAGGTGTGATTATGGCTAAATGCGAGATATGTGGCAAGGGACCCCAGTTTGGGCACCATGTCAGCTTCTCAATGAAGCATTCAAAGCGGCAATTCAAGCCAAATATCCAGAAAGCTACTTTCTATGAAGAAGGTCGTAAGGTACGTAAGAGTGTTTGCACCCGTTGCCTGAAAACCTATGCTAAATCCAACTGACGGTGAAATAGCACGACAAGAGACTTCTTTCTGAAACCCGCCACTTTGTTTAAGATGCCGGTCCGTCTGGACCGGCTTTTTTTATTTCTGTGGCGCATTCGCCGGACACGCCTCTGACACGCAACCTCTAGCCGAGGATGCTATGCTGAATACTGCTCGCCCCGGCCGCGATAAGGGCCTGGCCAACCGCCTGCTCCGATTCTTGTGACACCAGAGCAATCATGTTGCCGCCTCGACCCGCACCGCTTAACTTAGCTCCCTGCGCTCCGGCCGTAACCGCGGCCAAGACCAGCTTGTCGAGCTCTGCCGACGACACGGTCATTTCACTTAGATAAGCTTGATTGTCGAGCATCAGCTTCCCCAACTCCGACCCGGCGCCTTGCTCAATGGCCTGCCGGGCCAGGGCGGCTATCCGCCCACAACCGTCAAATATCCGCTCGAATCGTTCTGGCTCAGCCTGCCACTGGCGACGTACGTCGCCGACCACAGCCTTCGTCGCGCTGGCCACGCCAGTATCAGCCACCAGAAGCCGGATCGGCCGGGTCACCGTCAGGGTCTCAATGCGATTCCGCGGTTCCTGGCGCACGAAGTAGACTGGCCGTTCGTAGGCAACGACCGTGTTGTCAATGCCGCTAGGCGTGCCGTGAAGCAACTTCTCCACCTGGTAGGTCAGCTCCGATACGCGCTCATCGGTCGCCAGTTGCGCCAGATCCAGGTGCCGGGCCAGGGCCCGGATGACGGCCGCGGCCATCGCCGCCCCACTGCCCAGGCCACTGGCGATCGGTATCGTGCTTCGAACCGTGATTCGCAGATCGGGCAGTTTTGACAGGCCCCCTTCTTCCATGATGAGCCAGACCGAACGAGCAAAGGGATCATTTCCGCTCGCCGCAGACAGTTGGTAGTCCCGGCCGATATCGGGCGCCACTAACCTTATCCCAGCCGAAGAGCTATCCTCCACGACGGCCCTGGCTCTGACCTGGGTTACCGGCGCGGCTATCGCCGGCCGGCCATAGACGACGGCATGCTCTCCAAAAAGGATGATCTTGCCCGGTGCAGTCGCCGTGGTCACGGACATGTTATGAAAACTGAAGTGTGTCAGCTAGCGGCACGGTCTCGCCGGCGGCAATAGTGCTTCATATGACGAGATAAAGTGCCAGGAAGGCCATCATGCCGTACAGCAAGAGCGTGGCTTGCATCGGCCGGTCGCGCAGAAAAATCTCTTCGGGCGCACCGCCCTCGTGCCGGACGTGAATCAGATACAGGTAGCGGAAGACAGCATATAGCACGAACGGGATAGTCAACATCATCATATTGTTGGCCGGCAGCCCCTCGGCCAGAAATGTGTAAAGGCCGTAAGCCACGATCGCGCTGGTCGTGACGATGCCGATTAACAAGTCGATTAGTTCAAGATTATACTCGGTCAGGATGGATCGATGATTGCTGGCATCCTGGCCCAGTAACAGAAGTTCATGTCGCCGGCGGCCGAGAACCATAAACAGCGCCAGCAAGCCGGTACAAACATAGAGCCAGGGCGAGAAACGCTCCACATTGATCACGGCTACGCCGGCCGCCACGCGGAGAACAAATCCGGCGGCGATGGTCATGACGTCAAGCAATACGACATTCTTTAGATAGAATGTATAAGCTATCTGTATCACCAGGTAAGTCAACAAGACCAAGTCGAATTCCGGCGAGAGACGGAAACCGACGACGAGGCTGGAAACGGCCAACAGCACCGCCGCAATGGCCGCTACCGTAGAGTCAAGCTGGCCGGACGCCAGCGGTCGGTAACGTTTCTTCGGGTGTTGACGATCCTTTTCAATGTCTTTCAGATCGTTCATGATGTACACCGCACCGGACATCAAGCACAGCAATACGAATGCGATGGTGGTCCGCGCAACACTATACGGGTCAGTCAATTTGCCGTCGAAGAACAGCGGCACGTATACTAGGCCGTTCTTTGGCCACTGGCGCGGCCGCATAGTCTTGATTAAACCTTTCAGCACCAACTCTCTCCGGATGGCTCTATCCGAGCCGATAATCGTATGAGTTCGGCGAGAATTATACCTGGGATTAGCAATTCCCTAAATGAACGATCCGGTCGCCAGAGCGAGTCCGGCGTGTTGGCATTGTTTCCTGAGTCAAAGCTCTGTAAAGTTGGAGGTCATGAATCAATATCAGTCTATTGCCGCTAGCATGGGCGCGAAACCGGAACAGGTCGCGGCCGCGGCCGCGCTTCTGGACGAGCAAAATACGGTGCCCTTCATCGCCCGCTACCGCAAAGAGGCAACGGGCGGGCTGGACGAGGACGAACTACGTCAGATCGGCACCCTCCTGGAAACGTTACGAACGCTAGACAAGCGCCGCCAGACCATCTTGGGCGTCATCGCCGATCAGGGCAATTTAACGCCTGAACTTGAGCGCAAGTTGCAGAATGCAGAGACGCTCACCACCCTTGAAGATCTTTATCAGCCCTACAAACCCAAGCGCAGAACGCGGGCCAGCGTCGCCCGAGAGAACGGGCTGCAGGGTTTGGCTGAGTTGATCCTGGCGCAGGGTCGTGATCGGGCGGGCCCGGCCGAGTTGGCCAGATCTTACCTCAACGAGACCATAACCACAGTAGACCAGGCCCTGGCCGGCGCCCGGGACATCGTCGCCGAAACCATCAGCGACAACGCCGACGTACGCCGTCGCACGCGAGACAAGGGCCTTCGCTGGGCAACTCTCATTTGCCAGAAGACAAAGTCATCAGATGACCCGCGCGGCGTTTTCAAGATTTACTACGACTATCGCGGCCGGGTCGACCGTCTCCGGCCCCACCAGGTCCTGGCCATCAACCGCGGTGAAGCGGAGAAGATCCTGCGGGTCAACATTGAGGTAGCCGAGCGGGATTGGCGCTGGGCCGTCGGCGCCGTCTACCAGATTGATAGCCGCTCGCCGCTGGCTGAACAGTTGGCATTGGCGATTGACGATGCCGCTGCCCGGCTATTGTTGCCGGCTATCGGGCGCGACATTCGCCGGGCTCTCACCGACAAGGCCGAAGCCCATGCCCTGGAAGTCTTCCAGACTAATCTGGAAAATCTGCTACTGCAGCCGCCGCTGGCCGGTCTCACAGTACTGGGCATCGATCCCGGCTATCGAACAGGCTGCAAGGTGGCGGTCGTCGACGATACGGGAAAGGTCCTGGAAACAGGGACGATCTATCCTCACACGCCCAGAAAACAGTGGCAAAAATCTCGGGATACATTAGCTGGGCTAGCCCAACGCTTCCAGGTTAGCCTGATCGCCATTGGTAATGGCACGGCCTCCCGTGAATCCGAGCAGTTGGCCGCCGATTTGATCAAGATCTTCAATGCGGCTCGCGGACCAGAGCCAGACGGCGCTGCTCGCAAATCGTCTGGGCCGGATCTTCGTTACCTTATGGTCAATGAGGCCGGCGCCAGCGTTTACAGCGCCAGTCCATTGGCCCGAGAGGAGTTGCCAGATCTGGATGTGACCTTGCGCGGTGCGGTATCTATCGCCCGTCGAGTGCAGGATCCACTGGCCGAGTTGGTCAAGATCGATCCTCGTTCTATCGGCGTTGGTCTCTACCAGCACGATGTTAACCAGAAGCGCCTGGCACAGGCTCTGGAAGGCGTGGTCGAAAAGGTGGTGAACCGCGTCGGCGTCGACGTGAACACGGCCTCGCCAGCCCTGCTGACCTACGTGGCCGGCGTAGGCCCCAAACTGGCGGCCAGGATCTGTGATAGGCGCGACGCCACCGGAGCGTTTAAGAGTCGTGAAGCGCTCAAGGATGTGCCCGGACTTGGTCCTAAAGCATTTGAACAGGCGGCTGGCTTCTTGCGCATTCGGGATGGCGAGGATCCCCTGGATGCCAGTGCCATTCACCCGGAGAGCTACGTCGCCGCCAGGAGCATCTTGCGCCAAAGCGGATTGACGTTAGATACGCCTCCGGACAGACGCGCGGCCGGCCTGGCGCGCTGGCATGAGATTGGCGCAAAGCAAAAACTGGCCGGCAAGCTTGACCTGGGCCTCCCCACATTAACCGATATCCTGGAGCAGTTGGCCAGACCCGGCCGCGATCCCCGAACCGATCTACCGCCGCCGATCCTGCGCAGCGATATCCTCAGCATGGACGATCTGCAGCCAGGCCTACGCTTGAAGGGCACTGTCAGAAATGTGGTAGACTTTGGCGCCTTTGTCGATATCGGCGTGAAGCAAGATGGCTTGCTGCACCGTAGCCAATGGCCCCGCGAAGCCCACTTCGGCGTCGGCGATGTCATTGAAGTTTCGATTTTGCGGGTCGAGATGGACCGGGGCCGAATCTCGTTGGGTTGGGTTGAACTATGATATTGACGAGCAGCGATTTTGAACTGTTGGTAGCCGAAGCGCTGGACGGCTTACCGCCATTCTTTCAAGAACAGATGGAAAACGTCGAGGTGCTCGTCAAGCAGTGGCCCAGTCGGCGAGAGCTACAAGATGCCGGCGTAGAAGCCGGCTACACCCTGCTCGGCCTTTATCAGGGTGTTCCTTTGACCGAACGCACCCATAACTACGGTCTGGTCCCTCCGGACACCATCACCCTCTACCAGGGCCCGATCGAACAAGAGGCGGGCTCTCTCGAATACCTCGCCGAAGTAGTGCAACATACTGTGATACACGAATTCGCTCACCATTTCGGTATCAGCGACGACCGGCTGCGCGAATTGGGCGCCTATTGATCGGCCGGTCTGTCCGCCTTCCCTGACCCCGAACCCGTAGAGATCCTGCCCGCTGGCGACACTCTAGCTACTGCGCCGCTACGGTCTGCCGGATTCTTACGCGCTCCGGAAAACCACTACGCCGGTAAAGGACTTCTCCTCTCTGGTCAATGACCACGGTTGCCGGCACCACTTTGACCCCATAGGCAGCAGCAATCTCCCGGCCGGTCTTACCAAGCAAATTCAGGTGAACGACATTCACCTCGGCATTCGACTCCTGCTGGATTCCATCGACGATGGAGGTTGCTTTCACGCAGGCATTTCACAATGGCGCGTAGAACTGGACGATGGTGATTCGTTTGTCGCCCAGCCGCGCCTTCAACTCTGCCATCGATCTGATGTCGCTAGACCGCGGTCGACCTTGGAAATGATAGATGAGATAGGCAGAGACTAAGAAGAATAACAAGCTCAGTGGAATTAGCTGGTCCACGATACTGTACTCCTTGCCTTATCTCGAAACCTCGTAGCCGGCCTGCTCCCAGGCCAAGATGCCGCCTTGCATATTGTGCACGTTGTCAAAGCCGTTTTGGCGCAAGTAATCGGTCACTTGGCTACTGCGATTGCCGGACCGGCAGGTCACGATGACCTCCTTATCTGTGGGGATTTCGTCCAGCCGCGCCGGAACCTCGCCTATTGGCAATAGGGTCACGCCAGGAATATGTCCCTCGTCATATTCCCATTGTTCACGCACATCCAGCACGTAAACATCGTCCCTGTCTTTAACTTCGGCCACTGTATGAACGTCTACCTCGGGCGCCAGGTCAAGGGACGCCAGATCCGCGCTCTGTTCGGCCGCCGGCGCGGCCGTATCCGTCCCGCCGCAGGCAGCCAATATCAGGACCAAAAGAAGTAACAACAACCACCTTGTTTTCATAATTTGAACCTCTGTTTACTTCGCTGAGGAGGGCGCAACATCAGTAACAGCCTGCTGGCATCCAAGATGCCAGGCTCCCCTTCAGCGCAACTGATATTAGCCGCGTCTACTCATATACTGTAATGACTCTACTACTTTAGATAGGCGCCTTTAAGAAAGGTTACAATTGGAAATCGCGACCAATCGTGAACTTTGTATTGACCGGGCTAATAAAATACAATTCCAATTCGATAATGATACAGGCTGATCGGCACGTTAGCCAACATCACAGCAAAGGATCGAGGCGTTATGAAACTACTTACTTACCTGGACAAAAGAGTGGCCAAGATCGGCGCAGTAGTCGAGGATCGGGTGATCGACTTGTCGGGCGTGGCCCCTGATATGATAAGCCTCATTGAGCTGGGCGCTGAAGGGTTGGCTCAGGCGCAGGCCGCCGTCGACGCTGCGACCGGAGCAGCACCACTATCGTCGGTTCAGTTGCTGGCGCCAATTCCAGATCCACGACGCAACGTCATGTGCCTGGGTCTAAACTACGCCGAACACATCGCCGAACAGACTTCCAGCGGCGAACAGGCCGATCTGCCTGAATTTCCAATCGTCTTCACCAAGGCCACAACGACCGCCAATGGCCCCTTTGACGATATCGTGCTCGATCCGGCCGTCACCGGCAGATTGGACTGGGAAGTAGAGTTGGCGGTCGTAATCAGCCGGGCCGGCGCTAACATCAGCCGGGAAGAAGCAATGGCGCATGTCTTTGGCTACATGGTCCTCAACGATGTCAGCGCCCGAGATCTGCAGTGGCGGCACAAGCAGTTCTTCAAGGGCAAGAGCCTGGACGGCGCCTGCCCCATGGGACCGTGGATCGTCACCGCCGACGAACTGGGCGATCCTCATGATCTTAGGGTCGTCTGCCGGGTCAACGGGCAGGTTAAGCAGGACAGCAGCACGACCTTCATGATATTTGACGTACCGGCGACTATCATGCACCTGTCTGACGGAATGACCTTGCTGCCCGGTGACATCATCGCCACCGGAACGCCCAGCGGCGTCGGATTTGCCCGCACGCCACCGGAATTTCTCAAGCCCGGCGATGTTGTCGAGTGCGAGGTCGAAAGAATCGGATCGATCAAGAACCAGATCGTCGCCGCCAGGTAATCAGAAGCGGCAATCCATCGTCCATCGACCGGGGTTGCCGGCTAATCTCTGCACTGGCTTGAATTGTGTCCGGTTGCATAAACCTCAACCCCCAGCTCGAGCCCGCGCCGCCATCACTTCGTCCACGCCCGGCAGTCTTGTGCTTAACAGGCTTTGGGCCAGGCTGGTGTCCAGCCGGCAGTCCCGCGGCCAGCGATCATCCGATGGGCCGGTCCGCAGTCCGGATCGCTCGGCGATAGCCCACCAATCCAGCAGCTTCAAGCCCAATTCGGCCCGAGTCATTTCCTGCTCACCGGCGATGTGCAGGACACCCCGGTAGCTCAACTCGATCAGTTCCAAGCAGGCCTGGCTCAAGCTTTCGGCCCAGATCGGATTTCGCCACTGATCCTCAAAGAGTGTTACCTCCTGGCCGGACTTCAGAGTAGCGGCAATCCACTCCGTCGAGCGATCCATGACCTCCAGGCCGTAAATCAGCGAGGTACGGACGGTGACCTGCTCCTCATACCCGGCCACGATCGATTCGGCCTTGGCCTTGGCCAGGCCATAGGCGTGCAGCGGACTGACCGGGTCGCCTTCACGATACGGGGCCCGGCGGCCGTCAAAAACCACGTCGCTGGAGAGGTGAATAAGGCGCGCCTGGCAGCGACCGGCCGCCGCGACAACGTGAGTCGCGCCATCGATGATGACCGCCTCCATGTCTGGCGACCGATTGGAGCCGGCCGTGTGAATGATGGCCTGCGGGCGAAACGCATCGACCAGTGAATAGACCGCCTCCCGGTCGCGAACGTCAAGCCGGGCGCCAATATCCAATACCAGAGGGTCGTTGGCGAAAAACGTGTAGCGGATATCGTAGCGGTCGATAGCTGCCGAAACAAGATGCCGGCCGAAGTAACTACTGCCGCCGGTGATTAATAATCGCTTCACGCGCTAGTCTGCACGGTATGCTCATCACCAGCGCCGATCGCCGCATCGGCAAGATTCGCCTTTTCCAGCGCAGCGCTGGCCGCCACCTGAGCCGCCTTCTGTTTGCTGCCCCCTTGGCCAACGCCCCATGTCTCTTCCGCGACTAGCACCGCCACTGTGAATGTCTTGTCATGATCCGGCCCCTCGTCGTCAATAACCTGGTATCGAGGCGTCGCGTTATATCTCGACTGGGCCCAGATCTGAAACTCGCTCTTGGCGTCCTTGTGGGCCGCTTCGGCGATGATCTGCTGCAGCTGCGGACCGATCAGGCGATGGATCCACGCTTCAGCCACTTCCAAACCCTGGTCCAGGTAAATAGCGCCGACAATGGCCTCAAATGCCGCACACAGCGTCGGCAGTCGTTTGCGGCCGCCGCTCTCGTCTTCCCCATATCCCAAGCGTAGACTCTTGTCGATGTCTAGTTGCTTGGCGATCCCAGCCAATGTCCGCGTGCGAACCAGCGCCGCCCGCAACATCGTCAGATCGCCCTCGTTCATCTCCGGGAAACGGTGGTAGAGATAGGCGGCAACGACAAAGTCGAGTACGGCGTCACCCAGGAACTCCAGTCGTTCGTTGTCCTCTAGCGTCTCGCCTGGGTTCTCGTTGAGATACGAACGGTGGGTCAGGGCCCG
This sequence comes from Promineifilaceae bacterium (SeqCode), assembly GCA_041570195.1. Taxonomy (GTDB): domain Bacteria; phylum Chloroflexota; class Anaerolineae; order Promineifilales; family Promineifilaceae; genus UBA11865. The sequence continues at coordinate 47,807 of JBFFWQ010000003.1, read as the reverse complement.
CAGGAGAAGCGAGTAATCGTTAAATCCGATTCCGAGACTATTCTCGGCCGAGCGCAAGTCATCCATACCGAAGGTCGCCGATAGTTAGCCATTGACAGTAACTGGCCACATTGCCACTCTGACGAAGCTTAGTCAGAGAATTCCTTGATAACCGTTACTGAGTTATGACCGCCGAAGCCGAATGCATTGTTTACCGCTACCTTGACCTTCGCCGGGCGGGCGGCGTTGGGCACATAATCAAGGTCGCACTCAGGATCGGGCGTCTGGTAATTGATTGTCGGTGGCACGATCTGATCGCGGATAGCCAAAACGCAGAAACCCGCTTCGATGGCGCCGGTGGCGCCCATAATGTGCCCGGTCATCGACTTGGTCGAACTGATGGCTACGTCGTACGCCTGTTCGCCGAGAGCCGCTTTGATCGACATGGTCTCATGAGAATCGTTCAGTTGCGTGCCCGTACCGTGGGCGCTCACGTAGTCTACTTCGCTCGGACTGGTACCGGCACTTTCCAATGCCTTCGTTATCGCCCGAGCCGCGCCCAGCCCCCCTTCCGATGGAGCCGTGATGTGATAGGCATCGGTCGTCTGGCCATAGCCAGCCAGTTCAGCCAATATGGTTGCCCCACGCGCCTGGGCATGTCCAAGACTTTCCAACACTAACATACCCGCGCCCTCGCCCGGCACCAAACCATCACGATCGATGTCAAAGGGACGGGGCGTATCGCCGCCCCTTTGCGAAACCGCGCCGGCCCGCTCAAAGCCGCCCACAGCGACAGAAGTTATGATCGCCTCGCTTCCGCCGGTCAGAACCGCATCCAGCTCGCCAGAGCGAATGGCCTTGAAAGCATATCCGATCGCATCATTACCAGCCGCGCAAGCGGTGGTGATCGTCGTGCTGGGCCCGTATATGCCGTAGTCGATGGCCAGCATGCCGCCCGCGCCGTTGGGCATGATCATCGTGATGCCGAAAGGGCTCAACCGGCGCAGACCGCTCTTCTGCAAGACATGTTCTTGCTGCACCAGGGTCATGATGCCGCCGACGCCGGTGCCCATGTAGATGCCTATCCGCTCTCGATTCTCATCGGTGACTTGCAGATCGGCCTGGGCCATAGCTTCGTTAGCTGCCACCGTGGCCAATTGTTCATAACGATCGCGGCGCCTGGCCTGGCGGTTTCCCAGGCTCTCGACCGGGTTGAACTCCTTCACTTCGCACACACGGGTGACCTTGTGATCATAATCGCCCAGCATCGTGGGCTCGCCCAGCCCCGAACGACCGGCCAAGATTGCATCCCACGTATCAGCTACATTGTGGCCCAGCGGCGTGATCAGACCAATTCCGGTGATCACAACCCGTTGTTCACCATTCCCTCGTTCCATCATTCTTCTCCACTCGTTTCGTCGGGTTCTGCCTGCGGTTTGTGCGCTTCTTCGCCAACAGCTGTTTCCGCTGCGCCGGCCGGCGCCACTGTTCGCTCTTCCGGCCTAGGTATAGGTTCTCCCGGTTTCGACTGGAACACCAAACCGATCAACAGCAACAACAGCAACACCGAGATCAAGATGAGCCAGATCCACCAGGGAGCGACGCTGCCGCCCTCTGCTGCCTGAAGCGTCGGCGCCAGAACCGACGTGTCTACGACGCTAACGGTTACCATGGTTACCTCCAATGCAGATCACGCAAGCGTACGGTAGATTCTGTCCATTCTTCAAAGGAGCGATTCTAACGAACATGGTTTATTGGTCAGTCGTTATCCGTCTCGGTCGGCCGGTAATCCCCCTCAATCCAGACGCTTTGGTCCTGGCCGACTTCCTTCTTCCAAACGGGAACGATTTCCTTGAGACGGTCGATGCCATATCGTGCGGCTTCGAAAGCGCCCTGATCACGATGGCCGGCCGCAACGGCCACTAATGTAGTCGTCTCGCCAATCGATAGTTTACCAATCCTCTGAACAATAGCAACGCCTTTCACCATAGGCCAGCGCTTCCATATCTCGCGGGCAATCTGACCCATTTTCGCTTCGGCCATCTCCTGATAAGCCTCATACTCCAGGTAGATGGTGGCCGGCGGCAAACCCTCGCGCCGTGTTTCACCGCGAACGGAACCGGCGAAAGTCACGATAGCGCCAATATCGGGCTGGGTCAGGTGAGTGTGGATCGCCGCCAAGTCAATCGTTTCGGCCGTAACCAGGAAAAACGTCGGGTGCGAGTAACCGCTGCTAGCGCCGCCACTGACCGGCGGGAAGACAGCCAGTTCGTCGCCAGGCGATAGAGTCGTCTCCTGTCCGGCAAAAGCCTTATTTACGGCGACCAGCGCGCTGGGCAAAGCCGGGGCTAACTCGGGATACGCCTGGCCTATTGCCCTTGTAAGATCCTGCACCGTCGCCGGCTGCTCCACGCTGACCTGAATCCGATCCCGGCCGACGCGATCCTTCAAAGTAGCGAACAAACGAACTTCAAGTTCCATGTCCAGCCTACGATGATTCGCCCTCGGCGACATAATCGCCACTCTGACCGCCAGACTTTGACACCAAGCGCACGTCCGTCAATCGCATCGAGCGATCTACAGCTTTAGCCATGTCATAGATGGTCAGTCCGGCAATGCTGACAGCTGACAGGGCCTCCATTTCAACACCTGTCTTCCCACGTAGCCGTACCGTGGCCTCGATTTCCACCCGGCTGCGTGCTTCCACAGGAGTGCAGGTCACGTCGATATGGGTCAACAACAGCGGGTGGCATAGCGGGATTAACTCGCTGGTCCGCTTAGCTGCCATCACGCCCGCTACCTCGGCCAGGGTAAGTACATCCCCCTTTTTCAGATTTCCCTCTATAATCAGGCGCAATGTTTCCGGCCGCATGATTACTGCGCCGCGGGCAGTCGCAATGCGCTCGCTGTCAGCTTTGTTGCCGACATCCACCATAGAGGCCCGGCCGCTTTCGTCAAGATGCGTTAATTGCCTAGTCATGAGCCAATTATAGTAAGCGAATCGACGGCAGGCCAAATGCGTTATGAAATCCTACTACGATCTCATCTACCTATCACCCCATCTCGATGACGCCATACTTTCTTGCGCGGGCCAGATCTATCAATTCGTCCAGGCCGGCCGGACGGTGCTCATCGTAACTGTCATGGCCGGTGATGCATCCACCGCCGATCTCTCGCCATTCGCCCAGAGTCTGCACAAACGCTGGGAAGTAACCTCGGACGCGGTGACAGTCCGGCGGCAAGAGGATGAGACTGCCAGCGATCTGCTGGGCGCCGATTTCTGGCACCTAGATGTATTGGACTGTATTTATCGACGACATCCCGAAAGCGGCGAAGCACTCTACGCGTCAGAGGAAGCATTATTCGGCGATTTACATCCGGCTGAGTTAGCCTTGGCCCAATCCCTGGCCCACGAGCTGAATCAAATGCCTGTGCCAGATCAGGCGCTAGCTCCTCTTACTGCCGGACATCACGTCGATCACCAATTGACGCGTCTTGCGGCCGAACTTTGGTTAGGCCAAGATAGATTACGCTACTACGAAGAATTTCCCTACGTGTTAACCGACGGCGCGATGCCGGCCGACCTGACCAAGGCAAGCGGCTGGGGTTCACAGATCGTCGAGCTGTCCGATTGGGCGTTGAGAATGAGGATTGAAGCGACGGCTTGCTATCGCTCTCAACTAAGTACTTTCTTCCTCGATCAGAATGATTTGGCCCAGACGGTCAGTAAGTACGTCCGAGATGTCGGCGGCGAAAAGGTCTGGCGCCGCTATATAGTCCCATAGACCAATTGCCCTATTGGATCGCTAACCATATAATGGTTTAATCATTAATATTCGCTTGAATTATCTACTGATCCGAAACTGTATTACTAGAGAAGACGCGTTCAGAATGGAGTGGTGTTCATTTAGTAAACTGATCGTGGATCGGCAAAGTTAACAAAACTATGGGTGGATTAACCACCAAACAATTACCAGAGAAGAGCAACGGCGAAAAGGAACGGCGCCAGGGCTTGCTACAAGCCGGCGTCTTGCTGCAGGCTCGCTATCAGATCCTGGATACCCTGGGTGTCGGTGGCTTCAGTTCTGTATATCGTGCTCGCGACATGCATTTTCCTACGGTGACGCGCTTGTGTGCCGTAAAGGAAATGGTGCATATGAATCGCGATCCGAAGGTGCAGGAAATGGCCACTTACTCCTTCGAACGAGAAGCAAGCATCCTGGCCACGCTAGATCATCCGGCCGTGCCGGATGTTTATGACTACTTCACTGAAGGGGACCGCGGCTACTTGATTCTCGAGTATATTCATGGGCACGATCTCGAGGCCTACCTGGTTGAGAATGCCGCCTTGGTCCCGGCCGAAACCGCTGTCGACTGGATGCTACAACTTTGCGATGTGTTGGAATACCTGCACAGTCACAAGCCGCAGCCTGTCGTCTTTCGCGATCTCAAACCCTCTAACGTCATGCTGGACCGGCATGGCCGGGTACGCTTGATTGACTTCAACATCGCCAAAGTATTCCGGACGGGCCTCAAGGGAACGATGATCGGTACCGAAGGCTATTCACCGCCCGAGCAGTATCGGGGCGAAGCCAGCCCGGCCGGCGATATATACGCCATGGGAGCGACATTCCATCACATCCTTACCCGCCAGGATCCGCGTACAGAGCCACCGTTCTCCTTCGCCGAGCGTCCTGTTGGCAGCGCCAACAACACGGTAAGCGCGCAACTGGAAACCATAATCAACCGCTGCCTGGCCTACGAAGCCTCTGAACGCTATCAGAAAGTAAGTGAACTCCGCGAGGCGCTGCAGGCCATTGCCGCAGGTCCGACCATAGTTCAAACGAGCCCGGATGGACAGGTACCAGTTGTCCCCGGCCAACTTGCTCAACCGGCGACAAGTGTCGCCGACGATAAGACCGTTGCACCGCTTTGGAAATTCCGATGCGAGGATGAGATCCGTTCGACGCCGGTGGTGAGCCGCGGCGTCGTTTACGTCGGCGCCTATGATAATAATCTCTACGCCTTGAGTGCTGATAAAGGCAAGTTTCTGTGGAAATATGCCACCCGTGACGGCATTGCCTCGTCACCTTGCGCCTACAAGGAAACGATCTTCGTCGGTTCTTCCGACGGATCCCTGTATGCTGTCCAGGCCAACTCCGGTAAATTGGATTGGCAATTCGAGAGCGGCGGACCGATCTACTCGTCACCCAGGGCCGATTTTGATCATGTGTTTTTTGGTTCAGATGATGGCTATTTGTACGCCATAAACGCCTCCACCGGGCGCAAAGTGTGGCAAGCCAATGCGCATGGCACGGTGCGGTCATCGCCGCGCATCGCCGACGACCGGATCTTCTTCGGCACTGAAGGCGGCTACGTTTTTTGTGTGGATTTGTCGGGCAAGGTTAAATGGCAGTTCCAGGCCAAACGATCAATCACTTCGACCCCGGCCCTGGCCGAAGACATGGTTATCGTCGGTTCAATGGATTCAAACGTTTACGCGGTAGATGCCGGTTCTGGCTGGGCGCTATGGCGTTTCCGAACGCGACGGGCTATCGCCTCGTCGCCAGCCGTGGACGATAACACGGTCTATGTCGGCTCTTCAGACGGCCAACTCTACGCCATCGACATATTTTCAGGGCGCCAAGTATGGACATTTAAGACCGAGGGCCAAATCAATTCGTCACCGGCGATATTTAAGGATTCGATCTACTTTGGAGCAACTGATGGCATGGTTTATTGTGTTGATACAAAACGTGGCCGGTTGCGCTGGCGGTTCATGACCGGCGGATTGGTGATCAGTTCGCCAGTAGTTGAGCGTGGGGTCGTTTATGTCGGCTCGGGCGATCATCATGTGTACGCGTTGCCGGCCTAGTGAGTTCGGCCGCGTTTTTCGGACAGCGCTGGACAAAGTGTTCGTGACGAAAGACGAGCTTGTCCGCTTTCGGGAGAATGACGGCAATCCTATCTATCAGGCGTGAAACATTCGTCGATTGACGTTTTTTTGCGGGCAATTAGTAGCGAGAATCTGAGCAAAAAGGAAACTGGGCAATCGTGCGAGAGTTTATTGAAAAGCTGTTTAGCAATAACAAGAAGCCGAATGCCGTAGCGGCCGGTTCAGATGAAAGAGCGGGCCAGGATCAGGCGGCCGAGGACACTGGGGCCGCCGAAGGATCTGGCGTACTGGACGATACCATGTTTATGTCAAGTAATAGCTCGGCAGAACAGGAACAGCAGGCAGCCGGCAATATGCTTGATGACACGATGCCGAGCAAGGTCGGCGCCGAAGATAGCGCGATCAGCCCACCACTAAAAGACTGGATCCCCACTGGCGACCAGGATATTGGGCTGAGCGCAGCTCAACGTTGCCACATCGGCAGCGTGCGCAACCGTAATGAGGACTCTTGCTTCATATTCACGGCTGAATTCGGCGGGCAAGAGCCCTTGCCGCCCACAGGTCTCTATATCGTTGCCGATGGCATGGGCGGTCATCACGCCGGACATGAAGCCAGCAAGAATGTGGCCCGGCTGGTCGCTCAGCTCATTCTAGAGAGAATCTACGTACCGTTACTGCGCAACAGTACGGCCGCCAACAGCAGACCTCTGGAACCGATCGGTGAAGTCATGGTTGAAGCCGTTCAAACGGCCAATCACTTTGTTCACGATAACGATCCCAAGAAGAGTAGCGGCACCACGCTAACCGCTGCTCTAATCCTGGGTCGGCGGCTGTATGTAGCTCACGTTGGCGACAGCCGCGCCTATTTGTTCTCAGAGGACGAACTGGCGCTTTTGACCAACGATCACTCCTACGTGCACCGGTTGCAGGAGGCCGGACAACTGACTGAAGAGGAGGCGGCCGTTCATCCGCAGCGCAATATGCTCTACAAAGCGGTCGGGCAGGGCGACGATTTGGACATCGACACTTTCACCAAATCATTGCCGGGCCAGGGTAAACTCATTCTGTGTAGCGATGGTCTTTGGGGGCTGGTTTCGGATGAGCATTTAGCGCAGGTCTTGAGCCAGGACATTCCTCTGCCGGTCATGACTGATGAACTCGTTACGATGGCTCTGAAAGCTGGCGGTCACGACAATATCACCGCCATAATAGTGAATTTCAGATTCTAGTAACTGTTGACCCAAGTCAGGATTGCCACCAATGGCGGATCAATTCATCGAAGCAAAAGTCGAAGCATCGCGGGCGGCGCTAGCAGCGATCGATACACCCCAGCTACTGTACCTGCTGGTTCAAGTCAAGCCGGCCCACCCAGACGAACACCAACGCACGCCTCTTAATCTAAGCCTGGTCGTTGACCGGAGTACTTCGATGCGCGGCCGGCGTTTGGCCAATGTGCGAGCCGCGACGACGATGATTGTCGAAAAGCTGGCCCCCGAAGACTCTCTGTCAGTAATCGCATTCAGTGATCGGGCATCGGTTATCGTCCCAGCCGGCCATCTGAATGATAAACCGCAAGTGCTGCACAAGATTCGGCAAATCGAAGCTTTTGGCGGCACCGAGGCTTTCCAGGGTCTTGAAGCCGGCTACAGAGAGCTGCGGCGCGTTCCTTTAGCCAAACATACCAATCACCTCATTCTGCTAACCGACGGCCATACCTATGGCGATACAGAAGCCTGCCTCGACGTGGTTCGCGCCGGGGCCAAGGATGGCATTAACCTGAGCGCCTTTGGCCTTGGGTCGGAGTGGAATGAGCGTTTCCTGGATCAACTGGCGGCGATTTCTGGCGGCCAAACCACGTATATTGCTTCCGCAGGTCAGGTAGTTCAGGCACTCGAGCAATGCATACAGGGTCTGGGCAGTGTCTACGCCCACAATGTTCGTCTGGCCCAGGATTTCCCAAGCGCCATGAAACTGATTTCAGCCTTTCGAGTATCGCCGTCTGCCCAACCATTAGGTACCAATGGCAGCGAGCTTCGTCTGGGCAATATCGAGGGCAGGGTCCCTCTGACTTTCCTGCTAGAATTCACCGTAGAGCCTACGCCAGCGGGGACAGAGTTGCCCTTAATCATCGACTTGACCGCTGACATTCCTTCTGAATCGAACCGCAATTATCAACTTCAGGTCAGGCATAATCTGTCAATTGTAGCTGAGGAACCCGTAGGCGAGCCATCAGAGACATTGCTGGCCGCAGTCCAGGCCTGGAATCTCCACCAGATAAACAAGAATGTCTGGAGTGACATCGAGCAAGGCAATGTCCAACGAGCTAAAACCCGCATGTTATATCTGACAAAGCGCCTGATGGAGGCTGGCCACACGAAGCTGGCTCAGCAACTGCTCACCGAAACCGAGCGCCTGTCTACCGGCGGCAGCGTCTCGTTGGATGGACGCAAAACGCTGACTTTCGCCACTCGCTCTTTAGTCACGCGGACTGTCCGCCTGGGGACGACTGATGATGAGACCATGTATTGAGTGCGGCGAGGGGAACTTGGACGGCGCGCTCTTTTGCGGCGAATGCGGCGCTGGCTTAGTCCAGGGAGGGGACATTCTTCGGACTTTAGATAGGCCGGTCCCCGAGGTCGTTGACAGCGAGGCGCCAACACGTCCTTTGGATTATCGACTGGGTTTTGGCATCAAAGCTGATAGAATCATCTTCGTAATTCCGAGCACCGGCCGGCGGATGAAACTTGATCTTGGCCGAGAGGTATCGATCGGACGGGTTGATTCCAGGCAAGGAATTTGGCCCGAGGTGGACTTGACTGTGGACGAAGGGGTTGATAGCGGCGTTTCAAGAAGGCATGCTTTGGTGCGCAATTCTGATGAAGGTGTGGTTATTGTCGATCTGGGAAGCACGAATGGGACGCGCGTCAATGACAAGAAGTTACCACCAGAACGGCCGCACCCACTGAACAATGGAGATACGGTTCGCTTTGGCCAGCTCCTGGTTCAGGTCTACTTTGCAGCATAAGTACGATTGTCGAGGAAATAAATGAGCGTTACTGTCATTGTGCACATTACTAACGAAGATGCAATCCTTGGCGAGGTCGAGGAGATGCCTGCGCCGGCTGACCAGTTCATTACCGTCCGTAACCCGTCGCGTAAAGATGGCAAGGACTTGCACTATCTGGAAGACGAGGTATCGACGATGATGATCCCCTGGCACCGGATCAACTTCATCGAAGTCATGCCATCAGCCGACGAGATGGAGGAAGTAATCACCTTCGTACGCGAGCAATGATCGAGCAAGTCCCCGACTCTCTGAAACCGGCCGGACCGCGTCTCATTCTCGTCGTCGACGATGAGCCGCGCATGATCCGCTTCATTCGCATGAATCTGGAGCTTGAAGGCTACCGGGTAATTGAGGCCGGCAACGGCGTTGAAGCCCTGGATCAGGTCCGCAAACATGTGCCGGACCTGGTCGTTATGGATGTTATGATGCCTAAGATGGACGGTTTTGAAACCCTGCGCCTGCTGCGCGAGATTTCGACCGTTCCCGTAATTCTACTCACCGTTAAGAGCGACGAAGAAGACCGCATACACGGTCTAGAGTTAGGAGCCGACGATTACATAACCAAGCCTTTCAGTCCTCGGGAGTTAGTCAGTCGGGTCAACGCTGTCTTGCGCCGGGCTGATTGGCCCTCGCTGACACCGCGTGCTTTGCTACAAATCGACGATCGCTTGTCTGTCGACTTTAACCGCCACCAGGTCATTGTCGCCGGCGAGCGAATTGACCTACGCCCCACCGAATACAGGCTACTCAATCACCTGATTCAAAATGCCGGCTGGGTGGTCCCCCATGAAACATTGTTGGCCAAGGTATGGGGCTACGAATATCGAGATGAAACCCATTACCTGCGCCTTTACATCAATTATTTGCGGAAGAAGATCGAAGAGGATCCATCTAACCCACAACATATCCTTACCGAGCGTGGCATTGGCTATCGCTTCGTGGATTTTAGAGATAAGGACCTGCTGAAAGACGCCTAGAGATGATGGTTGCGCCCGTTAATTCGGGAACCATGCCGGCGGGCTCTTTGTACGTCACTCCTGATGGACGGGCGTTCTTTGAACTCGCCAATAATTACCTGACCGGTCAAGACCAACTACGGGTGCTTGAGGCATTCAAGCTCGCCCGACAGGAGCATGGGGATCAGCGTCGCCAATCCGGCGAGCTCTTTTTCACCCACCCACTGACCGTGGCCTACTATCTGGCCGAGTACAAGCTAGATGCGGCGGCTCTGATGGCTGCCCTCCTGCATGACGTGGCCGAGGATACTTTGCTTTCTGTTGAAGAAATCGAGGAGCGATTCGGCCCGGAAGTAAGCCATTTGGTCGATGGCGTGACCAAGCTGAAGGAAGTCTCGGCCGGCGTCGTTCGCGGCCGTGAGCTTACAACTCAAGAGATTCAGGATGCCAGCCTGCACAAGATGTTTAGAGCTATGACGGCTGACGTCCGGGTAGTGCTGATCAAACTATTTGACCGCCTGCACAATATGCGCACAATCGATGCGCTTCCGATTGACAAACAGAAGTTGAAGGCGCACGAGACGCTGTCAGTTTACGCCCCGCTGGCAAACCGCCTGGGCATTTGGCGGTTGAAAACAGAACTGGAAGAAATGTCACTAGGCGTGATTGATCCAGAAGCTTACCGGCTCATCAAGCAGGGCATTGACAATCAGTTTCATAAACACCAGGCATCGTACACGATCATTTCCGAACAGATCATCCAGCATCTGCAAGAACAAGGGTTGACTGTCAGCGATGTGGTACAAAATCCCGAAAGCATTTACAGTGTATTTCGGCTGCATCAAGGACGGTCGGCATCCTTCGAGAACATCGAGACTCCCAGGCGTGTCGTTATCTTAGTAGAGGACATCCCATCCTGCTATCTGGCGCTTGGCCACCTGCATCAACTTTGGCGGCCGGTGCCCGGCAAGTTTGACGATTACATCGCGGTTCCGCGAGAGAACCACTATCAGGCCTTGCATACCACAGTGTTGTATAGTGACGGCCAACCGCTAAAGCTGCGTTTTCGTAGTAACACCATGAACATCGCTTCAGAAATCGGCGTGCTGGCCGGCTGGGTTTACGCCAGCTCGCCGATGTGGACGCAGGCCATTGCCAAGCGTGTCGATGATCTGCTGGCCATCGTTGACGAAAACATCCGCGAGGAGCCGCGCGATCTGAGCACCGGCGTCAAAGTCGTGGTAGACGACTTTTTTCAACAGCAGATCATGGTGTATACGCCTCGGGGCGATGTCATTGAATTGCCCCTGGGCGCAACGCCTGTCGACTTCGCATATGCTATCCACACTGAGGTCGGTAATCAGTGCCTGATCGCCTACGTCAACGAGCAGCCAGCACCCCTCAATAGGCCGCTGAGTGATGGTGATCAGGTCCGAATCGTCAAGTCAGGCTGGGCCCGCCCACAGCGCACATGGTTGGATGAGGATCTGGGTTATCTGACGACCATCCAGGCCCGGGCTCGCGTTCGCCGCTGGTTCAGGCGTCTATCCGAGGAATTGGCCCTGGCCGAAGGTAGAAAGATAGTTATTGACGAGTTGGCTATGTTGAGCATGCAAGAATTCTCGCATGAAAGTCTGGCCGATCGGCTGGGGTATGAAAGCCAGGCCGATCTCTTCCACGCTCTCGGTCGAGCTGAATTGTTGCCTACCACCCTGGCCACAATGCTACTTAAATGGGAATGGCACGACGAGCCGCTGCGGCACATAGGCGATCGCGTGTGCAATACACTCGGGCAAGAATTCCTTGTTACCAACAGCGGTGGCCGAAACCTGCGCCTGTGTCGTTCTTGTCACGCCCGGCCCGGGGACAATATCGTCGGCTTCCTACGTTCGGATGGCGGTGTTACTGTGCACAAGGAGGACTGCTACACCTTGCGGCCGGATCCCATGGCCGACCGGACCATCAAGCTTAATTGGGGTCAACTGGGCAAGGACACGGTTCGCTCTGTTACCGTCGAAGTTGACGTCTACGATCGGCCAGGTTTATTGTTGGAGATCGCCGAACTGCTGCAAGATGAGAATGTCAATATCGCATCTATCGGCACCACGACCCTGGACGCGGCGAAGCAGCGGGTTACCCTCGAGTTGGAGATAGCTAGCCCCAGGCTCTTAGTACGTATCCTGCACCGCGCCCATGCGTTGATCAACGTCTTCGCTGTCCGCTGTCTGAAGTCATCCCTTCCCAAAGCCGATCCTGCTACATAGACCACTTTTCCTCACTTCCCGTGTCTAGCTTCGAGCTACTCGCCGCTTCATGCCAAGCCGCGATTTGACAGAATTGACTCAACTCATATAATTCTTGTCTTGGCTGCAGGAAAGGACACTCTGCCAGGCACGAATGGCATAGCCATAGTGATTTAGCCAAAGTGACCAAGGTCCACAGCCCAAGACAACTGCGAACACGAACACGACGGAGCTGGCCCTTCTTATGAAACATGTGGTCAGGCGTCGTTTTTTTGTGTGTCCGCCTATACACCGGGGCGACACCGCGGGCATCTCGCTCGATCGTCCAATCAGCCCCGGATCAACTTACAATAGGGTGAGCCCGATCGGCAGCCCAATGCTTGAAGGAGCGAAAAACGAATGTTAAAGAAGAAATACTTTAAGACCAAGGACGAATGTGAAGTGACCTTTGAGGTCGAGAATGACGCCGCTCAATCCGTAGCGCTAGTCTCTGAGGCCAATGGCTGGCAGCCAGTCAAGATGCGCAAGCGCCGCAAGGACGGAATCTACTACACCAAGATGCGCTTGCCCAAGGAAGGCCAGTTGCAGTTCCGCTACCTGGTCGATGGCCATAACTGGCTCAACGACAACGCCGCCGACGCCTACGTGGCCAACGAATTTGGCGGTGAGAACAGCGTCGTAGTCGCTTCGGCCAACTAAGCGAGCAAGACGAAGTAGGGAGCAGGTGGCGGTTTCTCACCGCCTGCTTGACGAGGCGGTCTGATCACAGACCGCCTTTTCTTATGGTTAATCGCCGCCGCCTGTGGTAGAATAAACGTTCTGTTTTTTGCACAACAGGTGCCCGGTTAAAGCGGCAAGGGTGACCGACGGCCCGGGTAGCAGGCACTTTGCGCCTGGTATTTTGGCAGGGAGTTGTATGTCACGAGATAAGATTGTTGTGCGCGGCGCGCGCGAACACAACCTGAGGGATATTACGGTCGAGATCCCCCGCGATCAGTTGGTGGTCATCACTGGGCTTTCAGGTTCGGGCAAGTCGTCGTTGGCCTTTGATACCATATTTGCCGAAGGTCAACGCCGGTATGTCGAATCCCTTTCAGCTTACGCCCGCCAGTTTCTGGGTCAAATGGAGAAACCAGAAGTTGACCAGATCGAGGGCCTGAGCCCAGCCGTTTCTATCGACCAAAAAGGTGTGAGCCACAATCCGCGCTCAACAGTTGGCACGGTAACCGAAATCTATGACTATCTGCGCCTGCTTTTCGCCCGGGTAGGAACACCCCACTGCCCGGTCTGTGGCCGGCCGGTTCAACCTCAATCGGCCGAACAGATCGTGGCCAGCATCCAGCGCATGCCAGAAGGCAGCCGGATCCAAATCCTGGCCCCGCTGGTCAAAGATCGCAAAGGCCACCATCAGGGTGTATTTGAGGATATACGCAAAGCCGGTTTTGTGCGCGTAAGGGTAAATGGTCAGGTTCACCAGGTCGAAGAAGAGATCGAGCTAGATCGTTACAAAAACCACTCGATCGAGGCGGTCGTGGATCGCCTGGTCGTTCGTTATCGGCCTGACGATGATAGCGAGGAGGCCCAGGCCGCCCGCACCCGGCTCACCGATTCGGTGGAAACAGCTTTGCGGCTGGGTGATGGCATCGTGATCGTCAACGATGTGAGCGATCCAGAAAACGCTATTGATCATTTCTACTCTGAGCACCTGGCCTGTGCCTTCGACGGCACCAGTGTGCCTGAAATTGAACCGCGCACTTTCAGCTTCAATAGCCCACACGGCGCTTGCCCTGAGTGCCAGGGGCTGGGCACCAAGAAGGAGATCGAACCAGACCTTGTGGTTCCCAACAAGGATCTGAGCTTGCGGGATGGGGCGATCATGGCCTGGCCAACCGACGATAAGCAAGGGTACTACTGGCAGTTGCTCAAGGCGACGGCCGATCATTTCGCGAGTCCCACCGACGTCCCAATGCGCTCTCTGAACCAGGCTCAACAACGTATCCTGTTGTTCGGGAGCGGTCAGGAAGAGATCCAGGTCCACTATACCAATCGCGAGGGCGATCAGCGGACTTATCGCACCCGCTTTGAAGGGGTGATCCCGAATCTAGAGCGTCGTTATCGAGAGTCAACTTCCGACTACGTGCGCAACAAGCTGGAAGAATACATGATCAACAGACCATGCCGGACTTGCGAGGGAACGCGCCTGCAGCCGGTGGCCCGTGCTGTTGATATCGACGGCGAAACGATCAATGCACTTACTCAGAAGGCCGTCGTGCGTATCCTAAAGTGGGTGCACGCTCTACGGGACCAGTCTGAAACGCCTCTCACGACCAGACAACAGATGATCGCCGCGCCCATCCTGAAAGAGGTTCAGGAACGCCTGGAATTCATGATCAACGTTGGGCTCGATTATCTGACCCTGAATCGTTCGGCTGGCACGTTAAGCGGCGGCGAGGCGCAGCGTATTCGCCTGGCGACCCAGATTGGCAGTCGCCTGATGGGCGTGCTGTACGTGCTAGATGAGCCCAGTATTGGACTTCACCAGCGGGATAACGATCGTCTTATCGATACCTTGATGGGCATGCGCGATTTGGGTAACACGGTGCTGGTCGTCGAACATGACGAAGAAACGATTCGGCGGGCCGATTGGGTGGTCGACCTCGGTCCCGGCGCTGGCCGCCATGGTGGATTGGTCGTGGCCGAGGGTCCAGTTGACAGCATTATCGCCAACAAGAGGTCGCTAACAGGCGACTACTTGAGCGGACGCAAGTGCATTCCCGTGCCCGAGCAGCGTCGTCAGGGCACGGGCCAGACCGTGCTGGTCCGCGGCGCGCGGGAGAACAACCTGAAGGATATCGACGTGGCCATCCCCCTGGGCCAATTCATCTGCATCACCGGCGTTAGCGGCAGCGGCAAGAGCACCTTCCTGATCGAGATCCTCAGCAAGCGTCTGTCCCAAGTCTTCTACCGATCGAGGGAATTGCCCGGCGCTCACGAGGTGATCGAGGGGCTGGAGAACCTGGACAAGGTAATCGAAATCGATCAGAGCCCTATCGGCCGCACCCCACGCTCTAACCCGGCCACCTACACAAACTTGTTTGGTCCCATACGCGACTTATTTGCCAGCATGCCGGACAGCAAGATGCGCGGCTACCGGCCGGGCCGTTTCAGCTTCAACGTCAAGGGCGGGAGGTGCGAAGCCTGCCAGGGTCAAGGTCAGAACCGAATCGAGATGCAGTTCCTGCCTGACATCTACGTGCCCTGTGATGTGTGCCACGGAGCCCGCTACAACAAAGAGACGCTGCAAATCAGATATAAGGGGCTCAATATCGCCGAAGTCCTTGACCTCAGCGTCGCCGAAGCGCTGGAATTCTTCGTGAATATCCCGCCTATTAAGCGCAAGCTGCAGACATTGGCCGATGTCGGCCTGGGTTACATCCACCTCGGTCAACCGGCGCCCACCTTGAGCGGCGGCGAAGCTCAACGCGTGAAGCTAAGCCGAGAACTCTCAAAGATCGCTACCGGCAACACCATGTACATTCTCGACGAACCGTCCGTTGGTCTGCACGCTCATGACGTCGCCAAACTCATCGCGGCCCTGAACCGGCTGGTCGACAAGGGCAACACAGTTATTATCATCGAGCATAACATGGACATCATCAAAGTCGCCGATCATATCGTCGACCTGGGACCGGAGGGCGGCGACCTGGGTGGGGAAATCGTTGCCCAGGGCACGCCTGAAGAGGTCATGGCCAGCGATCGATCCTACACGGGCCAGTTCCTCAAGAGCTATCTCAACGGCCGCTAAGAACCGGCCCTCCCCCGAACGTGAATATGAATGAGCCTGACGTAATCAAGCCAGGCCAATCCCATAGTTCAGTTTTCCAGCGTGCACACTAAAAAAACGGCCAAATCGGTAGGTCGATTCTTGTTTGGAACCCTAGCTTGCCTAAGGGATGCACAAAGTCTGCCCGCGATAGATGAGATTCAAGTTATAGATATTGTTCGCCTGGGCGATCGCCCAGGGGCTCACGCCGTACCAAACGCCCAGCCGATTCAAGGTATCGCCCCATGTGACCGTATGGTAAGCACGGCACTGAGCTATTGGCGGTGTAGCAGTCGGCGGATAATAGGCCGTCGGAATCCACAGAACTTGCCCGGCATAGATCAAGTTCGGATTGACGATGCCATTGGCTTGAGAAATGGCATATACCGTCGTGCCGTAGCGTACGGCAATGGCTGACAGCGTATCTCCCCACTGAACTGTGTAATTGAAGCCGCTGCTGGCTTCTGGGCTCTCGGCGTCGACCTGCGGTGCAAAAACTAGCATGAGCAACAGTGCCAAAACCGGCAAAGCGATGCAAAGTCCGATGCGGTGCCTAGAGCATAGCGCCATCACCTTCATCATTCCCTCCTTGCGTTCCAGCTACGCAGTACGCAAACATCTGGGCCAAACACTGCCCAACTATCACTCCCAGGACTATAGCATAGGCGGATGACCATATCCATAGAGATACCGTTAAAAGAAAAAGGGCCGGCCTCTTTTCGAGACCAGCCCTTACCCTATGATCGAATTCCGGCTACGTCAGCCGGGCGCGCAATAGCTTTCGCTCACGCGTTCTCAAACTCGCCCTCGACGATATCTTCATCTTCCGCACCGTTGGCGCGCACGGTGCCGTTGCCAGCCCCATTCTGGCCGTTCGTCTCGGTTCCACCTTGATAGGCGGCTTCACCAATGGCCATGCTGGCCTGCTGAACTTCCTGCGTCAATTGCTGTAAACGATTGACGTCTTCGCCCTTTAGAGCTTCCTTCAACTCGGCCAACTTGCCTTCTAACTGCTGGCGCAAATGGGCCGGCGCCTGGCCGTTTATACTGCTGAGATTCTTCTCAGTCTGGTAAACCAGGTGATCGGCCGCGTTACGGGCCTCGATCAGGCTGCGTCGCCGCTGATCATCGGCCGCATGCTGCTCCGCCTCACTTACCATCCGGTCCACATCTGACTCGGTTAAGTTAGTCGTTGCCGTGATCGCGATCTGCTGGCTCTTGCCGGTAGCCTTGTCGGTAGCGTTAACATTCAAGATGCCATTGGCATCAATGTCGAAAGCGACCTCGATCTGGGGGATGCCCCGGGGCGCGCCCGGCAAGCCCTCCAGGCGGAACACGCCGAGCGTGGCATTATCGGCCGCCATCGGACGCTCACCCTGCAGTACGTGAATGTCGACCGCCGTCTGGCTATCCTCGGCCGTACTGAAAATTTCCGATTTGTGGGTCGGGATGGTTGTATTACGCGGGATCAAAGTCGTCATCACGCCACCCAGCGTCTCCAGCCCCAGGCTGAGCGGGGTCACATCTAGCAACAACACGTCGCTCACGTCTCCGGCCAATACGCCCGCCTGCAGAGCTGCGCCAATGGCCACGACCTCGTCCGGATGGACGCTTTTATTGGGCTCACGGCCAGACAGCTGCTTGACTAGCTCCTGCACCATGGGCATGCGCGTCGCGCCACCTACCAACACCACGGCATCCAATTCCGTGGCTGCAACGCCTGCATCGGCCAGCGCCTTCTCAAAAGGTACTTTGAGCCGGGCAACCAGGTCAGACGTCAACTGCTCAAACTTGGCCCGCGACAAGGTCGTCTGCAGGTGCTTAGGTCCGCTGGCGTCGGCTGTGATGAACGGCAAATTGACTTCGGTCTGCATGGTAGTCGACAGTTCAATCTTCGCTTTCTCCGCTGCCTCACGAACTCGCTGCAGCGCCTGTCTGTCCTGGCTCAGGTCAATGCCTTGGTCGGCCAGAAACTCACCCACTATCCAATCGGTAATCGCCTTATCCCAGTCGTCGCCGCCAAGGTGGGTATCGCCGTTGGTAGCCATTACTTCCACTAACCCTTCACTGATCTCCAGTATCGAAACGTCGAAGGTACCCCCGCCCAGGTCAAAGACCAAAATCGTCTCGTCCTGCTGCTTGTCCAGGCCATAGGCCAGAGCGGCCGCAGTGGGCTCATTGATGATTCGGGTGACCTCGAGACCGGCGATGCGCCCAGCATCTTTCGTTGCCTGGCGCTGGCTATCATTGAAGTAAGCCGGCACGGTGATAACCGCCTTGCTTACCGGCTGCCCCAGAAAGTCCTCGGCATCCTTCTTGAGCTTGCCCAAGACCATGGCCGAAACCTCTTGCGGTGTAAAGCTTTTGCCAGCATTGGCGATCTTCACCCTGATGTCGTCCTGTGGACCTTGCTCGATCGGATATGGAACCCGAGCTTGCTCTTCCTGGGTCTCCGGATCAGAATATCGCCGGCCGATAAAGCGCTTCACCGAGAATACGGTGTTCTCCGGGTTGATCGTCGCCTGGCGCTTGGCAGTCTGTCCCACAAGACGCTCGCCGTTCTTACTGAAAGCAACCACCGATGGCGCCAACCGGCCGCCTTCGGCCGTACTGATGACCGTTGGCTCGCCGCCTTCCATGACGGCAACAACCGAATTCGTCGTGCCAAGATCTATACCTACTATCTTACTCATCTTCGTCGTCTCTCCTTGCCAGAGTGGGCCTTGCATTTGACCGTAAAGTCTCTGTCTTATTACGGTCGGCCCGATCTACCTCATATACTCTATTTCATGACCTATCTTTGAATCCCCCTCAAGGGGGCCAGCCTGTTAGTCCGCGTAATCACCGCCTGACTACTGGAATCATAGGTAATTTACGCGGTTTGTGTAAGAAAGATATTGGTTAGATATATGCAAAACGTTAGCGGTTGGTTGTTTAGGTGGATTATCGCCTGGACCGCCGTTGTGTGCTGGCCCAGGAATGGCCAGTTAGCATCCGGTCAACTGGTAAAACAGCCAACATTTATTGCCTTGGCCAACCCATATTGGCTGCTCGACGCTTTGTTGACAAAGCATTACTCAGTCGCTAGAATGTGCTTCACCAATCCCAGGATCCGCAGGCATTCTTGCGAGGCAGAATGCCTCGGCATTTTGCCGGCTTATACCGCCCAGACTCGTTGCCTGGGATCAAGTAATATCTTACGACTTTAGTAGACCGATTACCCAACACAGATAGGAGCAGTTATGACCTTTGAACTTCCCCCTTTACCATACGCTGTAAATGCGCTTGAGCCGCATATTGATGCCATGACCATGAGAATCCATCATGACAAGCATCACGCCGCTTACACAGACAATCTGAACAACGCTCTATCAGGAAGTCCTGACTTGGAAGCTAAAGGCATTGAAGAAATCCTGGCGAATCTGGCCGGCGTACCAGAGGGGATTCGCACGGCCGTTCGCAATAACGGCGGCGGCTACGCTAACCACAAGTTGTTCTGGACCACCATGGGCCCCAATGCCGGCGGGCAGCCATCGGGCGACCTGGCGGCAGCCATCGACAACACTCTTGGCGGATTCGATGCTTTCAAAGAAACATTCAGCAAGGCAGCGATGACTCGATTCGGTTCTGGCTGGGCCTGGCTATATGTGGATAGCGCTGGCCAATTGGCGGTAACCTCAACCCCCAACCAAGATACGCCGCTGATGGATGGCAATGCCCCTATACTCGGCCTGGATGTATGGGAACATGCCTATTATTTGAACTACCAGAACCGCCGCGCTGCCTATATCGCGGCCTGGTGGAATGTAGTTAATTGGGACGCAGTGGCAGAGAATTACGCGGCCGCCAAATAGATCGCGTCGTCCGCTGGCTGTCTCGAGACTTTACGTCTAGGCAGTGTCTCCTTTATCGGGAACACGTTTTATCTGGAAAATTGCCTGTCAGTCGGCAAATAGCCGACCGGCTCATCGTAGAGAAAAAGGAGAATCTTCATGACCCATATTACCACCAGACTGTGTTTGCGCGATACGGCATGTATTGACGTGTGTCCAGTGGAATGCATGGTATTGGGCGTACCAGAGGCAGAATGGCCTTGGCTCTACATCGATCCTGACACCTGCATCGACTGTGGTGCCTGCGTCCCCGAATGCCCGTATGAAGCGATCTTCCCCGAAGAGGATGTGCCCTTCGATCACGAAGCGCTACCCGGTCAGTGGATCGCCAATACCAAGGATCTACTACCCGATGGCCAGCCCTTTGAGGGTGAAGTCGACGGCCACGAAGTGAAGCTCTTAAACGCCAAGCAGTTGGCTGGCGGCGAGGTCTTGGATCTAACCGAGGATATCGAGCCTAACTACGATTTCTTCATTACAGGTCCGGGCTACGATGCACTAGATTAACGACTGGCGACTTCATCGAGTAGCGGAACAACCCATAGAAATGGGGCAAAGTCTTGTCCCATTGGTAATCCGAATTGGCCACGGGCGGTTTGAGTGATGCCCGTGGCCAATTCCTTTTTTTGCATGGCTCTGGAGTAAGTAATGACCAGTTATCGGATCGAGACGGATTCGTTGGGCCAGATCGAAGTGCCCAGCGACGCCTACTGGGGCGCTCAGACGCAGCGAGCAATCCACAACTTCCCTATCAGCCGCCTGAAGCAATATCCGGCCTTCATATGGGGCATGGCCATAATCAAACGGGCCGCGGCCGAAGTCAATCTTGAGTTAGGCCTGTTTAAGCAGGTTCCGGTCGGCGACAAGAATATCGAAGGGCGGGTGATTGCCCAGGCCATCATGGACGCCGCCGACGAGGTACTAACCGGCAAATGGAACGCACAATTCGTCGTCGATCCGATACAGGCCGGCGCGGGCACCAGTCACAACATGAATGTGAACGAGGTCATCGCCAATCGAGCTAATGAGATCCTTGGTTTTGGCCTGGCTGCCGCCCGGAAACCGGTCCATCCTAACGATCACGTCAACATGGCCCAGTCTACTAACGATACCATTCCTACGGCCATCAGGTTGGGTTGCCTTTGGCGACTAGACGAAACCTTGGACACCCTAGGCGAGTTGGCCGATGCTTTAGACGAAAAGGCAAACGAATTCGACCCAATTGTCAAGAGCGGCCGGACCCATCTCCAGGATGCTGTGCCAGTACGCCTTGGCCAGGAATTCAGCGCCTATGCCTTATCTGTGCGCCGCAATCAGCAGAAAATCAGCCAAGCGGCAGCCGGTCTACGGCGCCTGGGTATTGGCGGCACGGCAACCGGTACCGGGCTGAACGCCCATGCAGAGTACCATCCGCGCATGGTGGCTACTCTGGTTCGTCTGACCGGCCTAGTCCTAGAGGAATCTGACAACCTGTTCGAGTCAATGCAGAGCATGGGCGATATGGTTCATTTCAGTGGCGCAATGCGCACCCTGGCCCAGGATCTCACTCGCATCGCCAATGACTTCCGGCTGCTCTCTTCCGGTCCCAGCACCGGCCTGGATGAAATCCGGTTGCCGGCCGTGCAGCCTGGCTCATCCATCATGCCGGGTAAAGTTAACCCGGTATTGGCCGAGATGCTCAACATGGCCATGTTCCAGGTGATGGGCAACGACACGACCGTCCTCATGGCTGGACAAGCCGGTCAGTTTGAGCTCAATGTCATGATGCCCATCATCGGCTACAACCTGTTCCAGAGCATGGATATCATCGTCAATGCGGTCACCGCTTTCACCGATAAATGCGTACGCGGCATTCAGGCCAACCCGGAGAAGGCGGCCGGCTGGTTGGCCAGGAACGCCATTCTGGTCACCGCTTTGAACCCGGTCATCGGTTACCAAAAAGGGGCCGAAGTAGCCAAGGAAGCCATGCGTACCGGTCAGACTGTGAGAGAAGTGGTGCTGAGCAAGGGTTACTTGACCCCAGAGGAAGCCGATCAATTGCTCGATGCCCGCTCGTTGACCGAGGGCGGCATTCAAGGGTAGCATCGCCAGCGCAAAGATATTATGCCCACTGCTATCGAATTGCCAATGGCCCTTTACGAGGCCATGGTGCAGCAACTACTAGGCGCCTACCCGTTGGAGGCCTGCGGGATTATGGCCGGGCGGACGGATCGCGTTCACCGGTTGTATCCGGTGAGCAACATACGCAAGAGTCCGACCGCGTATGAAATGGACCCGTCCGAACAGTTGGCGGCCATGGTTGATCTCGAAGAGCATGGTTGGAAACTGCTAGCCATCTACCATTCCCATCCTCATGGACCGCAAGTGCCTTCGTCCGCAGACGTCGCCCAGGCTTACTATCCAGAGGCGGCATATCTGATCGTTTCCCTGATAGACCGGCGCCAGCCTCATGTCCGAGCCTTCATGATCATGGCCGGGCAGGTGAGTGAAATCCCTTTCAAGATAGTGTAACTCTTCGCTCATTACTGGGTTGTACCATATGCCCTGGGCAGCGTTGCCAGCTATAATGTGGCCACGCTCTAGGCAGAAAATATGTCCAATATCCTCTATTTGTTGCTTTCGGCCGTCATTGGGTATCTTTTGGGCGCGATACCGGTAGGTTTTCTGCTGGTCAGGATAACCAAGGGCATCGATTTGCGCGATTTTGGCAGCGGTCGGACCGGCGGCACCAACTCTTTTCGCGCCGGCGGCGTGGCTGTTGGCGTTTTGACCTCGATCCTAGACGTCGTCAAAGCGGCTTGCGCCGTGTGGCTCGTGCGAGCCCTGTTTGCCGATCAATTGCCAGCCGCCTGGCTACCCTGGGCCGAAGTGACCAGCGGCATCATGAGCGTCATTGGCCATAATTGGTCGATCTTCCTGGGCTTCAAAGGCGGCGCCGGCACGGGGCCCAATGTCGGCTGGGCCGGCGCCATCTGGTTTCCCATCGTGCCGGCCGCCATCTTGGTCGTCCTGGGCGTCCTCATTTTTCTCGGCATCGCCTCTGTGGCTTCCCTGGCCATGTCGGCCGTGATTCCCATAGCCTTTGGTGTGCTCTACCTCGCAGGCGTTGAACCCTACGACAGCACGCTGGCCTACATGATCGGCGGCATTATCGCCGGAGCCATCATTGCCTGGTCGCTCAAGCCCAACATCAAGCGCCTGCTACGCGGCGAAGAGCGAATTGTCGGGCCGCGGGGCAGGCGCCGGAGGCGCAAAGCCGAAGAGGCGCAAAAACGCTCCTCTGATTCAGCTGGTTAATCCTGCCCGCTGCATCAGCTCCTGATCTCCAATCCCCGATCCCTACCCCTCACTCTTGACCAACAAGTCGTAGTGCATCAACCCCATGGCATCTGTCCATACCCCGCCAACGCCGGGCAACGAAATAGCCACTCTCGGCTGCTGCGTCAGATCAAGCGTCGGGAACTCCCTGGCCCATAGTTCCTGAATTTGCCCATACAGCACCAGGCGCTGACTCTCATCTACCTCTTGGAGCGCTTCCTGATACAGGGTCTCCATGGCGGCGTTTTCGAAATTGGAGCAGATCCGATCGGTATTGGTGATGAAGTACTCGATCCAGCTCATGGCGTCCAGGAAAGCAGCCGGTTGTCCGCTTGACGGCCAACCAAGCAGGTATGCGGGGTAGCTACAGGCCACACTCGACGGCCGGAATACTTCCCACGGCGCTCCCTCCAACGTCACAGTGATCAGCCCCGTTTCTTCCAGTTGCGCTTTAAGGGCCGTCGCATATTGTTCTTCCAGCGTCGTGTACCGGCCGTCGTTGACATACCAGATAGTCATTTCCAGCGGGACTGCCGGGCTGTAGCCTGAAGCGATAAGGATCGATCTAGCCGATTCCAGGTCACGATCCGGTTGGGCCGGCACGTGGCCGGGCGTGTCAACCGGCACCGGACTGGAAAGCGGTTTTCTAAGGCCGTCGAAAACGTCATTGGCCAGCACCTCGCGATCGACGGCATAGGCGATCGCTTCCCTGAGCCGGGCGCTGCTCCAAGGCGCCTCGCCCTGCTCAAAGACCAGGTAGCTCTTGAAAGCCGAGGCTGTTTCCCAGCTCTCGAAGTTCGCGTCGTTTCTCAGTCCTTGAATGTCGGCCGGAGCGATGCCTGTCCAGGAAAGATCGACGGCATTATTCTCCAGCGAGCGGCGCATTTGCTCCGAATCGTCGTAGAAGCGCAATTGCAACTTTTCAAACGCTGGCGGTTGGCCAGGCCAGGTCCCGTTGGCGGTCAAGCGCATCTGGATGCCGGGCTCAAACTCGGTCACCACAAAAGGCCCGATTCCGCCACAGGCAACACCGGGATCACCCCCAGAGTTCAGGCAGTCTTGACTGAGCACTGAGAAAGGCGGCGTAGCCAGCACGCTGGCGAAGTAGGAAGTTGGCTGCTGGAGTACGAACTTAACGGTCAGCGGATCGACGACCTGGACGGCGTCAGCATCGGCAAAACTGTCCTCATTAGCATCTTTTAGATAGCGGTTGACCTGGAAATTGCCCAAGCCGGCTGCCCGATTGATCGAAAAGCGGACATCTTCGGCCGTCAATTCCCTGCCATCTGGAAAAGTCAGACCAGGACGCAAGGAGAAAGTGTACTCTAGCTTGTCTTCAGAGATCAGCGGCAAGTCGGCCGCCAGCACGGGAATCAAGTTGTTCTGGGCATCATAGCCCAACAAGCCGCTCATGATATTGCGCTGTACTTCCCAGCTCACCAGATCTGGCTGCCGGTTGGCCGGGTCCAGGCTGATCAGTTCCTCGGCGATGCCGATCACTAACTCGTCGTCGGGCGTGCCCACCAGCGACTCCCCAGCGTTAATCGGCTGATTGGCCACCAGCCATTGCTTCGTGAGTTGCTCCAAGCTTCCGCCCGCGGCTGCCTGGCCAATCGCCTCGTTCAGCAGCGCCAGCAGGGCCTGATCCTCCTCCGGCACGGCAATGCCATAGGCCCGTTTGCTTATCCAAGCCTCTTCTCCACTCCCGCCGGTGATCTTGAGTTGTTGGGGGTACTTGGCTGCATATTCGGCGGCGTCATCACTGTCGAGAATCACACCTTCAACCTGGCGATCGATGAGCGCCTGCAATGCTTGTGGTGGATCCGGATAAAGCTGCAAATCCGGCTCGCTTAGGCCAAGAATCGTTCGCGCCGTGTGTTCCCCGTCCCGAAACCGTTGCACCCCAATGGTAAAACCAACCCCCACATCGCGGTAATCCAGCACTTCACTCTCATTGGCCCGGACCACCAACACTTGGCCCACTCTTAAGTAAGGGTCTGTATAGACCAATCCTTCTTCCGGCTGTTCCGGGATCTCCAGCGCCGACATGGCTGTGTTAAATTCGCGATTGGCCACACTTTCCAAGAGTCCATCGAAACGCGTGACTACAAACTCATAATTGAAGTTCCCGGCCGCGGCCAGTTGAGCCATCACATCGGGATCAAATCCGACGACATTGCCAAAAGGATCGATATCGCCGAAGTCCTGAAATCGCGAAGGCGCATCGGTAGCTACCGTGATGAAGCTTATGTCCTCAACGACCTCCCCGGCAGCGCCGGCATCTTCAATGGCCAACGTGCTGGTGGGCGATGGAGCCGGCTGAGGCGTCGCCGCACCTGATTCGTCATCGCCACAGCCCGAGATGATCATGGACAGCGCCAGAAGGGCGACCAGCGCTAACGAACGGCGGCCGATTGCCAGCAAATCTCGATATTGGTTGTCGCCAGGCTTTACTCTCATCGTGTTTTCTACACCCAGGGCCTCGTTCAGGGCGAATCACGCATTCCTATACGTCAAATCCCAGAAAGATGCGTCCCGTTCTCCGAGAAGGAGTATAGCAACGTGGTACAGCCGGGCAAGAACTTATCGCCTGAAGACTAATGGCGCTCTAAGTGGTGGAGTTTCCGGGGAAATGGGGGGGGGGGGGGGAAAAGGCATCCTACAAGGCAACAACCGAACCCTGATCCCGTACCCTGGCGTTCTGGCAGGTAATTGCGGGCGGCAACGCCGGCCGACTTGAAGCATGTTATCTGCCCGGCGTCGGTTCGGCCGGGCTCGCGTCCGGCGGCTATCGCTCCCCATCACCGGCAATTCGCGCCGGTTTGACAAATCATTCGATGCCCAGGTAAGCCTTCTGGACCATCTCATTTTCCTGCAGGTTGACGCATAAATCCTGTAGCACGATCTCACCTGTCTGCAGCACATAACCCCGTGAGGCTACCTGCAATGCCATGTGGGCATTCTGCTCCACCAGCAGGATGGTCGTCCCTTCTTTGTTGATCTTGACGATCGTATCAAAAATCGCTTCCACCAACACCGGCGCCAGCCCCATGGAAGGTTCATCCATCAACAACAGGCTGGGGCGCGACATCATGGCGCGAGCGGTGGCCAGCATCTGCTGCTCGCCGCCTGAGAGCGTGCCCGCTACCTGCGTACGGCGCTCTTTCAAGCGAGGGAAAAGTTCGTACACATTCCCCAAATCCTCGGCGATGCCTTCCTTGTCGCTGCGATGGTAGGCGCCCATCTCCAGGTTCTCGAGCACGGTCATTTTTGAGAAGACCCCCCGTCCTTCCGGGACCATGGCCACGCCTTTAGGAGCCAATTCATGAGCCTTGTAGTCCGCCAAGTCCTCGCCGCCCAAAGTTACCGAGCCACTGCTAGGCTGCATCAGGCCGCTAATCGTCCGTAAGGTGGTCGTCTTTCCAGCCCCATTACCGCCAATCAAAGAAACGATCTCGCCTTCGTCGACCGTCAAAGAGACGCCTTTCAGTGCGTGTATATTGCCATAGTGAGCATGAACGTCATTCACTTCAAGCAAAGCCATGATATTCCAGTCACTCCTCAGATGTTATGGATAAGTATTGTCAGCGGTCGATTTCATCAGAGAACCCGCTCCGGTCGGCGCTCACATCTCGATGGTAGCGCTGGCCGCCGCGCCGCGGCCCAAGTAGGCTTCGATAACTTGCGGGTTCGATTGGATCTCGGCCGGCGTACCCTCGGCGATCTTTTTACCGTAGTCCAGCACCGTAATGTTCTCGGATATACCCATGACGACCCGCATATCGTGTTCGATCAGCAGAATAGTGATACCCAATTCATCGCGCAGGCGGCGAATGAACTCGGTCGTCTCGGCCGTTTCCCGCGGGTTCATGCCCGCCGTCGGCTCGTCAAGTAACAGAAGTTGAGGCTTACCGGCCAGGGCGCGCGCAATCTCCAGCCGCCGCTGGTCGCCATAGGGTAAATTGCGGGCCAGGCTATCGCCCATTCCCCGTAAGCCAACGAAATTCAGGATCCGATTGGCCTCTACCACAGCCTCTTCCTCTTCTTTGACAGTGCTTTTGGTCCCGAACAAAGCCCCAATCCAATTGGAATGGAGTTGCGGTTCCATGCCGGCCAGGATGTTTTCAATGGTCGTCATGTAGGCAAAGAGCCGGATATTCTGGTATGTTCGCGAGATTCCCATGCGTGTGATCGTGTCGGGCGATTTGCCTTTGAGCGAGCGGCCGGCGAACATGATATCACCGCCGTCAATCTCATAAAATCCGGTCGCGCAATTGAAGAAGGTCGTTTTGCCGGCGCCGTTAGGACCAATGATGCTGACGATGCTACCGGTCGGGACCGAAAAGGAGAAACTGTCGACCGCGACAAGCCCTCCGAAACGTTTAGTGACGTCTTTGGATTCCAGGATATCAGGCATAGATGTCCACCTCTAGACCAGGTCGTGCACATCCTCGTGCATTGGCCCTTCGTGAATGGCGATATCTTCTTCGGCGTGTAGCTCACGCGTGCGAATGGGCGAAGGCCAGAGCCCTTCCGGTTTGAGCACCATCATGGCAATGAGCACGGCGCCATAGATGAGCTGCCGATATTCGGAGAATTCGCGCAGCAATTCAGGTAAGCCTATCAGGACGGCCGAACCAACCACGACGCCGGGCAGACTGCCGATGCCGCCCACAATGATCAAACTCAGCACCTGGATCGATACCAGCAACTCAAAACTAGTTGGGAATATCGAGCCCAGTTGGGAGGCAAATATGCCCCCGGCCAAACCACCCAGCGCCGCGCCAAATGCGAACGCCAGCAGCTTGGAACTGACCAGATGGATGCCCATGGCTTCGGCCACGTCTTCGTCTTCACGCATGGCCATCCAGCGTCGCCCGGGCCGCGAGTCTCTCAGGCGCGTCGAGACAAAAAGCGCCACGGCGCAACCGACAAGGATCAAATAATAATATCTCTCAGGGCTTATCACTTCGCCGATAATTGGCAGCGGCGGATTGCCGAGCTGGATGATGCCCTGGGCGCCGCCGATGATTGGTTTCAACAAATCGGAGCGCACCAACACGCGGATGATCTCGCCGAAGCCCAACGTGACGATGGCCAAATAATCGCCGCGCATGCGCAAAACTGGAATGCCCAATAGAATACCCGCCATGGCCGCGGCCATGATACTGAACGGAATGGCGACCCAGAAGGAAACGCCGACAATCCCCAGATCCGATTGAGACGTCAGAAGACCCATGACGTAGGCGCCGATGGCGAAGAAAGCGACATAGCCCAGGTCCAGGAGCCCGGCAAAGCCCACGACGATGTTTAGTCCCAGGCCCATCAAGATGAAGATCCCCACCCTGTCCACCACATTGGTAATGTAGGATCCGGTAATCAACGGCAGAAACAATAAAAGCCCGACGATTACGACAGTGCCGATCCGGCGCTGATTGCTCACCTGCGTTTCGGCCCTGGCCTCACGCCGTTTTTGGAAGCTTTCTTTTCCTCGTTCTTGCCACCAATAGGCTACCACTGTTGAAATGATGAAGATGGCCACGGCCGTCACGAGTTGGAGTCCTGATCGGCCAAACAACCACCGCAGGATTACCCGGGGAATGGCCTGAATGAAGGGCAAGAACAGCAGCACTTCAGAGAACAACCCCATGAGGAAGACAACCGCGAGACCGATCGTGATCGGTCTTTCCACTCGTTCAGGCAGCAGATGGAAAGCAGCGCCAATGACGCCGAGGACGGCCATGACGATGATCAGGATGATGCTACCAACTAGTGCTGACTCCTGCCCAAACGTTAAGATCTCTATCAACGCTGGCGAAACATTGACCAGAGCTTGACGTATACCTGGCCAGAGAATGCTCAAGACAACCAAACCAACAAGCGGTAGGGCGACCAAGAAGCCTGCTACGAGGCCGCTGACTATGGCCGGTCCGGTCTTGAGATCGCCTTCCTTCGTTCTGGCAACTACATAACCTGCCAGGACTGGCGCAACAAACAGCAGAAGTTGACCTAGCGACAAGACATCGGAAATGATGTCTTTTTCGTCAAAGGTCTCGACCATGCCTATCGCGCTAACGCTAAGGGCGATAAGGCCGAACAGCAGGCCAACATTAATCGATCGACGTATATCAGTTCCGGCCATGGTTTACACTCTCACGCCTTCTTCTCAGTCAATCTTTCGCCGACAATGCCTTGTGGTCTGAAGATCAGCACCAACACTAACAATGTAAAAGCAGTCACGTCCTTGAGCTGGTGGGCGCCTGGCGCGCCCAGGCCCTCCAAGATCAGTGGTGGGCCAACGGCCTCGATGACGCCCAGAAAGAGGCCGCCAACGGCTGCGCCAGGTATGCTGCCGATGCCGCCCAGGACTGCAGCGGTAAAGGCCTTGATGCCGGGCACGAAGCCCATGAAAAAGTCAACTCTCTTGAACACCAGCGCCCATAGTATGCCGGCCGCCCCGGCAAATGCCGCGCCCACGCCAAAGGTGATGGCGATGGTACGATCGACGTTGATGCCCATCAGGGCAGCTACATCCTTGTCCTCGGCCACCGCCCGAATCGCTTTACCCGTCTTGGTACGCATCACCAATAGCCACAAGGCGATGAGCAGTAAAACGGCCGCGACGATGACGATAATCCGAGTCTTTAGGAAATCGATGCCGAAGATGTTTACCCGACCTTGAAAGGCTTCGGGCACCGGGAAGGGTATGATTTCACCACCGTATAGGCCTCGAAAGAAGTATTGCCAGAATAAGGACGCGCCGATGGCCGTGATGAGCGGCACGAGACGCGGCGCGCGGCGTAAAGGCCTGTAGGCGACCCGCTCCGTCAGTATGGCGACGCCCATGGCAACCACCATGGACACCGCCATCGTAGTGGCCAGGTAAAACCAGGGATACTGTTCCATAAAGCCGGTAGTGGCCAGGAAAGTTGCCACGAATACGGTTGAGGTCATGGCTCCGGACATGAAGAACTCGCCGTGGGCGAAGTTAATCATGAACAGAATGCCGTACACCATCGTGTAGCCCAAGGCGATCAAGGCATAGAGCCCTCCCTGAGATAGACCTGAGCCCAGGAAGTCGATCCAATCCTCAGTCGAGTACTGGACACCTACGTCGAAAAAGATCTTTCGGACGATGCCTAAGATGACCAGGAAGATGATGACGGCCCGGAATATCCATAGGGCCAGCCCTACCCAATCAAGTTCTTTTAAGCGCTGCGGCATATTATCTTGCTCCGTTGGCAGAGTTCAGTCGAAGGGTCCAGACAATGTGGGCCTGAGTAAACCCATATCGATTGCCCTTCAGGAATCCAAGATAAGTATGGCTATTGGGTTGTTATTTCGGTAAGGTGCAGAAACGCGTTTGGTTTATCGCAACGACAGATTACCGAATGGGCTCCGGAGCTTATCCCCCCGGAGCCCAACGATTTAACAATTCAAGATGTGCGAATCATCCACAGAGACTGAATGAAGGAAGCCTCAGCAATAGGCCTTAGAAAAGCTTGCTACTAGGGCCAGATGCGAACGAAATCACCATCTTGGACCTGGCTGACGGCGATCTTTGGGTTGGCACATTCACCAAGGTCATCGCAGGTCAACGACCCGGTGATGCCCTCGAATCCCGAGGTCGCATAGAGCGCGTCGCGTAGAGCCTGACGACCAATCAACAAGGTGCCGTCACTGCTTTCCTGAGCTACTTCTTCTACGGCGTCTAGGACCATCATAGTAGCGTCATAGGAGTGAGCATGGAAGGGCGCCGTCGGTTCACCGCCGAACATTTCCCGATAAGCCGGTAAGAACTCGTCCTGATAGAAAGTGTTCTCAAAGCTCAAATCCGGGCCGGAGACGTACATGCCTGCCGAGGTATCGGCCGTGTTCTCCAAGAAACTCGGCGACTGAATACCGTCCGCCCCAGACAGGATCACTCCTTCAAGATCGGGAATCTCTTTGGCGGTATTGGTTAATAGCGAACCCAGTGGGATAAAGACCGGATAGTAAATCAGTTCCGGTCCGGATGCGGCGACGGTGGTCAGCAGCGGTTCTACATTGCTGGCATCGGCCGCTTCCGCCTCAAAGGCCACGATCTCGCCACCCAATTCCTCGAAGGTATCGGCGAAGGCACGCGCAAGACCTTCGGTATAAGGATCGCCGTCATGGATAGCGGCAGCTTTGGTCACGCCCAACTCATTGATGGCGAATTCAGCCATGGCAGGCCCCTGGATCTTGTCATTGTGCGACGTGCGCAGGTAGCCTGGCCGCCAAGCCTGATCGGGATCGGTCAGTGACGGAGAAGTATTGGACGGCGAAACCATCACAAAACCCGCTTCGGAGATGATCTCGGCCGCCGGAACGCCAGCGCCTGAGCAGCTGGTGCCGATCATGGCGACGATCTGCGGATCGGAGACGATTTTCTGCGCTGCGGCTTGGCCACCCTCGGCGTTACAACCGTCATCTTCAGGCTGCAATTCTACGGCGTGCCCCAGCACCTCGCCCCGCATATCCAGGGCGATTTCCACACCGTGCTGGGAGTCGAGGCCCAATTCCGTATTCGGCCCCGAGATCACCAGCGCGGAAGCCAGCTTGATCGGCTCATCCGGGGCAACCTCAACACAACCAATCTCATCCGTACATTCAAGCGTCTCCCCACCACAGGCTGCCAGGGCCAGACCCAGCACTAGCAACAAGCTCATGACCAAAAGTAAACGTTTCATCTTCTCCTCCAAACACTATTTTCAGGATACTAATCACTACTTAGCTACACATCTCCCTTTAACGTACGTGATAACATGCAAGTGGTAATACGTAAGTATAGGAGACTGGCTCCTACTGATCTGGCACAACTCCTCTGACCCAGGTATCCACTCATGATAAGCGAACCTGGCCGATATGGTCGTGCTTCCGGCGGATCAGCTGTAAAGCATTGCTTCTCTATCAAATCAACTTATGCGCCAACCACCTCCTTGTCGATGAGTCATCAATTGCCTTTAAGTCAATACTTGACTGATCGATTGCCGACCGCTCGGCAATCAGCTAGCAAACTGGCGTTATGGGGAATCCAAATTAAGGTTAGGATTCTATTAGATAATTACTGCTTGTCAACTCGGGTACCACAGAAGCGGCTTCACCAATAGACCGAGCGCTACGTGATTCAGAAACCTGGCACAGAAGTGCCAAAGACAAAACTGCTGCGGCCAACCGGGTCTAAGCCCGGTGCCCTTGCCGCATGCTCAGTCGGCGCTCGGGATATTCTCGACGAATTCTCCGGTCGTCATGAACACCACGCGCTCGGCGATATTGGTCGTCCGGTCGCCAATGCGCTCCAGATCATGACCAACCCACAACAAGAAGGTCGCCCGTCGAATGTAATCATCATCGCGCATTTCCTCAAGGGTCTCCGTAAACAGGAGGCGATACTGCTTATCCATCTTGTCATCCCGCCCGACCATATTCTGAGCCAACTCGGCGTCCCGCTCGACGAAAGCGGTGATGCTCTCTGCCAGCATCTTGCGAGCGCGCTTGGCCATCTTGGGCAACTTATGCAGCGTATCGAATTCGGGGTCGTCTTGCAGACGGTCAACCAACCGGGCAATGCCGGCCGCGTGATCTGCTATGCGTTCCAGTTCGGTGGCGACATGGATAGTGGTCACGATCGTCCGTAAGTCGCCGGCAACGGGCTGTTGCGTGGCCAGGACCAACAAGCTCTTCTCCTCAATCTGAAAACGCAGATCGTTGATCAGCGTGTCTGCCTTGATGACATCAGTTGCCAACTCGACGTTTCTTTCATAGAGTGCCTGCATCGCACGCTCGATGGCTTCATCGGCCATACTTGACAGCCTGACGATCTCAGTATTCAGGTTCTCCAACTCGCGATCAAGGGTGGCGCGACTTTGCAGCATGGCAATTATCCTCCTGTAGCTCCCTCTGGCCTGGCATTTCTCTCCAGCGCTTCAACACTTCTTAATTCCTGGCTCAACATCATCAAGTCTTCAGCGTTATGGTCGGTCATCGGCCGGCCGTGGCCGCAGGCGAACACCGCCGGTGTGAGTTGCAGCAATCGTCTGGCCGACTTCCGAGCGGCCGCCTGATCGGCCGTGATGAACTTGTTGTTCAACTGCAACCGATCCCCGCGTGTGCTCAACGCGTCACCGGCGAACAGGATGCCATGAACGGGACTGCAAAACGAATGGTGATCGGCGCAGTGACCTGGTGTGGCCATAATCTGCCACTCGTGCAGTTCGGGCTGTGACTGCCCATCTTCGACGATTTGAATCCCATCGGCCGCCACCGGGTTATAACCCATGAAATGATCGGCGATGAACTGGATGAGTCGCGGCAGATGTTTAGGCGACTCGCCGGCCATCAGTAATTCGGCCGTCGCCGAACTGGCATAGACCGGCGCCTGGCAGTGGTCGCTAAGTTCGGCCGCGCCGCCCGCGTGGTCTTTGTCGGCGTGGGTGATTAGAATAGCCATCACGTCCGCCGGCCGGAAGCCAGCCTCGTCGATGTAGGCTAGGATCTTTTTGGCGTCTCCCGGCATACCCGTATCAAACATCAGCAAACCGGCGTCACCCTGCCACAGATAGATATTGCTAGCCCTACCCTCAATCCAATGCAATCTGGCCAGCAATTCCATCTCGTTTCCTACACCAGGTCCCCGGCCGCTTCGTCAAAAGCGGCTCGCAGCGCTTCGAATTCGGCCTCGGGCAATGGCTCGCCCTTTCCCTTCTGTTTTAGAAATCCTTTCACTTTGGAGCTGTGCATGGCCGGAATGCGCGATCCCTTGACGTCCAATTCGTCTCTATTCTTGCTGGTAAAGACGATCATCGCCCCAATATTCACCTCTTCAATCTCCGGCGCCTGCTTGCTGATATAGCCGGCCAAAGATTTAACCATCGATTCGGCATCCTTGGTGGGATTGCCCAGGCCTTCCTGACCAAAAAAGCGACGAAATCCCAGTCCCTTTTGCGACCACTTATCGCCGTCTGCGCTGATCACGCCGGTCTGGTATTTGAGCGCAAATACGATCGGACCGGCCGGCGTAAGCAGCACGTGAGGCGCCGGTAACACATAATGGTACATGATCCCATCACGGGTGACTGATTTTACGGCGTTATCCAGCACTTCATCAGGCCGCGGCGACCGTGCATAACGATGCTGCAGGTACAGGCCATATTGGGTTAGCCCGAAGCCGCCGACCAGGGCCAGAGTCTGGAACAGAATCAGGTATTGAACGGTCAGAAACACCAATACAAAGCCGGCCAACAAGAGCAAGAAGCCAATGATGCTGACTTGCTGGCCTCGTTTTTTTAGTTTTTCGATGCGATCTTCGTCGCGGTAGATAATCATGATTTTGGCGCACCTTCGCCATCGTATTTGCCCAAGACCAGGCATGCATTTTGGCCGCCCAGCCCAAAGGAATTAGACATGACCTTGTTTAGCTTGGCTACTCGCGACGCATTCGGCACGTAATCAAGGTCGCAATCCGGGTCGGCCGCCTCATAATTCATGGTTGGCGGAATGACGCCGTCGCGCAGTGCGCAGGCGCAGAATATCGCTTCAATCGCCCCGGCGCCGCCCATAGCGTGGCCTGTCACCGACTTGGTGCTGCTAATCGGGATATTATACGCTTGCTCGCCAAACAGCTTCTTGATGGCGTAGGTCTCCGTAGCGTCATTCAGCGGCGTAGATGTGCCGTGGGCGTTAATGTAGTCGATCTCATCAAACGCTACGCCGGCGTCTTCCATGGCCCAACGCATGGCCCGGATCGCGCCAGCGCCCTCGGGATCTGGCGCGGCCACATGAAAAGCGTCCGAGGAAGAAGCATGTCCCAGCACTTCAGCATAAATATGAGCGCCGCGAGCCAGAGCCTTGTCTAATCGCTCCAGGACGACGACGCCAGCACCTTCGCTCAAAATGAAACCGTCCCGCGCCTTGTCGAAAGGGCGGCTGGCCCTCTCCGGCGCATCATTGTGCTTGGTGGACAGCGCGCGCATGGCCGAGAAGCTGGCCATTGAAGAAACGTGAATGAGGCCCTCAACGCCGCCGGCAATAACCATGTCGGCCGCCCTGCGCCGGATGAATTCGGCCGCTTCGCCGATCGACTGGGTCCCGGTAGCGCAGGCGGCAACCACCGTGCTGATGGGTCCCATCGCCCTGGCCATCAAGCTAACGTGGTGCGACGGCATATTCGGCAATACCATGGGCAAGGCAAACGGGGTGACCCGGGCCAACCCCTTCTCCCGGAAAATGCGCATATTCTCGTAGGCCTTCTCCAATCCACCCATGCCGGTGCCGACGACCACGCCAGTGCGTTCGGCGTTGTCGACATGCTCAGGCAGGCCGGCATCAGCGACGGCCATGCGGGCTGCGGCCGTGGCCAGCTGTGAGGCCCGGGACATGCGCCGTATTTCCTTATACTCGATGAAATCGCGCGGCTCAAACCCCTTCACCTCGCCGGCGATCCGGCACGGCAATTCGCTGGGGTCGAATTGGGTTATGGGGCCGATACCCGATATACCGGCCAGTGTGTTCTGCCAACTTTCCTCGACGCTCAATCCCACCGGGCTCACCATTCCCATTCCGGTCATGACAACGCGCGGTCGATCACAAGCGTCTAAATACTGCTCCATTTACCTCTCCAGTGACAGACGAACGGTGTCAGATGGTCCAGTGCAAGGGTGAGTAGTCTGTCATCTATTCTCTAAGGTTCCACGCCGGCCCGTATCGCGCCGACGATATCTTGTTCGACGGCCAGCCGCGCCTGGCCAATAGCTTGTTTTATGGCGTAGGCGTTGGATCGGCCATGACCGACGATGACGACGCCATTGAGGCCGAGCAAAGGCGCTCCACCAACTTCGTTCGGATCGAGTCGCCTACGTACCCGCGAAAGGGCCGGTCGAGCCAATAATCCACCGACGATCGTCCGCGGGCCACTGGTCAGTTCATCCCGGATCAAGTCGGACATGTAAGCCGCGATTGCCTCGGCCGTCTTCATGACCAGATTGCCGGTGAAGCCGTCGGTCACCGCCACATCAGCCTGGCCGCTCATGAATTCTTTGGGTTCTATATTGCCTATGTAATTCAGGCCACTCTGAGCCAGCAACGGATCCGTCTGCTTGATCAGTTGGTTGCCCTTGCCCTCTTCCTCACCGTTGGAGAGCAGGGCTACGCGTGGATTCTCGATACCACGTACCCGTTCAACATACAGACTGCCCATCAAGCCAAATTGCAGCAAGTACTCGGGCTTGCAGTCGGCATTGGCCCCATGGTCGGTCAACATCGGCCGCTCCTTCGTGGGAAAGATCACACCTAGCGCCGGCCGCTTGATGCCCCGTATGCGACGCAATGTAAGCAAGGTCGCCACGGCCAAGATGCCGCCGGTGTTTCCCGCGCTTATGAAGGCATCAGCTTGACCATCCTTCACTAACCTGAGGCCGACATGCATCGACGAATCCTTCTTGGCCCGCGACGCTTTGCCTGGCTTGTCCGTCATCTCTATCACCTGGCTGGCGTGGTGCAGTTCGATCTTCAGACCACTTATATCATGACCGTCTAGTTCGTTCTTTATGCGTTCCTCATCGCCAACCAGGATGATCTCGTCGCCATATTCACGGGCGGCCAAAACGGCTCCAGCAACATCCGGCTCCGGGTGGGCGTCACTGCCCATGGCATCGACTACTAATCGCATTGTACCAGGAGTTTTGTTTTCCATTCCCGTCAAGTCAATGGGTGACGCGCCGATTTGCCAGATAGATCTGTGTGGTGGTTTCCTATAGCTTGCGGATTCTACAAGTCGCCCAGTGTAAAGTCAAACGTTGCACAAGCGGTTTGACAACCACACTTAGTACCATATAATCCTTTCATATAGACATATATCGATAGGATTACTTGAGCAAACGATGGATTCCGTAACTTTCGCCAAGGCCATAGCCGACCAGACGCGCCAGCATATTATGCGTTTGCTTTGCTGCGAATGGTACTGCGTGGGCGATCTGGCCGAACGGACGGGCGTTAGCCAACCCACGGTCTCCCACCACCTGGGTATTCTGCGCCAGGCGGGCCTGGTTACCGCCCGCCGAGAAGGGAAACAGGTTTTTTATACCCTGAATCAAGACGCGGTGGCTGTCTGTTGCGGGATTCTAATGCAAGATTTCGCGCCCGAAAGAGTCGTCGAGGAATAGCCGCCGACTGCTACCGGGCCCGCCGGCTCTTTTTTTGAGCCCGCATTTCGACGAAGGTCGAAATGCGGGCTCAAACATTGATCATTATTCGTGATTGTCTCTGCAGAAACTTAGAAGGGGATCTCGTCCTCTTCCTGCGGAGCCGCGCCTTCGCCCCCGCCGTCAGCCGCAAAGCTGGTCTCATCGCGGCCGCCGATGAAACGAACGACATCGGCCGTTATTTCATATGAAGCGCGCACAGTTCCATCCTGTGCGGTCCACACGCGCGGGCCACCTGTCTGTGGATCGGGTCGCATGCGGCCTTCAACCAATACCTGTCTTCCTTTGCTCAGATATTCATTGGCCGATTCGGCCTGGCGACGCCAGACCGAAACCCGGAACCAAATGGTTTCTTCCCTGGGCTCGCCTGATGCCGAATCCGTCCAACGACGATTGGTGGCCACGCTGAAGTTCGTGACGGGCGTGCCATCTGGCATATAACGCATCTCGGGATCGCCGCCCAACCTGCCTGCGATTATTACTTTCTGGTACATAATTCGTAAGCTCCTTGCATACGCCGAAAACAGCCAATCTCCACTCTAAGAAATGGTATCACTTTTTGACCGTTAGTCAAGAACAAATGTTCGACTTTCATCCTATTTCTTACACCCAGCCGCGCAATCTCACCGCTTCGGCCACCCGGACCACGGCTACCAGGTAAGCGGCGATGCGGTTGTCCGTCTTTCTAGCTTCGGCCATTCGCTGGACGCCCCGAAAAGCGGTCGTCATCCGGTAATCCAGCCGCTGGTCTACCAGATGTTCGGCCCAGCGGAACTGGTATGCGTTCTGGACCATTTCGAAGTAAGAGACGGTCACCCCACCGGCATTACATAGAAAATCCGGGATGATGTAGGTACCCTTGTCGAAAAGGATGCGATCGGCGCGCGGCGTCGTCGGACCATTGGCCAATTCGGCCACGATTCGGGCCTTGACCTCAGTCGCGTTGTGGCTCGTGATCTGGTTCTCAATGGCCGCCGGGATAAGGATGTCGACATCCAGGGTCAATAACTGCTCGTTGCTGATCTCGTCGGCGCCGGGACAGCCGGTCAGGCGGCCGGTCTCCTCCAAATGAGCCCCGACCGAATCCGGCGCCAATCCATGACCGTTGTAGAGCCCGCCGTGTTCATCGCTGACGGCCACAACTTTCAGACCCAAGACGTCACAGGCCAGCCTATGGGCATGGGAGCCCACATTGCCGTAGCCTTGAATGGCACACGTAGCCCCCTCAAGGAACATACCGACGACCTTTGCCGCCTCGCGAATGGTGACGATGCCGCCCATAGCCGTGGCCGCTGCCCGGCCGGCCGATCCACCCAGAATTTCCGGTTTACCGGTGATGACCCCCGGCTCATGATAGCCCAGTAGCGCTTCATATTCGTCCAGCATCCAGGCCATGATTTGCGGATTGGTGTGAACATCCGGCGCCGGAACATCCTGGTTCAGGCCCACGAAACGGGCGATGCCGCGCATGTAACCCCGGCTAACCGCCTCAAGCTCTCGCAGCGAAAGCTGGCGAGGATCGCAAATGACGCCTCCCTTTGCCCCGCCCAGCGGCAGATCGGCCACGGCCGTTTTCCAGGTCATCCAGGCCGCCAGCGCCCGTACTGTGTCGATCGTCTCGTCCGGATGAAAGCGAACACCACCCTTTCCTGGGCCACGGGCGTCATTGTACTGAACGCGAAAGCCGCGGAATGTTTCTGTCTGGCCATCGTCCATACGAACCGGTATGCTGAAATGAAACTCGCGCAGCGGCTCGCGCAGGAACTTGTGCATGGCCGAGTCCAGCCCAAGCACAGCCG
Source organism: Promineifilaceae bacterium (SeqCode) (assembly GCA_041570195.1). Classification (GTDB taxonomy): domain Bacteria; phylum Chloroflexota; class Anaerolineae; order Promineifilales; family Promineifilaceae; genus UBA11865. The sequence continues at coordinate 8,614 of JBFFWQ010000003.1, read as the reverse complement.
ATGCTTCGTCAAGCTGCATCTGGGCAATGGCGAAGGGATTCAGGTTTTCGGTCACACGCATCCTCCTAAATCAGGCCAAGAAACAAAGGGACAGGTATTCGACGGCCGCCAGGGCCATCCTGCCCGTCGGCAGCCCGCTGAATCATGATCGCACTGTACATCGCCAGTTGGGCAAGGTTCAAATTGGGCATTTCAAGATACGTGCTCGATTGTATCACCGGAAACTCTCTTAAGCCCCTCGTCAAGCCGATGTTTGCTATGGTAAACTTATCGCCCTATGGTGAATTCAACCACACCCCCGGCCGGCCGGGCTTTATGGCATGACCGCGCCGCCCAAGGCACTCTGGGTCTGGCCATCGTCCTGAACATCTTATTGTTCATCCTGGTATTCGTGGCCGCTGATCGCCTGGCCGATGCCGTTGCTGTCTCGGGCAGCAGTTCAGGCAGTGCGGATCGCTTCGGCGCCCCATCGAACGCGCTCATCCTGCCCATCATTGGTCTTGTAGCGTGGTTGTCGGCCGGCGCCCTGGGCTGCTTCTACTATGTGGCCAGAAGCCAGAGACCCATCGCCTATACCATCTGGGGCGCCATCGTCCTCATTGAGTTAGCTACCTGGGTGCCAGTGCTAGCCCTGTTGTTGAATCTTTAACGAGGGTCGGGCCATTGTGATCGAAGACCTCATCATCGCCTTTTTATTCAGCTTGATTGTCGTCACCCTCTTCTATTGGCGGGGCTCCTTGTCTCCATCAGGAGCGGCCGGCGCCCTGATCGTTGGCACCTTGATTTTCGGTTTTGGCGGCCTGGCCTGGGGCGTCCTGTTGGCCCTTTTCTTCATTAGTTCAAGCCTGCTTTCCCATTTTAAGGAAGATGAGAAGAGGGCTGCGGCCGAAAAGTTCGACAAAGGGCACCGGCGCGACATCGGCCAGGTTATGGCCAATGGCGGCCTGGGCAGTTTGATCGCCGTTCTGAGCGCCGTCGTGCCTTCGCCCGCCTGGTATCCGATGTTTATCGGCGCGATGGCCACGGTGACAGCCGATACTTGGGCCACAGAACTCGGTACCCTGGCCCGCAAACCTCCGCGGCTCATTACCAGCGGCCGGCCGGTAGAGGTTGGTACGTCAGGCGGCGTATCTCCCTTAGGCACGGCCGTCTCGCTGGCCGGCGGGACCATCATTGGGCTGACGGCCGCCTTATTAACCGGCGATAATTCGCCGATCGAGTTGGCGCCAGGCGTAGCTCTCTTGGCCGGCGCGATTGGCGGTCTGACCGGCTCATTGTTTGACAGCTTGCTTGGGGCAACCGTGCAACAGATTTATTATTGCGATCTCTGCCAAAAGGATACCGAGCGCAAAGTTCATAAATGCGGTCATGAGACCCGGCCGCTGCGTGGCTGGTCATGGCTCAATAACGACCTGGTCAATCTACTGGCTTCCCTGGTCGGAGGTCTGATCGCCGCCGCCATCTGGCTGGCACTGGGCTAACCGGACGCTCGTCTGCAACAAGTACCATGAAACGAAACATCTACCTCGAAGATATTCCCCTCGAAGAAGCCTGGGCGGCATTCACATCCGCCTTAGAGCAAGCCGGCCTCTGGCAGCCTCTTCCGACTGAAGTCGTGCCCGTCGCCGACGCCGCCGGCCGGATAACGGCCGGGCCTGTGTGGGCCCGTCTCTCCGCGCCCCATTATCATGCCAGCGCCATGGACGGTTACGCTGTGCGGGCCCGGGATACCGAAGGCGCGACCGAGACCTTACCCCTGGTTCTTACGCTGATAGACGTCGACGAGACAGATCCCCGCGAGAAGCGACCGGCTCTGCCGGTCAATACTGGCCAGCCGCTGCCCGCTTGGGCCAACGCCGTGATCATGATCGAACATACCCAACAGGTCACGGCTCCCGGGGGGACGGCCGGCATTGAGATTCGCGCCTCCGTCCCGCCCTGGCATCACGTGCGGCCTATGGGTGAAGACATGGTGGCTACCGAATTGGTGCTGCCGGCCAATCATCGCCTGCGCCCCGTCGATCTAGGCGCCCTGGCCGGCTCCGGCCATGCGGCCGTCGCTGTCTATCGCAGGCCAAAAGTGGCCGTGATACCCACCGGCAGTGAATTGTTGAGCCTGGACGAGGTGGCCGAACAGGGCATCATCGCCGGCCAGATTATCGAATACAACAGCATCGTGCTCTCGGCCCAGGTCGAGGGTTGGGGCGCTTTAGCGACCAGGTGGCCCATCATCCCAGACAACTTCGAGGCCATTCGGGACGCGGCAAGCGAAGCGGCCGCCGATCATGACCTGATCCTGGTCAATGCCGGATCCTCGGCCGGCAGCGAGGATTACACAGCTCATGTTGTGCGAACCTTGGGCCTACTGCTGGTCCATGGCGTGGCCGTACGGCCCGGGCATCCGGTGATACTAGGTCTGGTTGAACCTGAAACCGCAGAAGATCTAGCGAAGGGCGCCCCAAAAACCGTGCCGATTATTGGCGTGCCCGGCTACCCGGTCAGCGCCGCCCTTACGTGTGAGATATTTGTTGAGCCACTGTTAGCCCGTTGGGCTGGCCAGCCGGCTAACCGGCCGCCCACGCTAGAAGCAACCGTGACCCGCAAGATCTCTTCGCATACCGGGGACGACGACTTCGTGCGGGTGGCGGTGGGCAAAGTCGGCCAGCGCATCATGGCCACGCCCATTAGCCGTGGGGCCGGTGTCATCACATCACTGGTTCGGGCCGACGGCCTTATCCAAATTCCCCGCTTCAGCGAGGGCGTTGAGGCAGGAGCGGTCGCTACCGTTCACCTATATCGGACGCCGGCCGAGATCGAGAAGACCATCGTAGCCATTGGCAGCCATGACCTGTCGCTCGATTTACTGGCTCAGTTTCTGGCCGAGCGAGGGGATGGCGCCCGGCTGGCCTCGGCCAATGTGGGTAGCTTGGGCGGATTGATCGCCTTGCGGCGCGGCGAGGCGCACCTGGCCGGCGCGCACCTGCTCGATCCTGAGACGGGAGAATACAACAGCCCTTACGTCCGGCGCTATCTGGTAGGACACGAGATCGTCATGCTGACGCTGGTCGGCCGTGAACAAGGCTGGATCGTACCGCCTGGCAATCCGAAGAATTTGACCGGCTGGTCCGACGCGGTGAATCCAGACGTGCGCATCGTCAATCGCCAACGCGGCGCAGGCACCCGGGTTCTGTTAGACTACCAACTGGACTTAATGACCGTCAAGCCTGAGGACGTACACGGCTACGAAAGAGAAGAATACACGCACCTGGCCGTGGCCGCTGCCGTCGCTTCAGGCACGGTCGACGCCGGCCTGGGAATTCGCGCCGCGGCCCGGGCCTTGCAGCTCGATTTCGTACCCTTGACACAGGAACGATACGATCTGATCATCCCTCGTGAACATTACGAAAGCGACCTCTTGCAGCCGCTATTATCCCTACTTCATGAGCCCGCTTTTCGAGATAGCGTAGCCGATATGCCCGGCTATGACGTTAGCAACATGGGCAAGTTCGCCAGCGAACTGGGTTCCTAGCGAACTGGGTTCCTAGCGAACTGGGTTCCTAGCGAACTGGGTTCGCTAGTGAACTGGGTTCGCTAGTGAACTGGGTTCGCTAGTGAATCCAGATAGCTGCCAGATTTAGTTGGCAGAAGACGGCCGCAGAGTGCCCTCGACCGCCACAGCCAAACCGGCCGAAATCGATTCTGGTTCTAGCAGCATGATCCCCGTCATGCCCTCCGGCCGCGCTTCAGAAAGCAGCGTTGGCGTCACCTGGTTAAAGCGATCGACGTCCCCTGCCGCCGTGACCCGAATATAATTGTCCGTGTACCCGATCCACTTCAGGCCTCGGTCATCGGCGGAGTTGGCCGTCTCCCACAGAACATCCCGGGTGCTGGCCTCGAATCGCGCATGAAATGCCACGCTGAGTCGATTTCCAAGAGCCAACAGGCGCTGAACGCGCTCCTTCTTCACCGATTCAGGCACGTGACCGTCCATGGTGGCGGCAGCCGTGCCCGGTCGTTTGCTGTAACCGAACACATGTAGTCGCCCAAATTCCATTTCGGCCGCGAATTCCAGGCTCGCAGCGAAATCGGCTTCCGTCTCCCCGGGAAAGCCAGCAATCAGGTCAGTGCTAAGGTTGAGATCAGTAATGCACTCGCGCGCTTTGATAGCCAGGTCGCGGAACGAAGCCTGAGTTGTTCGGCGGGCCATGCGCCGCAGAATCCTATCGCTGCCCGATTGCAGCGGTACATGCAAGTGAGGCAACAGGCGCCGGTCGGCCCACAATTCAAAAAAACCAGGCGCGATATCCCAGGGTTCCAAAGAGGATAAACGCAGCCGGGGGATATCTGTGCGCTGCAAAATAGCCTTCAGCAATCCGCCTAGATCTGAGCCGTTGCCCAGGTCTCGACCGTAGCTACCCAGGTGCACGCCAGTCAGGACCACCTCCTGGTAGCCGGCCGCGACCAGGGCCTGGATCTGTGAAACCACGTCGCCCAGCCGCCTGCTTTGGCCATGGCCTCGGGCGATGGTTGTCACACAGAAAGTACAGCGATTATCACAGCCGTCTTGAACCTTAACAAATGCCCTGGTATTACCCATGGTACCGGCCAGAAATTGGCGCAGAATCGGCTCGCGATCATCAAGAGGTAAGCTCAATTGGGCACGAGGATCGATGAGCTGAATCAGCCGCTCTTTGTCCTGGTTCGGGATGATTCGACCGGCGCCAGCAACGACGCCCAACTCATCGGGCGCCACCGTTGCGTAACAGCCGGTTAACATTATCTCGGCCGTGGGGTTCAGGCGATAGACGCGACGCGTCATCTTGCGGGCGTCCTTGGCTGCCTCGCCGGTGACGGCGCAAGTGTTGATCACCACCTTGTCAGCCAGCGCCGGATCTGAAACAACCTCATGGCCATTGGCCAGCAACTGGCAGGCCATGGTCTCGATTTCGCTCTGATTCAGCCGGCAGCCGATTGAGTTCAAATAAACCTTCATGCGATCATTTTAGCCCAGGCGCCTAGGATTCGCGAATGATTGCCTGGCTTCAGTCTGGAAAAACCGTTTCCAATTTAGCTATCCTACGAGGCTCAAAGCCATTTCCTTATGGCGTGCAGCAACCGACCATGTACAATTGGTTCCCAGAACCATGCGTGTCCTCTGGCCTGTCGTAACTTGCTGTTGTTTGTGCCTGGTCCTGGCGGCCTGCCAGGCGAGCAATCCGCTGGCCCTGCCAACCGAAACGCCTCCACCGCCCACGCCAACACCGCAGGCCACGGCCAGCCCCACGCCCCTGCCCGGATCACCCACAGGCTTCGATGACCTTCTCGCTCAGGCCCAGACCATGAGACCGGATCAAAGACAGGACCTTGTCAATCGCTACGTGGGCCAACTGGTCCAGACGCCTGTTGCCGGCGACGACGAGGCCATCTTCCTATTTCGCGGCGCGGCCCAGGCAGTTCAAATCCTCGGCGATATGAACGATTGGGACATCGAGCAGGCGCCGGCGATGACGCGCCTCGAAGGCACAGATCTATGGTACTGGCGGGCGAACTTTGAGCCAGATGCACGGCTGGACTATCAATTACTGGTGGATGGCCGACCGATAGATCTGGACCCGCTCAACCCCAACACCGTTCCCAGTCCGGGAGGGCCAAAATCCGAGTTGCGCATGCCGGCCTATCAAACGCCGGTAGAAGTGGCGGCGCCAACTGAACGAATCCCTTCGGGTGCGGTCACTTCCCATACGCTGGACAGCCAGCATTTGGGTCAGAGGCGCACGTTCCTGATTTACGAACCGCCTGGACAAATCGTCGGGCAGGCACTACCGTCACTATATGTAAACGGTGGTACCGACTACCTCAATCTGATCGATACGCCGGCCATCCTGGACCGTCTGATCGCCCAACGCCAGATCCCCCCGCTACTAACGGTATTCATCGCGCCCATCAACGCGGAGCAAGAGTATGCTCTCAACGACGCTTACGCCGATTTCCTGGCCGACGAACTGGTGCCCTACGTTCAAGAAAGATACGGTGCCAACACCGATCCGGCCGCGACCGGCATTATGGGCAACGCGCTGGGCGGATTAGCCGCGATACATACGGCCGTGAACCATTCCGACGTCTTTGGCCTGGTCGCTGCTCAATCCGGTCGCTTCGGTCGCGACATGGATGCTCTCATCCGGGATGTCGGCCGCCAACGAGCCAGACCGGCCGAGTTCGGTCCACCCCGAGTCTATCTGGTCGCCGGCGCCTATGAAACGGCCGTCGAGGCGGGGAACGGACCGGAGAATGTCCTGGAGGCCAATCGCCAGATGGCCGCAGTCATTGAGCAAGCCGGATTCGACTATCGGCTTGATGAACGGCCGGAAGGTCATAGTTGGGGACTGTGGCGCGGATCCCTCGGCCGCGCCTTATCCTACCTCTTCAATCCAGGGTCTTGAATCGGATTCGCGTCCTAGACTTTTTCGCTGAAGCGATCTTCGCTGCGCGCCCTGAAGACGAGGCGGATCGGCGTTCCCGGAAATGGGTGCTCGGCCCGAATCTGGTTCTCCAAATAGCGTTGGTAGCTGAAGTGAACCCACTCTGGCCTGCTGACGAAGAAGACGAAGGTCGGCGGATCGACGTTGGCCTGCGTCGCGTAATTGAACTTGACTCGAATGCCTCCCTTTTGGGGCGCGGGATGGCGGCTGATCACCTGGCGCATCAAGCGGTTTAATTGTGCCGTGGGAACCCGTTGGTAGCGAGCTTCGTAGACCGTTATCACCTCGGGCAATATCTTGTCCACTCGCTGCCCACTCTTGGCCGAAATGAATATCAAGGGTACATAAGGCATGAAATTAAGCGCGTGGCGTACTTGGTCAGTGTATTCATTGATCGTATAGGCGTCTTTTTCGATAGCGTCCCACTTATTTACCAGTACAACGACGCTGGCGTTTTCTTCTACCAGCATGCCGGCAATGTGGGTATCTTGGGACGTAATACCCTCTTCCGCGTCGATCAATAGCAAGGCTACATCTGCTCTTCGTAACGCTTTGACGGCCCGCAGAACGCTATATTTCTCAACGCCAGGGTCGATCTTGCCCCGCCGTCGGATGCCGGCCGTATCTATGAGCGTGATTGATTCGCCGTCCCAATCTAGCCTGGTGTCGATGGCGTCTCGCGTCGTACCAGCGATCGGGCTGACAATGGCCCGTTCCTCGCCTATTAATTGATTGAGCAGTGTCGACTTGCCAACATTCGGCCGGCCGAGGATGGCTACCTTGATAGAGTCGTCCTCCTCTTCCTCATCAGCCGGCGGAATCGCCTGAGTGATGGCGTCAAGCAGGTTGCCGGTGCCGGTGCCGTGCAGTGCCGAGATCGGAAAGACTTCGCCCAAGGCCAACTCATAGAACTCATAAGCCTGATCCCGCAGCTTGGACGACTCGAGTTTGTTGGCGGCGACGATGACTGGCTTTTTCGCCTGGCGCAGAATGTCGGCGACTTCACGATCGGCGGCCGTGACCCCGGCCTGGCCGTCCACCACCTGCACGACGACATCGGCGTCTTGGATGGCGATGCTGGCCTGCTGGCGAATCAAGGGCAAAAAACGTTCAGAATCCTCTGACAGCGGCTCCGTATGCCGGCCCTCTGTGATTTCCAGGCCGCCTGTGTCGACTAATAGGAAGCTGACTCCGGCCCAGTCGGCGTCGGCATAAAGGCGATCTCGCGTCGTGCCGGGCACTTCAGACACCACCGCCAGCCGCTGGCCGATAATGCGGTTGAATAAGGTCGATTTGCCGACGTTAGGCCGGCCGACCAAGGCGACAAGTGCCCGGTTATTCATGCGGCGACGCCTTTCCGGCCATGCGTCTGGCTAGGGGGAGGCAATGCCAAGACCATACTCGGTAAACCGTTTGAATTGCTCGTCGAATCACTTGCCCCCTCAGCCCTCATAGTAATCCCACCCTTGAGTAACAGGTCGGGCAGCAAAGTCGCCGAAGGCGTGATCACGTCCGTGGATGTGATCACGCCTGTGATTACTACCGTCACTTGCGCAGGTTGCGTTGATCGTACCTCGACTTCATTAGCCGAAACCGTCACCAAGGGATCCAGGATGTGCGTGCCGGTCATCAGACCAAATAGATCGACTGTTACCCGAACGTCATCAACAGCCAGCGATTCGAGGACCGGCAAAGGTCCAAACATGAACACGCGCACTTCTTGCGGCTCGATAACCGCCTCAAGACCTTCCTCCAGCCCGCGCTCTTCCACCGAACTCTGGATGACGCTGCTGGTCTGGATGGGCACGACCTCGACGGTCACGAATACCGGCGGCAGGTCGACAGGCGTGACCCCTTCGGGAAGATCCAACGCCACACGTTGGGTCAACGATTCTGTTAAGCCGGAAATGTCAAGTGGCTCTGTCTGAACCAACAACGTGGCCAGTTCCGGATCCGGTTCGCACGCTTTGCGGCCAATGTCGCGAATCAACCGGCCCACATAGGTCCGAAGCTTGCGCAGTGATCGTCGCATCCGTCTGTACTGCCGGGCATGGGCGTAGCGACTGGCTTGCACCGCGGCCGATTTCCCCACACGCACGTACGACTGACGCAAGGCGATACCACGGGATCGCGCC
>JBFFWQ010000002.1:0-123713 GCA_041570195.1 Promineifilaceae bacterium (SeqCode) | reverse complement strand
TGCGTATCCGTTTCTTAGCAGATGCTGTGTTTGCCAACTGACTAAACCTCCAAAAATCTTATCTCACCTAACCGATCGTCATATGTCGAGCGTGAGAGCGGCAAATATGTTAGCACAAACTCGTCCTCCTGACCACAATCCTAAGAATGGGCTATTTGGGTGTCGGTGCTCGCAATATGACGGCCGCCAACGGGGGTAGGCTGAATTCTATTGAGTAAGGTTGATCGTGCCAGGGTCTTTCGTGGCTGACCAATAGCTCTGGATTCACGACGCCGCTGCCGCCGAATTCGACGGCGTCGCTGTTCAGCACTTCCTGATAATCTCCCTGCAGTGGAACACCTAATCGGTATTGATGCCTGGGAATCGGCGTGAAATTCAAGGCAACGATGAGCGAAGAGCGGCCGCTGGTGTCATGGCGAATGAACGACAAGATACTTCTTTGGCCATCATGCAAATCCAGCCAGTCAAAACCTTCCCAAGAGGAGTCCTGTTCATGGAGCGCAGGCTCGTTCAAGTACAGCCAATTTAGGGTACGCACGAACTCCTGAAGAGCTCTATGCTGAGGATGTTCGTCCAGTAAATGCCAGTCAAGGCTGACAGCCTCGTTCCACTCTCGCCATTGTCCAAACTCTCCGCCCATGAATAGCATCTTCTTGCCAGGATGAGCAGCCTGGTAGGCATAAAGCGTTCTCAGATTCGCGAACTTCTGCCAGAGATCGCCTGGCATCTTGTCGAGCATGCTGCGTTTAAGGTGAACAACTTCGTCATGAGAAAAGGGCAAAAGAAAGCGCTCGCTGAAGGCGTATAAGAGGCTGAAAGTTAATGTTCCATGGTGATATGAACGGTGAATCGGATCATTCTCGATGTATTGTAGCGTATCGTGCATCCAGCCCATGTTCCATTTTAGATCGAAACCCAGGCCGCCTTCGTTTGTGGAGCGCGTGACACCAGCCCAGGCAGTCGACTCTTCGGCAATAGTAAGCGTGCCGGGGAACTCCGCATGGACGCGATCGTTAAATTCCCTAATGAAATCAATTGCCTCAATGTTTTCGCGACCGCCATAACGATTCGGGATCCATTGGCCTTCCTGGCGTGAGAAGTCCAGATTGAGCATAGAGGCCACTGCATCTACTCTGAGTCCGTCTATGTGATACTTGTCGAGCCAGAAAATGGCATTATTCACCAGAAACTGTCTGACTTCACGCCGGCCGAAATTGAATATCAACGTGCCCCAATCAGGATGCTCGCCCTGACGTGGATCGGCGTGCTCGTAAAGAAATGTACCATCGAAGAAGGCCAGCCCGTGCTGGTCGCGGGGAAAGTGTGCCGGAACCCAATCGAGAATCACGCCAATCTCTGCCTGGTGGCAGGCGTCGATGAAAACCATAAAATCAGCTGGTGTGCCAAATCTGCTCGTCGCCGCGTAAAAGCCGGTAACCTGGTAGCCCCATGAGCCGTCATATGGATGTTCGGCGATAGGCAGCAGTTCCACATGCGTATAACCCATCTTCTTGACATAGGGTATGAGTTGCTCCGCCAACTCGCGATAGGACAGCCATTGATTCTGCGCTGAGCGTCTCCAAGAACCCAGATGAACCTCATAAACATTCATTGGGCTGCTCTGATCAACGTTAGCGCGCTGTTCCAGCCACTCCTGGTCCTGCCACTCATAGTTGTCTAAGTCCCAGACGATGGAGGCCGTGTTGGGTCGAACTTCGCCGTAAAATCCCACTGGATCAGATTTCACAACCGTATAGTCCAGGTGCTTCGTCTTTGTTTCATACTTGTATAGCGCTCCCAGACCAAGCCTTGGCACAAAGATGTCCCATACGCCGCTGCCGTGGTGATAGCGCATCACGTGACGCCGGCCGTCCCAGTTGTTGAAGTCCCCGACCACGCTGACGCGCAAGGCATTGGGTGCCCAGACGGCGAAGCGTACACCGGGAAGGCCGCCAGCTTCGTGCAAGTGGGCTCCCAAGGCGTCATATAGTCGCCGATGTGTGCCTTCGGCCAAAAAGTACTCATCATACTCGGAAATTGTCTCGGAAAAGGCATATGGATCTTCGTATAGTACTTTTTCTCCGTCTGCCATTTCAAGTTGGAGATAGTAGTCAAATGTCTCTTCGCGGCCAGGCATTAACAATTCGAAAAAGCCACCAACGTGGACTCTGGTCATAGGATGGCCTTCAGCGTTCCGCCTTTCTACAACTGTCGCGGCGGTCGCCTGTGGAACAAAAGCACGGACAATCACACCGGTATCCGTGGCGTGCTGGCCAAGTATGCCGAATGGATCGCCGTAGTAGCCGCCAACTATGGCCTCGACGGTCTCGACTGGAACGGAATTTGGATTGGCATTCATAGATCAATATCTCATCTTGATACCGCTAACAATTACTGGAGTAACTACTCAAGTGATTATAGCTCTGAAAAGCTTCATGCGCCTACCTGTGGACAGAATTACTGATCTGCTATATACTTAAGCTAATACATGTTAGTTTAACTAAAACTGCCTTTTAGCTTGTTCCAAACACGGAGCCCTCTGCCCTGAGCCAGTGCTACCGCTGCGTTAGGCTTGGTCAGAGGCGTATGCTATTATCTCGTCATGACGCACACAGCAAAGCAACTTCCGATTAGTGGGAGGCCGTTGCCCGAGGGTCCCACCTGGCTGTTGGAGACTAGCTTTTTGCTGGAGGCCGGCGCCCGAAGCCTAAAAACGGAAACGACATATCGTAGCGGCCTACGCCTCTTTGCCGATTGGCTCCAGCACTTCAAGCGAGACGGATACAGCGTCGATGACACCTTGCCTTTGTCGCCAGAACGACTCACCACGGCTACCGTCTTGAGTTTCCGTAACTGGCTTCTGGCCAATCGGGCCCAGTCGACGGCAACCACGTACATGGCGGCCGTTACCGGCTATCTCCACTTCCTTGATGGCCAGGACCAGTTGCCGCGTAACACCCAGCTAGGGAAGCTGCAGCGCCAACTGGCTCGACGGCAAGTCGAAAGGAATCAAGCCGAAACAGTTATTGACATGGACACGGCCCGACAGGCCATCCCACAAATCGTTGCCTACTATGGCGAATTGCCCCTGCCCTCCACCAACGACCGATTCAACCGCCGGCATTCCCTGCTACGCAATCGGGCGCTTGTTAATGTCTTGTATTCGACGGCCGCAAGGTTGAGCGAGGTCGTAGCGCTTAATCGCAGCAACGTGGACCACGGACTCGCCAGTTACGCCGCCATTACTGGCAAAGGCGGCCGGCCGCGAACGCTTTATATCCGCGACTATGCCCGAAGCTCGATTCGCGCCTATCTTCAAGAGCGAACTGACTCAAATCCGGCGCTTTTCGTCGCTCACAGCAGAAACGCACGTGGGGCACGATTGTCCGCGACATCCGCGCATAACGTCGTCAAACGAGCGGTTAAGGCTCTAGAATTGCACCAGAGCTTGTCTGCTCATGACTTTCGTCATTTCCGAGCGACCCAATTGCTTCGTGAGGGAATGCCGATTGAGGTCGTGCAGGAGTTCCTGGGTCATACAGACATCTCGACGACGCGCGGCATCTATGCCCCTGTCTTGGGTGTGCAGGTCGTGTCGGAGTGGCTTGACAACGTGGACGTGGCGCCACAACAGGCGGCCGCTGACAGGGATGCAAGAGCCACAGGCTCGCCCGATAATTTTGACTTCCCTGTTGACCATTGACGGCTGCTGAGCAGTAGTTGCTCAATACGATAGCGAAAGTCGCTCGTGCGGCCCGGAATGATCTGTCGCTTCGCCGGAATCAACAGTAGCTACGAACTGTGTTTCATAGAGTGAGGTGTAGAGCCCGCCCTTCTGCAGCAATTCCTCGTGAGTTCCACACTCTACCAGGCGACCTTGGTCCATGACCAGTATTTTGTCTGCAGCCAGGATGGTAGACAGGCGATGAGCGATCACCAGGCTTGTGCGGCCCTCCATTACGTGTTGCAAGGCTTCCTGAATTAACGCCTCCGACAGAGAATCAAGATGAGATGTAGCTTCGTCCAGGACGAGGATCTGCGGATCCTTAAGAATGACGCGGGCGATCGCTATCCGTTGACGCTCGCCGCCGCTAAGTCGATAGCCTCGCTCACCTACCACCGTGTCGTAACCGTCTGGGAGAGACATGATGAAGTCGTGAATGTTGGCGGCTTTGGCTGCGTCAATCATTTCCGCGTCGGTCGCGCCGTCCCGAGCATAGAGTAGATTCGCCCGAATCGTATCATAGAACAGGAATGTATCTTGAGTGACCATGCCAACATTGCGGGCAAGGAATAGCAGCGTCAGCTCGCGTAAATCGCGTCCATCCAGCAGCACCCGCCCCTCACTTGGGTCGTAAAGCCTGGGAATCAAATAGGTAATAGTGGTCTTGCCTGCACCGCTCGGTCCAACCAGAGCGACCAGCTGACCGGGTTCGATCTCGAACTTGACGTCAGTCAACGCCCAGCGCAATTCCCGGCCTTCCGAGGCACTCTTGTCGCCATCGTCTTGCTTACCCCGCTTGAGGAGCGCACTGCGGTCGGCGCCCCACCCGAAACGGACAACTTCAGCCAGGCCGCCGCCTTCGCCCTCAAGGTAGCTGAACGAAACGTCCTCAAAGATCAGGGAACCGGTGACTGAATCTGGTTCAATCGCATTCGAGTTCTCATTTATCTCTACGGGAATATCGAGAGCTTCAAACACGCGTTCGAAGCTGACCATACTCTGGGCAAATTCTACCGGGGCGTTGGTTAGCGCGATCAGCGGTCCATATAATTGTCGCAAATAGGCGCTAAAGGCCACGAGCGTACCAATGGTGAAAGCGCCGCTCAAGACGAGCCTTCCTCCGCCCCAATAAACAAGCGCAGTGCCAATTGCCCCAACCAAAGAGAGCCCGAGCATGAACCATTGACCTACGACAGCCGACTCCACGCCGACATCGCGTACTCGACGCGCGTCGCCAGCAAATCGGTCGGTTTCTCGTTTCTCACGACCGAAGAGCTTGACCAGTAATGCCCCACTTATGTTCAAAGTCTCGTTCATGCTGGCGTTCATCTCAGCATTCAACTCCATGGAGCGCCGCCGGATCTGGCGCAACCTTCTAGCGACCCGGCGGGCGGGGAGTACGAATAAGGGCAGAATAGCCAGTCCTAACAAGGTCAGCTGCCACTCGATGACAAACATGATAGCGAGCACCGAGACCAATGTGATCACGTTCGAAACAATGCTCACCAGAGTGCCCGTTACAGCTCGCTGCGCGCCGACAACATCGTTATTGAGGCGCGACATGAGCTCTCCGGTACGTGTTCTGGTGAAGAACCGCAATGACATACGTAACATGTGGTCATAGAGCGCCCTTCTGAGATCGAATATTACGCCTTCTCCGACACCCGCGCTCAGCCGGCGCTGGAACACGCCAATCAGGCCGCTGAGCAAGGGCACGGCCACCAAAGCCAGCGCCAGTCGGTTCAATTGCTGGACATCTTCATTGGGCAAAGCGCTATCGATCAACTCCTTTAGGAGAATCGGCGGTATTAATGACAAACCGGTAATGGCTATGATGGTCAGTAGCAACGCGAGTACGCTGAATCTATATGGTTTGGCGAACCCCCAGACCCGGATAAGCAGGTTCCGCGTCACGCGTTGCTGATCCTGTTTCTCGTCGTGGCTCATGAAAGCCCACCAACCACCGCCATGAAAGCCCATGAGTTACTCCTGTGCTTAGGTTTTGGGCGGCTAGTATAGCCCCACCTAACCTATTCGGAAACCGCCAATTCGAGTTCAAGCGTGGTTCGGCCTACGGTGATGGTGTCTCCGGTAGTCACTACGGTCGGCATTTCAATTAGGGCCTCATTGAGCAGCGTGCCGTTACGGCTATTCAAATCTTCGAGCCACCACTGACTGCCGACGCGAGAGATCCTGGCATGCTCATTCGAGGCAAAGGCATCGTCGACGACGACGGAATTGCTTGGCGCACGGCCGATGGTCGTTTCCGCGTACAGAGGATGTCTCTTCCCAGACTCTATTTGATTTCCTGCTTGTATTACTACACGAAGGATACCCATCGCTATAGAGCGCCCGTCGTCAACGCCGGTAGCCAACTTAACGTCGCGATAAATGAGCCAGGCTAAGAGCCCAAAAAATGACAGCAGAAGGATAGCGGACGCAATGCGCAAGAGCAGCAGAACAACGGCCGGGTTCATGGCAAATCGTCCCGCGAAAGCTCCTGTGTGATGCCGTCTGATACCGAATTGGCAACTTCGTCGGTTTCATTGCCGTCTTCTTCGCCGAATATGAGCGCCGCGCTACCTAACTTGATGACATCGCCAGATCTAAGCTCTTGTTCGCGAACCGCCTGGGCATTGACGATTATTCCGGCGCGACTCCCCAGGTCAAAAATGACAAAGCTACCGTTGCGCCAGCGCAGTTGCGCATGGTGCCGGCTTACACCCGGATCTTCTAACACGATATCGTTCTCCAGTGAACGACCAATCGAAATGATGACTCGGCCGAGCGCAACGTGCCGTCGCCCGTTGACAATTAAGTAGGCGTCCACTTCCTCAAGCGGAGCCGTCGGCGACTTCGATCGATTCAATACTGCCGTTGGTTCATCCTGCCGCGAGGTGATGTCGGCCGTGACCCTGGCCTTCCCTCTTGCGACTGTTCCATCGGCAACAAAGTCTAAGTAGACTTCTCCTGCTAGCAACATCTTTCCTTCGGAGGCCAACTGGACAATCAGATCTTCCAGGATATTGGCGGAGTCGGGGCTTTGGAGCATCAGTTGTGATAAGGTGTCTGGATTCAATCTGATCGTGTACCTGTTCGCTAGCACATCATCCTGCTGGCTTCGGCCAGCGGCCGAAGCCAGCTCACCGGCAACATCTACCAAGATGTATTGCTCTCCAAGCAGGCGGTCGATCGATCCTTCGACCAACTCGCGAGCGAAGTTCTCAAAGCGAGATAGTGGACTCATATTCAGCATACTGTTTGGATTATAAGAAGGCCAAAACCGGCCGTCAATCACCCTCGAAGGGTGGTTGCTAAGGCGTTGGTGTCCTGTATACTAACCGTCCGTCAGGCGTACGTTTAAAGAAGTATGACATTAGATTCTACCTGAAGTAAAAATGGCAACTACTGGCAAGAAAATCAGATTGACATCATACGCAACCTGCGCCGGTTGAGCGTCAAAACTCGGTGCGGCCGATTTGGCGTACGTGTTACAGCCTCTACGAGACTTCTTTGATCCGCAGCAGTTCCCGGATCTACTGGTTGGCCTGGACGCGGCCGACGACGCGGCCGTCTATCGCTTGAACGACGATCAGGCCATCGTCACGACTGTCGACTTCTTTCCGCCAGTGGTCGATGACCCGTATGATTTTGGCGCGATTGCAGCCGCAAATGCTTTGTCGGACATCTACGCGATGGGTGGCAAACCATTATATGCTATCAACCTGGTGGCGTATCCAGATGGACTTGACCTGGATTATTTGCGCGAGATTCTGCGCGGCGGAGCCGAGAAAGTCGCTGAATCCGGAGCCGTCATTGCCGGAGGTCACAGTGTTGTGGACCAGGAACCAAAATATGGTCTCGCGGTCACTGGGCTAGTGAAACCCGACCGCATCTTGACCAAGGGTGGTAGCCGGCCAGGCAATGTGCTACTGCTGACCAAGTCTTTGGGGACTGGAGTCATTACCACCGCGTTGAAGCGGCGCAGCGCATCCGAGGTTCACGTTGCCGGCGCTGTTGACAGTATGAAGGATCTAAATGCCAGGGCAGCAGAGGCGGCGGTACAGTTAGGCGTCAAGAGCATGACCGATATTACCGGTTTTGGTCTGCTAGGCCACGCACATGAGATGGCCCACATGGCCAAGGTAAATTTCCGTATCATAGTTGCGGCACTACCCTGGTTGGAGGGTGCCCAAGATTACGGCCGCGCAGGAGCATTTCCGGATGGCATGTCAAACAATCAGTTTTACTTCGATCCTTGGGTAGAGTTTGACGAAAATGTCTCTGCAATGACGCAGAATATGCTTTGGACACCGGAAACTTCAGGCGGATTGTTGGTGGCCATGCCGGCCGAGCAGGTTGACGAGTTTCTGGGCCAAGACCCTAACTGGGCCGCAATTGGCGAAGTAACAGCTGGCGATGGCCACATTGAGGTTGTCAGTGACTGAGACTTGGCCATATTCTTTGCAGCGGGCAGGTGATAAGATTCACAGGCGCATGGCGTAAAGGGATTTGCCCTCATGGAACGAACGGTGCCAAGTCGCGGGAGCGATGAGATAGCGTTGTATCTTCGCACATACTACTCATTGTTGCGCAGCAGCCGCGAGGTACAGATCAAGACGCTTGTTGAAGCTCATACCCGGATGAACTCCGCATTACATGTCGACGCCGACGAAACCTGGCCAGATATGGCAGCGTTCATCTATGTCATTCTGCGAATGCCCGATTGTATTGCCAACACTCGCCTAGTGGTCATGGGTCAATCAGAAAGGGTCTTCTGGGAGCACGGCTACGATAATGTCGAAAGCTGGCAAGAAGTCAGCGCGCCGGGCCGAAGGCGTCGCAACTTCTATGATGGCGCTGGCACCCTGGCAGTCTACATTGCCAGTCGTTCAGATATTGACGATCTGATTCCCTCGCTCACCGCCTATCAGATCGAACGACAAAAGATGTTCTTCTTGCTACAAGAGCCCCTAACCCTCAAGATACTGGAGCAGCACAAAGGTCATTCACTAGCTGACGAACAACTAGCCAGATTATCACGCCTCAGTGGCATACCTCTGGACGATTTGGATCGGCTGCGTCGTATTTGGCAAGAGCAGATGCCAGACAATCTGCTGAAAATCGCTCGCCATAAGTACTCTCTCTCAGTACGGTTGCTTGCAGGTTCGCTGGCCGACTACAAGAGGGCTACCAGAAGATGGTGGCTGAATGCATGCCAGGCAGTAGCGGAACTACAGCTAGAGGATCGGCCGGTCTACTTCGTATCAAGCAATACCCATAGCCTAACTAACTTGCTGAGCAACTTCGCTCTGTCGCGTGAACGGGAGTTGGTTCGCTATATTGAGGAACAAGGAAGGGCAGATCTCAAAACTGAGTATATCGACATCCTGGAGCGAAATGTACCGAGCAGTCGCGAGAATTTCTTATACTATGTACTGAAGAAGTATGAGGCGGAACACCCGGCGGTACGCCGTGAACGGCTTCACCAAGAGCAGCAGTTAGGTATTCGTCGTGCCCGCAGCGAGCATGTCTTCGACGTTGAAGTTCAATATATCGAACTCAGCCGGCTCCGGACGGAGTGCCTGGATCCCCGGTTGCGGTCTGAGGAAATCGATCTGCTTCGTAACAGCGACGCGCTAATCATTAACATCGACTTCCCTTTGGGCATGGCAGCCTATCTTGTGCTTTCAGAGGTCGCCCGCAACATAGCCGCGGTGCGCGGCGTATTCATCATGGGCAAGGCAGCCACGCTTAATGGGCGGATTGGCGACGTTATGATTCCCAGTATGGTCTACGATGAGCAATCGTTGAACACGTTCCTTTTTGACAACTGCTTTTCGGCCGATGACATTGCACCCTACCTGGTATATGGGACCGTGATGGATAACCAGAAGGCGATAAGCGCCTTGGGCACATTCCTGCAAAACGAAAGCTACATGGATGTTATCTACCGCGAAGGCTACACGATCATCGAGATGGAGGCAGGGCCCTATCTGAGCAGCGTGTACGAGATGATTAGGCCACAACGCTACCCTCGCAACGAAGTAGTCAACATCCATAATGCGCCCTTTCCAGTGGGTATCCTGCATTATGCATCGGACACGCCTTTCAGCAAAGGCAAGAATCTGGGATCACAAAATCTCTCGTATTTTGGCATGGACCCAACCTACGCGACGATGACGGCGATCCTGCGAAAGATCCTCGTAGCAGAAACGGGTGTTCCGCCGAGCTCGGTAGCCGTCAAGTGACGCATCACTTAACCCAGACGGATAAGACTGAGATAGGGAGTTAGAGTTGCCGAAGACCAACAACAACCCATATCAACAACGCCTGGCAGCAATCCGTGCCAGTTTGCCCAATCTACATGTCGACGGCTTGCTTATAGGAAGCTACGCTAATCGCCGCTGGGCCAGTGGCTTTACCGGCTCGACTGGATGGTTGCTGATTACTGAAGACAAGGCACTGCTTGGCACCGACTTTCGTTATTGGGCACAGGCAAGAAAACAGGCGCCAGATTTCCAATTAGTCGACTTCAGGGACTCAAATCTCGATGCCTGGCCAAGATTTCTGGATTTTGACAACGTAACGCGAGTTGGTGTTGAAGCCCGCCACTTGTCGCTACGCCTGTTCGATATGCTACAGAGTGTTCCCAACACTACCTTGGTCAAGCTGGATCATTCTGTGGAACTCATGCGTGAGATTAAGACGCAAGAGGAGTTGTCGACGATCAGGGCCGCTGCGGCCATCACCGATCAAGTTATGTCTGACGTCAATCAGATTTCGCGAATTGGCATGAAAGAAGAACAGTTGGCCTGGGAGTTGGAGCGGCGCATGCGTGAAGCCGGTGCGACTGGCATGGCCTTCCCCGTAATTGTCGCTTCCGGTCCCAATGGCGCGATGGCTCACCACCAGCCGGGCGAGCGCATATTGCAGGAGGGTGACTCCATCATCGTGGACATGGGCGCAGAGGTGGATGGCTACGCTAGCGATCTTACACGCACTTTCTACATGGGATCGGAGCCCGACGCCACGTTTCGCGAGGTGTTCGATCTCGTTCAACAAGCCCAGCAGAAGGCGTTCAGCGGCCTGCACGCAGGTGTGACCGGCAAGGAGATAGACTCGCTGGCCAGAGATGCCATCGCGGCCAGTGGTTACGGCGAGGCCTTTGGACATTCCCTGGGCCATGGCATTGGCCTGGTTGTTCACGAAGGTCCCAGTTTATCGCAGACGCTTGGTGACCGGCCGCTTCCGGCTGACTCCGTCGTGACGGTTGAACCGGGGATATACTTGGCTGATTGGGGTGGCGTACGCATAGAAGATGTCGTGCGTATTACTGATGCGGGCGCTGAACGAATTAGCCTGTGTCCCAAAACTCCCTTGATTGAGCCCTGAATTGGGCCACCACACTCGCGAGCGACAAGACGGACTCGAACTGAGTTATCAATGCCCTTGGTCACGGTTAGCCAGCAAGTCTTTGTAGACTTCGACAAATTGCGGCGTCACGCGCCGCCAGTCATATTGCTTCGCGAAGCGTTGTGCCTGCTCCCCAAGCCGCGACCTTCGATACCGGTCGTCCAGGAGCGCGAGGATAGCTGCCGCAAAATCAGCTGGGCTGTCGGCAAGTAATAGTTCTTTTCCTGAGCGAACCGAGAAGCCTTCCGCTCCGATAGTGGTGCTCACGATTGCCAGGCCACTGGCCATCGCCTCGATGAGCTTGAGCCTCGTTCCGCTGCCGACCCTAAAGGGCATGATGAAGATGCGGCCCCTATGCAGATAGGGTTGGACCTTTTCGACTCGACCGGTGATAGTTACACCCTCTTGCGCTGCAATGGACTCCAGTCTGCGATGTGGCTTCTGGCCGACGATGACCCAGGAAGCATTAGGTCGCTGCTGTCGAATCAATGGCCAGATCATATCAGCGAACCAGAGCACTGCATCCACATTCGGCCGATAGTCCATCTTGCCAACAAAGACCAGGTCGATATCCTCTGTTGTCTGCTCCTCCGGCAGGTAGTCGGCAACATCAACACTGTTGGGAATCACCGAGATGGGCGATTCCACCCCAAGATCTAGAAGCAGCCGGCGATCTTCGTTGCTAACGGTTACCACGTGATCGACATTGTTACACGCCCATCTTTCGTAGCGCTGCAATCGAGGAGCCTGGACGCGCGAATAGGCCGCGGCCGGCCAACGTCTGGGAAGTCCGCGGTCGGCCAGATAGGCGCGTCTTTGAAGCTCGTATTCGGCATTGTGATCGTCGAAAAGAATCTTCAGATCGGGACAGATCGATTGTGCAACGTCGATGGCGAAGGCCATTTCAATGCCCTCGACTTGAAGCACATCAAATGCCGGGGCGTGTTCTCCCCCACCCGCCTCGAGCAGGCTAGCCAAAGCGCTGGCGTAGTCTGCACTCTGCAAGCGATGGGCCATGTCGGGCCGCGCGTCGGTAAACATTCTACCCAAGCGAGTAGAAAGACTGCGCTCGGGCACGGGAATGGTGATTACATTATCACAATCGGAAAGCTCTCTCTCAGCCTCGACCGATATCGGTGAGTCGGCAAAGCTTAGCAAGGTCACGCGGTGGTACCTCATCAGGCCGCGCAGGATGTTGAAATTGCGCAAGCTCGTGCCTTGTTCGGGCGGGTAAGGGAGTTGGGGCGTCAAGAGGAGGATCTTGGTCATTATTCGTCGACTAGTCAGTCGGATTCTGTCGCGTCAGCGAATCTCATCAGAGCACTGTTCATAGATGCGCAGCGTGGCCTCGGCCGTCTTACGCCATGAGAAACTGCGAGCCTGTTCATATCCTTTGCCCACGTAGTGCATTCTCTCGTCCGCGTCGTTCAGCAGCAGCCTCATGGCCTCGGACCAACCTAGCACGTCTCTCGGATCAAGCTGGATCCCGGCCGATCCGACCACTTCTGGCAAAGACGAACGGTTGCTAGCGACAACGGGACAGCCACAGTGCATCGCCTCCAGGGCGGGCAAGCCGAAGCCCTCGTAGAGGGAAGGGATTACAAGTACGCCGGCCGATGCGTACAAATGCGCCAACTCGGCATCTGTCAGATCGGTGATGTGCAAGATCCGCTTGCGGTGTTCAGATTTGGCGATTGACTCGAATAGGTTCTCAGTTAGCCATCCCTTAGCGCCGGCAAGAACTAGCGAGGTTTCAGCTGCATTCTCTTCTAGCAGCATATGAAAAGCCTCGAGGATCGTCTCAACATTCTTCCGAGGTGACACTGTGCCGACGAAAAGGACAAAGCCGCGCTCTAGTCTATACTTGGCTAAGGTTGCCTGGATCGCATCAGGGGGCGACTCTTGGGTAAAAATAGGACTGGCTGCCAGATGGACTGTGCTCACGCGCCCAGGGTCGACGGCCAGCCGCTCGATGAGATCCAAACGGGTGTGATGGCTGTCGGCCAGTATGTGGTCGGCCTGTCGAACCGCCCAGTCGATCTGACCGTTGTAGTAACGACGGCTCTCGGTCGTCAAGAATTCAGGGTATAGCAGAAAATTGAGATCGTGGACCGTGATTATCCGGCAACCGGCGCCAAAGGCAGGTGGGATGAAATCCGGGCTATGCATGACTTGCAAATGATGCGGCAGTAGCTCCGCGCCTAGAGACCAGCGTTCAAACCTATGGTGGCAAGGGGTCCATAAGTCCGCTCGGCCGAACCTGCGCATCTCTCGACTCACGTAGCTGCGACGATCTTTTCGACTATGAAAGACAGTGAATCGATGCCCACTGCCTAATTCAGCCAGGGCCCTTGTCAGGTTGATGATGTAGTTGCTGATCCCGCCCACTTGGTAGTAAGGTAGCCGACTATCAATGCCGATGTGCATAACGCAGAATTATAAGCCTGGCGCTGTGGGTCAGGCAATCTACAGCCCGAAGATCTAACCTACGATCGATCTGGTTTGTCCCTGCTGTTAGCAGGCAATGTGTCTTTTGCGCCGGCCGATGTGCAGCACGATGGATGGCAAGATTACTAGTCCGCTTTTCGCCTGACACCAACGACTTGGCTATAATGCTCAGGCCCATTGATAGGCCGTAGACTACTGACAGCCCGCAAAATGGGAAAGTGGCTGTGCGCCCTGAACGGTGCAGTCATCTGGCTTGGCGCCGGTATTCGTACGCAGGCGCACAGTCTATAGGAGAGTGTGACATGGCGAGAAACTCGACGAAAGAGAATGGTGAAACCGAAGAACTGCGCAGCCGCGTAGACTGGCTCGATGAGGAACGCTTAAAGGCCGCGCGCCGCATGGTACAGCTGGAGCAACGGCTGACCGCTTGGGAAAGAAAGCTTGAGTCGCGAGAAAAGCGGATAAAGGAACTTGAAGTCAAGTTGAGCAAAGCCAGTGGTCAAATCGCATTGGCGGCCCAAGCTGACACGCAGTTGGTTCAATTCAAGGATGAGATGGTCAAATTGATTGAGCAGTACGACAAACGCCGCGTTGTAGGAGATGAGGAACTCGAGAGATTGCGGCGAGTCGAACACGATGTTCACCAGCGCGAGATCGCTGATATCCGCAAGGCCATAACGCCAATTGACCGCCTCCTTGAGGAAATGGAGCATCGCAAGGTGGAAGAAGAGCGATTGGCCAAGCTTGTGGGGAGCGTTCAGAATCGGGAGCGTGCTTTGGCAGGCGAAGTAGAGACATGGCAGCAGGCCTTAAAATTCGTTGAAGAGTCGGAGCAGACGAATGCTTCCTCCGTCGCCGAGAGCCAAGACTCGTTGCTGGAGAACAGCAAAAAGATTGAGTCGATCAATTCTCGGCTCGACATCACTAACCACAGCCTTGCGCGGCTGCAAAGTAGCGTGCAGGAGCTTACCGACACGGGCGCCGAACTACGGCAGCAGATGAAGTCCTGGGGAGACCAGGTCCAGATGGGCGAACTTCAGCGCAATAAGCGACTAGAGGAGCGACAATTTGCCCTAGACGCCATGCAGGAGCAGATGGAGCGCTACGCGACCGAGTGGGTCAAGTTCGCAACCCAGTACAAGGAAGCAAAGACGGCTGTGCAAGCCATGGTGGACTGGCAGCAACAGATGGAACAGCAGCAACGTGAGGCCTCTGAGCTTGCCCGTGTGGAAGCGGGACAAATGCGTTCGCGCTGGGAGGCGTTCTTGCTAGAAGATGACAAGCGCTGGAAGAATCAGGAGGTCGAAAGTGACCAACGCTGGTCCGGTGCCGAACGTAGCGAAAGGAAGATTCTTGAGCAGCTTCGTGAATTGTCAGAGAGCATACAGGCCCTGGAGTCAGAAAAGGATACCTTGTGGCGCATTCAAAATGCCCAGGCCGATGCCATGAAGAAGTGGCCGCGAATCTGGCTTGAAGAAGTGGAAAAAGCTATTGCGCACAATCCAGATAGCCGGCGCCAGCCGGCACTGGTTCCGGTCCGAGAAGAATAATGTACGTTATTGGCACGGCCGGCCATGTGGACCACGGTAAGTCCACTCTGGTTGAAGCACTGACAGGTATAGATCCCGATCGGCTGAAAGAAGAAAAAGAGCGCGCTATGACCATTGACCTGGGCTTTGCCTGGATGAAAGCGGGTGAGGATCAGGCTGAGGTTGGCATCATTGACGTACCCGGACACCGGGACTTCATCGAAAACATGTTGGCCGGCGTCGGCGGCATCGATCTGGCTCTGCTGGTGATCGCAGCGGACGAGGGCGTGATGCCCCAAACAAAGGAACACCTGGCAATACTAGACCTGCTACAAGTGTACGGCGGCGTCGTGGCCTTGACGAAAGTTGACCTTGTCGACGATCCTGAGTGGCTAGAGTTGGTAATGCTAGATGTCCTGGAAACCTTATCGGGCACGGCATTGGCTGATGCGCCGGTGGTACCCGTGTCACCCATCAGTGGTCAGGGTATGGAAAAGCTGCGCGACACATTATCAGCGCGGCTGCGTGGAACGACACCACGGCCGGATCTTGGTCGTCCGCGTTTGCCAATTGATCGCGCCTTCTCGTTGTCGGGATTCGGCACAATTGTGACCGGTACGCTCCTTGACGGCTGCTTTTCGGTCGGGGATCAGATTGTCGTCCAGCCCGGTGGGCATAAGGGTCGAATCCGAGGCTTGCAAACTCATCGCTCGAAGCTAGATACTGCCAGACCGGGCAGTCGCGTAGCCGCCAATTTGACTGGAATCTCGAAGGAGGCCCTTCGACGCGGCGATGTAGTGACGTCTCCTGGTACCTATGAGGGTACACTGCTGTGTGATGTCACATATCGGCATCTACGGCAAACGCACGCCCCGCTGAAACATAATGTGGAAGTGAAACTGCACGTTGGTTCGGCCGAGGTCGTGGCCAGAACTCGCGTACTGGGCCAAAGGCAAATCGATCCGGGCGTGGAAGGTTGGATGCAACTCTCGCTGCGACAGCCAGTTGTCGTCAGTCGGGGAGACCGCTTTATTCTGCGCCGCCCATCGCCGTCATCTACGATCGGCGGTGGCATGATATTGGACCCGAATCCCGGCCGACGTCATCGCAGGTTTAGACCAGAGATAGTTTCCAGACTCGAAACCTTGGCTCAGGGTTCGCCCGAAGAGCTGTTGCTGCAAACCGCGACTGGCCTGGAGCCAGTTCGACGGGATGAGCTGCTGTTACGCTCGGGCCTGGCGCCAGAGCGTGCAGACGAGGCCTGGCGTCACTTGCTGGCCGAGGATTCCATCCGAGTTATTGGCGGCTTTGTCTGCACATCGGCCGGCTGGCAAAGTCTCGCCAGGCAACTTGTAGACGAACTTGGCCGCTTTCACCGACGATCGCCTTTGAAGCTCGGAATGAGTCGCGAGGAATTGCGCAGCCGGATGAAGGCCGTGCAAGCCGTGTTCAACCCACTTCTTGACGAGATGCTGACTGATCAGACGATTGTTGAAGAACGTGGACTTCTGCGTCTTTCCGACCACAGCATTTCCTTCTCTGCCAGGCAGCAACAGGCTATTGACCAACTGTTGGCCCGCCTTAACCGCCAGGGCGTGAACAGTGCAAGCGTGAAAGATACTCGCGGGGTAGTCGGCGACGACGTCTACAGTGCTCTCATCGATTTGGGTCAGCTTATTCAAGTCAGTGATGACGTGGTATATACATCGGCTGTCTACGAACAGATCGTCGACCAGATTCGCGACTTCTTGCTTCAGAGGCGCACGATGGACGTTGCTCAGTTACGCGACCTACTGGGCACCAGTCGCAAGTACGCGATCGCAATTCTAGAGCATCTGGATGACATTCACATCACCAGACGTATCGGCGACTTTCGAGAATTAGTAGCCTCCAATGGGTGAGTGTAGATCCGTACAGCCGTCGCACGAGTCGTTACTCTGCGACGGCTCAAAGAAAGAGCCGGAGTAGTATGTTTACCGAAGGCGCCGATCAAAAGCAACTAGCTGATTTACCCCTCAAACGGGTGGCGATGATGAGTGTGCATACATGCCCTTTGGCCACGCTGGGTGGCAAGAAGACTGGCGGGATGAACGTTTACGTGCGCGATTTTAGTCGGGCGCTGGCCCGGCTGGGCATTGGCGTCGACGTGTTTACCCGATCAGAGGATGATTGCCAGCCAACGGTGCGCCACGACCTCGGCTTCGGCGCGCGTGTCATTCATATTCCGGCTGGGCCGGAAAAGCCGATACCGGTACCTAGAATCGTCCACTATCTCGATGAGTTTGTCGAAGGGGTGCTGGCCTTCGTTCGAGCCGAAAATCTGCACTATGATCTTATCCACAGTCACTATTGGATGTCAGGGCTGGTGGCTGAGAGACTCAAGTCCATTTGGGGTGTGACGCCGGTAGTTCAGATGTTCCATACTCTCGGCCACATGAAGAATCGGATCGCGCTCACTGAAGAAGAGCGGGCCCCAAAGGCCAGAATCGACGGTGAAATCCAAGTCATGGCTTTTGCAGATGCCATCATTGCTGCGACGCCGGCCGAATACGCACAGCTTCACTGGCTATACGGGGCCGATATGGCCAAGGTGGTTACGATTCCACCGGGCGTGGATCTGGAGCGCTTTTCGCCAATTCCAAGAGAGCATGCAAAACGTCGTGTAGGAATCCCAGACAACCATCGAAACATTCTCTTCGCCGGCCGGATAGAGCCTCTCAAGGGAGTGGATACTCTATTGAAGGCCATCGCCCTCATCCAGCAAAGACAGCCGCAGGCAGTGCATGACGTTTGTGTGGCCATAATCGGCGGCGATCCCTGGAATGACAATCCAGATGACGAAATGACCCGCTTGCAAGAGTTACGCAGCAAACTCGGGGTTGCCGAGACCGTTACTTTCTTGGGTGCCAAAGATCAGGACATCCTGCCAGACTATTACGCGGCTGCCGAAATGGTGGTCATGCCATCGCACTACGAGAGCTTCGGCATGGTTGCGCTCGAGGCAATGGCTATGGGAACTCCGGTTATTGCCTCTGAAGTGGGCGGATTGGCCTTCCTCGTCAAAGATGGCCAAAATGGATTTCTGGTGCCGTCTCGTGATCCGGAAGCTTTGGCCGAACGCATCTTCACGTTGTTGCAGGATGAGGCCTGTCGAAAAGCGCTCGGAAGTCAGGCTCGCCAGCAGGCCCTGGCATACGATTGGCCTAAAATCGCCCGCAGGATGCTGCAAGCTTACGCTTCGCTATTAGAGGGCGCCGAGGCCGAGAATCAGAGCAATATTGCTACCTAGGTTCAGCTCATCGCCCGTAGGTCAGCCAGAAGCAGATATCGTTTCTAGTCCACCCATATACGGCCGCAGAATGTCGGGAACCGTGATCGTTCCGTCGGCATTCTGATAATTCTCCATGATGGCAATGAGTATCCTAGGCAGGGCCAATCCGCTCCCGTTCAACGTATGAGCGAAACGGGGTTTTCCGCCTTCTAATGGACGATAGCGCACGTTTGCCCGGCGGGCCTGAAACGACTCGCAATTGCTGCACGAGCTCACCTCAAGCCACTCCTGACAACCTGCGGCCCAAACTTCTAGGTCGTACTTCTTGGAAGCTGCGAAACCGAGATCGCCGGTCACCATTTCAACCAGGCGATAGGGAAGCTCAAGTGCTTCGCAAACATCGCTGGCATGCCGGACGAGTTCAGCCAGCGCCTCATAACTCTTTTCGGGTGTTGTGAACTTGTACATTTCTACTTTGTCGAATTGGTGACCACGCTTGATGCCGCGTACATCGCGGCCAGCGCTGAACTTCTCACGTCTGAAGCAGGCAGTATAGGCGACATAATTAATTGGCAAGTCTTCTTCGTTAAGGATTTCGTCTCGGTGCAAGTTTGTTAGCGCGATCTCTGCCGTGCCAAGCCACATGAAATCTTCTTCTGCATCGCGATAGATGTTATGGGCGAACTTCGGGAGCTGCGCTGCACCTACAAACATCTCGGATCGAACCATATATGGCGGGTGTATTTCTATGTAGCCGTGAGTGCCAACATGATAGTCAAGCATGAATTGAATCAGAGCCCTCTGCAGTCGGGCTCCCATTCCCTGCAGGATATAAAAACGTGATCCGCTTAGCTTCACGCCCCTCTCAAAATCAAGTACACCGAGTTCAGGGCCAAGGTCCCAGTGAGCCTTTGCCGGAAAATTAAAATCGGGCAACGGCGGTCCTTGAGGATCATATACCACATTTAGAGTATCATCCGCGCCGATCGGCACGCTCTCATGCGGCAAATTAGGCACCCACAACATTAATTCGCGAAGCTGCTGTTCAACCGACTGCAGTTCATCTTTAAGGGGAGCTTTCTGATCACCTAGCGAACGCGCGCCGCTCTTTGCTTCGGCTACCTGCCGTTCCAACTCAGCAGCGTTGGCCCTCAGTTCATCGATTTCCGGGCGATTATCTGCTTCTAGATTGGCCTCCGCTTCCCGGATTTGAGCTTCCAGCCGCTTCAGCTGCCCCATACGCTGGCCTATGGATTTCGATGACAGATTAAGTTGTCGCTGAAGTGCTTCCTCACGTTGAATGATCTCCCGCCTTCGCGTGTCAGCAGCCAAAATCTCGTCAATGGGCGCCGAATCATTTAATTTGGCGATCTGTTCTTTCACCCACTCAGGGTTCTTGCGGATCAGGCCGATGTCGATCATACGATTCCTCCGTAAAGACTTTATAGATTGCTGCCTGACGGACTATACGAAGCCAAAGTCAACTTCTCGATAGGTATGGGCTTGTAAATAGAAAGGGCACCCCCGTTCCAGGACGAGGGTGCCCGTGGTGCCACCTGGATTCGCCAGTAACCTCATCTGTTGCCTACGAAGTCGGATGACTGGCCTCTTGATTCCGCGTAACGGGCGATAAACCGGCACGCCTTATTTCGGCGGCGACTCAGAAGTGGATTCCGGCAATTGAGCTGTTGACTTGCAGCGACCGTCAACTCTCTGAAGCATCGAACAAGCCGTACTGCGCTTCATCATAGTCTTTACTGATATTTGCTATTGCAAACAAGTATAGCTACGGTCCCCAGACAGGTCAATCTTTCTCGCGCAGGTGCGGAAACAACAGTACCTCCCGAATAGTCGTTTGATCGGTCAGCAGCATGGTGAGTCGGTCAACGCCCATACCGAATCCGCCATTCGGCGGCATACCGTAGCGCATTGCCCGCAAGTAATCCTCGTCAACCGGGTGAGCCTCTTCATCGTCAGCCCTATATAGCTCTTGCATTTCTTCAAAACGAAGGCGTTGTTCTATGGGGTCATTTAGCTCAGTGAAGGCATTACCCATTTCCATGCCGCCGATGAAAAACTCGAAACGCTCAGTGTGCAGCGGATCCCCGGGCACGCCTTTGGCCAACGGTGAAATGTCGCGCGGATACTGGGTTAGAAAGGTGGGCTGAATCAGACGCGGCTCCACGAATTCACCTAACAAACCGTCTATCAACTTACCCCATGAATCGCCAGGCGATACCTGACCGCCAATCTTCTTAATCGCTATCCCCAGACTTGCGGCATCTGGATGGTCCATGTAGTCGAGCTCGGCGAAACGGCGGATCGCTTCGCGGAGCGTCATGGACGCCCACGGTCCTTTAAGATACACGGTTTCACCTTGAAACTGCACTGATGTCGTCTCAAGCACAGACTCTGCAACGTAGGCAATCATCTGCTCAGTAAATCTCATCACGTCGTTGTAGTCCCAATAGGCGGCGTAGAATTCGAGCTGGGTGAATTCCGGGTTATGGACAGCGTCTACGCCTTCATTTCTGAAGTCGCGACCAATCTCATAAACGCGCTCAAAGCCACCAACAAGCAAACGCTTCAAATAGAGCTCGAAAGAGATCCGCAAGAAGAGCTCTTGCTTAAGCTGGTTGTGGTGAGTAGTAAATGGTCGCGCTGCCGCGCCACCGTAGATCGGCTGCAGGATTGGCGTTTCGGCTTCAAGAAAGCCATTGTCATCGAAGAAGCGCCTCAAGGCGGCGATGATCTTGCTCCTGGTAACAAAAGTCTGGCGAACTTCGCCATTCACTGCGAGGTCGGCATACCTTTGACGATATCTCTCCTCGACGTCGGCAAATGCACTGTAGCGAACTGTTTCGCCGTTCACTTCTCGTTCTTTTGCAACCGGTAGAGGGCTGACGGCCTTGCTCAACAGGTGCCATGACCGCACCCTTACACTTACCTCCCCCATTCGGGTTCGAAATACCGCGCCTACTGCTTGTATGAAGTCGCCGATATCAAGCAACTTGCGGAAGTTCGCATGAGCCTCTTCGCCAACTTCATTTCTGCGCAAGAACAACTGCACGCGGCCACTGTTGTCTTCAATGTGGGCGAATACAGTGCGACCCATGTCGCGCATACTGACCAGCCGGCCGCATACGATGACCTCGATATCGGACAGCTCACCCTCGCCTTCGGCCAGTTCAAATGCCTGGATGGCGTCGGCAGTCTGATGGGTGCGCTCGACACGAAGTGGATAAGCCTCGATGCCTAGTTCCCTCAGCCGAGCCAATTTGGCCAGCCGTTGCTCTTCTAACGCAGTGGGTTGCCAAGGACTCATAGTTCTTTTCCTCAATTGGGCCAAATTGCAGGGATGGCTGGCGGACAGGCATCCAGCTGACTTATAAATAAGCAAAGAGCCCGTGAAAAACGGGCTCTCATCGCGCGGCGCGGTTTAGGCGACTATCGACGTTGAGGCCGGACCTACCCCATGGCGGCGATCTTGAAACTAAGTACGCCGTTCGGGGCGTTGACCTTCACGCTTTCCCCAACTTTGGCGCCCAATAGCGCCCTGCCCAATGGGCTCTCAATCGAGATCCGCCCAGCAGCTGGATCGGCCTCGGCCGGACCGACCAAATGATAACGCTCCTCTTCATCGACGCCATCTTCAACTACCGTAACCCAGTCGCCCACTCTCACAGACTCGTGTGGATCGGCCGACTCTTCAATAATCTGGTAGTTGTTGAGAATGTCCTCCAGGTCTTGAATTCGTCCTTCCAAGAACGACAGCTCGTTACGTGCGGCCTCCAGTTCTGCGTTTTCGACAAAATCATCATCCTGACCGTCCTGAAATGCATTATGGAGCCGATCGGCAAGGGCTTCTCTGGCATCCTTGCGCAAATAGTTCAATTCGTCGGTCAGTCTCTTCAAACCTTCTGCCGTAATTAAGTGTGGTTTCGTTATGGTCATCCCAATTCCTGAAATACAAAAACCGCTGAGCGAGCGGCTAGATTACGTCACATTATGTTACCTTGCAAAATTCAGGCTCGAGATTATACCAAATTCGTTTGCATTGTAAAGAGCAATTGCTACACTGGTGAGTCTATGATAACAAAGCGGCAACTTGGCGTGGGTATCGCCATCTTCGGCCTGATTCTTGGCCTGGCTATTCTGGCCGTCGACTGGCTTGGTGCGGGCAATGAAATGGGCATCGGGCCATCTCAGCGTCTGGCCCTCGTCGCCGCTGGCGCCCTGTTTGTTTTTGGAATGACGCTGATTCCGTTGGGTAATCGTCCGGCATAGTCAGCCTATGGCACCGCGCCGCTCCTCATGACCTCTGAAGACACCACGTTGACCCCTCCCTCGCATACGCCGCTGTGGATACGCGCCGGCTATATCTTCGTCGCCCTGGCGTTAGTGGCATACGTGGGGTATTTCGTCGTCTACAACATTTATGCTTTCTCACTCTTTCAGTTCCCCTTTGACTACGATCAGGGTGAAGGCTTCGAACTGATGGATACGGTGCTCCTCAGCCAGGGCCAATGGCCTTATCTAAGTAATGATAGTTATCCCTTCTACTCATCTAACTACCCACCAGTATTCCACTTGGCTATCGTACCGCTCGTTTGGCTCTTCGGACCTCAGTATTGGACCGGGAGAGTAGTTGCGTACATTGGCACGTTAATCACTGCGGCCGCAATTGGTTTTGCTGTGCAGCGAGGAACGAAACGCTGGTGGCTCTCTGTCTTGTCTGGACTGGCTTTCCTAGCCTCAAATTATGTGTACCACGTTGGGCCGCTGCTGCGCCAACACATGTTCATGGTGATGTTCGAGACTTTAGCCATCGTTAGTCTAACCATTGTCATCCAACGCGAAGAATCGTCCGGCCAACGAAATAATCGAGGCCTCTTTGGGATTATGGTCTTGTTATTGCTAGCTGGCTATACAAAGCAACTCGCCTACGCAACCGTGGCCGCAGCTTTTGTCTTCTTATTCCTTCGCCAGTCGAAAAGAGCCATACTATGGGCGCTGGGCTTTGCCGCCGCGACGGCCGCGGTCTTCTTGCTCATCAATATCGCAACCGATGGCCAATGGCTGACCAATACTGTCACCGCCAACATCAACCCATACATACCAGCCCAGGGGATTGGACTGTTCCGCCAGTGGTTCGAATTGCACATTGTCTTGACAGTCGCGGCCGGACTTTTGGCGCTATATCAGCTCTACTTCGAGCGATTGTCAGCCTATACGGTTTGGTTCGCATGCGCAGCCGTCAATGGCATTACGGCCGGCAAATGGGGAGCTGGCGAATCCTACTTCGCCACAGCCATCGCCGCCAGCTGCATTCTGGCAGGACTACTTTTTGGGCGCGTATTAGATTTCAGTCAGGCTCGCGGTCGCGTCTGGGCCGCTCTGTCCGTGGCCATGGTCGGTATTTTATTCCTAATCCAGGCCGACAAGCTATTCCACATGCCGACTCATACGCCGGCGTTGGCTGCAATTTCCCAGGCGCTAGGGAAGCCGACTGAAACAATGGTTGCTCCGCAGACTTCCTGCTCGGAACCGAGACCGGCCGTCCCTGTGCCTTATGTCGATTCGGCCGGCGTCGGCCTTATTGGGCGACCACCGACCCGGGCAGACACAGAGGCGGGAGTTCTGATTGCCGAGCGCATTAGTCAGGGCTCGACGGCCGCATTCGCCGAAGATGCCGGCTTCAGCTTCTATGCTGGGCGCGATGTGGTAACCAACCCGACCCAGCTCCTCAACTTGTATAATAATGGTCAGGTAGATCTGAGCGAGATGTTATCGATGTTGGAGTCTCAAGCCTTCGACACCATCGTGTTTAGGGCTCAATTCTATCCCCCCCCAGTATTGGAGATCATCGGCGACCGTTATGAGACAGACGTCCTGATTGAAATGAATGGTTTCGTATATTGCGTTTTGACGCCCAAGGAGATCGAATCGTGAGCGCCCACCCTAGAGCAGAAGTTAACTGCCCTAGCTGTGGCAGCGCAATAGACGCCGCCGATCAGCAGCCGGAGATCACGTGCACCGTCTGCAGCGGTCAATTCACACTGGCTGGACACCTGTGCCCGACGTGCGCAAGATATCATAATGAAGAACTCGCCGCATGCGTTGAGTGCGGCAGCCCCCTTGTTCGTCTGTGCAGAAATTGCCAAACGACCAACTGGACAGGCGACGAGTTCTGCATCGCCTGCGATGAGCCCATCGATCTACTCAGCCAGGTTGAGGCAAACTCAGGGCAGAGTACGGCGGACCGACTTGGTCAACAGATGCTCGAAGCTGAAGATCTGAAAAAGATAGAAGTCGCGGCAGCGGAAAAACGGATGGCCGCGCTCATGGCCATTGAAGAAGCGCGGCAGGCCGAGCTAATGCAGCAACGAAAGAAAAGGCAGCAGCATGAACGTAAAATGCTCATGATCGTTTTTCTGGCTGTCACGGTCTTTCTTCTAGCCCTCATCGGCTATGCACTGCTGAGCGCCACTGGCTGAACCCCTGATGCCTGTTTCCCAGCGTTCTTCCGCCATCGAGCAATCAGCATTCTACAAAATAGATTTGCCTGTGTTCTCGGGCCCTCTAGATCTGTTGCTACACTTGATCGAGCGCAATGAGCTGGATATAACAGCCGTTTCGCTAGTGGCGGTGACAGATCAATACCTTGAGCAGGTCAAAGAACTTGCCGGCGAACGCCTTGAACAGCTCATGGATTTTCTTTCAGTTGGCGCGCGTCTACTGCTGATAAAAAGCCGCGCTCTCTTGCCTTCGGTGCCAGAGAGTGCTGGTATCGATGAAGAGGAAGACCCGGCCGAGGCATTGGCCCAGCAGTTGCGACTTTACCGTCGTTTTAAAACCGCTGCACGCTTCCTTGCTCAGCAGGAGCATGACGGATTGCGAACCTATCTGAGGGTTGCCCCGCCGCCAGTGCTAGAACGCAATCTTGATCTGGCTGGCATTGACTTGGATTCCCTCATTGCCGCTCTCCGTACGGCGCTGGATCGAGCGGACATGAAAGAGGACAGCGTTTCCGTTGTGGTTCAGAAACGCTCGGTAACGATCGAGGATCAGATTGGGCTGCTGCGCCTTAGGATTGGTGAGCATGGGCAAGTCGCCTTCAATGATTTGCTTTCAAGGCGTGCTACCTGGGCAGAGGTTTCGGTGACTCTACTCGCGGTGCTTGAACTCATCAAGCGGCATGAGGTGAATGCTCGCCAACCAGATTTGTTCGGTCCCATCGAAATTGTGGCCGAGACAACGCCGGTTGCGCGGTCTCAGGTTTGAATCTTTGCTCATTCACTGGCTTCTGAACAAGCGCTGGCTACTTCTCGGAAAAGCAAGAACCACTGCCCGAACGTATCGTAGCGATCACGGGGAGAATCGATTCGGCCAATGTCCGACTCATAAACTTCTGCACTGAGCCCGTACGTATAGACATGCTGATAGAGGGTCAGAGCCGGTAGATCAATGTCGAAGTAGCTCTGAAAAGCCTCGTAGTATGGCAGACGCTCTTCTTGACCGGTTAAGCGTCGCGCGTTTTCCAGGGCCTCACTGGCCCGGCGATTATTCCAGCCGCCGTAGTTCTGACCGCGTACAATTGCTTCTTGGCTCCAGAAGTCATATAAATCAGGATCGTAGCCAGGATCGACGTCCACAATGGCCAGGTCAAAGGTGCCCTCGGCCAGTGCGACTTTGAATTCCTCAGGCGTCGCCGCAACTATCTCCGCGCCAACGCCTATCTCAACCCACATATCGGCGGCAGCGGCAGCCAAAGCACGAAAGCGAGGTTCATCAACCAGGAGCAACCTCAGCACCAGGTCCAGGCCATCTTTCTGGCGCGTATTCTGTCCCTCTGGGGCCGTCCAGCCTCCAGCCTCCAGTCGAGCCTTGGCCTCTTCGGGTTGGTATGCAATGGGTTGAATGTTGCCAGAAGCATATGCCCAGGATTGTGGCAAATATGGACCCTCAAGCGGCAATCCTTGCCCTTCGATCGCCCGGTCAATCAGCGCTTCTCGATCCAGACCCATGGCAAGAGCCTGGCGGATCGCCACATCGCTTAAGGCATCGGACCCGTTATCAGTCATGTTAAACAGTACCTGACTATAGCGTGGCGCCGGCGCTGAAAAAAGCCTCATGTCGTCTAGGGTTCCGATTACACCAATCCCCTCCACCGGAACCGATGAAACAGCCTGAATCTCACCGCCAGAAATCGCAGCGACCAGAGCCGGCAAGTCTTCAAAGAATCTGACATCCAGAAAGTCAACCTGGACTCCTTGTCGCCACTGAAGCGGGTTGGGAGCCAGGCGAAGGTAGCCAGCGTCTAGCCAATCGTTTCCTGGAGTAACCAAGAAGGGTCCAGTTCCGACCGGTGCTCGATTGTAGGTGTGGCCAGCAATATCCTCAGGGGCCACATCTCCCAGCAAATGCTCAGGAAGTATACCCACTGTCGTCGCATCAATGAATGCCCCGTACGGCTGCGGTAAGACAAACGAAATCTGGTTTGAAGTGGTTGGGCTTATGACGACCGACTTCCAGAGTTCCCGCAGCGATTCCTGGGCCGGGAATGATTCGTCCTTGAGCAGCCCGTAGGTAAAGGCGACGTCGGCTGCTGTAACAGGGCGACCATCGTGCCAGCGTGCTCCTTCCCGTAGTTCAAAGGTGAAGGTCTGCCCATCATCACTAACCTGCCAACTACTGGCTAGGTCAGGTTGTGGCTGGCCATCCGATCCGTAGCGAACCAAACCATCAAAAATGAGGTCTCCCAATTCTGCATCAACAGGGTTTTGGTAACTCAGCAGCGGGTTGAGGTATTGCGGGCGACCTACAACCCCTTCAACTATCTGACCACCGCTAGCCGCCACTCGGGTGGTGCACAGCCCAACATTCTGGGCTTGATAACCCAGAACCGAAACCAACAAGGCAAGGCAAATTGCCGCCAACAACAGTTGCCAGCGAAGGTCAATATTCATTGGAGTTCGACATTGACTTGGACTATGGAGGGCCCGGCCGAATCAGCCATTCTACTGGTGGTATGACAGGGCATTATCAAAGTGAGGCGCCCCAGCCGCACGCCACAACCTGCTAGCAGTCCAGGGCAAAAAACACCCAAGCAGGGTATGAAAAGCCTAGGCAATCTACCCAGGCATCGTGACGCTACATTTGACCCATCGCTATGAAGGTCAACAAAGTGCATAAGAAAAACGCTACCCCAAAACCGACTGTCGCGCGATGAATCGTGGCGTCAATGCCTCGACGCGTTCGATAACCCGAACTGGTGTCACCGCCCATAAAACCGCCAAGGTCCGAACCTTTTGCTTGAAGCAGCACCAGCACGGTTAAGACAATCGCCAGTACAATTTCCACAACCATTAGATATGGGGCAAAGCCACCCAAATCCATAACTATCACCTCAGAAAAACTATGCTGTAATCTCTATCCAGTCCTTATTTCTGCAACTCTCACGATTCTGCCGGATCACAAGTCCGGCAAAGCAGGGCATTATAGCAATCTCTTATCGGCTAGTCGAATCGAATGCCAGATGGTAAACTTCGCCTCGGCCAATCATTGTTACTTGTGCCAAAGCCAAAAGCGGGTCCAGGGACATCCACAACGAATCAAAAGCGTCGACGTGATACAGATTAGCAACATCACCAAGCGATTTCATTCTCTCGTCGCGCTGCGCGACATCAGCATGCGTATTCCGCGCGGTGAGGTGCTTGGCGTGCTCGGGCCAAACGGGGCGGGAAAGACAACTCTTTTCAAGTTGGTGGCCGGCTTCCTTTTTCCGGATGAAGGTCATATTAGTGCGACAACGCGAGCCTGGCCGACTATTGGCTATAAACCCGAACGGCTGCTGTTCCCCAATCATTTGCGCGTGCGCCAGTATCTGGAGATGGTAGCAGAATTGAGCAACGTCAGCGGCGTGCAATCGCGACGGCTTGTTGGGGCAAGCCTGGAGCGCGTCTCGCTCGGTTATGCCGCTGAGAAACGTATCAAGGATTGCTCGAAGGGAATGCGGCAGCGCTTGGGTCTCGCTCAAGCCATGATTGGCGATCCGCCGCTGCTGCTGCTTGACGAGCCTTCAAACGGGCTAGATCCAGAGGGTCAGGAGGACATTTGCCGACAAATCAAGGCTTTGCACGCCAGTGGTAAGACCATCATGCTCGCTTCGCACCAACTGCACGAAGTTACTCAAGTTTGCACCCAGCTTATCATTTTGAACCGCGGTACCATTCATTATGAGAACCGGATGGCCGATGCTCTCATAATTCAGCCCCATACCTCCATTCAGGTAACACAGGATCTGGGTCCACTGCGGGAGTTGCTTACTGGACTGACTACAGAACTCGTAGTGAGCGAGCATGAGGTGACTCTCAGTAATGAGGGCATGGCACTGCGGCCACAAGTACTGCGCATCCTGCTGTCGGCCGGCTACGACGTCACAAGGGTCGACCAGAGCCGGGTAACCCTGGCCGAGATCTACGCCGAGGCAGTCCGATGATCGGCCGGATCTTAGCGCTAAGCCATTATCTGTTCAGGTCGCTCTTGTTCTCCTTGGCCGGACTGCTTTACATCCTGTTGGCGCTGGCATTTTACATTATCTTCTTCGATCCCAGACAACAGACGCCTGACCTAGATTACTTCATCCTAATCTTCGGCCTATTTGGACTGGCATGGTCTTTCATCGTTACGCTCAGCGTTTCGGCCAGGGCAAATCAAGCCGTTAACTATCCACTAATCGTGAAGTTGCCGAGTCGAATTGAGTACTTGAGCTCAGTGGTGCTGGCCTCGTTGGTCTATGTTGTCGTGTTACAGATCGCTACAGCTCTCCTGGCATGGCTAGCAAATGGCCCCGACATTGCGCTCCGGCAGCTACTGGAGATTCCCACGCTCTGGATTGCCGGCGATGTGCTATTCGTGGTCATCGCGTTACATGCCAGTGATCTGGTCGCCCGCGGCTGGTCGCGAGTCTATGTTTTCGGCGTGCTAGGTTTATTACTATATCTGCAGAGCGGAGTCGGTCTGTTGGGTGATTGGTTGTTCGGCATCTTCAATCGCGTTGGCGGCACTTTCTCTGAAAGCGGTCTAGACGCAATAGCGACGCTCTTCTACGATGCAGCCACCTGGATATCATCTAATGGGTTGGGGTTGCTTGAGAAGATATTTGATATCATCTTCTGGCCGTTCAGCGCGATAACGGCTGCGATAGTTGGTGGCCAGTTTAGCCTGGCACAGGCGCTGGCGCCGGCTGTTCTCATGATTTATGCGAGCTTGCTATTCCTTCTGGCCGCCGCGCTTTTTGCGCACAAGGATCTGTTTCTCAGCGAATAGCAACCCTACTCCGTCCAGACCTTTCCAGGCTCCTCCTGCGCGATATTCGGAAAGAAGCGCCGATTCAGTTCATTCACCACGTGGTTGGCCTGCTCTTCATCCAAAGCTCGTCCGAAATATACGTGCTGATAAGCGTAATCAAAGGCTGGACAGTGATGCCTCTCGCTATAATATAATCCGCTGACGTGGTTCATGTCATAGACCCAGGTAAGGCCGAGGATTGATACCGGCCGTCGAACGACTAACTGCTCATCGTCCACAAAGAGGATTTCGCGACTCGCCGCATGGTACTGCCAACGTGACCACAGGAATCGCCCAAACCATAGCCAGATCAACATCCAAATCATTAGAATGATCGTCAATACAAAGCTGGAGCTCAGGCCGCGAAGCAGGTAAACCAACACTGCCAGCAACATCGCCAGCCAGATGATCAGAGCTAGGGTGTGCAGACCAAAGACCGGCCAGTTAACTGGCGCGGGCAGGATCACTTTTAAGCGTCCCTCGTTGTTTTCAAAAGAAACGTCTAGACCATTCCCACTCAAGCTGTTACTCCTACCTCAGATCTATCGTAATGCAGCGTTCGCTACCGTTGACACTTCACCAAAATGGCCAGTAGACGCTTAAACGTTATGCAGACTTGCATTTCGCATGCCGTCATTGCAGGCAATCGTATCTGAGGTTTGAGGTTCTAACCAGATCGCTTCCTGAAGAGGTTCCTTCCTTTGCTTGCCGGGAATGACCTGCCGGTTACAATCCTCTCCCATGGATAGGGCCCGACACCTGCTACGCTCATCGGTCGTCGTTGCCGCTCTGTTTGGGCTGGGAAAGCTTACGGGCCTGCTGAGAGTCAGGCTCGTCAGCGGCACATTCGGCACCGGCAGCGAGTATGATGCCTTTACAGCCGCCAACCAAATGCCAGAGTTATTCGTAACTCTCATTTCCGGCGGAGCGTTGGCGGCCGCCTTCATCCCGGTCTACTCCGCCTATCTCACAAGCAAGAAACTCAAAGAAAGCGCCCAGTTGGCCAACTCAACCCTGACACTGGTGATTGCTGTGCTCGGCGGCATCTCGGCGGTAGGGATCTTGCTGGCCCCATGGATTACGACCAACTTCCTTGTCCCCGGCTTCACCCCAGAACAGCAGCGGCTGACGGCCGAACTTATGCGCATCATTCTAGTCCAGACGACATTATTCGGTATAAGCGGCGTCCTCAGCAGCATCCTCAATGCCCACCAGCATTTCGCCTTGCCTGCGTTAGCTCCTGTTGCATTGGATGTTGGCTACGTCTTTGGACTCATCTTTTTGGTACCCGAAATGGGAATAGCCGGGTTGGCATGGGGAACGGTATTGGGTAGCGTGCTTCACATCCTGATCCAGGTCCCAGCATTGCTCCGCTTCAAATTCAGGTTTCGGGCCGAGATTGTGACGCGCTTGGCGGGCGTACGAGAAGTTATCTGGCTCATGCTGCCGCGCGCCATCACACTTGGCGCAGTACAGTTTGCTGACTTCGTCATCATTAACCTGGCGTCAAACCCAGAACTGGGAACCGGCAGCGTATCAGGTTACTTCTATGGATACCAGCTGATGCAGTTGCCAGAAACGTTGCTGGGCACGGCAATTGCCATCGTCGTCTTTCCGACCATGGCCGAACTATATAACGGGGGCGACCTTGAAGGCCTGAAGCGGGTCGCCATGAACGCTTTGCGCATCATTTGGACGTTGACGATCCCTGCTTCGGTGGGGCTTGTATTGCTCGGGCAGCCGGCCATTGCGCTCCTGCTTGAAGATGGCGCTTTCACGGCCGGCTCAACCCGGCTTGTATACTCTATTCTACTGTTCTTCAGCTTCCGGATAATCGCCGAAGCATCTTTGGAGATTCTGGCCCGTTTGTTCTACGCCCAACATGATACTTGGACGCCAATGATTGTGGCCCTTCTGTGGCTCGCCATTAACGCGTTGCTGGCTATTCTGTTGGTTGACCACCTTGGCGTCAGGGGCTTGGCCCTGGCTAGTACGATAGCATTCACGGTGCAATCACTAATCCTATTTCTGATAAATCGCAGGCGCCTGGGTTATCTTCAAGAGCGCCAGTTGCTGGCCACGGCCGGTCGGTCGCTGTTGGGCGCGGCCGGTATGGCGGCCGTTATTCTGTTGGTGGATCAGTTCGTCGAGAGCACATTTCTGTTCCTGATTGTGGGCGGCATGGTCGGCCTTGTCACTTATCTCGCCCTAACCTATGCCGTGGGAGCGCGCGAAATCCCCGATCTGCTTGATATTGTGCGCGGGCGACAACGAGTCGATTAATTTAACCTTATCGAACACGTGTTCATTCTTTCAGGTTCCATATTGACATCTGCGAACATATGTGCTATTATTGCTTCTGGATTGATGGCGGAATACCCACACTCAGGAGGAAGGCTCAATGGCTAGTGATAATGGACGACAGGTAAGCCTGGAAAGAACTCTGGATTCCCTGACCAAACGATTTGGCGAAGGGACCATCATGCGCCTTGGGGACGCGCAACATCTGCAAGTGGAAGTGATTCCCACTGGTGCCCTGGCCCTGGACATCGCTCTTGGCGTTGGCGGCGTACCGCGAGGGCGTGTCGTCGAGGTATACGGCCCGGAGTCCTCGGGCAAAACAACGCTTTGCCAACACATTATCGCCGAAGCTCAGCGACTCGGCGGCATTTGTGCATTTGTCGATATGGAACATGCGTTGGATCCAAACTACGCTGCCCGCTGTGGAGTCGACGTTGAAAACCTCTATGTATCACAGCCTGACACAGGTGAACAGGCGCTAGAAATTGCCGAAGCACTGATCCGGTCAGGAACCATGGATGTTGTCGTCGTCGACTCGGTTGCGGCGCTCGTCCCCAGGGCCGAAATCGAAGGTGAGATGGGCGATGCCCACGTTGGGCTACAAGCAAGATTAATGTCGCAAGCACTGCGCAAGCTGTCCGGCGTCATCAAGCAAACAAACACCGTCGTCATATTCACCAACCAGTTACGCATGAAGATTGGTGTCATGTTTGGTAGCCCCGAGACCACAAGCGGCGGTAACGCGCTCAAATTCTATGCCTCGGTGCGCCTAGATATTCGTCGCATTCAGGCCATCAAAGCTGCGGGTGAAGTTATCGGTAATCGGACCCGGGTCAAGGTTAAGAAGAATAAGGTCGCCCCACCCTTTACCGAATGCGAATTCGACATCATGTACAATTCCGGCATATCAAGGCAAGGCGACATCTTGGATTTGGGCGTCGACTATGGCCTGGTGGACAAGAGAGGCGCATATTTTCGCTACGACGACCTGCTTCTTGGGCAGGGCCGCGAGAATGCCAAAACGTACCTGTACGAGAACCCCGAGCTATGTGACCAACTGGACCATCTTATCCGGCTTGAGGCCGGCTTGCCAGGCGCCACGCTGGACAATTTTGATTCGGAGGCCGCCGAGTTTGAGGAGCTGGCTGTAGCCTAGCACGGCTGGACGTCATTGTTGACACGCCTTCGGCCGCTGTTATAATTGGCTCCCTGCTTAACAATAATCGTGTGTTGCCCCTTGCGCTTAGTGGAGCTGAAGCTACTCTCGACTTGAGACATTGATGCTCAGGGGTTGCGGGACACGTGGTCCTTGATTGTGCAATGGAGAAATGAACGATGGCTGAGGAAGTAGTCGGCTTCGAAGATCAGGCCGAGGAGCCAGCATCAGCGCCGGTCACCGCTGTTAGCGGTATCAGAGACCTCAAACCAAAGATGAAACTCACAGGAACCGTGGAGCGATTGGAGCTCTACGGAGCATTCGTCGATCTTGGCGCGGGAACTAGCGCAATTCTGCACATTTCGAAGATGGGAAAGCGCGTAAATCGCGTGTCAGATGTCCTCGCTATAGGCGACGAGGTTGACGTCTGGGTTGAGTCTGTAGACCCGGGCAAAGAGCAGATAACGGTTACGATGCAGGAGCCTCTGGCCGTTGAATGGAGCGACTTGCAGGTCGGTCAGACATACGACGGGACAGTTACGCGGCTCGAGAAATTTGGCGCATTTATCGACATTGGTGCTGAAAAAGAGGGGCTGGTCCACATCAGCGAGCTGAATCACGAGTATGTGAAGCATCCTTCTGAGGCAGTCAAGGTCGGCGAAGAGATTCAGGTTAGAGTCTTGGGCTTCAACAAGCGCAAGCGGCGCATCGATCTTAGCCGCAAAGCCCTGCTTGAATCAGCGGATGCAGAACTCCCCGAAGTGGACGACATTGAGGCAGAAGAAGAAGTGGCGCTGCCGACTGCCATGGAGATAGCGCTGCGGCGTGCCATGGGAAACGGAGACGAAGCGCCGGTTCCCGCCAAGAAGAAGTCAGCGCCAAGGTCTGGCTCACAGCAGAAGAGAGATGTCCAAGACGACATTCTGAGTCGAACTCTAAAGCTCAGTCAGGACGCACCGGAATAGCTAGCATAGCGAATTTGATCTAGTGGCCTTTCCGTGCAGATGGAGAGGCCCTTTTTTTTGCCTGCCGAGCCGATCGGATAACTCAGAAGATGGCATTGGGCCATTCTAGCATCATGGCCATCAATTGAGTGCCATGTGACACAGATTCTTTACCCTCAGGCACGATCACAAGGGCATTTGCTTCGGTCAGCGAAGTCATCATGTGCGAGCCCTGGAGACCGGTTGGCGTCGCCACGTAGCCTTCTTCCGTCTTGTGCACATAAGCCCTGACATAACTCTCACGCCCATCTGAGTCGATTTCTCCGCTAAGGCTTACAGCAACCTTGGGCCGGACAAGGTCGGCGTGCCCGCCCATTTTCAGCAGGGCTGGACGAACAAAACGTTCAAAGGAGACCATAGCTGATACGGGATTACCGGGTAATCCAAAATACGGAACGCCGACATAATCACCAAAGGTTAACGGTTTGCCGGGCCGCATGCGCACGCGCCAGAAGCGTACGCGCCCTTCTGATTCCAGTAGATGCTTCACAACGTCGTATGCGCCCACAGATACACCGGCCGAGCTCACAAACACGTTGACGCCTTTTTCCAATCCTTCCGCGAGCCGCTCTCGCAAGTCGGATACGGAATCGCGGGCAACGCCAAGAAGTAGCGGCGATCCACCGGCCTCGATCACTTGGGCAGCTTGCGCGAAGCTATTGCTGTTTCGAATCTTTCCCTTGGAAAGCGAATCATCAAGCCCTACTAACTCATCCCCTGTGGCCAGTATCCCGACACGAGGCTGCCGCACCACGCTGGCTGAAGCAACGCCCAGTGATGCCATTAATCCGATTTCCTGCGGGCGAATTCTCGTGCCTGCTGAGAGCACCATTTTTCCAGCCTGCACGTCTTCCCCGGCTTGGCGGACATAGTCGCCCGCACTAACGGCGCGAAATACGGTGACCTGAGTCGGTGGAGGCTGCCACACTTGACCGATTGGCTCAGTCGTATCCTCAACCGGAACCACGGCATCTGCTCCTTCAGGAACCGGCGCACCGGTCATGATTCGCACGGCCGATCCGGGAACGATGGTCAGGTCCGGTGCACTGCCCGCCGCAATCTCGCCAATTACTTCGAGCGTGGCCGGGTTTTCCCTGGTTGCCGTACATACGTCGGCCGCGCGCAAGGCGAAGCCATCCATGGCCGAGTTAGGGAAAGGAGGCAACTGATCGCCAGCCACGATCGGCTCGGCCAAGACACGATTTAGGGTCATCAGGAGCGGTATTTCCTCGGTCGATAATACCGCCACATCGCCCAATATTAGCGCCAAGGCTTCAGTAACAGAGATATCCTGAAGATCGGACATTGATTGCTCCAATTGCGTTGGCTTACTTGGTGGCCAGGCGGCCGTCCAATTCCAGCGATGCAGCTCGGCCTTGCATCGCCTGCAAAACATTCGCCGCGTGATCCCATAGGCCTAGCTGCCCGGAGAAGCATACCTGGCTAAACTCAGCGGTAACGCTTTCGACATGATCACGGTCCACGCCGGCAGCGAAGCGACGATCTTTCCATTTCTTCTTGATAGACGTGAGGCGCACGTCGGCAATATCCCTTGAAGGCCTAACCAGGGCAGTGGCAATAATGAGGCCAGTAATCTCGTCGCAGGCCAGAAGCGCGAAATCAACCGCTTTCTCGCGCTCAACACCAGTTCCCTCTGTGTAATGTGAGAGGACAATACGAATGACTTCGTCATCCCAACCGCGGTGGCGAAGAATGGGCGCACCATCCATAGGATGCTGATCAAGATCCGGGTGTATCTCCCAATCAAAATCGTGAAGCAGGCCAACCGTCTCCCAGTAATCTTGATCCTCATGGAGCAAGCCGGCATAGAAATGCATGGCTGCGCCAACTGAGAGAATATGCCGCCTCAAGCCCCTGTCTTTTACGAACTCAGTAACTAGCTCCCATGCTTCAGCTTTACTGCCAGCCATGAAGATCTCGCTTATTTCTCATTCGGCTGTTGTTTGCTCGCACCGTTGGCGCCACAATCGCACCCCCCACCCTCGTGTTTGGAACAACCCTCGGCCGCCTTCTTCTCTAGCGCAGCGAGTTCTGCGAGTGGCTCATATTCGTGCCGGAAGACCTCTTTGCGTTCGCCGTCAACGAGGACGAGTACCG
Organism: Promineifilaceae bacterium (SeqCode); assembly: GCA_041570195.1. Taxonomy (GTDB): domain Bacteria; phylum Chloroflexota; class Anaerolineae; order Promineifilales; family Promineifilaceae; genus UBA11865. The sequence continues at coordinate 87,394 of JBFFWQ010000002.1, read as the reverse complement.
AGTCTCGCAATACGCGCACATCTTTGACAATCCCCTCTCCATAAGGCGTGCCAATAGTCTTGCCGATCTTTGGCAATTTCTTTTTTGCCTCTACGTACTGTTCGTATTCGTAGACCAGGCAACAACGCAAGCGGCCACACATGCCGGTTATCTCCTGCGGGCTCAAAGATATCCCTTGCGCCTTGGCCATTCGAATGGAAATAGGGCTGAACTCTGTCAGAAATGTCGAGCAGCAGCGCGGCTGACCACATGCACCATGCCCGCCAAGTATCTTGGCCACATCCCGCGGGCCTATCATCAACATCTCAACCCTACAACGAAACACCCTGCGCAATGCTTTTAGCAGCGGCCGAATATCCACTTGCTTGTTTTCAGAAGCAAACAAGAATGTCAGCCAGCCACCATCGAAACTGTATTCCGCCTTGACGAATTTGGCGTCCGTAATGCCCATTTCGTGGGCCTTCTGACGACATGTAATCAACGCATCCAGTTCCTTTTGCTCCCAAACCTGTTTCATCACCAGGTCGCGAGGAGATGCTTTGCGCTCAATCGGTTTCAGGCCGCGCTTTCTATTGACCTGGTCGGCCTCAACAAAGCCCATAACCTGCCCGAGTTGTCGACCCCTTTTAGTGCGGACAATGACGTGATCGCCCGCTTCGAGGGCGTTTGCTTCCCCATTGAGTCGAAAGTGATAAAGTTTTCCTAAAGGCTGGAAACGAACACCAATAACGGCTTCCATCTGTCGTTACTCCAAGTTATGCCAGGTCAAAGACCGGGCCGAAGTTGTCACGCTTGTTGGCCCACCAGTTAAACACTTGGTTGGCTCAAATACAAAAGCCGGCCATTTTGCCGGCTGGTTTAAAACCATTATAACACGGCCGGGAAAAAGAAGCCGTCTATTCATATAGCGAGGCGGCTAGCGCACAATGCCAATCAATTAATCACCTGAATCGGGATCATGGTATCCTGATTGGCCAAGGTCAATACACTAATTCGGCCGGCAACCACGGACGCGATTTCATTAAGGGCGGCGGCGGCTGGCGATTCGGGCGCAACAACCACGATTGGGTCACCATTGTCTCCTCCAATCCGTACTTGCGCATCCAGTGGCACTGTCCCAAGTAGATCGACCCCTTGCTCGGCCGCAAGACGCGCGCCAGCTCCCGTCCCGAAGAATTCACCACTCATATTCTCGATGACGCCGATGATTGGAACATCAAGCTTCTCGAACATCTTCATGCCGCGCAGGGCATCGGCCCCAGCAACGGCCATAGGCTGGGTCACGATGATGGCGCCAGAAAGGGGAATATTCTGAGCCAGAGACAACTGCGCATCGCCAGTTCCCGGGGGCAAGTCGACAATCAGATAGTCTAATTCGCCCCATTCAACGTCAGTTAGCAACTGCCGTATCGCGCTGTGCAGCATGGGCCCTCGCCAAACCAACGGTTGATCGGGGCGAGTCAAAAAGGCCATTGAAATGAACTTGACGCCGTGCTTCTCGGCCGGGACCATTTTGCGATTACGCGGCGGCGGCATTTGATCAACGCCCATCATCATCGGGACGTTTGGGCCCAGGATGTCTGCGTCAAGCAACCCGATCTTGGCCCCGCTTTTCGCAAGGCTAATGGCTATATTGACAGCCAAAGTCGTCTTGCCGACGCCGCCCTTGCCACTTGAGACGGCAACAGTATTCTTGAATTGCTGACCGATCTGCTGCATGATTCGCCGGTCTTGAGGCACCTCACTATCCCACTTGATTTCCACCCGCCCTATACCGGCAATCTGTGCTAACGCACTTCTGGCATCCGCTTCCATCTTACCTTTGAGCGGGCATGCCGGCGTGGTTAGGACGATAGTGAAGGTAAGATCTGCATCGCTAATGCTGATATCGCGCACCATGTTCAGCGAAACCAGGTCGCGATGAAGCTCTGGCTCTATTACGGTGGACAATGCCTTTCGAACGGCATCCTCCGTCACTCCCCGATAGTTGTCGTGCTTGCTATTCATATTTGTCTCGATATCCTGCTACTCTTGAGAAGTTGGCCAACCAGGCCGTCTATCTTGAAGCCTGGCATGTGTGTGGAACCAGCGACAATCGCCAGCGCTACGAGGATCAGCCAGCACCTCTGTAAGGAAGCTGCTGGGCGTTTTCGGAACTAAGCGTGGGTGCAGCCTCATCTTCGGCGTCCCGACCTCGCTTCTTGCCTTTGGCTGCCTTAGCCAGTTGGCGCGAAGCATCCTCGGCTTCAGCTTTCTTGGTCGCTATCTGACGCCAATAGCTGATCGGCTTGCTGAGCCGTTCCTTGTCGTGAATATGAGCTGTTGTTCGGTCATAACTGGCCAATTCGTAGTCGTGGTCCATCTTTATCGCATCGAATGGGCAGAACTCAGCACAGTAACCGCAATTCATACAGATGTCAATGTCGATATAGAACTCTTCGGGTTCCGGCTTTGGACGGCCATTCGGCAACTTTCCACGGACGATCCAGATACATTGCGGCGGACATACCTTCGCACATATTCCACATGAGGTACACCAATCATGCGGCCAGTGTTCACCAGGCCTCGGATCATCGGTAATCAAGAACGGAACGAACCGGAATCGTTCCGGCATCGGCAGCTTCTCTTCGGGGTAGAAGACAGTTATGGCGCCTTTGCCCTCCAGACTCTGTCGAACACTCAGGGCCTCGTCGTTGTAGTAACGCCCACCACGCGCGAGCCAGTAAATGTCATCCAGGTAAGTAGCCACAAAATGGCGCATCGTGACTGCCATGCCTTTCACAATGCCAAATCCGTACATCTTCGCTCCTAATTACGGCAATTCTTCTGATTGTGCGTCGCAGTTGCCTGCTCAGACCAACAACCGGTCGGCCGACATCTAGCTCAACTAACGATCAACCTCGCCCAAAACAATATCGATGCTGCCCAAGATAGCAACTACGTCCGCGACCTTGTGCCCACGGCACATCAGTCCGAGTGGCGTCAGATTGATAAATGATGGCGCCCGGATATGATAACGTTCTGGGTTTGAGCTTCGCTGCTTCGCAGTTATGTAGTAGCCCAATTCGCCTTTCGGGTTTTCAACTCTACTGTATGCTTCGCCGCCCTTGACTCTAACGGCATATTGGGGTTTTCCACTAAATACCGAGCCGCCTTGCGTTTCAGCCAAGAATGGCATCACCTGGCGCAAGATGCGTAGCGACTGGTAGATTTCGTCAATCCGGATAAGGTACCGATCGTAAATGTCGCCGTTGTAGCGCACTGCGACATCAAAATCCAGGTTTTCGTAGTAGGAATAGGGCTGAGCGCGACGTACGTCGTAGGGTACCCCACTGGCCCGCAGCACCGGTCCGGCCGTGCTGTAGGCAATGGCATCTTCGGCCGACATCGTGCCAACGCCAATACAGCGCGAGCGCACTATCTCATTATTGGTAACATATTCGTTCAATTGATCCAGAGCTTTTGGAAGCCGATCGTAAATCAGTTGGTGCAAAAACTCCATCGTCGACTGATCACGAATCATGTCCGGCAAGTCATAGGCCACACCGCCAAAACGCATGTAATTGCACATCATTCGTGAACCGGCAACAGCCTCAAAGAAATCAAGAACCAACTCCCGCTCGATGTACAAGTAGATCATCGGCGTCTGCAACGCGCCGAGATCGTTCAGCAAGAAGCCTAGCGCCCAGGCATGGTTGACTATTCGAGTCAGCTCAACCATCAATATCCTTATCCATTCTGCGCGCTCAGGCACTGTTGAATCCATGAGCTGCTCGACAGCGAGGACGTAGCCATGGTTGTTGGACATAGAGCTGATGTAGTCCAAACGATCGGTGTAAGGAATGTTCATCAAAAACGTGTTGCGCTCGCCGATTTTCTCGTGGTTACGATGCAAGTAGCCCATGACGGGTTTCAGATCAACCACGGTTTCACCATCCAATGTCACAACCATCCGGAATACGCCATGCGTAGACGGATGCTGCGGTCCCAGGTTCACCGTAACTTTATCAGTCTTGAATCCGGCCGGGTCGCCGTTCGACACGCTCATTCCGGCATACAACTCGGCGTCCACTTCGAATTCGGCGCCATCTGGCGTCCAGCCGTCCGGATAACTTACATTCTTGCCGTATGGATTGTGCTCCTCCGACCTGGTAACCTTGCCTCCAGGCCAACGGCTTCCGAAAGGCTTATTATCGTCTTCGTAAAAAGGTTCTCGCCAATCTTTCCGCATTGGATGACCCTCGAATCCTTCCCAAAGCAGAATCCTTCGCAGATCTGGGTGCCCTTCGAAGCGAATGCCATATAGGTCCCAGGCCTCGCGCTCCTGGAAAGATGCGCCTGGCCAAACGGGCACTAACGATGGAACCTCAGGGTCGTCTCTATCAACTTGAACTTTCAACACAACCGGTCCGCCACCCTGCTCAGTGCTGAATGTGTGATACACGACCTCCATCTTGTTATCGTCAATCAGATCGACGCCCGTTACTGACGATAGATAGTTGAAACCAAGTTCGTCCCGAACGTATTCACCGATCTCGAGTAGGCGTTCGGCCGTCACAACTAGGCCCGTGAAGCGATCACGAGTGTCGGCGGCAACATCCTGCGGAAACTGTTCCTTCAGAGCCGCAACAGCCGTTTCGACGGGATCTGTGTCTTCGGCAAGCGCCTCTTGTATCTCTGCTGTCTCACTCATTCGCGATCCTTGTGGTAGTGGAGATTAGGAAGCCTCGGTCGGGTCATCGACCATGGGCACAGGTTCTTCTTCTGCTGCAGCGTTGTATGCAGCAGCTCGTTCACGCATCATGTCAACTTGTCGCAAGTCAACCAGATCTGGACCGAGGACAGGAACTGGGATGTATTCGGCCGGGGTGTCTTTGCGATACCAGGGAACAGTTCTGATCGACTGCTGATCGATCTTCTCCTGTAGGGTTATCAGGCCATTGATCAACGCCTGCGGCGTTGGAGGGCAGCCAGGGACGTAAACGTCTACAGGGACGAGCTTGTCAACGCCATCAAGTACATTGTAACCTTCTTTGAAAGGACCACCGCCGTTTGCGCACGCGCCCATGCTCAAGACATAGCGCGGCTCCGGCATCTGGTTGTAAAGCCTTACGATGGTCGGTATCATTTTCTTGGTTACGGTCCCCGAAACAATCATCAAGTCTGCCTGGCGGGGCGTAGCTCTGAAAACCTCCATGCCAAAGCGAGCCAGGTCATACCGGCTCGCCGCTGTGCAAATCATTTCGATCGCACAGCAGGCAAGGCCAAAACCCATCGGCCACAGAGAATTTCGTCGCGACCAATTATAGATCTTGTCCAAGCTCGTGATAAAGATGTTGTCAGACAATTCTTCCGGAACCGGAATATCAGACGTGGGCTTGTCTGCACCTACTGTCATAGGTTGGTCATCTCCTCATACCAAACGGTCTGAATATCTATTAAGATGCGTTCGTTAACCAGGGCCGGATCATCAACAAAACCCGGCAGCGCCTGAACGATATCGGCTAACTCAACCAGGCCTATGTCCTCAGGTTTGCACTCTGGATGGTGAGCCATCAACGCCATTGCGATGGCGAAGGTGGTATCCCAGTACAGTGCTGTCCGTTTCGAGGCATCTTCCATTGTTCAGTCAACAGCTTGTGGCAGATCGTCCGCCGGCCACTGGCCTGCCTAAGAATCGTTTTTTCGGCCAGCAAACAGCGCCTATAATACAACAATGTCCACGCGTGGGCGAATAGATGATTACATTTTTCACAATGGTTAATGCCTGCACTTTCTGCCGCGCCGAAGCAACCTCGGCCGGGCCTAGTTGGCTTCGATGCGAATTATCATAGTCTCCGCCTATCACGGCGGAAGTCACCAAGCCTGGGCCGATGGCTATATCGGCTACAGCTCCCATCAAGTCGAATGCGTAACGCTGCCCGCGCGCTTCTGGAAATGGCGGATGCACGGAGGGGCGGTCACCCTGGCTCGACGATTCCTGGACAGTATTGAGTCTGGTGACCTCGTCGTGCCGGACATGCTGCTCTTCACCGATATGGTTGATGTTAGCACCTTCATGGCGTTAGTTCGGCGTTCCTGTCCAGACATTCCGGCCACGCTCTACATGCACGAGAACCAGCTCACTTATCCGTTGCCTGCGACCTCTGAATCAGGACCCATGAGGCGGCAGAAGGGGGAACGCGACCTCCATTACTCCTTCGTCAACTACGTTTCGATGCTGGCGGCCGATCGAATCTACTTCAATTCCGAATTCCACCGCCGGGAATTATTTGATGAACTACCGAGATACCTACGGCATTTCCCAGAATACAGAGAATTGCAGTCCATTCCTGCCCTAAAGGCAAAGAGCAAGGTTCTTCCGCTTGGCATTGATTTCGCACGCTTGGCACACAATGCAAACACAATAGGCTATGGCGGTCCGCCGCTGATCGTATGGAACCAACGATGGGAATACGATAAGAATCCTGGTCAGTTCTTTAACGCTTTACATAGACTTGCCGAGGAGGGGCGCCCATTTCACCTGGCGGTCTGTGGCGAGAACTACGCACAAGAACCATCCGAGTTTGAAGCTGCTCGCGCACAATTGGCTGATAGAATCGTCCATTGGGGCTACGCTGGTCAGCAAGAGTATGCCAGGCTTCTTTGGCAGGCCACGGCAACCGCCTCTACTGCGATTCATGAGTTCTTCGGCATCAGCATTATGGAAGCCATGTATTGCGAAACGTATGCGGCGCTACCCAGCCGCTTAAGCTATCCAGAACTGCTGCCGGAAGAAATGCACCGGGAGTGTCTGTATGGCACCGATATGGAACTCTTGCAGAAGCTGAGATGGGCGGTGGAGAACCCCGAAGCAGCCCGGGAAGTCGGCCGGCGTCTCGCTCAGAACGCAAGTCGGTTTGATTGGCAACGCCTGGCCCCCGTGTACGATTCAGAATTTGAACGTTTGCGCTGACCTGCTATGATATGCGGCTGCATTCTAAGATAGTAGCAAATATCCCATTAATTGAGAGGTTTCAGACAAGGCATGACCCCGATTGACGATCGAGTACCCTCAAAGATAGGCAGGATAGGCGAACTTGCCTACAACCTGTGGTGGAGCTGGAATCCGGAGGCGCGCTCACTGTTCAAGCTACTGGACCGGGCGCTCTGGCGGAGCACTCAGCACAATCCGGTGCAGATGTTGCAGGAAATCGATCCCGAGGACCTAAATGCAGCCGCCAACGATTCTCTATTCTACAGTTACTACAAAAAGGCCATCTTGGCATTTGACCGCGAAATGGCCAGCGATCAGACCTGGTTCAACCGGCAACATCCTGAACTTAATGGCTTCCTAGCCGCTTACTTCTCGGCCGAGTTTGGGCTACATAGCTCTTTGCCAATCTATTCAGGTGGACTTGGAATCCTTTCCGGCGATCACGCCAAAGAAGCCAGCGATCTCGGCATCCCGCTCGTGGGTGTGGGCTTCATGTACCCTCAAGGCTATTTTCGCCAGCGCGTTCCCTCCCATGGTTGGCAAGAAGCCGTTTACGAACAGCTGGACATGGGGCGCGCTCCGATCATGCCAGTACTAGACAACGACAGACAAGAGCAAAGAGTATCTGTGCCCATGAGCGGCCGAACGGTCAGCGCTCGTATCTGGAACGTTCGGGTTGGCCGCGTGCCCTTGTATCTATTGGATACAGACGTGGACGAGAATGATCCCTGGGATAGAGAGCTGTCGGCGCGGCTCTATTCGGGCGACACAGAACATCGAATCAGGCAGGAAATAATGCTTGGTATTGGCGGTGTCCGCGCGCTACGCGCACTGAAGATCGAACCAAGCGTTTGGCACATGAATGAGGGACATTCGGCATTCCTCGTTCTCGAATGCATCCGTGAACAGGTTAGCCAGGGCATGAGCTTTGAGCAGGCGGCCGCCAAAATAAAGCGACGATCGCTGTTCACCACCCACACACCTGTGCCCGCAGGACACGACGCTTTCCCCTTCCATATGGTAGAGCAGTACTTCTCCGGCTATTGGGATGAGCTAGGACTGACACGAGATGAGTTCCTGGATCTCGGCCGGCACGAAGAGGAATGGGGCACCAGTTTCAACATGACAGTTCTTGCCTTGAAGACGTCCGGCCAGGCGAATGGCGTAAGCAAGCTGCATGGAGAGATTTCGCGCAAGATGTGGCAGTCGGTTTGGCCTGAGCGCGCAGAGGCCGACGTTCCGATTACCCATGTAACCAATGGCGTCCATGTTCCGACCTGGACCCCGCTAGAAATGCGCCAGTTATTCCGAAAGTACCTGGGGCCCGACTGGGTGCAGAAACACGACGATCCGGCCATCTGGGAACGAATGAATGATGTGCCCGACGACGAGTTATGGGCTTTGCACCTGGATCTTAAGCGCAAAACGGTTGGCTATTTCCAGGAGTTGGCCCGCAGGCGGTGGATTGACGGAACCAATGATCCGACACAAGTCATGACCAGTGGAACGTTCCTCGATCCGGAGGCGCTAACGATCGGATTCGCCCGTCGTTTTGCCACCTACAAGCGTGCCCTGCTCGTCTTTCGCGACGTCAAGCGGCTCGAACGGATTGCGCTGGATACCCACCGGCCGGTACAGTTCGTCTTTGCCGGCAAGGCCCACCCAGAAGATGACCCTGGCAAACAGCTAATCCAGAGCGTCTATAACATGGCCAAGCATCATCGTCTCGGCGGGCGCGTCGCGTTCATCGAGGATTATGATATGCACATGGCCCGCTATTTGGTCCAGGGTGTCGACGTTTGGCTCAATACGCCGCGGCGGCCGCGCGAGGCGAGCGGAACCAGCGGCCAGAAAGCGACGCTCAATGGAATTCCCAATCTTAGCGTACTCGATGGTTGGTGGGTTGAAGGTTACAATGGAGCCAACGGCTGGGCCTTTGGCGACGGCGATGAGTCGGCCGACCTTGAGGCGCAGGACGCCATCGACGCCGATGCGCTTTACTCATTGCTAGAGGATGAGATTATCCCGCTATACTATGCCAGAGATCGAGATGACATACCCAGGGGCTGGGTGGCGATAATGCGTGAGGCTATCAGATCGAACGCCCCTCGCTTTTGTACCCGCCGTATGCTAAAAGAGTATGCCGCGCTCTATGTCCGCATGCTAGACAGGGAGGCAGCACCTGCTTGATGAGTATGCAACCTCAGGTTCACCTTGAAGGCTGTCGGACAGTCACGTTTTAGGAAGAAATACGTGCTGCGCCGCATTGGCTATGCCCTAATAGCGATCATTTGGCTGGTGCTGATGTCCCTGCCTATCCTGGCATTCTTTTTGGCCGCTCGTGGCGAGTTGATGATAGGTGATGATCAAGCCAGCAACATAAGGCTCTTCATGGTTAATGAAGATGAGGCCACAGGTATTGGTTTCCAGCGGGTAACGAAGGCAAATTCTGAACAAGACGGCTGCTTCCACACTTCGGTTAACTACCTGCTCTGGAAGGGACAAGATTCTGGTCTGAATATCGACTTCTGTGCCTGTCACGATCCCGACACGGGCTACGCCGACTCTTCAAGGACGTGTGAGAGCCGATAGTCAAATCCGCATGCTGTCACCCACATGGTTGATGTGGTACAATTTGAGCGGGTAGTTACTGATGGACGCACAAGAAATCAGCCAGGTCGAACAAAGTTATGAGCCCACGCAGGAACAGGCCGAGCGGGCGGCAGCTCTGCGCCGGTTCAATATGCTGTTCATATACGGCCCTATTGGCTTTATTACCGCAATCGTGCTTGGCCTTGTCATCTTTCTGCTAATTGTTGCGCTGAATCCACCTAGCAACGAGGCGCTTCTGTTCATTTCTGGCTTGGCCGATGTTGCCATAGTGGTGGCGTTGCTGCCGATCTTGATTGTCGGTGCGGCCTTACTCGCACTGGTATCTTACGGCTACGTTCGAGCTAGGCAACAGGGTACGGCCCCGGTTCGCCAAACGCAGAGGCTCCTATGGCGGATGGATAATGTGGTCGGGCGGCTTCGCGGCCAGACGAAAGAGATAGCGACCAAAGTGGCTCGCCCTTTTATTTCGGCAAACAGCGTTGCCGCCTACATTAAAACGCTCATGAACCAAGTGATGAAGTTGGTCAAGCGGAGTTGATACATGCTTGAATCTGATAACAACTGGAAAACAAAGATCCTCGTTGGCAGCACTGCAATCGGCGCGCTCGCCGGCCTCGCCGCCGGTTTCTTGCTAAGCCGCACCTCTGAAGAACGTGGCAGCAGTCCACCCAAGATCAAGACTTCGGATGCGCTGAGGCTTGCAGTTGGCGTTATCGGCTTAGTTCGGGGAATCGCCGCATTGGGGGATCCTGACTAATTGATGAACGCTTCATGCACACCATAATCCTGGTCGACGACGACCGGACAAATACCACACTAATCCGAATGCTTCTCGAGATGGACGGGTTCAGTGTTGTCGCCTGTCCCGACGTGGAACGGGCGCAAACCGCCACGCATAATGGCGCCGATGCATTTGTCATTGACTGCAACCTGGCCCACGGCGATGACGGCATTGAACTTCTCAGGGCGATCAGACTCGGCTCGACAAAAGCAAGGCCTGATGTGCCAGTAATAATGACTTCAGGTGATGACAGCCGCGGCGCCGACGCCGAGCAGGCCGGAGCCACCCGTTTCCTGGTTAAGCCATACTCTCCGAGCACGCTTTCGGCCCATCTTGGCGAATTGCTCAGCCAAGGCTAGGCTAATTGAGCTAGGAGAAATTGGACTTGGCCCGATCGAATCGGAAACGAACATCAGCAAAGCGACACGGTCGTCAATGGCGGCGCGTTGACCTCCATTTGCACACCCCGGCCTCAAGTGACTACCAGGAACCTCAGGTAACATACCTCGACATATTGCGCCAGGCCGAGGCCCGGGGTCTGGATATCATTGCTTTCACCGATCACAATACGGTGGCTGGTTATTCCGCCATGCGGCGCGAAATCAGCGAGCTCGAGCTTCTCGAGAGACTTGGACGCCTACAAGCAAATGAGAGTCGCCGCCTGACGGAATATCGCCGCTTGCTGAAGAAGGTCCTGGTGCTCCCAGGTTTCGAATTCACGGCGGCATTTGGGTTCCATATCTTGGGCATCTTTGATAGCAATACGCCTGTATCCTTCTTAGAACACCTCCTCTTATCCCTCAACGTGCCGATCGACCTCCTACCCGGTGGGAGTTCAACTGTGGGCGCCACAAGCGATGTACTGACGGCCTACCGACTGATCAATGAAAGTGGTGGCCTGGTGATCGCCGCTCACGCTAACTCTAGCAACGGAGTGGGTATGCGGGGCCTTGATTTCGGCGGACAGACAAAGATCGCCTATACGCAGGACCCCAACTTGCATTGCCTCGAGGTAACGGATCTGGAAAAGCGCGGCCGCTACACCACGCGTCGTTTCTTCGACGGTTCAAAACCCGAATACCCACGAGCCATGCGCTGTATTCAGGGCTCTGATGCGCACCGGCTAATGCGCGACCCACTTTCGGCGAAGAATCTGGGTGTCGGCGATCGGGTAACCGAGATCCATTTGGAACAGACCAGTTTTTCGTCCCTTGCGTCTGTAATTCAGGGCAGTGATTTGTCGCTAACCCGTCCCTTCAGGGGACCGGCTTCACCTGTTGACTTCGTGCAGCTGGCCAGGGAAGAAGGGCCTTCCATCGTCCAATCATTTCATAAGTCTTTGGCTCAGCGCGGCGGCCATCTCAATCGAATCCTTGAAGACGTCTGCGCTATGGCCAACACCAATGGCGGCACCATCTATGTTGGCTTACCGTCCGATGCCAGTGAAAAAATCGTTGGCGTCCGCGAACCCCGCAAGGCAATTGAGCAGCTCGGGGGCGCTGTGGCCCGCAGGTTGAGCCCCGATCCTGAGGTGAACATCGACGTGCTGAGTTCACAAGGCCAGCCTGTTGTTCGAATCACCGTGCCGCCCGGGCGCGAAGTGCCGTATGCCATCGACGACAACCGTTTCTATGTCCGCGACGAAGCTGAAACGACGCCGGCCGTTAGGGAAGAGATAGTTCGTCTTGTTGAGCGACGAATACTTGGTCTTGCCAGCGACAGGCCAACTACCCCAGAAGTTGACCGGCCTGTAGAAGAGCCGCCCATAACAGTCCCAGAGACTCAACCGACCTCAGTGCCGAAGGGCAAGCGGACTGCGCCACCGCGTACCGGGGTGGAGATAGTCAGCAGCGAAGAGCGCGACGGCACAATCTATCATACGGTACGAGATTTGCGCAATGGCAACCTCATCAAGAATGTCACTCGCTTGTCGGCCAGGAAGCTTTGGCACTACGCCATCATCAAGACTGAAGACGGTATCCCATCGGCCGATGAGATAAACTGGGACAAGAATCGGGCATTCCTAGATCTGCGCCGGCGAGACAACCACGTATGGTATGATCTGGCAATGCGCGACCAGGATGGGGTTCACGTTTACTATGGTGTGACTGATAGCGGTCTGAACGAGGAATGGATGGGATTGGTCGAACGGCACGCCGACCGATAAAGAGAATGGTCACCGTTAAATCAGGCCTTAACGGGAGTTTTCTAGCAATGTTAACTCGGCCAAGGCCACTGGAGAGACACTAGTGCGTGTGGGAGTCCTGACTGTTAGCGATCGAGCAGCCAACGGCACCTATGAAGATCGCAGTGGGCCACTCATCGTGGAAATAATCCACAGACACACCGGCTGGCAAGTGGCCAAGCAAACAGTTGTCGCGGACGAACTCGATCAGATCGTCCAGGTCTTGCGTGACTGGACGCTGGCTGGTTTGGCGTTGATCCTGACAACGGGAGGGACCGGATTCTCGCCTCGGGATGTTACGCCAGAGGCAACGATGCAAGTCGTAAACCGGGAGGCGCCAGGTATCGCCGAGGCGTTGCGCTCTGAAAGCCTGAAGATCACCCGCCATGCAATGCTTTCTCGGGCCCGGGCCGGTATTCGCGATTCAACGCTCATTGTAAATCTACCCGGAAGCCCTAAGGCGGCAAAAGAGGGCTTGGACATCTTGCTGCCGGTATTGCCACATGCGCTAGAGCTCTTATCAGGCGGCCCCATTACAGAAGACAGGCACCAAGCCGTTTGAATTGATGGACCACCCGGTTGCCAGCCTAATACTCAAGAATGGTCGCGACAAGCCAATCAGAAACCGGCATCCTTGGATCTTCTCGGGGGCAGTCAGCGAAATCGTAGGCTCAGTACCTGAGCCTGGTCAGTTGGTTGACGTACGCAATAGCGACGGTGATTGGCTGGCTTGCGGCTACTGCAATCCAGAATCTCAGATTCTGACCCGCATCCTAAGCTGGGACGCCGAAGAAGCAATAGACCGCCACTTCTGGTCAAAACGAGCCGCCCAGGCAATTGAGTTACGCAAACTGCTGGAACTGGAACCGGAAACGACTGCCTACCGGTTGATCAACGCCGAGGCTGATGGATTGCCAGGCTTGATCTTGGACAAGTACGGCGACTATCTAGTTATTCAGTGCCTAACGGCCGGAATCGATCGCAGAAAAGAGCTGTTGGTTGAGCTGCTGGTCGAATTGCTGAATCCCACTGGTGTTGTCGAAAGATCCGACGCCAGCGTTCGAAGAAAAGAAGGCTTGCGAAAGGCTTCTGGGATCCTCTACGGTTCTGGTCCGCCATCGCAGTTGGTCATTGCCGAAAACGGCCTCCAGATGTACGCGGATCTCTACCAAGGCCACAAGAGCGGACTCTATCTGGATCAACGTGACAATCGGGCCATCATCAGCGATCCAAGTCACACGGCTGGCCGCGATGTTCTCAACGTTTTTGCATATACTGGCGCCTTTGCCTTGTACGCGGCAAGGACTGGGGCCTCAACCATCACCAATATTGAGAGTTCGCCCAGCTTACTCGAGGTTGCCCGAATGAATATGCGCCTGAACAATCAAACCCGACCTCAGGACACGTATCTGGCTGGCGACGCCTTTCAGATTCTACGGCAGTTGCGTAAGGAGAATCGCGGGTATGACCTGGCCATCTTAGACCCGCCCAAATTCGCCAAGAGTCAAAAGGACGTGACTGCCGCCAGTCGAGGCTATAAGGACCTGAATATGCAGGCGCTTCATATCGTTCGGCCTGGCGGTGTTCTGGCTACCTTTTCCTGCTCAGGACTCATCGGTCTAGACCTGTTCCAGAAGATCCTTTTCGCCGCCGCCATCGATTCTGGGCGCAACGTCCAGATCATCAAGTTTTTGAGCCAAGCGGCTGATCACCCGATTTCGGTCACGTTTCCCGAATCGGCCTATCTGAAGGGATTTTTGTGCCGCGTTCTTTAGTATGTAATTCTGTCATGAAGCCAATGTAGGCTGGCGCATTCCACTTGCCAACTTCAGCACTTCTCAATATACTGCGCGCCGCCCATGAAACTAAAGAGACTTGGACTTCAAGGTTATAAGACCTTCGCCAGCAGGACGAACTTCGAATTTGACGAAGGAATCACGGCCATCGTCGGGCCAAATGGCTGCGGCAAGAGCAATATCGCCGACGCAATCCGATGGGTACTAGGCGAGCAGAGCTATAGCACCTTGCGCGGCAAGCGGACTACCGACATGATATTCGCCGGCAGTCAGCAACGTGCCCGCGCCGGAATGGCCCAGGCCATCTTAACGCTTGACAACAGCGAAGGTTGGCTGCCGATCGACTACGCCGAAATCGAGATCGGCCGCCGGGCGCACCGTTCCGGCGACAACGAGTATCTGCTCAATGGCCAGAGAGTCCGCCTGCGCGACATCACAGATCTTCTTGCGAAAAGCGGGTTGGCACACAGAACCTACACAATAATCGGCCAGGGTCTTGTTGATCAGGCTTTGTCCCTAAGGGCTGATGAACGACGGATGCTGTTTGAGGAAGCAGCCGGGGTCAGTCATTACAAACTGCGGCGGGCCGAAACCTTGCGTAGACTAGAAGAAACAGCCCACAATTTGGAGCGGGTTCAGGATATCGTCGCCGAAATCCGGCCGCGCTTGAATACTCTCCGACGTCAGGCCAATCGCGCTCGCAATTACGAACAAGTGGCGGCCGATCTGCGCCACCTTCTGCAAATGTGGTATGGATACAAATGGGAGCAGGCCAAAAAGAACCTGCGAGCCGCCAGGGATGAGAGTGAAGTTTCTCAGAGGCATTGGGTGAAGGCGCGCAGAGAGCAGCTCGATCTCCAGGAGCAATTGGACGCCAATCAAAAGGAACTATATCGGCTTCAGGATCAGCTTAGGCAGCATGAGCTGCGTCGTGAGGATGTTCGCGAACGACTGGAGCATGCCCGTCGGGAAGTTGCCGTGCTCTCTGAACGCAAGGTTTTGCTGCAACGCCAACTTGACGAACACGGCGACGAAATACCGGCGCTGGAAACCCAGAAATCCGCCGCCGCCAGAGAGCTTGAGGAAGCGCTAGCCGGCTTGAAATCTGCCCAGGAAGACATGGAAAAGCAACAGGCTGAACTCAGATCCTTCGAGGCCAGCTTTCTGGACCACCAAACCGAAATCGAGCGCTGGCAACAGAATGTGACCAACCTTCAGCGCGACCATCGCCAAACCGCCGACGCGCTGGCTCAGGCAAAGGGTCGTGTCACTCAATTGAGCAGCCAGCTTCGCGAGCGATTGAACGAGGCAAGCGATGAGCTGGATGAATCTCCGTCTGGCGATGAGGTTGCAGCTCTCGAATCACAGTTGGAATCAGAGCGTCTTAAGCTGGCCCAGATCCAGAACGAGTTTGATGTTGAACTGCGCAAACGTCACCGCGCTGAAGCCAACTTGAGAGAGGCCCGCCTAAAGAAAGATGCGCTGATCGCCGAGCTGGCAGCCACAGACAAGGAGATTGTCGGCCTCGAATCCAAATTGGAGATCCTGGACCGCTCGGAAGGCACTGAAGCGGAGTTTCCGGCCAAACTGCCTAACAGAGGACAATTGGCCGACGCGCTGGATATTCCTGCCCCGTACCAGACAGCGTTACATGCAGCGCTCTCACACCGACTCCTGACCTGGATAGTGGACGACAAACAGGCAATTTGGAAGCTTCAGGAGTCGGTCGGTGAAGGGCACTTGCTGGCCATCGCGCGCGACCAGATCGCTGATAATCGGCGACCCGCAGTGCCAGATGATAGCACCGTGATAGGCTGGGCAGACGAGCTAGTCGCCTTTGAAGGCGTGGATGCCGAGCTGGTCAGGCTACTTCTCGGCCGAATCCTTGTCGTCGGCGATGTGAAGAGGGCCTATGAAATTGCCGAGTCACTTTCTCCTGACAACGTAGTAGTCTCACTTGACGGCACGGTTGTTCGAGATGGCCGCCTGGTCGAATTTGGCGCCTTCGGCGCCAATATTGCCCAGCTGGCCAGGTCTGAACTACGGCAAAAAACGGCCAAAGACCTGGCATCAGCGCGATCCAGCCGAACCGAACTAGCCGGCAGAATTACAGACTCTGACAAACAGCTGGCGACTCTGGAATCCGTCCTAAAGCACCATCTATCCGAGCAAGCCCGCATTGAGGAACAGAGACGAAACTGCGCAGCTGCCGTCGCTCAGGCAAGATCTGAGCACCAACTGGCGCTCCAGAGCCATGACTTTCACCGCTCGAATGCCACTCGAATCCGACAGAGTATCAAGAATATCGAACGGCGTTTGGCCGAAGCCAAAGAGACTATAGTTGAGTACGAGTCATCTTCCGTCAAGCTGTCCATGGCCTTAGAGGAGGGCCAGCTGAGGCTGGAGAAGCTACCCGTCGCCGAGTCGACTGAAGCGCGCAAGCAGTTTGCGCAAAACGTCCTTTCTGCGCAAACGATCTTGGCCGGTCGCCAGGCAGTTGTCGATAGCCGGCAGACGACTTTCAATCAAATCAGTGACCAGTTGCGTCGCAGGCAAGCGCGACTCGAAGAGTTGGAAACGCGCTGGAAGGCGCTGGGGCTGGGCCTCAAAGAAGCAGAGCTAGCGGAACTACAACGGGAAATGGATTTAGTAACAGAGCTTATTGATCCCTTGCATGAACAGATTGCAGGCCGCCAGGGCAAAGTGGCCGTTTTGAATGACGAACTATCAAAGTTGCAGCGAATTGGTCATGAGTCCGAGACTCGTTATACCCGGGCTCGCATTGAGCTCACTCAGGGAGAATCGCTAGTTGAAAGCCTAAAAGAGCGCATCCAGGCCGATTTAGGCCTTGTTGCCCTGAGTTACGACGACGACCAACTGGGGCAGTCGCCGCTACCGATGGCCGAGGTCGTTGAGGAGCTACCTGTCGTTCAGCATTTGCCAGACGATATAGAAGAATCGATTCAACGCTACCGCGGCCAGCTAAATCGCATAGGTGCAATCAACCCTGAAGCGCCGGCCGAGTATGATGAAACACTTGCCCGACATGAGTTCCTAGTGCAGCAAATAGAGGACCTGTCGACCACCAAGCAGCGGTTGCGCGACGTTATCGACGATCTTGATGAACTTACGTCCCGGGCCTTTGTCAACACCGTTGAGAAAGTCAACGGCATCTTCGGCGAGGTTTTCAAGAGGCTATTCGGTGGCGGCTCTGCCCAGTTGGCGCTCACTGATCCCGACGATCTAACGGTCACTGGAGTTGATATCGTGGCCAGGTTGCCGCGTAGACGTGAACAAGGCCTGGCCCTCTTATCTGGCGGCGAGCGCTCACTTACCGCAGCCGCCTTGATCTTTGCCCTGCTAAAGGTGTCCCCTACCCCATTCTGTGTACTGGATGAGGTAGACGCAATGCTGGACGAGGCCAACGTTAATCGTTTTCGCGAAGTGCTTACTGAACTCAGCGAACGCACTCAGTTCATTGTCATTACACACAATCGCGGAACAGTACAGGTCGCGGAAAGCGTTTATGGCGTCAGTATGGGAGCCGATAGTGTCAGTCAAGTCATTTCGATCAAACCAGAGGACTACGTTCACCACCATCCCGGATGAGCCCAGCCTGAGGCCAATAACCTCCGTTGATGTGGATGGTCACCCAATGCACAGAACAGCCCGACCTGCTGAGCAAGGCCGGGCTGTTCTTACATTAGTTCGCGTTGCGATTCAATACACGTAGTTACTACTAGACTATTCGACAGTCTCTGTGGTTGGTTCAGGCTCCAGGGTTGGAATATCCAAGGTCGGAGTCGCGGGAGCCGGCGTTGGCGGTATCAGGAACCGTCGGTCAAGTATTGGTCTTCCAGGCACACCTGTGCGCCAGCGTTCAAATACCTGAACACCTTCGGCTCGGCGGCTCTCAAGCCAGCTCCGAAAGAGTTCTTGTTCAGCCGCAGCAATGGCCGATTCGGTCAAGGGTCGCAGCTCGCGCCCGCTCACCATGATGATGTAGTAGCTATCGCTCTCGTCTTCTGCCTCGGCGGCAACGAGAATCACGGGGCTTGGCTCCTCCAAGTCAAGATCAAAAGCACTCTGGGCCACGTCATCGCCAAAGAAGGTTACGACATCCTCGCGCGTTCGCCATAGTAACTCGCTGGCCACCAGTGTGCTCTCCGATTCGGCATCAAACGGCCTGCTGCGAATCGTATTCCAGATAGTCCTATAGTCTCCGGCTTTAATATCACGGAGTGCCTGCTCGGCTTCCTCCCTAGTCTCCGAGACAATATAGAAAAAGCTTACCTGATCGGCCTCTTCAGCCACTTCCTCGTCGTTGGCCAAGGCTTCAGCCAATCGATTCTGATACAGCTGAGCGCGCACCACATCACGGAAGACAACCTCTGATACGCCAAGATCATCAAAGCGGTTCATCGTTTCGCCGAAGCTTTCTTCAAATGAGTCCAGACTCACCGGTGTTGACGTAGGCAGCGGTGTGGCTGTGGGACCGGTGGTCGGCGTTGGCTGGGGTGTACTGGCCGGCAAAACCTCGGTGATCACGGCGGTTGGGATCGGGGTCAGCGAAGGTGTGGGAATTACAGTCTCAGTTGCGGTCGGAAAAGGCGTTGGTGACTCGCCATCAAAATAACTGAATGATTCCTCGATTTCCAGCTGCACGTCATCATCTGAAATGACGATACCGCGTTCACTTGCTGCCTCGCGGATGATAAGCTCATCAACCATCTGATCAAGCACCAATTGCCCCAGCGTCTCAGGATCCTCTAACAGATTGATCTGCTGGCCGGCAAACTGCTGTACCTGGCCAATATCCTGACCCACCGCTTCTGCAAGATCCTCTATTCCGACGACAAGTTGAGCACGTTGGAAACGAACTCGCTCCTGCCAATCCCGCATCGCGATTTCCTCACCATTCACCTCGGCAACAGGTGAGCCAGGCTTAAGAGCAAACTCGTTTACAACGCCGATGAGTAATACTACGCCCAGCAGGGCGGCAATGCCAATAACGGCCAATCGGACCTGGCGCGTTTGATGCTCCTGCTTGCGAGCTTGAAGGATCTCTTTGCGGCTCTGGCGCTGTTCTTCTTCGATATTCTGCTTGCGCTTTCTAGCCATCTTCTCCCCTGTATTGCTCAGTCGACGACAAAGGGCAGTAGCGCCAGATGACGGGCCTGCTTAACTGCCCGTGCCAGACGGCGCTGATGCTTGGCGCACGTTCCAGTCTGCCGGCGCGGCCGAATTCGGCCGTGCTCGGTCAAGTAACGCTCCAGGACTTCATACTGCTTGTAATCAAGCCTGTCTGTTTTTTCAACGCAAAATGCGCAGATGCGCCGCTTCCTGTGATAGGGGCTGGTCAATAAAGACATGTCTCCCCGTGAACGCTCTTCAGCCATAACTTTCTCCTTACCCTGAATCCAGGTCACGAAAAGCCACCCTGCGGCAGGCGCAGGAGACGTTCTCGCTACTTGGAAGACAATAGAGCTTACTCTTCCCTGCGCACCACTAGATGGCGCAAGACATCATCCACATACTGGATGTTTCGCTCAACATCGCCTACGCTAGGTGGCTCCATCTGGGCCAGGTATAGTACGTAGTATCCTTCTGTGAAATTGTTGATTGGGTAGGCCAATCTACGCTGACCCCAATGATCGGCCGACGGCTTTGCTTCTTCGCCTTCGCCCTGGGTTATCCATGCCTCAATCCGACCCAGTACCTCAGCACGGGCATCATCATCAAGATCAGGCTTTAGCACGACAGTAACTTCGTACTCACGCATGTTGCTTATTCTCCTTTTCCTCGGAATTTGCTCGGGAGAGCGAATGCCCTTGGTTCAAGCCAAGAGCGGAAAACGGCGGTCGGCCATTTTCTGTTTCAGGCCGAAGCCGTGCAACGACCCGGTATGATAGCACAAATACATATTTTCACAAACGCTAGCATCGGCATTTTTTGCGCTAGCTTGCCGCTGGTATAATTGTGGGCTGTTGCGCCAGGCAGCCCAAACGCAGAGCGTTGCCTCCGTTGTCGGCGACGCGTAAAGAGTCTGATAGCATGACCGATCGAATGAAGTCGTTTTCAATATGGATTCAGTTTCGAAGCCTTCGCCCGCTTAGAGTCGCATGGCGGATAGCCTTCCTCGTCGCCATTGCGGTTCTGGTGAACGCGTTGGTACCACCGGCGCGTGTGGAGGCCCAGGGCCAAACAAATCTGGTCCTGGCCTTCTACTATGCCTGGTATGATCCAGGTTCGTTTGGACCCGGTAGAACTCCTTACCAGCCACCTCAGCCATACTATTCTACCGACGGGGGAGTGATTCAGCGCCATGTCTCTGAAGCGCGCTCAGCCGGCATTGATGGCTTCGTTCAAAGTTGGTATGGACCAGCGGCCAATCAGACTGAATCGAATTTCCAAACATTGCTTGGAGTAGCTGCTTCCAGTGGGTTTAAGGCCGCGGTTGATTTTGAAGTGGGCAGCCCATTCTTCACCTCTAACGGCGATCGTGCCAGTGCATTGAGTGCACTTCTTGCCACGCATGCAAATCACCCGGCGTATTTGCGGGTTGACGGCAAGCCAGTTGTATTCTTTTGGGCAAATTGGCTGTTGCCGGTGGGCGAATGGGCTCAGATACGCGAGCAAGTGGACCCTGGGCACAATAGCATATGGATCGCGGAAGGTTCAAACCTCGACTACCTGTCCGTATTCGACGGGCTGCATCTGTACAATATTGCCTGGTCGGCGAATCCTGCCGGGACGGCAATCACTTGGTCGAGTAGAACTCGGGCCGCGGCCGATACTTATGGCGCCTATCGATATTGGGTGGCAACCGCCATGCCCGGCTTCAACGACTCACTGTTGGGCCGTGGGCAGGCGACAATACTCCGCGACAGGGCAGGCGGCTCTTACTACCAAACCAGCTTCAACGGCGCAGCATCGAGCGCGCCAGACATGTTAATCGTCAATTCATTCAATGAGTGGGCTGAGGGAAGTAACATCGAGCCAAGCACTGAATTCGGCAACTACTACCTAGACCTCACGCGCCAGCTAAGTGCTGCGTACAAGTCAGGAAGCCTGGCGGCGGTTGTTGCCCAGCCGCCGCCCGCGACTCAAGTTGCCCAGGTCGCAGGCCCCTCTGCTACTCCTACGGCGACGCCTACATCTGGCCCTTCACCTACTCCGACTGACACGTCGACACCGACGGAAACCCCAACGGTCACACCTAGCCCAACGCCCGTCGCGTCGCCGACGCCCCAATCCGACGGTCAGATCGTGTACATCATCCAGCCTGGGGATACATTGATCGGGATCTCGGAGCTTTTTGAAGTGCCATTATTCGAGATTTACTCTCGCAACAACCTGGACGAAACCTCGGTAATTACCGTTGGTCAACGATTGGTCCTTGGACAGGCCGGCCAGGTGTCAGCGCGCGAAGCTGGCGATCAGTTCCCAGGAGCCGTAATCTTGGCCGATGGCAGCGTGGTCTACGAACTTGTCGATGGCGATTCCCTATTCAGCGTGGCCCAGAAGTTTGGCCTATCTATCGACGAGTTGCTTGCGCTTAACGACGAACTCGATACAGAGTCGATTCTACAGGTGGGCCAGCGGATTGTCGTCGGCTTTCGCCCGCTGCCGGCAGAAATTGGCGGCTCCACCGATCGGCCAGTGATTGTGGTCTCGCCAACGTTGACGCAGGCGCCAAGTGCGACCAGCACACCAACGCTGCAGGCGTCGCCAACTGCCACCGAACGGCCGGCGGCAACTCATACGCCGCAAGTAGTTGCGACTGCTGCCGAAGCTAATCAGTCCGAGGAGAGTGGCGGTGGGATTCTCTTCGCACTCTTTGGCATTGTGACGTTGCTCGCTCTCCTGGGCGGGTTGTTATTATATCTCGGCCGGGCCCGCTAGTTTGGCATTGCCCTGATGAGAGACTTATCCGGCAATGCCTCGCGTTATCGCGGATTGACTGCCTGCTCCATCAGTTTGTCAAAGCAACGCCCAGCGCATCTCTCAAAGTACGGCAGCCGATCACCTCAAGCCTCGCCGGTGGCTGGCTGGATGAGCGTGCGGCGGAACGAGGTACAACGCACTTACGGAATCCGAGTTTGGCCGCCTCCTTTAGCCTTTTCTCAGTCTGGCTGACCGCGCGCAGTTCGCCGCTAAGGCCGACCTCACCCACGAAGGCCATGTCCGCATGCACAGCCCTATCCTTCACACTGCTGGCAATGGAAACGGCCAACGCCAAATCGGCCGCCGGCTCCTCGATTCGGAGACCGCCGACGACATTCGCATATAGATCCTTGTCGTGCAACCTTAGCCCTGTCCGTCGAGCCAGGACGGCCGCCAGCAGCAAGAGTCGATTGTAATCAAAACCATTGGCCGTCCGCCGCGGGTTCGCGAAGGATGTAGCGCTTGCCAACGCTTGGATCTCCACCAGCAAGGGACGCGTCCCTTCGATAGTTACGGCTATAGCTGAACCGGGCGCATTTGCCTGCCGTTCGGCCAAAAACGCCTCTGATGGGTTAGCCACCTCCATCATGCCCTTCTCGGCCATTTCAAAGACACCCACCTCGCTGGTGGCGCCGAATCGATTCTTGACGCCTCTGAGCAATCGATAACGATGAAACTGATCGCCTTCCAGGTAAAGCACGGCATCGACTATGTGTTCGAGTACGCGAGGCCCCGCTATCGCGCCCTCCTTCGTGACATGGCCAACCAGAATGACGGCCAGGCCACTGTTCTTGGCTAACTCTTGGAAGCGGGCCGCACATTCCCTTACCTGGCTCACGCTGCCGGCCGACGAGCTTAGATCTCCCGTGTAGGTGGTTTGAATGCTGTCGACGATCACCATGTTAGGCTGTACCTCTTCAATGTGCTGGTACATGGTGTCAAGGTTGGTTTCTGTCACCAGGTACAACTGATCAGCACTGATGTCCATTCGATCGGCGCGCATCTTGATCTGGCGTACGCTTTCCTCTCCAGAAATGTATAGACTGGGGCCATGTTGGGCAGACGACAACGCGGCTACCTGGAGAAGGAGCGTTGATTTGCCAATGCCAGGCTCGCCGCCGACCAGTATGATTGACCCAGGAACAATGCCGCCGCCCAAGACGCGGCTGAACTCGGCCATGGGAAGCGCCAGGCGGGTCAGGCCATCGGATGTGATCTCCGGTAACCTTATCGGTTTACTGACGGCGCCGGCTACTCGGCCCCGTCGTCTTTCACTCTTCTCAGGTGCGACTACCTGCTCGACCATGGTGCCAAATTCGTGGCACTTGGGACATTTCCCGACGTAGGCGGCCGTGATTCGTCCACAGCGCTGGCAAACATATTGCGACTGCGTTCTGGCCATTAGCTACTCCTTAACCGAACTTGAGATCTCTCGGCAAGATCGTTTTGTCAGCCAGAGATTCTACAACTGACAAGGCCTGTCAGCGAATCTTGTCAGCGCGTTTGCCATCTAATGGATTGGGTTCGCCCTATCGCTGAGAAGTCAGGAAAGCTGTGAGGCCTTAGCGATGGCCTACTCATTGTTGGTTCGATAGTCATTGAAATTACTAATGCCTATGCGAAATCGACTTCCAAGTTACTCGCATGGACCGATCCAGTACGGAACTAGATCCCGATTCTATCATCTCGTCAATCTACCGCACGAGTTCGAGCGCGTGAAACGGTCTTGGCACTGACGTTGTTGGCAATGACGCTGAAATAACCCTACAATTCGGTGAAAGCGCTCGACGCTGGGCTGCTAGGTATTCAAAGATAATTCAAACCATGAGAACACTTATCCGATTGATCGTGTTTGCCGCGTGCACTGTCGCTGTTGCGGCTACTCTGGGACCAATAGCCGTTCAGGCCAAGGCCACTGTAGGCCTACCTGAATTCCGTGGACAGCAGGACGGCAACTCAGTGCTTCTAGAATGGGCGACAGCCACAGAGCTAGATACGGCCGATTCCTACGTGGAACGAGCCAGCCAAGAAGGCGGCCCATTCCAAGAGCTTTCACAGATAGGTCTCGTGCCATCGGAGGCGCCGCCCGACAGCCTCTTTGACGCCGAGTACAAGAGGCGAGATCAGGACAATGTGATACTTGGTCGCAGTAACTGGTACATGCTGGTTGAGGTAGAGACCAGCCAAGGCAATGAGAGCCGGACTAATCCTATTGAAGTTAAGGTCGGGCCGGATAAGATTGGCCAGACAGCCACACCTACGACGGCGGCTACTCAAGATCAAACCCAGATTGCGACCCGGCAGACCGTCTACTCGACTGCGGGCGCTACTCCGCCACCTACAGCACTCCCCGAATGGGCAACCGGCCCAACCGTCACCACTGCGCAGATTGTGCGAACTGCGGTGGTGTCAGCTGCGACATCCAGGAATTCGTACAACAGCATAGCGGTCGTCGATGCCTCTAGTGCTGCCATCTCGAAACAAGACAACAACTCGCCCAAGTTTCAAAATCAGACCACGCCAGTGGGAACCGCCTACCCTGGCCCCCTCTTAGACGAGCCGGCCGACCCTCCGCAAGACGGGTATCCGGCCCCGCCGCCAACGCCTATTGTATTCCCAACAGAGAGCAATTCGACCGCACCAGAGCCTGGTCCAGAGCCCGGTGATGTTATCAATGGCACGCCCTATCCGATTATTGGTTCCCAGAATGCGGGCCCACCAGGTTCTGAATCTGCCGAGGTCCAGGAACCTCAAACGGAGCCCTTCCTGGGCACTGTTTTCCTTTGGCTTGGCTTTGGGGCGGCGTTTGCCGTGTTCATCTCTTGCGTCGTCGGAGCGATCTACTACTACGATCGTAAGCGGGCCGGTAGCAAATAGCACCGCCCATGAATCCCGGCCTTCATCAGCCGGCCGTAATTGGCCGGATAGTAATGGCCCTCGTGATAGCCGTCATATTGTCCGGTTGTCAGAACGACGAGAACGTAACGAATTCCGGCCCGCCAATGGGAGACTCGCATGGCGACCCTGTATAATGCGAGCGGGCCAATATGGCGAGAATGCCTATACGGGCCAGCTTGATGTCGTTCAAGATCTGCTGCATCCTGGAGCAAACTCATTATCCAGGATTGCTCCTGCTGGCATGATCTGACGATTCCGCCAGGATGATCCCGGTCGTGCTGAAGCGCGAAGGAGCCCGCTAGCCAATGCATTGGAACAGAAGCAGGCAGTCACTCCCGAGACCAGGCCTTGGCGAACGAGCTTAGTCTCGCCCAACGCTTTCTCCAGCCGCGATCTTCTATTTGTGGGCGGTCGCGATAGCGTTGTTGAGTTACCTTTGCACGCTGTCCAAAGATCCTACCTGGCGCCACGACGGCGGGGACGGAGGCGGGTTGATTGCCGCTTCTACGACTCTCAGTACCCTCGATCCGCCTGGATATCCCATATACCGTGTCACTTGGCCAGGTCCTCGGCTCCCCGCCCATTGGAACCTTTGCAGCACGGCTCAGGCTGTTGTCGGCCGTTGCTGCTGCCGCTGGAGTTGAAATATTGGTGTTAGGTTTGACTACACGAAATCCCGAGAACCGCTACTTTTGATCCAGGCATTCCGAAGCCAAGCATTCTGAGGCTTGGCGACTCCAACTAACACCAATGGCAATTGCTTTGATCCTGGCTTTCAAGCCGCTGGTTTGGCGCCAAGCCATTAGCTCCGAGCTGTTACCATTGGCTCTCTGGCTCGTCGGTAGTTCTGAATCTGGGCTAGCGAGATTCGTTTTTGGGTTGCTTAACGGTCTGACGCCGTTCCTGTTACTGGCCTGGCTAAGTAGTGCAAGCAGCCCAATACGTCCTGGCATTCCCGATCGCCGAGGTGCCGTCGCGCCTCGCCGCCTGGTTCGGTCCTGGCGTTGGGTTCCCGATTGTCCTCTGACTCCTACTTGGTGCGGCCGGCGCTTGTAAGATGACGAAGTAGCGATATTGGTTGTCGGCCGCCGTTTTTGTTACGGCTATCCTTTTCCGCTTCCATGCCTTCACCTATCGAACCGTCGACGCGGCCGCTTTGCTTCTGCCAGCATTCCTGCTGGCCGCGATATCAGCTGGTCCCTGGCTGATGCAGATTGAATCCAAGATTGTGTGGCTGATTCCGCTTGCCATTTCTCTGCTGGCGGGTCTGACGCCTGACGATAGCAGCGCTGTGTCAGTGCGCCATGCGACGCAGGAAATACTGAAAGAAGTTCCATATACGGCCACTGTGCTTACCCCAGGGAATGCCTCGATTGCCGCGCAGTTGTCGTTCACAGATCTCGGCAGCCGGAGTTGCGTGGCCGCCGGTTCAGAGTTCGACAGATGAGTAGCGCTCGCTACCCAACCAAACCTGGCCACTGGCGCTCGGGACGAATTTAGCTGGATGAGCCTCTTCTAATTCTCGGCCTGTTGCTGATCTTGCTCTGGATGACGATTAGTGCGTTTCGCAGCGCGCGTGACGGTCGTTCCTCATTCGGCATCAAAACAGCCTGGATAGTCTGTTGGCTTCTGGCATACAGAGCACAGACATTGAAGAACTGGATTGGTTCGTCGATGCCCAGAACGCCGTCGCGCAGTTAGGCGAAGAATCGGGACCTGGCACCGAACCAGCCAAATGGGTAATCGGACGCAAAGCTTTCATGGAGCCGCTGGCCAATGCCTTCACAAGCCGGATAGATTCTAGCCTCCTGTCGGCCAAAGGCTACGAACTACTACAGACGTTGCAGTCGGCCGCACAAAGGTGGTATTCTCAACGCTTCGTGGCCGATTCTGAAGCGGCCCGAGTCCGGTATCCATCGTACAGCGTCAAGACGGTCGCCGCCTATACCGTCTCTACCTGAGAGAACAGGCAGGACCGAATCGCATCAAGTGGCAGCTGCCCTCATGCTGCCAGATGGTGAACAGCTGCTCAGAACCGCGCCATCGCCGACCAGCGTGAACGGAAACTCTCTGGTTTTTGAAACTTCGCTGGCAACAGACGTTGCGATTAGCGTAAAATACCGCTAGATTCGCCTCTAGTTTTCTGGTCGAGGTAACGATATTTTCAGCAATATGCGCATAGAGAATGCCATTCCGATGATTCTTGCCGGAATGCTCCTAGTCGTCTTGCGAATAGCGGCGCCGGCTTTAGGCAGCGGATCACGCTCCGATATAGGCCAGTTGAAAGCCCGGCTACCGATCCAATTGGCAACGTGAATTCGGGAGCAACCATATTACAGCTGCCGTCGGCCGCCGAAGTCGGCGAGTGTGGCCACCCACCTCCGGCCCCGGCGCTTGACCCAGTCAATGTCCGATTGGGTGCCGGTGTTTACTTGGAAGCCATTGGCCGCCTGGCTTACAGGACGAGCGCCTTATGCTCGGCCGGGACGCCGCTGCGCCCTGGTGGTTGATTCAGTACACGGCCCGGCAACAAGGTTGGGTATCGGATCAAGCGATCGTGATAATCGGCTACACGGGGTCTGTTCCGGCCATCGTAGGCGGCGAGACTGACGGCGGAGATCAATTACGATAGCTACCAACTAAGTTAGTCAATTATTCAGTTGTTTGGAGGTAAGCAATGACTGCAGTGCAACCCGCCAATGGCGAAGGGTACCAATTCAAGACTGAGATCACACAGTTACTTGATATTCTGATTCATTCCTTGTACAAGGAACGGGACATTTTCCTGCGCGAGCTCGTCTCAAACGCTTCCGACGCTCTGACTCGTATGCAGTTCGAGATGCTAACCAACCAGGACGTCCGAGACGCGGAAGTTGAACTGGCCGTTCACATCGCGATAGAAGAAGAAGGTGAGTCAAAGAAGCTGATCGTACGTGACACCGGTATCGGCATGAATCGAGACGAGATATCCAGGAACTTGGGAACGATTGCCCAATCTGGAGCCAAGGAGTTTCTCAAGTTAGTGCAAGAAGACGAAGACAGTGCCGCCAACATCATTGGCCAGTTCGGCGTAGGCTTCTACTCAGTATTCATGGTTGCCGAAGAAGTACGCGTTGTCTCGGCTAGCTATCGACCCGAGGATGCGCCGGTGGCATGGCTTTCGAGGGGCGGCGAGCGGTTCTGGATCGAAGAGGCGGAGAAGGACCAGCGTGGCACGGCCATCCACATCGTTCTAAAGCCGGACGCGGCCGATTTTGCCAACGAATACATGCTCAGGCAAATAGTCAAAAAGTACTCGGACTTCGTTGCCTACCCGATTTACGTTGGCGAGGAACAGGCCAACCAGCAACGGCCTCTGTGGCGCAAGACGCCGGCTGAAGTAACGGATGATGAACGCAAGCAGTTCTACCAGCAACTAACCATGGACTTCGAGGAACCGTTGGCGGAAATTCACCTGGCTTCAGACGCGCCCTTACACGTGAGATCCCTCCTGTTTATACCGGCCAGCGGAGAACGCAACCTGTTGAATTTACGCCAGGAGCCAGGCCTAAAACTATATGCTCACAATGTGCTTATTCAAGAGTACTGCACAGATTTGTTACCCAAATGGCTGGATTTTGTAGATGGCGTTGTCGAATCCGAGGATCTGCCTTTGAACGTCAGTCGCGAGACAATCCAGAATGCGCCGGTGATTCGCCGGCTCAGCCGGACGCTGCGACGCCGCACTGTGAAAGAGCTGAACTCGCTGGCTGAGAATGACGCTGCCAGGTATCGGCACTTTTGGGACAGCTATAGCCGGCAGTTAAAGGAAGGGCTGGCCTCAGACCCAGGCGCCAAAGACGAGATTCTGCCACTGCTGCGTTTCTACTCTTCAAAATCTGAGGAGGAGTTGACTTCTCTAAAAGCCTACATGGAGCGGATGTCGCCCGATCAGGATGAAATCTACTATGTTCTGGGCGAAAGCGTACAAACTGTGGCCTTGAGCCCGCATTTAGATCCGTTTCGAGAACGCGGACTGGAGGTGCTGTTCTTGATCGACGCCATAGATCCGTTCATCACGCCACTGCTGTCGGAGTACGAAGATAAAAAACTGCGCAACGTTGACGATGCTTCGATTGAGTTGCCTGAGGTCGATGATGACGAAGCCGTGGAGCAGCAGGAAGAGGTCCTCCCAGAGGCCGATTTCAATCGCTTCATTGGTCGATGCGTCACGACGCTTGGAGACCGTGTCATCGAGGTGCGCGAATCACGTGTCCTGCGTAAAAGTCCCGTGCGACTGGTCGCTCCCGAAGATGCGCCGGGTCATGATATGGATCGGCTGCAGCGGTATTTTGACAAAGAGTACGAGGTACCAAAGCGAATTCTTGAGGTCAATCGCGGTCACAGCCTGATCGCGCACCTGACCCAGCTTGTCGGCCAACAACCCCGTGACCATTTGATCGAGCTGTCAATCAATCAGCTCTATGAAAGCGCTCTCGTCATGGAAGGCCTTCATCCCAATCCGGCCGCGATGTTGCCTCAGATTCAACAACTACTAGAAATTGCGGCCGCGTTAGCTGTCAAGCCGGAGGCTGACTAAACCTGCTTGATGCACCCGGTCGGTCAGGCCTGATTTGATTTCGGCCGCGGGAACGCACACCGATCGTCGTCTCATAACCTTAGGCACTAGGATCGAGAACGTCCTTAAGTAGGGCTCGGCCGACGGTTCGGGCAGACGAGGTGTCGTCGTCATTCTCGATCACGACGACGACACCATAGCGCGGGTTCGAGGCCGGCGCCAAACCAAGATACCAACTGTTCTTTTCGCCTTTCGGACCGGACAGCACGAAAAGATCATGCTCGGCTATGCCATCGAATTCCGAAAACAAGTCAAGAATACCGGTCGCGACATCGGCAGGCACTACCTGGTAGCTTGTCTCTTCGGCCCGCTCCGCTGACCAGATACCTTCGGCGTCTTGAGTCGCCTGTATCATTTGGGCCTGTTTGAACTGGCCGCCATTGGCAAGGGCTGCTAAAGCAAGGCCAACCTGCAGTGGGCTCACCGACGCCGATGCCTGTCCTATCACCGCCAATCTAGCGTCCGACGTATCCAGAGATCCAACCCCTTCCGTAGTGATCGGCAGAAAAGGCTGGCTCAGCAGTCCAAATGCGTCGATTGCGTTCGACAGTTCCGACTTACTCATTTTCTCCGCCAGTTCAAGCATAGGTTCGGGGCATCGAGCGACCATGGCCGCAGCCCAAGTCATCGCCTCAGCAACTGACTCTTGGCAGGTCAGAGTGAAGCCATCGACCATGACCTCTCCGGCTCTTGTGACCACCAGATCGGACAACTCTAGTCGACTATCGCGCTGGCCAACGGCCAAGAGAAATGGTTGTAACAATAGACCCGGCTGATACTGCCCTTGGGTAACTCTATTCACAAGCGGAGCTTGCTCATCAGCGACGAGTTTTTCAAACTCAGCATCAAGGCGATTGGCATCATAGCCCGGCCTGCTGGCCATGGCCCTCACTGCGACATCTGGAAGAGAAAACAGAAAGACCGCGCCATTCTTAACGCCTAATAGTTCATCGGCCTTGGCTTGCCAACGTGAGTCGAGGGTCAGCCGCACATCGCGGCCGATTTTTGGTTCGCCGAGCACCTCAGATTGCCAGAACTCTGACCAGTAATCAGGTGCCGTCCCACGAAGCTGAGCATCAAAGGCTTGTTCAATGCCGGCCGTGCCATGCCGAACACTATAGTACCCTACGACCGGCGCAGCGCCGGCCAAAGGATACTCGCGCTGTAATTCGGCGCCTTCACCGCTTGTGTAAGCCAAAGGCACGTCATTAGCATCTAGGATCGTCCCCCGCTGGACACGAAGTTCAGCCTCTACCAACCTCGGATTATCGAGCCGCCCCAATATCGACTCTCCACGAAATATACTCCAATAGATCAGTGCTACGGCGATCAAGCCAAAACCAACCAATATGGCCAAGTTCAACCGATTCAGGCGTCCTCGGGCGTCACCGGTGTCGCTATTCATCGCACCTGCCAAATCTTCACGCGAGTTCTCGCTAGCCAGCCTGCGGCCGGCCGCCCCGCTTATTGTCCGCCGAAATATTCAGCAACAGGCCGGCCATCACGCAACTGAGCAGGAGAGAACTACCTCCATAACTTACAAAGGGCAATGTGACGCCGGTTAAGGGCAGTAGCTTCGTGACGCCGGCCATGATCAACAGTGCCTGGGCACTGAAAAGCACCGTAATTCCGGCCGCCAGATAGAGGTGAAATGACTCTTTCGCTTTACCTGCTATCAATAAGCCACGATAGGCCAGCGCCGTGAATCCAGCAACGATTCCAATTGCGCCAATAAAACCCCACTCCTCGGCAATCGCCGCGAAAGCGAAATCCGAATGTACAACCGGTATATAGGTTGGAAATCCCGTCCCAATCCCTTGACCAAATACACCGCCGGCAGCCACAGCGTAGAGTGACTGCACGATCTGAAAACCACGACTATCGGCCTCTGGCCATGGATCAATCCAGGTATCAACCCTTAGCGCCACCACGTCATAGGCGATGTAGCCTATGACGGCTGCAACGAGCAGCAGCAGGAGCCCGCCCACTATATAACGCCTATCCCCAGTCGCTAGGTATATTAATACGACAAACACGGCGAAAAACAGGGTGGCTGCACCAAGGTCTTGCTGCCACACGAGTAAAATCATGCAGAACCCCCACATAACTGCCAGGGGAGCGAGATAGGCTATCCATCGTTTGGCAGAGCTGCCTGCAGGCATACTGATGATTCGCCCCCGTTCTGCAAAGTAACTTGCCAGGAAAACCACCAGCAACAGCTTGAGGAGCTCCGATGGCTGGAAGTATATGCGCCCTGCTATCGGAGCCTTCAACCACAATGTCGCACCGAACCCCGAGGGATTAACACCAAACAGCAGGGTGGAGGCTAGCAGCAACAGGCCCACTGTCAGCCACGTATATCGATAACGCTGCAAAAACCCAAGAGCCGGCCTTAACATCGACGCCAGTAGCAGGGCGCCGCAGCTTATTCCTAGCCAGGCAACCTGGCGCGGTAGAAAATTCGGCGCAAGTCGGTCAAGCAGGACCAGTCCCCAACCGGTCAACAAAGCAACGAGAGGCAGGATAACAGGATCGTGTCCGGCAAGACCTCTAGCAAGGACAATGTAACAGGTCGCGAACAACAATGCCCAGGCGCCAGGGGCGTAGAAGTGACGCCACTGTAGTGTCCCCTCAAGTGCCAAGCTTAACGCGGCCGCGCTCGCGAATACAAAACCGGCCGAGATCAGCAAAAGCGCTATCTCGGCTTTGCCGCCGTTAACGGTCGTCTCCAGCAGCCGGGTCGGCCCGACTGAGGCGCTATTGTGGGACTGTAACCGGGACATGAAGATTTGGAACAGGTCTGGTCTATACGCGCGTCTATCCTGCGTAGTGGCTAAAAAGCGGAGCGAGATTGGCCTTCACTTCATTGGGCACCGCATTCCAGTCGCCCACCAGAAACGCATCGCGCATACCATTATGTGCCTCAAAGTCTGAAGACCAATCATCCTTGCTCTTGGTCAGGTGATCGACAGCCTTTTGCGCCAGGCGGGTATTCGCCGACAGGATCTTGATCACCATTTCGACCGTCACAGGTTCCTCTGACTCATGCCACACATCGTAGTCCGTTACATGAGCCATGCATGAGTAGGCGATTTCTGCTTCGGCCGCCAAATATGCTTCGGGACTTGACGTCATGCCGACAATGCTCATGCCCCATTGCCTGAATAAGTTCGATTCGGCCCGCGTGCTAAAACGAGGACCTTCAATAGTGACAAACGTTCCACCTTTGTGAATAGTTCCCCCAGCCTCTTCGATCGCGTGGGCTAAGACCTGGTTTAGCTCAGGAGAAAATGGTTGCGCTACACCCACATGCGCCACTAATCCATCGCCGAAGAAGGTATGCTCGCGCTTACCCTTGGTGAAATCAACCAGCTGATCCGGGATCACGATGTGGCCTGGTTCATAATCCTTTCGCAGTGATCCACAAGCACTCACCGCAACAATGTACCGAACGCCGAGCATCTTCATAGCGAATATGTTCGCTCGATAGGGAACTTCACTTGGCGTCAAGGTGTGCCCACGTCCATGACGCGGTAGGAACGCGATGCGAACACCGTTCAAGGTACCAACCCTGATTACATCCGACGGATCACCAAAGGGCGTCGATAGGTGAACCTCTTCCACTTGCGACAACCCTGGCATATCATAGAGGCCGCTACCTCCAAATACCGCTATCTCGATCTCGGACATTTTGCTTGCTCCTGCTTTCTTGTACTGTCGATGTTCTACCTAGAGATCACGCGACGATGCCTCACCGAATAACAACCGCCTTACCCCTACTCGTAATTCCGATTCCAGCGCCAACAGTCAGGACTCTTCTTGCGTCCGTCTTGCGGCTCGCAAGGATGCCCGCGTCCAAAGTAGCTCGCCGTAGTATCTCTGGGCAGCGGTGGTGGCATGCCGCAATTGTGCCTGCAACTGTCGGACATCGGCCGACTCGTCCAGCGTCTCAATAGAGGCCTGGTTCGGTTCCCCCGGGTGCCCATCAGGCAACTGATCGGCAATTGATACGGTGCTTTCTAATGCCTCACGCAATTCGATGTTTTCGGCCGTTAACTCGGCCAAGGCCTCATCTTGACGTTGCTGGAAAGTCGATTCGATCTCGTATCTCGCCATCAATGCAAGCGCCGCCTCCGAGCGCAATTGGCGCCAAATACCGCTTCGGCGCTGGCTGAGTCTTTGGTCAGCTTCAACGTCAGCGCCAGATTCTTGGATCTGCTGTAGCAATTCGGACGGCACAGCCATGTCGTCCTGAGGCGGCAAATCTCCTTTTCCAACCTCACCAGCCCGCAACAAGTCGACCGTCCCGGCGTCCAAGGTGCTGACCCAACCGTTTATTTTGCCGGTCGGCGCCAGCTCAAAGGAATTAGCATAGACGTCGCCCCAGATCTGTCCACCAGGTGCAACCTTCAGCCGGCGACAAGCCACATAGCCATATATTAGGCCCCAAACTTCTACCTCCGGCGCAAGTACATCTCCCGCGAGAGTGGCGCCGGCCAACACAGCAATCGGGCTCTCCGATCGAATGCCCCCGATGTGATATCCATCGATTTCAAACCGATCGTTTTTACGTCGTCTAAGGGCGCTGGTCAGTTCGCTCAACCTGCTATTACGTTTCGGTTCTTCCTCTTGATTCATAGTTCTGCACCTTAAGTACTACTTCGACGCACCTTACCTGCCTACCTAACCATTAATCTAAGCCGTAGGCTCAGGTATAATTCTTTATTATGCCTCGCCGCCAGTGGCCTGGCCAACTATTTGAGGAACGCTTGGGCAATGATTTCCCGATGACTGATCCGTCTGGCAGAATTCGCAAGGGCTTGCCTTCGGCCGCGGCCATGGGCTTGCTGGTGGTCGTAATCCTCATGTTGGTGGCCGGTCTCACGATGGCCAACCATCGCTTTGCTGCTGGCAGCCCGGGGGGAAACGATTTCATCCCACGATGGCTGGGTACGCGCTTGCTGCTAGTCGAAGGCCAGAATCCCTACAGCGCTGAGACTTCAATTGCCATCCAGGAATTCATGTATGGACGGCCGGCGAGGGCAAATGAAGATCAGGTGCTGTTCGTCTATCCGCTATATTCTGCTCTAGTCTTCACGCCTTTCGCCCTAATTGGCGATTTCGTGGTCGCCCGAGCGCTGTGGATGACCGCTCTGGAGATGGCGCTGCTGGCTTTGGCGATTGTAAGCCTAAGGATAGCCAACTGGCGACCGGCCGCACCTGTGCTATTGCTGTTGTTACTGTTTGCACTCATCTGGTATCACAGCTCCAGGCCATTGATCAACGGCAATGCTTCAATTCTGGTATCCCTGTTCATTGCTTCAGCGCTGCTCTCTATCCGACAAAAACAGGATGTGGCCGCCGGAGTGTTCCTGGCCCTTTCCACTATAAAACCGCAAGCGGTCGTTCTGCTGTTGCCTCTAGTCCTGATCTGGGCACTGTCATGTCGTCGCTACCGTATTATTGCCAGTACTTTGGCGTGCCTGGCTGCACTTATCCTCCTGGCAACCTTAATCGAGCCAGCTTGGATCTCACAAAACATTGAACAGGTTGTCGCCTATCCTGACTATACGCGCGCGGGGACGCCGTCAGCCATCTTCGAGAACTGGTTGCCTGCCACCGGCCGTTGGCTCGGGTTGGCGCTGACGGTCATTCTGACTCTCCTGCTACTATGGCAATGGCGAATCGCCTGGAAGCGGGATGCCGTCGTCCTGGTGCCTATAGCCATTTTCACTCTGGCAGTTACAAATCTAATCGGCATCACCACCGCGGCTTCGAATTACATTGCCTTATTGCCCGGTCTGATATTGCTGATGGCCTACTGGCGCCGGGATGGAGGCCCATTTCCTGATTGGCCGGCCGTCATGACCATGGCGCTCCTGTTCGTTGGACTGTGGTTTCTATTTTGGACCAGTCGCTCGGGGCGCGCCCAGTCACCTGTCATGCTCTTTCCTTTGCCACTGCTCTTGATAATCTCATTGCCAATTGTGAATCGCGCGGCCGCCCGTTCCAAGAGTAATTCCTAGCCCATTCGGCCTCTTGTCAAGTTGGCTCCACCCGGCTATAACTGCACCGTCATGTCAGAAACCTTACTTGCAGCAGACGAGCGTAGCAGACAGGCTCTATGGGACGCGTTGATAATAGAGTTGGGCGATGTCTATGATGTTCATGGCGTGTGCGCCGCGGCGGCGCACACCTTGGCATCCTATTGCTCCGTCGACTCTTTGACGGTCATTAGCGACCAAACCAGCGATCACTATGACGTTTGGATCTGTGATAGCGACGGCCACATGAAACAGGATCGGTGGGCAGGGGCAGATCCATTCCTGGAGCGAATCGGCCGCAAATCGGGGGCGGCGGCTCACGAGAAGTATCTTGCGCCTGACGGCGAGCAAGTCAAGAGTCAACTGTGGAGCCTTGTCGAGGACAAGGTCCTTGCCGCTGTTGTGCCGACGCCCACCCGAGCTGATCAGTCGTCGCCGGTTGCCGTGATCTCGCTTCTGGATCCAGGAACCGACTGCCCGCTCAATACTTCTGGCCTGAATACCACTGCGGCGCACATTGGCCTATTCCTTGAAAGGGCGCTTCTTCGCCAACGTTCCGACCAGCAAGCGGTAGAGTTCACTATCATCTCCGATATCAGCTATTCGCTGACCTCCACACTGAATCTAGAGGAGATTATCGCCCAGGTCACGGATGCGGTACGGCGTGTGCTGGGCGCAGAATCACTAACCATCGGCCTGACTGATCCATCCGGTACAAAGATCGTGTTTGTTGAGGCTCTTATGGGGCCAGGTTTACGTGATGTACCTTCCATCAGCTTCAAGATTGGGCAAGGAATCGCCGGGTGGGTAGCACTGCATGGCGAACCGGCCATTGTCAACGATGCCTACGCCGACCGGCGCTTCTCCTCAAGAGTGGACCGTGACACTGGCTTCCTGACCAACTCCGTTCTGTGCGTGCCCCTAAAAATTGAGCATCGCGTTATTGGTGTATTAGAAGCGATCAATAAACAGAACGGCGAGTTCGACGAGAATGATTCCCGTTTGTTGCAGGCGATCAGCGGACCGCTGGCGGTTGCCATAGAAAACGCTCTGCTCCACTCGGATGTCCTGGCCGAAAAACGGCGTATCGAGACGATCTTTGCCAGCATGTCCGAAGGCCTGTTGACGGTTAAAGTGGACGGCAAGGTGACCGCTGCAAATGACGCGTTGCTGGCCTTGCTTGGGCTAAGTAATGAAGAAGTCAGTGAACAGCCGGCGACCCAAATCGTACAAACCAGACCCACCGACTTCGCCGAGTTTCTGGAGAGCGTGAAGTCGGCCGACGGTGAAGTGCCACAATTGGCCTGCGACCTGCGTCAAGGAAATGGTCAGCACGCGCCTGTGCTGATAAGCGGCAGCACTATCGATCGCGGCAACGGCGCGATCGATGAGCTGATTTTCGTTTTTAGCGACTTGCGCCAGGTGCGCGAAGTTGAACGGATGCGGGACGATTTTTTCCACAACATCGTCCACGAATTACGAACCCCGCTTGCGACCATCTTGATGTACGCCCGGTTGTTGCGTGATGGCCGGACGACAGGAGATGAACTGAAGTCACATCGCTTCCTGGGCGTCATAGAACGGGAGAGCGATCGATTGCAAAAGATGGTGCGCCAGATGTTGCTGTTGGCCAAACTGGAGTCCGACCATGACCAGGCCAAGGATGAGTCCAGTTATTTGGGCGCGGTGCTCGACCAGGTGCTACCCCCATTGGCCGACCGAGCGTCCCAGAAAGGACTCGTCTTCCGTCAGCACGTTCAGCCAGATATGCCGCCCGTCAAAGGCAGCGAAGATACACTCTACATGGTCTTCAAGAACTTGGTTGAGAATAGTATTAATTTCACGCCAACTGGAACTGTCAGCATCGATGCCCGGGTTACGGACAGCATGGTGCGAGTTGAGGTGACTGACCAGGGAATTGGCATCCCGGCCGAGGCTATTCCAAATCTCTTTCAACGCTTCTATCGCGCACAGAGCGCCGTAGAACGTGGCATTGCAGGTACCGGACTTGGCCTGTACATGGTCAAAGAGGGACTCGAGACTTGTGACGGTACCATTCATGTCGAGAGCGAGGTAAATCAAGGCGCCAAGTTCATCGTGCATGTTCCCATCGCCGCGACAAACACAGACGAATAAACAAGAGTCATATCACTCGGTATCATCAGGCCGGAATGTTTGCTATTGGCGGCATGTCGCCGAGTGGGTACGATAAGGACCGTTATGAGTATAAACGATCAGATATATATGGATCACGGTGCGTCAACGCCGGTCCGCGACGAGGTTGTCGCTGCGATGCTCCCTTTCTGGACTGTGCGCTATGGTAATCCTGCGGCCGTTCATCGTTTTGGTCAAGATGCAAGCCGCGCCCTCGACGAGGCTCGTTCCGGCATAGCACAAACGCTCAACGCCAGTCCGGACGAGATCGTATTCACCGGCTGCGGCTCTGAAAGCGATAACCTGGCACTGCGTGGGGTCATGCTGGCCGCTCGCAGATCTGGCGCGGGCAATCATCTGGTTACCAGCATCATCGAGCACAAGGCCGTCTTGGACACGGCCAAGCAGTTGCGCGACTTGTTTGACTTCGATCTGACCATTCTACCAGTCAACAGTTATGGTCAGGTTGATCCAGCAGACCTGGAAGCGGCAATGAGGCCTGATACCGTCCTTGTCAGTATCATGGCTGCCAACAACGAGATAGGCACGCTTCAGCCTATTAACGAACTGGGTCACTTGGCCCGCCAGCACGGCGCCCTATTTCACACTGACGCGATCCAGGCTGCTGCCGTCACCAACTGGGACATGCAGGCTATGCCCA
This sequence comes from Promineifilaceae bacterium (SeqCode), assembly GCA_041570195.1. Classification (GTDB taxonomy): domain Bacteria; phylum Chloroflexota; class Anaerolineae; order Promineifilales; family Promineifilaceae; genus UBA11865. The sequence continues at coordinate 48,721 of JBFFWQ010000002.1, read as the reverse complement.
TTGACTTACTGAGTTTCGCCCCGCACAAGTTCTATGGCCCCAAGGGCATTGGCATCCTTTACGTGCGTAGGGGCGTTGAATTGGTCTCCATTCTTACCGGTGGGGGACAAGAGAACGACCGGCGCGCTGGTACCGTCAACGTGCCTTTTGCCGTTGGTGCGGCAAAGGCCTTAACGCTTGCCCTGCAAGAGAGGGACCAAAGCATTGCTCATCACAAACTTCTCACGGCCCGGCTAGCGGACGGCCTGCTCACTTCTCTCCGCGGCGACTGTGTTCTAACAGGTCATCCGACAAAAAGGCTGCCACACAACGCCAGTTTCGCTTTTCGTCACGTGAGCGGCAACGATTTACTGATGCATTTGGATGTTGTCGGCATTAGCGCCAGCAGCGGTTCCGCATGCCTTACTGGCGATCCGCAACCGTCTGCCGTCCTCGAGGCGTTGGGCATGGGCGCCGAGTGGACCAAGGGTGGGTTAAGACTTACAGTCGGCAAACAGAATACGCTTGAGCAAGTGGATTATGTCCTTGAGGCTATCCCGACTATCGTCAAGCGCTTGGGTCACCTGACTGAACAATACGCATGAGCCTAGCCAGTACTCCTCGGAGAGAGCACCGAAAGAGAGGTCGCGTCGTCGTTGCTATGAGTGGCGGGGTCGACAGCTCGGCTGCCGCGGCCTTGCTGGTCAAACAAGGATACGAGGTAATCGGTCTCATGATGCGTCTGTGGAGCGAGCCTTCGGCCGGTCCATCGCAGGGTCTGAACCGATGCTGCACGCCACACCAAATGGCTGACGCTCGACGGGTTGCCGCGCACCTGGATATCCCCTTTTACGTCCTCGACGCTCAAGACCATTTTTACAATGTGGTCGTGCGCTATTTCGTCGACGAACATATCGCCGGCCGAACGCCTAATCCGTGCATAGAATGCAACCGCCAGGTGCGCTTCAGTCACCTCCTCGATCGGGCACTGACCATGGGCGCCGACTATCTTGCCACAGGCCACTATGCACGTGTCCATCAAAGAGGCTCAGAATTCGAGCTCTTGCGCGCGAGGGACGCCAGCAAAGACCAATCGTACGTTTTACACGTACTTGGTCAACAAGAGCTGGCCAGGGTGATGTTTCCGGTTGGTGACTATACGAAATCCGAGGCGCGCGACCTTGCCCGACAGGCCGGGCTGCCCGTCGCCGAAAAAAGTGAAAGCATGGACTTGTGCTTCCTGGCTGATGGCGATTATCGTCGCTTTTTGCGTGAAACGGCAGGCCAGGCCATTGAACCCGGGCCTGTTCTCAGCCAGTCAGGCCAGGAAGTTGGTCAACATTCTGGGCTGGCCAACTATACGATTGGCCAGCGCAAAGGCCTGGGCCTCTCGCTAGGGCGTCCAGTTTACGTGTTGGCCAAGGACAATAGCCGAAATGCCTTGATCGTTGGCGACGCCGGGCAATTGGAGCGATCTTCGTTGAAGGTGGCTAGGACCAACTGGACATCGGGCACGCCACCAACGGAGCCAATTCCAGTCCAGGTTAAGATTCGCTATGGGGCCAACGCCGTTCCAGCCTTTGTCACCGCAACCGACCAGTCAAGCGCTGAAGTACGCTTTGATAGCCCGGTGAAAAGCGTGACGGCCGGCCAGGCGGCCGTATTTTATGATGACGACCGGTGTATTGGCGGGGGCATCATTTGTGATGAAGAACTCGAATGAACTCAATAGCTGCTGGCCTCGTTTTGGGCTTCCTCTTGGCTACGATTTATGGCGCGGCCTTTCACTTCTTTGTCGGTGGTCCTCCACGCAAGCTTCTGCTGTATGTTCTAGCCTCGTGGATCGGTTTCACTCTCGGACATTTCATTGGCGACCTGCTAGGAATCGAGGCACTCAAGTTGGGCGCGATTCATCTCCTGGCAGCGAGCATTGGTTCTTGGCTGGCGCTCATTCTAAGCTGGTTTTTGACCGGCCGGAGCGACTGATTGTTCACGTTATCTATTGGTGATATACTGTGATTCAAGGCACGATCAAAGGCGATGAGTACAGAGTTTCAGCCACCGGAGGACAATCGCGAGGAAGCGATCCCGACGCTTTACGTCGTGATCGGTATGGTTGTGCTGATACTAATCGGAATTGGATTCACAGTTGGTATCGTTCTGCTGGCGGAGTACTTCCCTAATCAACTGGAAGCCATTCGCGACGTATTCATTATCGCCCTGGCGCTTGAGTCGTGCGTCTTTGGAATCGTGCTAATGCTGATGTTGATCATGTTGATAAGGTTGGTTAACACGGTAGAGTTCGAGATAAAGCCGATTCTTGAGCAAACATACGAAACGATGGGCACTGTCCGTGGCACGACAACATTCGTTAGCAAGAATGTTGTCCGGCCAGTTGTCAAAGTAAAGAGCTACGTTGCTGGGTTCCGCGGCGGCTTCAAAGCGCTCTTTGGCAATCCGAAAGACAATTTGCCTCGTTAAATGATTGGTCCCAGCAGACCCTCTCAGAAAGGAGTAAAAAGATATGAGCGATAGCGCAAGTGAAATTGGCGCGTTCATGGCGGGATTCGTAATTGGTGGATTGGTCGGCGCGGCTACGGCTCTGATTCTGGCGCCACAATCCGGTGAGGAAACGCGGGCCCAAATTGCCACCAGGAGCCTCGAGTTGCGCGACGCTAGTGCACACCAGTATGAAGTGGCCCGTACACGCGTATATGATACAACCGGCCAGGTTCAAGAACAGGCCCGTATCGTCCTTGATGAAGGTCGGAGCAAAATGAGTTCCGCTCTTGAGAAGGACAAGGCTGCAGCCGCCAGTGCGCAGGAAGACAACGCCGCGCACGATATGGATATCGCCGGCGAGGACGCCGCCTCTTAATTTGCATCGCGCAGTTCTTTAGCGTTTCCGCGAAGCAGGCGTCCCGCGCGATTACTCGGGAACGCCTGTTTTTTTGCCTGGGCCACGGAAGAGCGCGAGAATTGCGCCTTTGTGCTCGCCAGCTAAATGACCCAATCTGACGCCATCACCTTATCTCAATTAATTGACGCCCTGCCTGACGGGGCTTCGGCCGGCGATGCCCAGCAAATCAGGGTGGCACACGACTTCGTGATCGAGGCGCACGGAAAGCGCAAGCGCCAGTCGCAAGAGTTATATGTCGATCACGATTTGGCCGTCGCTCATATTGCGGCCGAGTTGGGTATGGACGCAAGCACGATCAAAGCTGCGCTTTTGCACGATTCCCTCCTACCCCATACCGGTAAAGAGTTGGCGGATTTGCGCGACCGGTTTGGTCCCGAAGTCGCCGATCTGGTAGCCTCGCTCGACAAGCTTACCCCTTACACCGAAAAACACGACGCCAGCCGCGACGACAAGACCTTGGAAGCCATCCGGAGGGCGATCCTTACCATCATTGAAGGTGACATTCGCGTGGTCCTGGTACATCTTGCGGATCGCCTGCAAGATCTGAGAATGGCTGGAGACCTCCCTGACGAAACACGCGTGTTATTGGCTACAGAAGCGCGAGATATTAACGCGCCACTTGCCAATCGCCTGGGCATTTGGCAACTGAAGTGGGAGCTGGAAGATCTGGCGTTCCGCTACCTTGATCGCGAGGAGTATGACCGGATCGCATTTCAGATAGCCGAGCGGAGAGCCGAGCGCGACCGTCGCATCAAGGAAGCGGCCGAGATCTTACGGACCAAGTTGCGTGAAGAAGGCATTGAGGTTGAGATTACTGGCCGACCAAAGCACATTTACTCCATTCATCGCAAGATTCGGGACAAAGGGCTGAGCTTTGACCGTATCTACGACATCCGCGCCCTACGGGTCATAGTCGAAGATAATGAGCCATCAGTCTGCTACCAGGTACTTGGCATTGTGCACAACCTCTGGCAGCCAATCCCCCAGGAATTCGACGATTACATCGCCCGGCCCAAGCCAAATGGCTACCAGTCATTGCATACGGCAGTTACGGATTCAAAAGGCAGAACGCTGGAAGTCCAGATCCGAACTCGAACTATGCACGAAGAAGCCGAAAAGGGCATAGCCGCACATTGGGCCTATAAGGAAGGCAACCGGCAAAGAGGTGCGGTAAGCGAACAGGTTAACATGCTGCGCCAGCTCTTAGGCGGACTGCGTGAATCTGGCGAAACAGTCATTGAAGAAGCCGAAGTCAGTCAAGAGCTGCTGGGCGAGCGCGTTTTCGTTTTCACGCCAAAAGGAGACGTTATCGATCTGCCGGCCGGATCCACACCAATTGACTTCGCCTATGCGATTCACACTCAGGTTGGCCACCGCTGCCGTGGCGCCCGCGTCAACGGAAAGATGGTCGGCCTGGACTACAAGCTGAACTCAGGCGAACAGGTCGACATCGTCACGTCTAAGAAAGGTAGGCCAAACCGTGACTGGATGAACGAGGCTCTTGGCTACACGGGCAGCGCTCGTACCCGAAGCAAGGTACGCGGTTGGTTCCGCCAACAGGAACGAGAGAAGAACATCGCACAGGGTCGCGACATCGTACTTCGCGAGCTCAAACGTCTTGGCGTCTCAGATGTCTACAGCCTGCAAGAGATCGCCGAGACGCTGAAATTCACTGACACTGAGCAGTTCCTGGCCAAGGTGGGTTTTGGCGATATTCAGAGCACTCAAATTGGTGGCGCCATTGCTGCCTCGCAGCAGAAGCTGCGGCCTGACGACGAGCTGAGGCCATTACTGAGTCGCGAGAAAAAGCGCAGCGATAAGATGACCGTTCGTGGCCTTACCGGTTTGCACACCAGACTTGCCGGCTGCTGCACGCCTATTCCACCTGAACCGATCGCCGGCTACATCACTCGAGGCCGAGGCATCACCATCCATGCCCAGAGCTGTAGAGAGATGATTGATACAGATGAACCGGAACGCTGGATCGACGTCGAGTGGGGTGTCGACGAGGAGTATTACCCCATCCCCATTATCATTCAGGCATACAGGCGCCCCAGTTTGATGGACGACATCGCCAACATCTTGAAAGGACAGAATGTCAACCTCACCAAGACCAAGGCAACCACTACTGATAGCGTAACCACCATCTACCTAGTGGCCGAGGTCACCAGCCTGGACCAGTTGAACTGGATACTAGGCAAATTTGAGAACCTGCCCAACGTGATCGAGGCAAGACGGGAACGCTGGAAGGACTAGCCCACGGCCGATCCAAAGCCGGCCGGTTGGGCTAGGTAGCTTTCACGCCTTGTCGTGTAGATCGCGCCGGTAGGCCGCAAATCGCTTTCGATAAGGCTGATCTCCGCTACTGTGAACGAATCTGTTCTGAAGTGTTTTCCCCATGGCAAATGTGCCTCGACTATTTGCCTGCTATTGTTCACCCGGCCAATTGTCAAATGAGGATGAAAGCGTCGCCCCTCGGGCAACCAGCCCAATGGCTCGAGTCCCTCCTCGACGGCCCGTTGCAGCTTCTCCAGTCGGCAAACATCACCGTCGACGCCAATCCAAATGACACGGGGCTTTCGATCATTGGGAAAGCAGCCTAGCTTTCCCAACTGTAATTCGAATTGCCCGAATTGCGGAGCAATACGATCGAGAGACTCACCAATCTTTGGCAGTGCAGCCGGATCAGTGTCGCCCAGAAACCTGAGTGTAAGATGAATACTCGCCGGTGTCATCCAACGCACAGTACCCAAGGGCAATTGCCTGGCAACGAGCTCCCCTGCCTCCGCCAGCGCCTCGCATGTTGATTCTGGAAGCTTTATGGCTATGAAACACCGAAGTGGCTGCATGTGACCATTTTACCCCCCACGGCGTTGGCCCGGCAACCCAGGGTTGACTAGGCGACTAGCTCTGTCGTCAGTGCAGCCATGGCGCTTGGAGGAAACCATTGGCGCGGCTGCGCGATCTAACCCATAATGGTTCACTGCGACCTTGAGGAGCATATATGACTGAAGCATCAGAGTGGCCGTTTGAGCTGACGGAAAGCGTGATATTCCGTGACCTGGATGCCATGGGACACGTAAATAACGCCGTCTATTTTACTTATATGGAAACAGCGCGTACGACCTTCTTCGTAAGACGCCTGGGGCTAGCAACGCCCGGGGAATTGCCTGTCATAGTAGCCGAGGCAACGTGCACTTACCATTCTGCCCTGTCTATGGGCGAGGAAGTGAGGGTTCAAATGGGCGTTAGCCGGATTGGTCAGCGCAGTTTTGACCTCGATTACCGAATGAAGGCCGGCGACGGCCGCCTCGTCGCCTCAGCGAGAACCGCCATGGTGACTTATGATTACGAGAGCGGCCGGGCAATTCCGATTCCAAAAGACCTCGAGGAGCTACTTGAGGCTTCTCCTACGCCAAGCGCGCTGCCTGCGCTCAATTAAACAGAATTGGTCTACCCGGCCTGCAATCCTCGCACGAACTAACTTGAAGCCAAAACGATCATTGGTCTTCCTGTCAATAGTATTGGCGCTATTTGGCGTCGTTGGGGCACTTGGCCGATCGCCTGTTGTCGTTTCCGATTCAAATGATAACCCGCTCGAGTTGGTTGCCTCGATCGTTGAAGCACCTTCGATTCGGCTGGACCCTTTCGCTAGTGGGCTGGTTCGACCGGTGGGCATCGCGAATGCCGGTGATCACCGTCTTTTCGTAATTGAACAAAGCGGCGTTATCAGGGTTATCGAAGAGGACGGCTCAGTTCGACCGACGCCGTTCCTAGACATTCGCGATCGCGTAGATTCGTCCGGGTTTGAGTTGGGCCTTCTCGGTCTGGCCTTTCACCCAGCATATCAGGGCAATGGCCTATTTTATGTCAACTATACCCGTTCGTTTGGTGCGTCTTGGCTAACGACAATATCAAGATTCGAGGTAACCGCTAGCGCCAATATCGCCGACGCCACCAGTGAAGAAGTCCTTCTTACGGTGGAGCAGCCATTCCCCAATCACAATGCCGGCAAGATCCTTTTTGGGCCTGATGGCTATTTGTACATTCCACTCGGCGACGGCGGTTCAGGAAGTGATCCAGATGAGAATGCGCAGAATCCCGAGCTGCTGCTGGGCAAAATTAGCCGTATAGATGTCGATGGCGGACCTGGCTTGGCTCCGGACTGCGTTGGACTTGGTACCGGCGCATACACTATTCCGGTGGACAACCCGTTTGTAAATGGTTCCGGCGGCGCCTGCGACGAGATCTGGGCTTTGGGACTGAGGAACCCGTGGCAATCTAGCTTCGATTCAAAAACCGGGGACCTGTTCATCGCCGACGTCGGTCAAAAAAGGTTTGAAGAAGTTAATCTTCAGCCGGCCGGTTCAGCTGGTGGCAGAAACTACGGCTGGGATTGCTACGAGGGTAGCCAACCGTATGTGGTGGCTCAGGACCCGGTACAGTGCGATACGGCCGAAGCATATACATTTCCCATCTTTGAGTACGATCGCCAGGTATTGGTCAACGATTGCTCCATAACTGGCGGTCACGTCTACCGCGGGCGCCAATTCCGCGCCCTTGAAGGCCGCTACCTGTTAACCGATTACTGCTCCGGTCGCTTCTGGGATTTGCGCCAATTACCGGACGGTAGCTGGCAATCCACGCCTCACGACGACGCCAGCTTGCTGAGAAAAGGAAACGCGGCATTTGGCGAGCGTTGTGATGGCGAGCTATTTGTTGCCAATGTCCTTCAAGGGAAACTCTACCGCCTGTCGGCGCACGTCAATTCGGCTCCAAGTATGACTGACCTGACCCTTCCCGAGGGTTTTGTGCCTGAAGTACGGAACTACATGCCGCTAGTGGCTATGTCAGGCTGTCGCTAAGGCGGCCGTTTGGCAGCAGTCTGATGCCTTGCCTTACGCCTTGTGTGCGGCCCAGACCTCTTCGATCGATTCGCGCAAGATAGCTACGATCTGGTCTACTTCTTCTTCACTGACAACCAGCGGCGGCGCCAGCAGATAACTCTCACCCTTGGTGCGAGAAATCAAACCCCTTTCCTCACATGCCAACCGAATCTTCTCGGCAATACCGGCCGAGGCCTTACTTTCTTGGTCTTCGACAAACTCAACAGCGCACATGAGCCCAAGTCCCCGGATGTCACCAACACATGCGATGTCGCGCAGCGCTTCCATGCCTGCTCGTAAGCGTCGACCCATTTCACCAGCTCGCCTTACTAGGCCCTCACCCTCCAGAATCTCAATATTCGTCAGCGCGACCGCGCAGCAGGTGGCATGTCCTGAATAAGTGAAGGCATGCATCCAACGCTCATTAGCCGGGGCTGTCATGATGGTCTCGCGGATCTCGTCTGAAATCTGAATCCCGCCTAGCGGTAGATAGCCGCTCGTGATGCCTTTGGCAAACGACATGATGTCAGGTTGGACGTCCCAGCGGGATAGGGCAAACCATTCGCCGGTGCGGCCGAACCCGGTAATCACCTCGTCGGCTATGAGCAAAACCTCATGCCGGTCACATATCTCGCGTACTGCTGGGAAATAATCGTCAGGCGGGACGATGATCCCTCCCGCCCCTTGTACCGGCTCGGCAATAAAAGCAGCCACCGTATCCGGTCCTTCGCGCAAAATTGTCTCTTCCAAGGCCCTGGCTGCGGCCTGACCAATCGATTCACCTTCACGTACGTCGCCGGCAAAGCGATAGGGATAAGGCGCGTGGGTATGAACGAATTCCGGTATTCGCGGCTCAAACATCGGCCAATATGGCGTAATCCCGGTGGCGCTCATGGCCGCTAACGTCACGCCGTGGTATGCGTCCTGTCGGGCAATCACCTTGACCTTCTGTGGCCTGTCACGCCGTTTCCAGAAGTAGCGAGCAGTCTTGAAGGCCGTTTCGTTAGCCTCGGCGCCGCCGGAGGCAAAGAAAGTCATGTTCAAACCAGGATAGGCAAAGCCGGCAAGGCGCTCGGCCAACTCGATCGCCGGCACATTGGCCGCGCCGACGTAGTTGGAGAAGAACGCCAGGTCGGCCATCTGCGTTCGAGCGCTGTCGGCCAGCTCGACCCTTCCATGGCCGATCAGAACATTCCATAGGCCGGATAGACCGTCGATATATCTCCGGCCGTCTACCGTCGTCAGCCAGATCCCTTGGCCTGAAGTCATGATCAAGGGTGACTCATGGGCCGACGGGTGGTGAAGTGGGTGCAGCAGGTGCTCTCGATCGCTACTAATTAGGCTGGAAAACTCGGACATCTCTTCCTCCCAGAAAATATGTTGGTTTCTGAAATCTTCATTCGCGCAGGAAAAGGAAAGGAAACCTGGCACGGTGGCTTCCTTAAACAGAAATGAGCGACCCTCTCGGCCGCGGTTCAAACGTCAAGATTCCTCACTTCGTTGGCATGCGTCGTGATAAAACGTCGGCGCGGCGCGACCTCGCTGCCCATCAGCATGTCAAATGTACGATCGGCCATGACGAAATCTTCAATGGATACCTGTAGAAGGGTTCGATTGCCCGGATCCATGGTTGTATCCCACAATTGGTCGGGATTCATCTCGCCAAGACCCTTGTAACGCTGCAAGTCATATTTGCGATTCGCCTTCTGCAAACGCTTCAGCAATTCCGTATTCTCAATCTCCGTGTAGGTATGATGGACTTCTTTACCGGCCTTGATTCGATATAACGGCGGCTGAGCAATGTAAAGATGACCTGCTTCAATCAGGGTTGGCATGTAACGGAAGAAAAATGTCAACAACAGAGTCCGAATATGGCTACCGTCCACGTCGGCGTCGGTCATGATGATAACCCGTCCGTAGCGCAAATTGTCGATATCAAAGCCATCGCCGATGCCAACGCCGAGGGCCGAAATGAGCGCCTTGACTTCGTTGTTATTGAGGATCTTGTCCAGCCTGGCGCGCTCGGTATTGAGGATTTTGCCTCGCAAAGGCAAAATGGCCTGGAAGTGTCGATCCCGGCCCTGCTTGGCCGAACCGCCGGCCGAGTCGCCCTCGACGATATACAGCTCGCTTTTTGACGGATCCCGCTCCGAGCAGTCGGCAAGCTTGCCTGGCAAGGTCATGCTTTCCAGGGCGCTCTTGCGCATGACCAGCTCTCTGGCCTTCCGCGCCGCGCGCCTAGCTCGAGAAGCCGTTAGACAGCGCTCAACAATGCGCCGCGCATCACGGGGATTCTCTTCCAGAAAGTCGCTCAGCGCCTCCGAGGCTACCGAGGAAACGATGCCGCTTACTTCGGCATTCATCAGTTTCACTTTCGTCTGGCTTTCGAATTGCGGATCCGGATGCTTTACGCTGACTACGGCCGTTACCCCCTCTCTGGTATCATCACTAGAGAAGTTGCTATCCTTCTCCTTCAAGAAGTTGTTCTTGCGTGCATAATTGTTAATAACCCTGGTGATAGCGGTACGCAAACCGGTGAGGTGCGTTCCACCATCAGGAGTGTGGATTGTGTTGGCAAAAGCATATTCAGAGGTCGCGATGCCGTCGGTGTATTGCACGCCAATCTCAACCTCAACGTTTTCCGCTTCGCGCTGGGCATAAATCGGCTCATGCAGCACCTTTCGATTGCGATTTACATAACGCACAAATGATTTTAGGCCGCCCTCGAAGTAGAAACTCATCACCCTAGGAGGGCTGGAACGGTCATCTCGCAGCGTGATAAACACGCCCTTGGTGACAAATGCCATCTCTCTAAAGCGAATCAGAAGCGTTTCGAAACGATAGTCGACATCACCGACAAAGATCGACTCGTCAAACTTAAACGTAGACGACGTGTAGGTCTCTTTATCTGTGCGCGGAACCTTCTTGATCTTCTTTACCGGCGCTACTGGCAAGCCTTTTTCATATCGCTGTCGATAGACCCCACCGTCCCGCTTGACAGTTACTTCCATCCACTCCGAAAGAGCGTTGACGGCCGCCGCGCCGACGCCATGCAATCCGCCGGAGACTTTGTAGGCCGCTTCGTCGAACTTGCCACCTGCATGTAGCATCGTCATAACTACCTGTAGCGCCGAAACTTCTTCGGTCGGATGCTTGGATACAGGAATGCCGATGCCGTTATCAAACACGGTGACACTCGAATCGGCATTTATCGTTACCTCTATCCGGTCGCAGCGTCCAGCCAGAGCCTCGTCGATTGAATTGTCAACAATTTCGTATACCAGGTGATGAAGGGCTTTCGTATCCGTGCCGCCGACGTACATTCCCGGCCGGCGCCGAACTGCTTCAAGACCTTTTAGAACCTGGATGCTGTGTGCATCATAGTCGGATGCATTAATCTTCCTTTTTGCCATGGATCTTCCTCATAAGAATGATATCAATCACACATGAAACGCTTGCCAGCTGGTGCTTATCGATTGACGTCGCCGGCCGAGACTAGACCTTAACTGCGTCTCCATGGATCACCTTCCAGCGATCCCGGTAAAAGACGAAAATTGCGCTCGCCAGGGCTGTACTTATGAAAGCGTGACCGGCGATGCTTACCAGCGTCAGCCAGGAGCCGTTATCGGCCAGTTGCCACAATAGATTAGTCCCACTTCCAAGGAGAACGACGACCAGAAGCAGATTCGTTGTCTGCAGGGCGTTGCCATGAACCAGCCGTACACTCTCCAATACTGCTCTAAGCAAAGGTCGGCCATTGAAGACGATCCCGGGCACCGATAGGCTCATATAGGTAACCACCAAGACGAAACCAGCTAGCATCACCACGACAAACAAACTACCGGCGAGAATGCCTACTAAGAACGCAATTGGCAGAAGCGGCAACCAGACCATGCACAGAATAACCAGAAAGATAATGCCCAGACCAAATAACCGAACCGTGCTCAGGAATACGGCGACGCCAAAAGCAACGACACCGGCCGGCCTTTCCTCATCAGACTTCATAGCCAAACCGATTAAACTAAGGTAAAGCGCCGCAAGAAGCAGGCCAACTATCGTGAGGGCTACCATGATAGCCAGCCACAACGCCATACCCTCAAGCTCATACACCGGCGCGGACAGGGGCGTCTTTTCGGGCATCGCACCGCTCATCAGCGCTGGAATCCCTATCAAGGGTATGCTCAGCCCCGTCAGCACATTGACTCGCGAGGCGAGATCAATCAGCTGAGTCACCGCCCCTTGCAGCTCAGGCTCTTCAAGCAATACGGCCAGGTTTCTCTCGGCCAGGCGGCCGATGCTTAGCCGTGGTCCTAGCCAGTAGAAGAGATCCACGAATATCGGCAGGACGACTAGCCAAATATGAGCAGTCGTGAGCTCGAATCCGGCCGTCAAGGTCGCGATTACTCCGGGCGGAGCCTGAGGTTGTTGTTCTGCGGCTTTCTTCATAGATAACCACTCAATTTTACCACAGCAGCACTGGGGCTGCGAAAATGCAAATGCATCTATATGGCTGTTAGAGATGGCTCTGGTATACTTTGGATTGTCCGTTCGCGGTGCATGATTCCGCAGTAGATATCCAATGGTTGATCACACTATTCAGGAGCGAGACTATGTCCGATGTACAGGCAGTGGCATCACGCCTTGTCGAGAATATTGAGCGCGTAATAATCGGAAAGCGATCCTCGGTCCAACTGACCGTGTTAGGCTTACTTGCCCAGGGTCATATGCTGATCGAGGATGTGCCTGGAACCGGCAAAACTGTGCTGGCTAAATCGGTCGCGAGATCCGTGGGCTGTAAATATCAGCGGATCCAGTTCACCCCCGACATGCTTCCAACTGATGTCACTGGCGTCTCAGTCTTCAACCAGAAAACAAGGGAGTTTGAGTTCCGATCTGGGCCGATACATGCTCAGATCGTTCTTGCCGACGAGATTAATAGGGCTACACCAAAAACACAGTCGGCTCTACTGGAAGCAATGGAGGAGCGCCAGGTTACTGTTGACGGCACCACGTACCCCCTCACTCCTCCGTTCATGGTCCTGGCGACTCAAAACCCGATCGAGTACGAGGGTACGTTTCCACTGCCAGAGGCCCAACTCGATCGCTTCTTGCTCCGGATTGAGTTAGGCTACCCCGCCAAAGACGAAGAGATCAAAATCCTGGACCGGCAACAGTTCGTGCATCCCATAGAGCAGCTAGAGCAAGTTGTCAGCACCGAAGAACTACTGGCGGCGCAAAAAGCAATTCGGGAAATCTATTTGGACTCGCTTGTCAAAGAGTACATTGTCGAGATCGCTCGCCGCACGCGCATTCACCCCGACGTGTACCTCGGCGCTAGTACGCGCGGCGCTCTCGCGATCTACCGGCTGAGCCAGGCCCGAGCAGCGATGTTCGGCCGTGACTACGTTTTGCCAGACGATGTTAAGGCGCTGGCCGAGGCTTCACTAGGACATCGAATAATCGTTGGTCCGGCCGCCCGTATCAAGGATGTCGAACCGGTCACAATTGTCCAGGATATTCTGGATAATCTGCCGGTACCCGGCGCACAAGTAACGACTTAATCATGCTAAGACAACGAAGAACCGGCGTCATCGTTGTCGGTATACTGTCCCTGGTCGGAGGATTGGCGACCGGGCGGGATATCTTCTTCAATCTCACCTATTTGATAGCCCTGCTGCTGATCGTCTCATTCTTTTGGGCGTGGAGTAATATCAATTGGGTACATCTTTCTCGGCTTACCCGCACGCGCCGGACACAGGTTGGGCGTCCCATGGAAGAACGGTTCACCATCCGCAACACTAGTATCTTTCCAAAGCTGTGGATCGAGGTACGTGACCATTCCAATCTACCCGGGCACTTCAGCAGCAAGGTGGTTAACGCGCTAGGATCAAGGGCCAGCTTCACCTGGCGGGTGAATACGGTTTGTCATCAGCGTGGCCGCTATCGCCTGGGCCCAATTCAGCTGAGTAGTAGCGACCCTTTTGGTCTATTCCCGTTCGAGCGCGACCTCACCCCGACGACTAACGTCGTCGTCTACCCAAGGACCGTCGATATCCAGCAATTTGCGCTGCCAATTGGCGTACTACCGGGAGGCGACGCCGTGCGTCGGCGAACGCATTATGTGACCACAAATGCGGCCGGCGTTCGCGACTATGCGCCAGGGGACAGTTACAGTCGTATCCACTGGAAAAGCACCGCCCGCCGAGATCGGTTAATCGTCAAGGAGTTTGAACTGGATCCGCTAGCTGATATCTGGATTGTGGCTGACATGGCTATCTTCAGTCATGTCTCTTCTGATGTCGATCAGGACCCGGCCGCCGAGTCCGTCAAGATGGGTCAGATTCCCAACTGGCTTCGCTTGAAGGAGGACGAATACCAACTGCCCAATGCCACTGAGGAGTATACGGTTACAATTGCCGCTTCGCTGGCGCAGTATTTTTTGAGGAGGGACCGGGCGGTCGGGTTGCTTGCCTATGGGCAATCCCATGAGATCATTCAGCCAGATCGTGGTGAGCGCCAGATCAACCGGATCCTCGAGACGCTGGCCGTTTTAAGAGCCGCAGGCCAGGTTGCTATCCAGGATGTTTTGGATGCAGAGTCGCAGATATTCCCCCGGGGCACGACTGTTATAGTCATTTCCCCGAGCGTGCAAGAGCCCTTCGCGACGACTATGCGCCAGTTGGCGCGCCGCGGCCTGCGCGCGGTCCCCATTGTCATTGATCCGGAATCCTTTGGCGGTCGTCATTCGGCCGTTCCACTGGCCAACATGATGCAGGCTAACAATATGATCACCTACCTGGTTCGCTGTGGAGACGATCTGGCCGGTGTATTGAGTACCGGCAATCTACGTTCCCGATATCATGCGGTTAGCTAGCGAGGCATACTACTTCCGTAGCTTAGTTGCGATTGCCCCAACTAGTGCAACCAAAGCACCAAGAAGAAAGACCCCGGCGATGATAACTCCGGGGTTTTCTCTATTTGGCGCCCTCGCGCCCTGATCCTCCACTTCTTTGGTATTTGCGGGTGCCTCTGTAGTCTTTGGTGGTTCTTTCGTCGGCCGCATCTCGCCTTGCGCCGTGATTAAAGGCATCGATGCAGGTGCATCGGTCGGCGATTCTTCTACCGGAGCTAGGGCCGTCGGACTGGGTGCGCCGGTTGACAAATCCGAAGGAACTGGCTCCTCCTTGAAACTAAGATCAAGCACGAGATAGGGTACATCGTGATCGGATGACCGATAGCTAAGATTCTCACTATCGCCCAGGTCACCCATCCGAAATGCGTAGTCAGCATTACTGTGCATGATTGAGGCTTCGACCTTGTATTCAACCAGCGCCGGAGAGACCAGAATCCAATCGATCAACTGCGAAGCGCCGTCGAAAATGTAGCTGTACCGCTGGTCATCCGGTAACTCCGCCAGCACATCGACCAGGGTCGTTCCCACGAGCAATACCTCCATAACCTCGGAACGATCATAGTCGTTGAAATCACCCAGGACAACGAGATAACTGTCTGGTTCGGCCGCTTGAATTTCTTTCACAATTTGATTCAAATGCTGAGCCTGAGCCAGGCGCCTGGGAGCAGTTTCAGCGGTGCCACCACGTTTAGACTTGAAATGGTTGACCAGCACCACCAGACGACGGCCATCGATCGAGGCTTCTACCTGGAGAGGCGGCCTGGAAAACAGCGGCTGCTGGCCATCTTCGCACTCGGTTTCTGAATCGACGACTCCAGTATCCAACTCGGTACAAGCCTGTTTCAGAGAAACTTGGTGGATCTCTAACCTTTCCGGATCGCTGAGAAGCGCCTGTTCAGCACCCCGGGCGTCTGGGCTATCGAGGTGACTGATTTGGTACTCAAATCCGCACGGCTCAGTTAATCTGGTCACCAGGCGGTGAAGTAATTCAATGTTTTCAACCTCTTGCAAGCCGACTAGAGTGGGACAGCTCAATCTATCGCTAATAGTTGCGGCCACTTTGGACGTCTTCAAGGTTACTTCTACTTCCAGAGGTTTGGGTTCGGCGTCCTCGCCGGTATCATCATGCGCGTCGAAGTAATCGTTGACATTGAAATTAGCAATGACGACGCCTCCGCGAGGGGCTTTAGGAGGATCCATAAGCGGTATTCGCTCGCGCTGCTGAACCGACAGCTCGGCCGGATCCTGATAGACGATCTTAAACCGGTCGAAATGATAGGTCAGTGGCCCAACCAGGCCGACAATTTCGTCACCCTGAGTCACATCGGGCATGTCACCGCAGTTAACGTCCGATGGATGTAGAACCCCAACTATCAGCCCTACAGGATCGTCGGCTTCTCTGGCCAGCACTCGTTCCACTCCTGTATCTCTCCGTACCACGCTGAAGCCACAGCCGACGTGCGCCGGTCCGACCACCGAGGATGCTGGCAACGAAACGCGCATAGCTTCGAATCTCTCCAGGTAGGCGGCCGATTCTTCGGTACCGACCGGAGGATCGATCTCTATGGGCTCGGGTAAAGGATTGTTCCGGCTTTCAATGAAGATGTAGAGGTCGTTGTTGTCCAACTCTGTCAGCCCGTAGAACTCGGTCACACGACCGGTAACCTGGACGACGTCTCCAGCCGCCGCCGTCGGCCGTTTGGCGCCCACAAAGATCGCCAGGCCGTCAGACGTCAACGGGTCGTTGTCCTCTGAGCCCAAAAGATCTTGAACATACATTGTATAAAAGCGAGTGCCTCGCGCATTCTCATCCTCCAGAATACCTGTGACGACGCCCCTGAAGCTGACAAAACGATCCAAATAATGAGACTCGAATTCACGACCTTGAATCTGACCAATCGGTATTGCTTCTTGTGCCATCGTCAGTCTGGCGCAGGCAACGACGATGAGCGCTATGAACAAGGTCTTACTTGCACACCACAGCCTGCGAACAGACATGGTCCCCAACTCCTTTCCGCCACCTGGAAAGCATGCAGTGTTTGCAAGCTTCCGCATGACGAAACAATGGAGATTATGATGCGAACAGATGCGCCACGCAAGCCTTCAGAGGTCGGCTTGATTGGCTCAAACGACAAAGGTGGAACCCTTCTTTGTGGTACAATCATTACAGATAAGACTCAGGCACTCCAACGCAAGCTAAATGCTTCGAGACTTGATCTGTCGCTCGACTTTCACGTTGGATTGCCATTGTCTAGTGGGAGTATATACATGGCTAAATCCGAGAGATTTCTTCAGTACAGCACCCATGCCGGTCAATCCATTGAGAAGGGAGACTTGGTCGTTACGCCAATTTCTGGCGCCTTGCGCTTGAATCTCCCATTCTTCAACTACGTCTGGAATCGGCCTGTTGCTATAGTGGTCGAAGAAGGAGACAGCAGCGAGAAGCTGCCCATTATGGACGCAACGCTGTTGGCCCAGGTAGCCTTGTTCAGCGTCGCATTGGCCGCAACCATCCTTACGGTACTCGTTACCAAGGCGAGCAAGAAACGGAAAATGTAGATAACCCAGATGGGTCCAGAGGAGTTACATATGAACAAGGATTTCGAGATCATAGCCGAGAAGGTATCGAGCCAGGACAAAGGGAATGAGCTTCTCGAGAGGCTGGCCGACGTTGGCAGTCCAGGTGCTGTCTTCGGGGAACCGGTCGAGAGTGGCGAATACACAGTAATCACCGCCTCCGAAGCCCGCGTCAGCCTAGGCTTTGGCTATGGTGGCGGTTGGGGTACCGACTCCAGTGAAAAGGACGAAGCCGAGTCCGGCACGTCAGGATTTGGAAGTGCTGGAGGCGGAGGCGGAGCGGCCATGTCTAGACCGGTGGCCATCATCGAGATTGGTCCGAACGGGGCACGCGTCGAACCCATCATCGATCCGACCAAGATCGCCCTGGCCTTCTTCACGACGTTGCTTAGCATCTTCACTATGGGCGCCAGAATGCGCCGGGCGCTAAGGCAGTAAGCTGAACCCAGCCTACTGGCGTCCGTATGGGAACCAGAAATCCTTTGGCGTGTCGTCAAAGTCCCAGTGGACGTGCTTCGTCTCAAGAAAACTCTCAAGGCCCTCTTCGCCCAATTCTCGGGCGTTTCCGCTCATCTTCATGCCGCCAAAGGGCCCGCCATAGTTGTCAGTCAGTGGATCATTGATCCAGACAGTACCGGCCTGTACTTCCTCAAAGAAGCGCTTGGCGATGTTTGCGTCGTTCGTTCGGAGACACGCCCCAAGGCCAAAAGCACTGTCGTTGACTAGCCGAATCGCGTCGTCGAAGTTGCGGTAAGCCATGATAGGTATCGTTGGGCCGAAAGTCTCGTCGCGCATGCAGATCATGCTGTGGTCTACGTTAGTCAACACCGTTGGCTCATAGTAGAAGCCACGCGGCAAATCCCTCGGTCGGCGACCGCCGGTCAGGACCCTGGCCCCCCGTTCCAAGGCATCCGCCACATGATTCTCGACTTTCCGCCTATACCTAGGATCGGCCATTGGCCCCAAATCTGTATCAGGTTCGATGCCTGGGCCAAGCTTCAGATCGGAGACGAAATCGGCCATGGCAGAGGCAAAAGGCTTCAGTTTTTGTTCCGGTACGTATACGCGCTCGGTCGACGTGCAGACCTGTCCCGTGTTTATTAGGGCTGCATAAGATATCGCCTCAACGGCCGTCTCAATATCGGCATCTGGACCTAAGACAAATGCGTCCTTGCCACCCAATTCCAGGTGAGTGCGTTTCATGCCGTCGGCCGCAAATCGGGCGATGCGTTGACCGACCGCCGTCGAACCTGTAAAGGCAATCACAGGGACCTTCGGATGTCTGACCAGCGCCTCTCCGGCTCGCGCCCCGCCGGTCACGACATTGAAGACGCCGGCTGGGAGATGGTCAAAGGCCACTTCGGCCAGCAGTAGTGTCGACAGTGGTGTCTGTTCGGCCGGTTTGATAATCACTGTGTTACCAGCCGCCAGCGCTGGAGCTACTTTCCAGATCATGAGCAGCAGCGGGTAGTTAAACGGGACAATGCAGGCCACAGGACCATACGGCTCTTTCATAACGAAATTGAACTGACTCCGCTCGGCTGGAGCAAGCAACCGGCCGCGATAGGTCCGTGCCATTTCGGCATAGTAGTCCAGGGTACCGATCACCCATTCAACTTCCTCTTCGTTTTCAGGCAGCGGCTTGCCCTCTTCCAACGTTAATAGACGAGCCACATCGTCGAAGTGATCGCGGATTTTGCGTGCCGCTTCGTGCAACATTTCGGCTCGCTCAAGGCCCGTAATCCAACGCCACTCTTGGAATGCCTGATCCGCTACTTCAACCGCATGGCCGACATCCAGCTCATCGGCATTCTGGACTTCGATCAGCACTTCCTCCGTCGCCGGATTTAATACCGCGGTGACATTACTACTATTACTCTCCACCCATTTGCCGCCTACATACATCTTCCTCATCCAACCACCTCAACTCATCTTGCCCTAACATTCCGTAACCGTAATTAGCGTAAATTCTAGCAGACGACTGCATAGGCTAAAAACTCGAGCACGGGTCTGACATCGTGACGCCAGACACATGGAGGTTCGCTTGGCCTCAAGATCAGGTGAATTCCTTTCTTACGCGATTCCAATGGTATGGACGACGGTTGCCGATAGAATGCAAACTAGCCTGATTGCAGCGGCAATTCCGTGGTTGCTGGTCAAGAGAACAGCGCATCAATGCATTGGCAGTTGGCAGCCAGGCAAAGGAGAGCAATACCAAATGACACAGAGTACGGAGAAAGTCATGATACCGGCCGTGCCCCTTCGAGGGGGTGTCGTTTTCCCTGGTGTCACGACCACCATTTCAATCGGCCGACCGAGATCGCTGGCAGCAGCCAAGGTCGCCCATCGTGGTGATGGCGAAATCCTCATCTTAGTCCAATACGATCCCGAGACGGAAGAACCCCAGCGCGAAGATCTCGCCCCCATCGGGGTACTGGCCAATGTGCGCGATCTGCTTCGCACCTCAAACCTGGGCGTTCAGATGCTGGTCGAGATGCGCCGCAGAGTGCTCGTAGACGAACTGGATAGCAGCGAGTCATTCTTGATGGCTTCCTTTAATGAACTGGATGACGCCACAGATTCGACGGCGCCGGAATTGATGGCCGAGTCCATCGCCTATGTGGAACAATACATTGAAACGCTCGGCGAAGTGAACCGGCAGGTGCTGGCCACGTTGCGCGGCAAAGAGACGGCTGGCGAGTTG
Organism: Promineifilaceae bacterium (SeqCode); assembly: GCA_041570195.1. Taxonomy (GTDB): domain Bacteria; phylum Chloroflexota; class Anaerolineae; order Promineifilales; family Promineifilaceae; genus UBA11865. Next base: position 28,742 of record JBFFWQ010000002.1, on the reverse strand, counting down.
GCTGATTTTTTGGCCGGCATATTGAACATGCCATTCGAGATGGAGCTTGATCTACTGACCTCTTTGCACGGCGTGGAACGGCTTAACAAAGTAAAAGATTTTCTGGAACAAGATCTGCGCATCGCGGAGATTCGCAGCAGGATCCAGCAAGAAGCGCAAGAAGGCGCCAGTCAAGCTCAACGAGAATACATGCTGCGCGAGCAGATGAAAGCGATTCAGAAAGAGCTAGGCGAGGACGACGCGGCATTGTCCGACGATTTGCGGCAGAAGATCGAAAAAGCAAGCATGCCAGAAGAGGTCGAAAAACGCGCTCTTGACGAGTTGAAACGCCTGGAACGCATTGGTAACCATGCTGCAGAAGCCAGTGTCATCCGCACTTACCTAGAGTGGCTAATTGAGTTACCCTGGTCGGCAAGCACCGAGGACAATCTGGATCTGGAGCATGTCCGCGACGTGCTAGACGCGGATCACTACGGCCTGAATGACGTAAAGGACCGCATAGTCGAGTACGTCGCGGTCCGCAAGCTGGCTGGCAAGAATATGCGGGGCGCCATTGTCAATCTCAATGGCCCGCCGGGTGTCGGCAAAACCTCTATTGCTACCTCTGTTGCCAGGGCTATGGACCGCAAGATGGTTCGTATCAGCCTGGGAGGCGTCCGCGACGAAGCAGAAATCCGTGGTCACCGCCGGACCTATATTGGCGCTCTGCCCGGCCGTATCATTAGAGCCCTACGAGACGCCGAATCCAGGAACCCGGTCATCGTTCTGGATGAGATCGACAAAGTTGGCGCAGATTGGCGTGGCGATCCTAGCTCAGCGTTGCTTGAGGTCCTGGATCCTGAACAGAATCACTCCTTCACCGACCATTACCTGGAAGTACCCTTCGATCTGAGCCAGGTGATATTCATCACTACGTCAAACCAGACGGCAACCATTCCACCGCCGTTGTTGGACCGGATGGAATCAATTAGCATGCCAGGCTACATCGAGGACGAAAAACTGTCCATCGCGACTGGCTACCTGATCAACAAGCAACTTGAAGCGCATGGCATCAAGGAAGTGAAAATTGGCTTTGAAGATTCCGCACTGCGGCAGCTTATTCGTCATTACACGAGGGAATCCGGCGTGCGCCAGTTAGAACGTAGTATTGGTACGGTCGTTCGCAAACTGGCGGTCAAGATCGCTGGAGGCGAAAAGGGCCCGTTTGAGATAGTCGTCGACGACATCGAGGAGTTTTTGGGCCCCGAGCAATTCACATTTGGCATGGCTGAAGAGCAAGATGAAATCGGTGTGGCGACAGGCCTCGCCGTAAGCAGCTTTGGCGGCGATATCATGGCCATTGAAGTCAGTCTGAGCGAGGGTACCGGAAAGGTTCAATTGACCGGCTCGCTGGGCGAAGTCATGCAAGAATCAGCTCAGGCTGCACTCACCTACGCTCGAGCCAATGCACGCCGTCTTGGCCTGGATCCGACCGTCTTTGACCGAGCAAATATCCACATTCACGTTCCTGCCGGCGCGACGCCTAAGGACGGTCCAAGCGCCGGGCTGGCCATCGCCACCGCCGTCATCTCGGCTTTTACCCGGCGCGCCGTGCGACGCGATGTGGCTATGACTGGCGAAGTAACCCTTCGCGGAAAGGCGCTCCCGATTGGCGGACTGAAAGCCAAGACGATCGCGGCTCATCGCGCTGGTCTTGAGACCGTTTTGCTACCGGCCGACAACGCCAAGGATATTCCAGAACTGCCGGAGCGCATCCGCGAAGATCTTGAACTGATTTGCGTCTCGAATCTAGACGAGGTTCTCGAAGTGGCCTTGTTGGATGGCGACGAACCGCCATTCAGCGTAAGTGGAGGTTCTGGCGATGCAGAAGATCAGGTTCCCTTGCCGCACGTATCTGGGGGGAACGGTTCCGGTGACCAGCCATTTACCGCAGCCACCACAGAAATGTAACGCTTAGGACCTCAGTGACATGCATGTATTCATACGACCGGGGCGACGAGGGCCGCCCCGGTCGTTCTTGCTTTCTTGGCATTGCTCTTATGTGGGGAACCGTAGCGAATCTAACAATGCCCTGGATGACAGACGTGCCTCGAACGCACTAAGCTACAGTCCCCAGTACAGGCGTATTTGTCCCAACATCGAAGTCGCCCGATCGATTAGCGCGCGATTTTCGGTCTGATTCGGCCAGGCGCTGGCGCCAGATGGATGAGGCAGAGGAACGACCCAGCGGCCGTCGGCGCGTTTGTCTAAGGCAAACTCTGCCAATAGCTCAGCTCTGTCAAGGGAAAACGGATCGGACTGTTCGGCCAGCAACGCTGGCGACAGGTAGGCTCCCGTACCAATGATCTCGCGCAATCTGGCCGAAGGGGCGTAAAAGAGTCGAATGGCCAGTCCGCCCACAGGCACTATCACTCGCGGCGCAATAAACCGAACCTCTTGCTCCAGAAAAGATCGGCAAAGGGCCTGCTCTTCCTTGCTGGGAACCCGATCTCCCCGTCCCGAAGCGCTCTTGCCAGGGAAGCACTTCGTTACCGCTGTCATGTAGTGCCGGCCCCGAAAATCGGCCTCTTCCCAGCCGGCATCAGATAGCCATTGGAACAGTCGCCGGCCGCTGCTGGCGTTGAAGGGCCGACCGGCGGCTACCTCCGTGACCCCTGGCGCCTGTCCAATGACCATGACTTCGGCCGTCGCTCGTCCAGTAAAGACCGCGCCTGGCGTGATTTCGAAACCAGCCTCCAGACAGCGTCTGCATCCTCGCATCTCCTCTTGCACCTGATCCAGTGCACGAATTACCATAGATGACTCCAACCATGTAAACAAGTAAAATGAGGCCATGTCAGGCGCGAATGTTACCATGACTCGACGAGCAGATCTACCGCGGCGGCTCCTTTTGCTGCTGACAGCCCGTACTTACCGCGCGCCTGCGTTCGTCGAAGCGGCCGAGCGCCTGGGCATCGAGGTGATCAAAGCAATCAGCATGCACCGCCATCTGGCAGAATATTGGAACTATCCGCTTGGCTTACAATATGACGATCCGGCCGGCTGTGTGCAGACCATCGTCGACTTTGCAGCCGAAACACCACTTGGCGCCATTATTGCGGTGGACGACAGCGGTAGCTTGATAGCGGCCGAGGCGAGCAAAGCCCTTGGTTTGGCCCATAATTCACCCGACTCGGCGGCAGCTGCCAGAGACAAGCACATCATGCGCAGATTGCTCCATCAGGCTGGCGTGCCTTCGCCAATATCCAAGCTCTTTCACTTTAGTGATGCGAACAATACCGAACTCCTGGCGAATATTGCGGCCGAAATAGATTACCCAAGTGTTATAAAACCTCTCGACCTTAATGGCAGCCGTGGCGTCATGCGCGTCGACTCAACGAAACAGTTCGTGGTCGCTGCCTCCCGCCTAAAACATTTCCTGCAAACCGATCGTTCAGGCAACGCTGCCTCTACGTTTCTAGTCGAAGAGTTCATTCCGGGTTTTGAAGTGGCCGTCGAAGGCATGCTTCTCAACGGAAATCTCAAGATACTAGCCCTGTTTGACAAGCCGGATCCACTGGACGGTCCTTTCTTTGAAGAGACCATTTACGTCACACCGTCTAGGCTGCCGGTCAACATTCAAAACGCTATCTTTGAGACCACGGTCAAGGCATCAGCGGCGCTCGGGCTGCGGGAGGGCCCTGTCCATGCGGAATTGCGAATCAACGAGGACGGGCCATGGATCATTGAACTCGCCGGTCGGTCTATCGGTGGACTCTGCTCAAAAACGCTGCGATTTGGCCCCGGGGTGTCGCTCGAGGAAATGATAGTTCGTCAGGCCTTTGGAATGGATGTCGCGTCTCTGGAACGTGAGCCAGCGGCTCGCGGCGTCATGATGATCCCCATCCCCAATGCGGGATTGCTGAAGAGCGTCAAGGGATGTGAAGCGGCCGCGTCTTTGCTCTATGTCGAAAGTGTCGAGATCACCGTCCAATTAAATCAGCGGTTGATCCCCCTGCCGGAGGGCGATAGTTATCTCGGTTTCATTTTCGCCAGAGGTCCGTCGCCTGATGCTGTTGAAACGGCTCTGCGAGACGCACACGCTGCACTCTCTTTTGAAATTGCTCCGGAACTTCCGCTAATTCAGCGAGATTTTGAAATAATGGTAAATTGACTCCATGTTTGCGCATAGGCGCGAGTTGACGCCCGTAATAAAGTCGTGCGCCCAGCCAAAAATGGTATAATTGGGTTTCCAAAAACTGAAAAACACTTATACATTTTTGACTAGGCGACCTCCTATAGCGTCGGCTACGTCCATGGATACATACTTAGGAGAATGCTAAGAAAAATGACCGTTCATCTATACGTATCTTTGCTCCCAGAAGCCTTGATTGCTTCCATGATAGGGCCCGAGGAATTTGGCTCGTACTATGCTGTTGGCAGCACCCGAAAACTGCATAGCCAGGCGATTTTTCTGGAGCTGGATCCATCATTCCGCCACGATTTCTTCCCTATTGAAGAGGGCATGAACCGCTGCGTTCCCCATGTCGACGGAGAAGCCAAGAAGTCGGTTTACATATCCACCTATCGGGTCCTCGAACATATTCCATTGAACGCCGTCCAAAGACTATACCTGGTTACGGGTTATGGAGAGACGCTTGGGCTTGAAAGAAGCTATGACTTGCCCCCTGCCAACAAGGACTTTCACCAGTACCAGGAGATAGCGCCGGTGCAACCGCTGGTCGTTAGCACTCTGGGGCCGGTGGAATTCTATGAGTTCATCACTCAGGATCCCAGCAGCATGATTCACTTGCCAGCCATTGCCTTTGCTGATCTCCGCTTAGGTGCCCTGGCCCGCGATCCTGAATTCGGCGAAGTGGGTGAATTACCCTACAACTACATACCTCACTTGCGCGAATGTTTACTCGAACTCAAGGACAGTGAAAAGACCATCACCAGCAAGATGGTGGATCGGGTGCATCCTGTTGAGTTCCCATATCGGATGATTAATACTGGTATCTACGTTGGCAATACCGAGGAATTGGCCTTTTACCCCCTGCCTGCCCGAGAAGAGTTGCGTGACAAATACTATCGCTGGTGGAGGTCCGCCAACCTTGTCGCCTAAAACCCAAGCCGATCAACCTGATCAGCGGTAGGCTCAGCTCAGCAGAACCAATCTTCGGTCAACCGCGGCGGCGCGGCCGAAGCTGCAACCGGTGCATCGGTTTTCGGTTGCGTACTGCCAGCAGCCGAATGCGCCAGTTGTTCTACCTGGCTAAAGAGTTCGACCGGGTCGTGACCGCTGCCCCTTTCCACCAGGGTGGCGACCGATCGCTGTAGAGAATCCATCCGTGGATCGTCGTGTTGCCAGCGGTAACTGAAGCCCTTCCTGTCCAGCCCCCCCAGCCATTGATCCCGATCATCATGCTCTAGCAACGCGCTTCTCGGCGGAACAAGCAATCGAATCGAGAGCTGGACGGTGGCCACGTGCTGAATCAAATTCCTGGATCGAATCCAATCCAGCATGTGAATATAATCGTCTAGCGAGGTCCAGGGTGTGAACGGCACCCAGGTCGCCTGAACCGGCAAACCAGCTTCGTCCAGAATCTCCAGCGCCTTATCCATGTCGGCCAGCGTATGCCCTTTATGCAAACGGGCCAGTACCCTGCCGCTGGTCGACTCAAAGGCGGAGACTACAAAAGCCGCCCCAAGATCCGTCAGCTCGCTTATGATCGGCCGATTCTGAACGATGTGCTCCACCTTGGTCGTGAAGTCAAAGGTCGCCGATGGATAGTCAGCATGCAACGAACGCGCAATCTTCAACGCATGGACCGGGCCGTTCAGAAAATCGGGGTCGCCAAATGTAATGTGTTGGGCGCCGCTTTCCACTTGCTGCCTAATATCAGCCAATACCGTCTCGGCCGGGATTACGAAGAAGCGGCCGCCATAAACAGGCACCACCGGGCAATGGCGACAAAGATGTAGGCAGCCCCTGCTGCTCTCGGTATAGCCGGCGGCTAGCTGACGGCCGTTCAAAACGAGATGGGCATATCGAGACACCTGGGGTAAGGTCGAACGATCAGGAAGCGGAAAACGGGTCCGCTGCAAATGAGGCTGTGCCTCGACCCTTGCGGTCATCACGCCCGACGCTGCCTCCGGCGCCTGCCCCAGCGCCAACTCTCTGGCCAGGTCAAGTAGCGGCTGCTCAAACTCGCCGCCGACGACCGAGTCGGCGACGGGTCGACCACCGGCGGCCGACTCGGCCAGCAACAACTCGCCATTCAACCAGGCATAAGAGCCAAAGAAGCAGATATGAACTTTCGGGTTCACGACTCTGACCTGTCTGGCAGCAGAAACCGCCAGCTTTAGAGCCGTGTGCATTGGGGTCGAAATAGCAACAAGCGATGCATTGGCCACTTGCGTTTCGGGGAACCTCTGGATCGCCAAATCAAACGCCGTAGCCTGGAAGCCCGCCTGGCTTAAAACAGCCAGGGGTGACGCCAGGCTGAGCGGCTGGTGCCCTTGCTCGTAGCAGGCTAGTAGGACAATATTCATGCGCATAAAATCAAGCTTTACGTTGGAACGCACCGCTCACTTCTGCGGCGGTGCAGGTGCTCCCTTGCCCATCGGACTAGGAGCGCCTTTTCCGCCCTGACCAGGCGGGACCCAGTCATCGGGCATCTGCGCCCCTTCGCCAAAGAAGAACTCCTCCATTTGCTCATTGAGGAATTCCTGGGCTCGAGGATCGGCCATGTTCAGACCATAGTGGTTGATAAGGATAACCACTTGTTCCTTCCACAGATCCCAGCCATCGGCCGAGACATTCTCGTATATTCGCTGACCAAGGTCTCCGGGCACCGGCGGATTTTCCAAGCCGGGCAACTCTCTACCAAACTTCACACAGTTGACCATTCTGGTCATCATTCACCTCTTCAATCCAATAGTCGCCCTCACGATAAGTCAGCCGCAGCACCGCCTGTCGCAGTTGATTTCCGCCTCCGGCGCGCCAGAATCGTCTTCGAGCGCATAGCTGTTGCGGGACAAGAATCGAGAAACTACTATCTTCTCTAGTTCCGTGATTCGCCAATACAGTTCGGGCAATTTGCGCGGTCGTGACTGCATCCAGGTTACGACTATAATACCTTAAATTCAGCTGTCAAGCACTGGGCACGGGTTATTAACCGAATGGAATTCAGGCCAAAAGTAGTATTCTTCGGAACGACTAGCCAATTATCGCTAGCGACCTTTGAAACGCTGGTTGCCGAGGACGTGACGATCATGGCTGTTGTCGTCGGCGACAGCGCTGTCTCCAAAGATCTCGATTCGTCGCTTGAACTTCTGCATCCCGCGACGCTCACGAGCGACTTACCCTTGGTCAATCCATTCTTAGAGCCAAATCTCTTGCATGCCGCCTGGTCGGCCGAGATTCCTGTGTATGGCCTAAAAAGCATGAATGGGCCAAAATTGCGTGATCTTCTTAGCAGGCTCCGGCCCGATGTCGTCTGCGTAGCCTGCTTTCCTTGGAAATTGCCGCCGGCTCTTCTATCGATGGCGGAGCTGGGCTTTCTGAACGTCCATCCTTCTTTGTTACCACATTATCGTGGGCCCGCGCCCCTATTCTGGCTTTTTCAAAGAGCTGACCTTGAAAGACGGGGCGTATCGATCCACCGTATGGATGCCGGTCTCGATACCGGTCCTCTTCTATGCCAGCAACCAATAGACTTCCCTGATGGCCTGGGCCAGCTCAAGATCGAACGCGCCTGCGGCGCCCTTGGCGGGCAGCTGCTTATTCTAGCTCTTCGTGATTTGGCGGCCGGAAAAGAAGCGCGTCCGCAACCTTCTGACGGCAGCTACCACCCTTGGCCAGAACCTGCCGACTATACGCTTGATACTGCCTGGTCTGCCCGCCGCGCGTTCAATTTCATGCGAGCCACCAACGGTAAGGCGGCTACTTACCCGGTGCGCGATCTGGATCTTTCCCTGACAGATGCTCTGGGCTTTTCCGAGCACGGCCGGCAGCCAAAACCCGTAGAGATCGACGGCCGCGTTGCCCTCATTCAGTTCACGCAAGGGACACTAGAGGCCAAGACAGTCCGGTGCTCATAATCAGTCATATTCGATACCCGTTCGAAGAGTGGATCGCGGTCCATCTCCTGCTCCGGCAATGCCCTGTTCCGGTCCGCCCGATGCGTCCAGGCGCCACTCACTTCTGTCCAGCTTCAATGAAGTACGAATCTAGATAGTCAAGTGGCATAACCTGAAACCAGGTATTGCCGATTTGCAATGGGAACGGCTGGCCAGCGCCATCCAAAAGAGTCAGTAAGTCGTGACGCAGCGGTCTGCTCCATGTTACATCGTACGCCTGCCCGCCTCTGAGCAAAAGAGCCTGTCCGCTCCCCCACAATTGGATTTCCATCGAATGAGCCAGGCATCTGCCGCCGGACTGGTACTCGCAGATCGTGTCGTCCAGGCGGTGGGGCGCCAGCAGTACAACCACATTAGCGGCGCTGATCTGAACGCCGCTATTGGCATCCAGATGTTCGACGCCGTCTGCCCACCGCTTATAGCGAACCGAAACGGGATCATAACGCCACTGAACGGTCGTGAACTTGCGATATCGTACCGTCAACGTGGCGGCCGCTTGGCCGCCAGACGGTGCCATTTCGCTAAATGACATGGCAGAGTTGAATTGAGGCGCTTGATTCAAACCTCTGCCATCTAGGACCTGCCAAAGCTGTTCCGGCCGGGCGTACAAAGTATGTTCATAAGGCTTATTCTCACCTGTACGATAGTAACCGGCGACATTCGTGCGCAGGATACGATCACTGAAATCCGAGTCGAACAACCTCCGCGAGACGCCAATGCTGCTGCCCGAATAAGCCAATGCAGCATCATACATAGCTGGAAGTTCGAGGTCGATGAGTCGAGCGCTGCGTATTGGTCCAACCTTCAGCGGCGTTTGGCCATAAAGAACGGCAGTAAAGCGCGTGATCGAACCCTCCGTCACATGCTCAAAGACCAGATCAGCTTGGCCAAGGCCGGACTGCGGCCGGGTATATTTCGCTGGCGCATTTGAGATTTTCACCGCGATCGGCCGTCGTTCCAGGAGCGATGGATCAGATATCAGCTCTCCGGTCAGGCGATTGCGATCAACGCCGAACTGTCCGGCGAAAGCCATGGCGGTTGGTGGAAGAGGAACAGCGGTGAAGGTCGGGCCAGGTGTCACCGTAGGCACGGGAGTGAATGTAGCCGGCGGTCGCGACATGCTTCCCGCGTCCGTTGGCACAGAACTAGTCGTCGCTACAGTTGGAGCCAATGTCGGAAGATTCTGATCGTCTTGCTGATTGTCCCGACGGCATGCAGTAATTGTCATTAAGATCGCCATCAGTGATAGCGAGATCACAATTGCGATTTTCAACATCTGAATCACACAACGAGGTCGCATTTCCCGACCCTGCACCTTGTGGTAGAACTATAGCAGAGAGGCATCACACTTCCCACACTGGTATGTCGTAACTCCGGAGATAACATGATTCGTAAAGAGCTGCACGAGGAGAATCGCCTATCCTGGAATTCGGCGACTAATGCTCACAATAGCCACAAGAAGGATCAGGCCACGTTTTTCAAAGAGGGCGGTAGTACGCTGTATACTGAAGAGGTCGAGTTATTGGGCGACATCGCGGGTCAAGCCGTTCTTCACTTGCAGTGTAACGCCGGTCAGGATTCATTAAGCTTGGCCGGGCTGGGTGCTGACGTCACAGGCGTTGATATTAGCGACGTGGCTATCAACTTCGCCAAAGAACTGTCGGCCGAATCGGGTATGCCGGCCCGCTTTGAACGTGCTGACGTCTACGATTGGCTGGCAGATGCAGCCTCTTTGCCACGGCGCTACCACGTCGCCTTTTCTTCCTACGGGGCGCTGATATGGCTTTCTTCGCTGGATACTTGGGCCGCCGGTGTGGCCAGGATCCTAAGACCTAGCGGACGGCTAGTCCTCGTTGATTTTCACCCACTGGCCATGATCTTTGACTACGATTGGAGTCATCGCTTCTCTTATTTTGGACATGGAGAAGTGATGACTTGGGAAGATGGCGTCAGCGACTATGTTGCTATGAGCGGCCCGGCACTCGCGCCCTCAGGGTATGTAGAAGGCGTCCAGTCGTTTGAGAATCCGCACCGCTGCCATGAGTTTCAGTATTCAATATCGGAGTTGATGGCGGCCATCCTCAATGCGGGCTTGTCTCTTGAAGCCTGGCTGGAATATCCCTATATGAATGGCGCCCAGCTTTTCGAGGGCATGGTCGAAAGATCCGTGGGGCGCATGTACCCACCGGCCGACAAACCCAACCTGCCCCTGATGTACGGATTGGTCGCCCGCAAATTGAACAGTACCGAAAAACAGGAGAAAGAACAGAATGGATGATTACAGCCGCAAAGGCATTCGCCGGCTATTGAAGACATTTGGCATTCAAGCCGATGAAGCGATGATCGCGTACCTGTCGAGGCACCCTGAGATAGAATCGCTTCAGATCCGGATTACACTTGAGGACATCACTACCTATGGCGACGAAAAGCCGGCTGAAACGCTGCAGGTCGTAGTCGAGGACTCCGTCGAACGGACGGGATGAGACCCAGCGCTACTCGCTTGGCGCTAGTGACTTCACATGCTAGAGACAAAGCAGCTACCTATCAGAGCGACGATAGCCGCTACACTAATCCATCGATGTCTGGCGGGCTTGTTCCGGCTAATTCAAGTTTTCGAAAATGCCAGCCGCGCCCATGCCGCCGCCAATGCACATTGTGACCATGCCGAATTGCGACTGGCGCCTCTTCATTTCGTTAATTATCTGGACCGTTAGTTTGGCGCCGGTGCAACCCAACGGGTGGCCCAAGGCGATCGCGCCGCCATTCACATTGGTCTTTTCCTCATCAAGCTCAAGCTCGCGGATGACGGCCACGGCTTGAGCGGCGAAAGCTTCGTTCAACTCTATGACGTCGATGTCGTCTAGTTCCATGCCTGCACGCTTCAACACCCGGGGTACGGCCACCACGGGTCCGACGCCCATGATTTCAGGTCTTACGCCGCCAACGTTAAAGCTGACGAACTTGACCAGTGGTTTGAGGCCTATAGATTCGGCCTTTTTGCGCTCCATAATGATAACGGCCGCCGCAGCGTCGGAGAGCGGGGAGGCATTGCCGGCCGTTACGGTGCCATTCATTTTGAAGACAGGTCTCAACTTGGCAAGTGTCTCAAGGTTGGTGTCCGGTCGCAGATGCTCGTCACGGTCAAATATGACGGTTCTACTTTCCGGTCCGTCCGGGCCAGGCGTGATTTCTTCCACTTCGAGCGGCAGAATCTCATCTTTAAACAGTTCCTTCTCATAAGCGGCCGCCGCTCGTTGATGGCTTCGTACGGCGAATTCGTCCTGGGCCTGCCGGCTCACTTCAAACTCGTCAGCCACCTGTTCAGCCGTTAGGATCATATTCATATAGACCTCTGGCTGGTTGCGGGCCAGGTACGGATTGGGGCTGATCCGGAAACCGGTCATGGGTACCAGGCTCATCGTCTCCGCACCGCCGGCGATGATACAGTCCGCGCCGTCGGCGATGATTCTTTCGGCAGCCATAGCAATGGTCTGTAGGCCACTTGAGCAGAAACGATTGACTGTCATGCCAGGAACTTCCACCGGCAAGCCGGCCCGGAGTGCGATTGAGCGGGCGAAATTCAACCCTTGCACGCCCTCAGGCATGGCGCAACCTATTATCACGTCATCGATTTCTTCCGCGTTGAGCGGCTCAGCCTTGGCCATCAGATCTTCGATCACCGACGCCGCCATCTCATCAGATCGCCAGTTGCGCGTTGTGCCTTTGCGGGATCGACCTACGGCCGTGCGGGTTGCTGCTACGATTACTGCTTCTCTTGTCATCTATTTTTCTCCTGTACTCGTCTAGCCGTCCGACGAATCGCCAGACGGCGTCGTGTCTCGCGGCGCGCAGGTCTAGTTGCGCAATGGCTTACCCTTCTGCAACATGTGAACGATTCTGTCTTGAGTCTTCTTCTCACCGGCGAGTGACAGTGTTGCCTCGCGTTCCAAGTCAAGCATATACCAGGGATCGACCCAGGTTGGTCCACTGATATCACCACCGCAAAGGACGCCGGCAAGCTTTTTGCCAACCTTCTGATCGTGCTCACTGGCGTAACCAGCCCATGCGTATGTCTGTAGCCTTAGCTCCAGGGCCGAAAGCACGTCGCGTCCGGCAGCATAGATTTGCTCTACCTCAGGTGGTCGGATGCCAGAGGCGACCAAGGCAAGCGCCTCATGCTTGGCGGCGGCGAGCCTGTGGTCCGTATTCATGACTATCTGGTCGTCCGGTCTCAGATAGCCTAATGTCTTGCTCTCCCAGGCGCTGACACCGATCTTTGCCGTCGCTATCTGATCAAAGACATCCTCCATCACTGGCACAACATCTGCATTCGGAGTCCGCATGACCGGGTTAATCTTTCGCCGAATGACCTCGGTGCAACCACCCCAGGAAGGGACGATGCCAACACCCACCTCAACCAGGCCCATATAGGTCTCGTGATCGGCTACCGTGGCCCAGCTGGCTACGGTCAACTCGACCCCGCCGCCAAGAACACGCTGATGGGGTGCGGTCACGACTGGCTTGGGCGCATGTCGCAACTTGAAAAAGGCTTCCTGACCACCACGAAGCATTTCGTCAATTTGGTCCCAAAGACCCTGTGCGGCCGCAAAAGCCAACATCGCAATGTTTGCGCCGATGCAGAAATCTTGGCCCGTATTGCCGATGACCAGCGCTTCGAAATCAGTTTCAAGTCTCTCCAGTGCGACCCCAATCATCTGGATAAAATCGGCGTCCACGGCGTTGATCTTGGGCGCATGCATCTCCAGCAAGGCCACGCCATCGCCCATGTCCAGTAGGCTGGCGCTCATGTTCCGCTTCACTTCACCGCCGCTCTTGCGCAGTAGCTCGATTGAGATCGCCTTGTCATCGACGGGCAGAGGTTCATATTGCTTGTTCGCGAAATCATAGTAGCAATCTTCTTGGTAAAAACTCTGGTAGCCCGCCGCTAGCATTTGCTTCACCCACGGAGCTACTTCCAGCCCGGCCACTTCCATTTGTTCGGCTGTGTCGGCCACGCCAAGCATGTCCCACATTTCAAATGGCCCGGCTTCGTGAGCGAAGCCCCAGCGAACAGCTGCGTCGACGTCGCTAAGCCGGTAAGCGATCTCCGGCGCCACATGAGCGGCATACGACAGCATGTACAGCAACGTGTCCCTAACATACGTGACTGCCCGATCAGGCTCCTGTTCAAGCAGGGCCGGTAGCCGTTCGTCGAGATCCTCGATCTTTCTCACCGCTCCCACCGAAGCAAAGCGGACCTTCTCCGGCGGCTCATACTCCAATGTTTCTGGATTTATGGTCCAAAATTCTCTTTTGCCGTCGACAAAGGTCTTTTTATAAAAACCCTGGCCCGATTTATTGCCCAGCCAGCCATTCTTTATCATGGTGGCCATCACCGCCGAGGTCTTTTCCTGCCGCAAGACTTCGCGGTATGGGTCGTCAGGTATCGCCCCATATAGGTTGCTGTTTACGTGACCCATGATATCCAGCCCAACCAGGTCCATTAGCCGGAATGTCGCTGATTTGGGCCGCCCTATCAGCGGTCCGGTTATCGCGTCGATCTCGGCGACGGTGTAGCCGTTCTGAAAAGCGTAGTCGATACTGTACGACGCGGCAATGGTGAAGAAGCGATTGCCGATAAAATTGGGCGTGTCTTTACACACTACAACACCCTTTCCCAACACGTCGCGGCCGAAGCCAAGCATAAAGTCTAGGACCTCGGGCCCGGTCTCTTGCGTTGGTATAAGCTCGAGCAACCGAAGGTAACGGGGCGGATTGAAGAAGTGTGTGCCAAGAAAATGGGCCTTAAAGTCGTCTGAGCGTCCGGCTGCAATCTGCTGAATCGGAATGCCAGATGTATTGCTGCTGATTATGCTACCTGGTTTCCGCACCTCTTCGATGCGCGCCATGAGCTTCTGTTTGGGCGCCAATTGCTCGATGATGGCTTCGATAATCCAGTCACAGTCTGCGACTTTCTCAAAGTCATCGTCGATATTACCGATCGTGATATGAGCCGCTCGATCCGGGCGGGCCAGATTGGCCGGCTTCGCCTTTAACATCCTGTCATACAGCCCCTTGACCAGGCGGTTCCTTGCCCGACGATCGCTCTTTTGCGTCTCGTCAAGGTTAGGCGTAACGATATCCAGCAAAACAACATCAATACCGATATTTGCCAGATGGGCGGCAATACCACCACCCATGGTGCCAGCGCCGATTATGGCGACCTTGTCTATACGAAAAGTCATTGGCTCGTCTCCTCTTGTCGTGATGCGCGCCGTCTGAAAAACGAAGCACCTTCTGCAATAATGCTGCTCTTGTGACTTGTCAGGTGAGTGTGTACCCTCCATCTATCGTAATCACTGTACCCGTTGTAAAACTTGAAGCAGCCGAAGCCAGGTGAAGGGCCAGCCCACAGACTTCTTCAGGCTGCCCGATCCGGCCGGCCGGCGTCTTTGATTCGATCGAGCCCCGCAGGCCTGGGTTATCCCACAGAGCTCGACTGAATCGAGTTTTGATGATCCCTGGGGCGATGGCGTTGACTTGAATATCGTCGGCCGCCAATTCCACCGCCAGAACCTTTGTGAGCATGATGACCGCCGCCTTACTAACACTGTAGACGCCCATCATCAGACCCGCCTGAATGCCCGTCACCGAAGCGATGTTGATGATCTTTCCACCGGCGCCCTGGGATTGCATTTGGCGCGCCGCGGCCTGACATAACCAGAAGTAACCTTTAACATTGACCTCCAGGATCTTGTCCCAATGAGACTCTTCGGCGGTCAAGATTGGGCCAAAATGAGGATTAGTGCCAGCATTATTGACGGCAATATCGACCCGCCCATATCTTTCGACGGCCGTCTCGATCATCTTCTGGGCATCCGCCCGCCGGCCTGCATGGGCCATTACGGCGGTTGCCTGGCCCGGATACTCTGCGTTTAGTGCTTTAGCGACTGGCTGGATGTTATCTTGCCGCCGGCTGCCAATGACCACGTTGGCCCCGGCTGCCACGTAGGTTCGGGCTATTGCTTCGCCAATTCCTCGCGAGGCGCCACTAATGACGGCTACCTTGCCTTCCAAAACCAGATCCGCCATGTGCAACCTCCAAGTTGGTTACTTCGTTGTGATGCGGCCGTGCCGTCGACTTTCCATGCGAGAAAAAATCCTCGCCGATGCCACCGTCACTTCAATTGCTGGCGAGTGTAGCCCAAAATACTGCGGGCCACAATGAGTAGGTTAATCTGTCGTGTACCCTCGTAAATGTCGTTGATCTTCGCGTCACGCATCCATTTTTCTGCCAGAAGTTCACGCGTATAGCCTAGAGGCCCCAGCAACTCGACGGCCTTTTGCGTGATCCACGTTGCGGCCTCTCCGGCATACGCTTTGCACATGCTGGCCTCCAGGCGGTTGGCCTGGCCGTGGTCCATCAGCGAAGCCGCTCGCAACGTCAACAACCAGGCCGCTTTATGCCGGGCCTGCATTTCAATGAGGTCGCGCTCGACAGCCGTCAACTGGTGTTTAACTTTGGTGTAGTCGACGACTATTCCATCTCCGGCCAGGTGATCGACGGTAAACTCCATAGCTGCTCTGGCCACGCCCATTGCACTGGCGGCGACCACCGGCCGCGAAGCATCAAACGTCCGCATCGCCCCTTTGAAGCCCTTAGTGCTTCCCTGATCGATGCGCTGGACGTCAGGGCTGCCAAGAATATTGTCGTAGGGTATGCGCGCATCCTGAAGCACGATGGAAGCCGTGTCACTGGCCCTGATGCCAAGTTTCTCCTCCTGTTTGGCGATCATCACCCCTGGAGTACCTGCCTCGACGACGAATGGTTTCATCCCGGCTCTGCCAGCCGATGGATCAACCGTAGCCCAGACAATCACGATGCCGTCTGATTCTTCCAGGGCCAGTGAAGCGCTGGTGCAAAAGATCTTCTCGCCATTGAGCACCCACTCACCTGATTCTTCATCTAGCGTGGCCGTGGTTCTTACGGCGCTCGAATCCGAGCCGGCGCCGGGTTCAGTCATTGCCATGGCCCCCCACTTGGGATCACCTTCAGTGAAGCGAGAGAGGAACCTGACCTTCTGTTCGCGGGTGCCCACAGCCTCCACGGCCGCGCCGCCTAATGCCGAGTCTGGTGTGCAAAGGTATTGACCGGCGTCACCCCAACTCAAAGTCTCCACCAGCATGACCAGTCGCAGGATAGCCGTGCCCGGTCCCTTTCGTTCAGCGCTAGCGCCATTTCTGCTGCGCTCAAACTGGCGCTTGTTCTGCTCACGCAGTACCGGCCACATGATGTTGATATACTCTGTCGGCCGTTCGTGCTCGTGCTCGTCATAATAGCGTGACTTGGGGCGCATGACTTGTTCGGCCACCATCTGGGCCATTTGCAGTTGGTTCGTGATCTTTTCGGGAATCTCAAAGCTGATCATCATATCTCTCCACTAAACCATTGCCAGTCCGTCGAAGGAAGCGAAACCTCGGGCATTTCGCAGCCATAACTCGACTGGATATTCGCGAATATAACCGTAGCCGCCAAGCGTTTGCAGCGCTCGGTCGGCAACCTGCAGGACCATATCGTCGACAAAGTGCTTCATGATCGTTGCCTCGACGGTCGCGTCTTCGTCGCGATCGAGTTTCCAGGCAGCCTCCCATACCATCAAGCGCGCTGCATCGACCTCGATGGCCATTTCCGCCAGCATGAAGGCAATGGACTGACGATGGGCTATCGGCTCTCCAAACTGAACTCGCTGCCGGGCATAGTCCCGGGCATAATCGTAACCGGCCTTAGCTACGCCAACCGCCGCTGCCCCCAGGGCAACACGGCCATGGTTTAGGATAAGATCAAAGTCGATTCCCTCCTCGCCCCCTAGTTTGTTCTCGATGGGCACTCGGCAGTCGTCCAACGCCAGTCGAAAGGTGGCCAAGGCACGAATGCCCATAAGCTTTTCGCGGTCGCCGGTCTTTAGACCTTCGGCGACGGCGGGAACAATATAGGCTTGAGTCTTCCCGTCTTCGGCCGCATATATTAAGAATGTTTCCGCTTCATCGGCCATCGCTACCAGGCTTTTGGCTCCATTCAGGACATAAGTATCGCCGTCTCGCTGGGCGTTTGTCGCCAAAGCTCGTGGATCGAATTGAAGTGACGGCTCAGTCAGAGCGGCAGTCACGTGCGGCGGCGTTTCGTCGCAGAACTGCGGCAAGTAGGCCGCCTTCTGCTCGTCGTTTCCGGCGAGCAGAAGGGGCAATGCAACCAGACTGGGTACGCCAATTTCCAAGGCCAGTGCCAGGTCGCCGTAGGCAAAGGCCTCCATTGCCAATGCGCCGGTGACGGCCGAATAGTCGCCAAAGCCGCCATACGGCTCGGGAATAGCGGTGGGTAGTATCCCAAACTCCCATCCGGCCTGTGCGACATCGGCCGGGACGACTCCCTCTTCATCAGCGTCCCGATATACTTTGCGCACCTGGCCGTCGGCGTATCGACCGATGGCCTCCACTAACATTTTCTGCTCGTCGTCAAGCTCAAAGTTCAGCATAATAATCACCCTTTGTCAACAACACGTACAATTTCATCTGTCATTCTTGCCACACGGACCATGGCTTCGACGTCATGGACACGCACAATATCTGCCCCACGATCGATGCCAATGGCTACGGTAGCTGCCGTGCCCTCAACTCGCTCGTCTAATGGTAGATCCAGAGAGTAGCCAATAAACGATTTGCGCGAACTACCAAGCAGGATCGGATAACCCAGCTCTTTGAAGGCATCAAGTTCGTTCAGCAGCCGCAGATTCTGCGAAACAGTTTTGCCAAATCCAATACCAGGATCCACTACGATCCGGTCTTTGGAAACCCCGGCCGTCAATGCTTCGTCCAGGCTTTGATTCAACTCGTGCTTGATATCAGTAATCAGGTCATTATAGTGAATCCCAACATAACGCCCGCCCAGCCTTTTCTGCTGATCAACGCTCTTCGGCTTGCTACGGTTGTGCATAAGTACCAGAGGACACCCAACCTTGGCCGCCAGGCGGGCCATTTCAGGGTCCATGCGCAGCCCCCATACATCGTTTATCCAGTCGGCACCTGCGGCCAGTGCCGTCTCGGCCACATTGACCTTATAAGTATCAACTGAAATCGGCACGTCTATTTCAGCCCGCAGCGCCGAAACTACCTGCTCGACCCGGCGACGTTCCTCATCTACTGCCACGGGTCGACTGCCCGGCCGTGTGCTCTCGCCGCCGACGTCCAGCATATCCGCTCCGCCCGCCACGAATTTATGCGCCTGGCGCACCGCTGCGGCGACGAAATCTTTGTGCTCTGCCAGCCCGTCGCCGGAGAAACTGTCTGGCGTGACGTTGACGATACCCATAACATAGGTCTTGACGCCCCACGCGAACCAAATCGGCTTGCGCAGCCTGGAAGTTGGACCTGTTAGCCGTTTGGCCGAGGTCTGGTTCACTTGCTGCGCCAATTCAGCCACTGTCTGGCCAGAGCGCGGATCACGATAGTCGGCCGCGATTTCGACCAATGGCGTTAGCACAAAGGCGCGCTCATGGAAGCGCGGGTGCGGAATTGTCAGTTGCACCCCATCGTCGACCCGATCCCCGTAAAAGATCAGGTCAATGTCGATCAACCTGGGCCCCCAACGCTGCCCTTCTTGCCTCCCCAGGCGCCGCTCGATGGCCTTGGACCGTTCCAACAGCGCCTCAGGCGTCAGGTTCGTGCGGGCCGCCAAGCAGAGATTGATAAAGTCAGGCTGGTTTACGATTCCCCACGGCTCAGTCTCATATAGGGACGATATCGCTTCGACAGCAACGACATCCCCCAACGCATCAACCGCCCGCTGCAGGTTCTCTCTACGCCGGCCGAGATTGGCTCCTAGCGCTAGATAAACTCGGCTCGACATGGGCAGGAATGTCCTTGTGAATCAATCTTATAACGCACTGCGTTATCAGTCCAAATATAACACGCCGCGTCATGAGTGTCAAGCATGCTGCAATCGCGCAATGCCAGCTCTTTCAGACAACAGAATTGTAGCCAGGAAGGCGGTGCTGCAGCCATCTGATATACTTCGATCACTATGTCGAAATGGTTCGTCACCCTGCTGATCGGCTTACTATTGCTTGCTCAGGCATCGGCTGGATATGCCCAAGATGAGCAGCCTCATATACAGCACGTCGTTGAGCCCGGCGACACGTGGACGGCCCTGGCCTGGCGATATGGCGTCGAGGTAGAGAAGCTGCATTTGGCGAATCCCCATCCCAATCGCCAGCGGCAACCGGCTATCGGCCGGGCGATCACGATACCCGCCCCAGCGCCGGCCCAGACGAAAGGATTAATCATGTCCGGCAACGAGGGTGGCTTGCTGCAGAGGTCAGCATCGGTAGGCGCCGTTCCCTGGCAGGTAGCCTTGTTGAATGGAGTGACAAACCCTTACCATCCGCTGCCGCGCCGGCCCGTTTTCTTCCCCGTTGGCAACGCCCCGCCAAGACAGTTGCCGGCAAATGTAAGCTCACTCGAAGTTAGCCGTGCACCGGCTCAGCCCGGTCAAGCACTGGGCGTCCGAGGCATGGTCGAAAGCCCGACGCCGATGACCATCAAATTATCGGACGCGCGGCTACCTGTTTTTCAGAACGAGCAGCGATTCGTCGCATTGGGCGGCACGGGCGCTTTTCTTCAGCCAGGTGATTATACGCTTGAGATCCAGGTTGCCGGCGAGCCTCTTTGGTCACAGCCTTGGTACGTGGCGCCGGGGGACTGGACCTTTGAACAGATAACCTACACCGGAGCGGCAGCCGAAATTGACGCGGACGCGATCCGGCAAGAGCGAGAGCGACTGAAGATCATTTGGAACCAGCTTGGTAACCGGCCTTTATGGTCGGCAGCCTTTGCGCTGCCTCTGAATGACTATCTCGAGATCAGTTCTCATTACGGCGCGCGCCGCTCGTACAATGGCGGGCCTTATGACCGCTATCACGAGGGACTGGACTTCAGCGCCTATGGCGGGACACCGGTGTATGCCCCGGCTGCTGGCTTGGTGGCCCTGGCTGAAGAATTGGTTGCTCGTGGCAGCGCTGTAGTGCTCGATCACGGACTGGGCATTTACAGTGGCTATTATCATCTCTCAGAGATTCTGGTTGAACCTGGGCAGACCGTCACGGAAGGCCATCTGCTCGGTCGCGTCGGCAGCACCGGATTGTCTACCGGTAACCACTTGCATTGGGATCTGTTGGCCGATGGCACATGGGTAAATCCCGAGGCCTGGCTCGAACAAGATATGGCCTGCTGGTTGTTAGAAGGATGGGGCACGCGCTGTTATGAGTGAAGAGCCGCGATTTCATGTTAGACGACGAGTTATCGCTAGTCGCACGTGATAGAAATCGTTGCAGAAGCTATCTTGTTAATATCTCGAATTGATCAAGGTGAAAGACTATGCCTACTTTCGAACTGCCAGCTCTGACCGGCGACGTGTTGATCGCTGCAATTATCATTTTTCTTCTCAGAGTCGTTGGCGTAACGCTAGCAACCGTCCGCGTACTGATCACGCTTCGCGGCCAGAAAATCCCGGCCGCCATCATGGGTTTCTTTGAGGTTTTGGTTTACGTATTGGCCATAGGCGCCGTGGTAAACAACCTGTCGAACGTCTGGAATTTGCTCGGCTACTGTCTGGGCTTCGCGGCCGGCACGTTGGTCGGCATGACCATTGACGACTACCTTGCCCTGGGATACGCGACTGTAAGTGTTATCTCACGCTACAAAGGTCAGAATTTGGCGGAGGCGGTGCGGGAAGCCGGATATGGAGCCACAGTTGAGTGGGGGCAAGGTCGGGCCGGAACAGTCGGCGTAGTTAGGATAACGGTACGACGAAGGGAGGTAAGCTCAGTTGTGGAACTTGCCGATCAAGCCGATCCGGATGCATTTGTCACAGTTGAGGAGGCTCGTTCCATACGCCGCGGATACTTGCGCACCGCCCGGCACGAACGCTAGGCAGTCCGCAGACTGCGGGGAGCGATGTCTCGCCTAGTAGCGGCCTACTGAAGCGTCTACCTGTTGAGCATAGGCTTCAATACCACCGGCCATGCTAAAGGTGTTCTGCCAACCTAGCTGCCGCAGCCAGGCCGTAACTTGAGCGCTGCGTACACCAGTGTGGCAGAATACAACGATGGTGGCTTCTTTCTCCTCGAACTCCTCAGTTAACGCTGTTTCGCGGCGCGCGGCCAGGTCGCTGAGCGGTATCCAGAGCACATCTTGTCCCAGATTCGCCAGCCTCAGTTCCATCTGCTCGCGAACATCAAGCCAAATGAATTCCTCGCCACGCTTTCGTTTGTCGGCAACCTCTTGGACGTCGATTTCCGGTGCTCCATAGATATTTGGCATATTCTGTCGCTCCTGCTTCACTCACCGCGCCAGGCTACCACAATTAGAAGTACCCAGCCGGCCAGGAAAGCGACCCCTCCAATAGGGGTAATGGCTCCCAGCCACGGCGTATCAGTCATCACCAAAAGATATAGCGAGCCCGAAAAGATCACCACGCCGGCGACAAGCAGAAATCCGGCCCAATTCACCAGGGATCCTGGCCATTGACTGGCCGCCCAGGCGACGGCAAGCAATGCCAGGCCGTGTATCAGCTGGTAACGTACGGCCGTCAAGTACGTCGCCTCAAGATCGGGATGCTCGGCGAAGTAATCCGCTAAACTATGTGCACCAAAAGCACCGGCCGCAACACCCAGCAGCATGGTAACTGAACCAGCCACGAAGAAGAATCGATCCATATTACAAACCACCAATTTTGTGGACTCCAGCAAAGCCGTCCTTCATAATGCGAGCTCAGCACCTGTCTAATCTCGCTGATCGGCGAGTAACTGGGCCGCCAGACCAATAAGACGCTCGGCAACAGTGGATTTATCTAGCAACGGCCAATTGTCCACTTGATCGGCGGCGCCTAAGATTGTGACACGGTTCGTCTCGACGGCGAAACCAGCATCAGCGGCGCTAACGTCGTTAATCACGATCAGATCCAAACCTTTTCGCTGTAGCTTGCCGCGTCCATGCTCTAGAGCATTCTGTGTTTCGGCGGCGAAGCCAATTGTTATCTTGGGAAAGCCAGTTCGCGACTTGAGCTTATTGACGGCTTCCAGAATATCAGGATTCCGGTCCAGGTGAATCGTCAATCCTTCATCGGCGTCAGACTTCTTCTTGATCTTATGTTCGGCCGCCGAGGTTGGCCGAAAATCAGACACGGCCGCGCTCATGAGCAGAGCGTCACTCCCGGTCGTCGCGCTTATCACAGCATCATGCATTTCGACAGCTGTCGTTACCGGAACAAGTTCGACACCTACCGGTACTTCAGCTTCGATCGGACCAGCTATCAAAGTCACGCTTGCACCGGCATCCAGCGCAGCCTGGGCCAGGGCCAGACCCTGTCTTCCGCTGGAGCGATTGCTAAGAAAACGAACAGGATCTAGCGGCTCGCGCGTCGGACCGGCCGTCACCACAACTTTCCGGCCGGCAAGCGAGCCGTCCCTGCCTAATACCAAGCGAATATGGCCAACTAATTCCGGCGGCTCAAGCAGCCGACCAGGACCCACAAGTCCTGATGCCATTCGCCCTACGGCCGGGCCAACAAAGGTCACATCGCGACTCTTCAACAGTGCTATATTGGCTTGCGTCGCTTGATGTTCATACATGCCACCATCCATGGCCGGGGCAACCAGCACTGGACGGCGAGCGGCAAGGACCGTCACCATCAGCAGATTATCGGCCAGGCCATGGGCCATCTTGGCGATGGTATGCGCTGTCGCAGGGGCTATTACCAGCAAATCGGCCGCCTCGCCCAGGCGAACATGTCCGATATGTTCGTCAAGGTCCCACATGTCGCCATGGACAGGACGCCCGGTCACTGAGCGAAATGTCACCGGGCTAACGAATTGTCCAGCCGCTTCTGTCAGGATAACCTCGACCGCTGCCCCGGCCTGCGTTAATCTGGAGGCCAGATCAACGGCTTTGTAGCTGGCAATTGAACCGGTAACGCCCAAGACGATTTGCTTGTCCTCTAGCAACTTAATTGTCATGGCTTTCAGTTCCGATACTTCTCTTTCAATGCTCTTTCGACCTGGCGCTTCGCGTCTCGTTCTGCCATAGACTGTCGCTTGTCGAATTTTTTCTTCCCCCGCGCCAGGGCAACCTCGATTTTAGCCCAACCGTTCTTAAGATACATCTTCGTCGGAACCATTGTGAGGCCTTTGGTCGTCAACGCCTCGACGATCTCTTCCACTTCGCGTTTGTGCAAAAGCAGTTTTCGCGGCCGGGTCGGGTCTTGTTTCTCATAGCCGGCGCGATCGTAGGGTGCAATATTAGCTTCAAACAACCATAATTCATCGCCCTTATGCTGGACAAAACTGTGCCGCAGGCTGACCTTATTAGCCCGCACGGACTTAATTTCCGGACCCGTCAAGACCATTCCCGCCTCAAATCGTTCCAACAGCACGTAGTCGTGCCTGGCCCGGCGATTCGTCGCGATGGTTCTATTGCCGCGTTTTCCCATTTTTCTGATACCGTTGGCCATCAGGCGCTGATGCGACTGGCACTTCTTACCCACATGGGTAATGAAACCAGCGCTTCGCCATCATCATTGTCCCTCAAGTATTAGTCTGATTGCACGCTGCAACTGTGTATCGGCATCGCCACCAAATTCTTCCGGTGTGTCGACTTGAATGTCCGGAGCCACGCCTTCAACGTCAATCGAACGATCGTTGGGTGTATACCAACGGGCGATCGTCACCCGCAGTTCCGACCCATCCGAAAGGGTGTGTGTCTTCTGTACCGAGCCCTTGCCGAACGTCGTTTCGCCAACCAGAGTACCTCGGCCACGATCCTTCACAGCGCCGGCCACGATCTCAGAAGCGCTGGCACTGCCGGCATTCACCAACACAATCAACTCGATTTCTTCGGCCAAATCGCCGTCTTCCGACTCAAACACTTCTTCCAATTCGCGGCCGTCACGCTCGTAAAGCACTACCCCTTCACCAAGGAACAAGTCAGCCACCTGCACCGACTGCGATAAGAAACCACCTGGATTATCGCGCAAATCGAAAATTAGCGCTTGCGGTTCTTGATCCAGCAACTCTTCCAGTTCTGACTCAAGTTGCTGGGAAGCGTTTCCGCTAAAACCAGTCAATCGCACATAGGCGATATTATCCTCCAACATCTCGCTGGTTACGATCGGGATCTCTATCCGCTCGCGGGTAACTGTCAACTCAAATGGTTCCGGGAGCGATTCACGTACTATGGTCAACGTGACTGTCGTTCCTTGAGGGCCCTTTATCTCGGCCGTGATTTCGTCTAGCGATTTGCCCAACACTGATTCACCGTTAACGTGGGTAATCAAGTCGCCGCTGAGCAGTCCCGCCCGATCGGCCGGCTGGTCCTCAATAGACCGCACGATAACCAGGTAGCCATCGGGATCGAGATCGACGAATGCGCCGATGCCCTCGAAACTGCCTCTGAGTTGCTCACGCATCTGGGCCGCAATGTTGGGCGTGACGAAGCGGGTGTAGGTATCGTCAAGCAACTCCAGTGAACCAGCAATGGCGCTGTATGTCACGTTTTCGTCGAGGGGTAAATTCCCATCAAATTCCTCGTCAATGATCTCCCACACTTCAATCAGAAGATCTAGATCGCCCTCGTCCAATTCCACCGGCTCTCGAGGGCCCGATTCTGAAGCCGGGTCGCCTGTCGCCCCAGCTTCTTGTACTTCTTCGGGCTGCGTGGGCCCGGCTGGCGTCGGCGCTGGCGTTGGCTCGGTTTCCTGTTCCGCCGGTTCGGCCGCCTCGTTTGAAACCGCTGTTCTTGTCGGTTCAACGGCGACAGTCGGTTCTGCTTCTGGCGTCGCGCTTGCACCACCTTCCTCCTCGCCCACTTGCGGAACGACAGTGATCTCGCCATATTCAACCGACACAGCCGCCTGATCTTGGCTCTCTTCAGGCCGGGCGTCATTCAGCAAGGTGACTGAGTTGCGGCCGGCGTTATACGCAAGGATTGCCGCGCCAGCTACCACGAATACCATCAAAATGGCAACGCCAATACCAATCAAGAAATTACGCGATCTATTTGACATAAATTACTCTCATTCAGCTGCTACGCTCTGAAGGTACTCAATTGCACGCTGCAACGTTTCGTCACGGCCAGCATCAATTGCCTCTTGACTCGGCTCCACGCTTATATCTGGCTCAAGACCATACTGATCAAGCTCCCGACGATCCGGTGTATACCAGCGGGCCGACGTCACATGCACTGAGGAACCATCACTCAAATCATACACCAGTTGCACAGATCCTTTGCCAAAAGAAGTTACGCCAATCAAAGTTGCCCGATCCCGATCCCCTAAGGCGCCGGCAACAATCTCGGCTGCGCTGGCCGTACCGCCATCAATCAAGACGACTAACGGCTCTTCCCCGGCCAAGGTCGTGTCCGTGGCAGTAAACTCTCGCTCGTCCTCATCGCGGCTGATTTGGTAGAGCACCGTGCCGCCCTCAAGAAAATGATCGCTGACGTCAACGGCCGCATCCAGAAGGCCCCCGCCATTTTGCCTTAAATCAAGTATGACTTTCGTGGCGCCCTGCCTCTGTAGGTCCTGCAACGCGTCGCCAACCTCACCCGCGCTCTCAGCACTAAATCTGCCAAGGCGAATGTAACCAATGGACGGATCCTCTTCAAGAACCCGGTAGGTCACCGACGGCAATAATATCGCCGCGCGTGTAATAGTGACTTCGATGCTCTCCTCCTCCCCCTGGCGCACAATTTCGAGGGTAACCTCTGTGCCTTCTTCACCGCGTATCAAGTCGGCGACGTCGGCAACCGTCATTGCCTCCGCTATGGGAAAACCGTCAACCGCCAGAAGGACATCACCGGTCAGAATACCGGCCGCTTCGGCCGGGTTACCGGGTATAGGCTCCAGCAATAAATCGCCGTCCTCGGCGCGTTCCAGGAACGCGCCGATGCCGCCAAAGTTTCCACGTAATCGCTCCTTTTCTTCTTCTCTGTCGACTGGCTCCACAAAGATCGTGTAGGGATCTCCCAGGGCCGAAAGTGCACCGCGAACTGCGGCGTACGTGGTCTGCTGAGGCGCCGGTAGGGTTCCAAGATAACTGTTCTCTATCCAGCCCCATGCCTCCCAGAATACCGAGAAATCATCACCCTGGGAAAAGTGATTGGCCGGCCCCATTCGCTGGCCGATTATCTCGTTGGCCAAATAGCCAGCACCAAAGGAAAGGGCTACCAAGGCAACAATAAGCACCACCGTCAAGGCATCGCGTCTGATCTTTGTCATAATTCAAGTCTAGCTACTACAGAATACTCATGATTGATGGCTATCAAATGGGCCATCGCATGCCTTGGGTGGCAGCTTGTCCCGCCTGAAGCAGGTCAGTATACTTCACCTAAATTCCTGCTCCAAGCGGCCGTCAATCAGAGTACATCGCTTCTAATGAGGCGCAAAGCAACCACGGCTGGCGGTATGAGGCAGCTGAGACATTAGGTGAGAATTAATCCTTTGCGATGACAAGAATGCGGCGTTGGCTGTATTGGATGATAGCGGCGGTTAGCATGCTGTGCCTGCTGAGCGTCGGTCGTGCCGCAGGCCAGGAGCGAGACTATGCGAGCGAAGCGCAGGTGCTCCTGGACGCGATGACGCCCGCAGAGCGCGTAGGTCAGCTCTTCCTAGTGACCTTCAATGGCGCCGATACATCAGACGAAGGTGCCATTGCCGATCTCATCCTAAATCACAAGATCGGCGGCATCGTGCTACTTGCCGAAAACGACAATATCGTTGCCCTAGACAATGGACCTGGCCAAGTGGCGGAGTTGATCAATAGTTTGCAGCTTCTGGCCCTCGAAGGTTTGCCTCCGCCAGGTGAGGATCAGGAACAAGCCCAGGATACCTTGCTGCAAGAAGCCCCGCTGGCCCAAACTCCGTCTGCTCAAGGAACTTCTGTACCTACGGCTACGATTCCGGCCGATCCGACATTATTGCCGACCGGCGAACCTGAACCTCCTCGCACGCCAATACCCTTGTTTGTAGCTACTGTCCATGAGGGTGACGGTCCTCAGTTCACTCAAATCCTACACGGTCTCAGCAGCCTGCCCAATCAGATGACAATCGGCGCAACCTGGCAGCCCGAGCAGAGCCGACGGGTTGGTCAAGTTGCCGGTCGCGAGCTCTCGTCAATGGGCATCAATATGCTGCTAGGCCCCTCTCTTGACGTATTGGAAACGCCCCAACCCTTCAACGCCAGCGATCTTGGAACGCGGAGCTTCGGCGGCGATCCTTTCTGGGTCGGCTTGATGGGCCAGGCTTACACGGCCGGCGTCCACGAAGGTTCCGGCGGTCGAACGGCCGTCATAGCCAAGCACTTCCCAGGCTATGGCAGTAGCGACCGGCCCATCAATGAAGAGGTTGGAACCGTCCGCAAGTCACTTGAGCAGCTCAAGCAGATTGAGTTGGCGCCATTTTTCGGCGTCACTGGGCAGGCCCCCAATGAAATATCTGTGGTAGACGGCCTTATGTCGGCCCACGTGCGCTATCAGGGCTTTCAGGGCAATATCCGGGCAACAACGGCCCCGGTCAGTTTTGATCCCCAGGCTTTGACAACGCTAATGGAATTGCCGGAGTTCGCCGACTGGCGCGCCGGATCTGGTCTCATTGTCTCCGACCAGTTGGGCGTACGGGCCGTCCAACAATTCTATGATGGCACCGGGCAAGAATTTCCTCACCGGTTGGTTGCCAAAGATGCGCTGCTGGCCGGAAATGACCTCCTTTACTTGTCACAGTTCGCGCTGGAAGGCGCTGACGATGAGGCGCACTTGGATAACATCAGGGACACAGTGGCCTGGTTCCAAGAGAAGTACGAGACCGATCAATCGTTCCAGCAGCGGATAGACGAAGCGGCGCTGCGCGTACTGGAGCTCAAACTGCGGCTTTATGAGGGGGAATTCACCGCAGAGTCGACATTAGTCGATATTGAGGAATTGGAGTCGATCGCCGGTCAGGGAGAGGCAGACACGTTCGACCTAGCCCAGCAAGCGATCACATTGATAGCCCCAGCCCCATCTGACGTAGATGAGCAGTTGCCGCCGTCCATCGACGAGAATATTGTCATCTTCACCGACATGCGCCAATCGAGGCAGTGCAGCACTTGTCCAGAGGAGCCGTGGATAGCACGCGACGCGGTTGAACAACGCATGATCGCGCTGTATGGTCCGGAAGCGAGCGCACAAGTACGACCCCAGCAATTTAAAAGCTTTACCTACGGCGATCTGGCTGAAGCCTTGCTGGCCGGGGAGGGCCTGTTGCCGACGCCCGGCCCGACTCTCACACCAACGTTGGCGCCCGGCGCGACAAGACCTGAGACCGGCTCCGATTCTCCCCTGGAGCCAACGCCAGCGCCATCCACGGCCGAATTGGTTAACGGCGCGCTTAACGAAGCTGCATGGGTGATATTTGCTCAGTTGGCGCCCGAGGACAGTGCCGATGCTTCTGACGCACTACGGCTATTCCTAGCTCAGCGGCCGGACATCGTTCGCGGCGCTAACGTAGTCGTGCTTGCTTTCAACGCACCCTACTA
>JBFFWQ010000001.1:0-170910 GCA_041570195.1 Promineifilaceae bacterium (SeqCode) | reverse complement strand
GGATTGTGGTCAGGAGGACGAGTTTGTGCTAACATATTTGCCGCTCTCACGCTCGACATATGACGATCGGTTAGGTGAGATAAGATTTTTGGAGGTTTAGTCAGTTGGCAAACACAGCATCTGCTAAGAAACGGATACGCAGTTCAGATCGCAAGCGAGAGCGTAACCGAGTATTTCGCGTGTCGGCGCGGACCCATATAAAGAGATCACGCAGTTTGATGGAGCAAGGCGATTTTGAGGCTGCTGAAGAGGCGGCGCGCCAGGCTTGTAGTACGCTAGACAAAGCAGCACGCAAGGGCATCCTGCACCCGCAAAATGCGGCGCGAAGGAAGAGCCGACTCATGAGAGCTTTATATCAGGCAAAGCAAGCCTAAGCAAATCTGATTGTTCAGACAACGAGAGTTTATTACCCGCAAGACACCACCCTTTTGAGGATGGTGTTTTTTTTGTGCGCTTAATGGTCGTCCCTGGGCGACACCGCGAAAATGTATCCGACACCTCGTATGGTTCTGAGTAACAATGGTTTTGCAGGGTCAACTTCGATAATTTCCCTTATCCAACGTATATGGACGTCCAGCGTTCTCGTGTCGCCGAAGTAGCTAGTTTTCCAGACGTTTTCCATGAGAGTGTGTCGGCCCAGAATCTGATTTGGGTGGCGCAGGAATTCCTCTAGCAGGTGCGCTAACTTTGGTGTCAATCGACGCTCCCCCTGCCCTTCCACATCAACTGAGCGTTTCGAGCAATAGTAAGTTAGTGCCCCAGCCCGCACTATCTGTTCAGAGAGATCATCAGCCGGAAGCAGTGTCCATATCCTGTTCAGTAGCTTGCGAGCGGTAAACGGTCTGACCAGGTAAATGTCCGCCAGGGCCGAGCGGTCTTCATCGGTGCCGGCCGCTCGACAATGGATAATCGGAATCTGAGGCAAGTTTTTTCTCAGGCGCCGGCACGTTCGAACTCCGCTTGAACGCATCGTCGACGCATCTAGCACGACAAGGTCAGGCCGCCCCTTTTCCAGCCAACGCATAGCTTCGACGCCGCTATTTACCTTCGCTAGGGCCAGATCAGCCTTTGCGAGCGCCGGAGCCATAGAATTAGCCCCCGCGCTCCCACCCTCCACTAACAAGATTTTCGCCGCCCTCATCATTCTCCTTCTGCCTGGTCACACCATTGTCATTATAAGGATTATAATGAGATAGGCAATGACTTACTTAGAGCGCGACCACTCTATATCCATAATCAATCCCAATCTTGCACATATTGGAAACAAGGCAGTAAACATTGACAGTCAAGGACCGTACGCTATAATGCTCTGGCAATTCGATGGGTTGCATGGCAGTTGGATCAATTGCCCTGGCAGTTCGATGAGCTGTCTCGCGAGTGTAGTTCAGTGGTAGAACGTCAGCTTCCCAAGCTGAATGTCACGGGTTCGAGTCCCGTCACTCGCTCTCCGCACCGGCGTTTCGAGGTGCTGGCCCGTAGGGGCCTTTTTTATTTTGGCTATATCGATTATAGGAGAGGTCAATGAGTGCAGAACTGGTTGCTGACGTCGAACGTTCGACGGTATTCACCAGGGCGCCCTTCTGGAACGATGTTCCTGACGACAAATGGCTGAGCTGGCGATGGCAGATGAGCAATCGTCTGAACAGCGTGGACGAGCTTGCCCAAGTCGTCAATCTTACAATGCAAGAGCGCAAGGCGCTTGAAGCGCAAGATCTATTTCGTGTTGACATTACCCCATATTTCGCCAGTTTAATTGACCCAGAGGATCCTGACTGCCCAGTTCGCAGACAAGTTATTCCTACCGACGCTGAAATGGTCCCCTTTCAGTCAATGATGGAAGACTCTCTGGCCGAAGACAAGCATTCACCGGTGCCCGGGCTTGTTCATCGTTACCCGGATCGGGTACTGATGCTGGTAACGACCCAATGTGCAAGCTACTGTCGCTATTGTACTCGAAGCAGGATCGTCGGTGATCCCAGTCAGACCTTCAGCCGCAAAGAGTTTGAGGCTCAGATCGAATACATCGAGCAGACACCCCAGGTGCGTGATGTGCTCCTTTCAGGCGGCGACCCCATGGTGTTGGCGCCAAAGCTGGTCGACATGATACTTGGCCGGCTCAGGGCGATCCCCCACGTAGAGATCGTGCGCATTGGATCGCGCGTCCCCGTTTTCCTGCCCATGCGAGTGACGGATGAATTCTGCGAAATGGTCAGCAAGTACCATCCGCTGTGGATCAACATTCATGTGAATCACCCAAAGGAAATCACGCCAGAATTGGCCGCAGCCTGCGACCGCCTTGCTCGAGCTGGCGTGCCGCTCGGCAATCAAAGCGTGTTGCTGGCTGGCGTCAACGACTCCGTGCATATTCAGCGCAAACTTGTCCATGAATTGGTGAAGATGCGCGTTCGGCCGTACTATCTTTACCAGTGTGACCTTGTTGAAGGATCAGGTCATTTTCGAACATCGGTCTCCAAGGGGATCGAAATCATGGAAGGCCTGCGGGGGCACACGTCCGGCTATGCGGTTCCCACTTATATCATCGATGCTCCTGGGGGTGGCGGCAAGATCCCGGCCATGCCCAACTATGTGCTGTCACAGTCGCCAGGAAAGACCATTCTTCGCAACTATGAAGGCTTCATCACCACCTATAATGAGCCGCTTGACTATGATCCAGGAGCTATTGCCGCCCAAGAACGCCTAATCGAACGGCGCCCCGAACCGGGCCAGGAAGGCGTTCTCGGCTTGTTAGAAGGCCACCAGATGACTATTGAACCCAGTGGCTTCGGCGATGTCCACTCACGGGGTGGACACGCGCATAGGCTGCGAAGCGGAGATCAAAGCCATAAATGGCAACCGCTCGGCATTGGGGCGATCGAAGCCGACACTGATTCAGCCAAGCAACTGCCTGCGCCCGAAGATGAAAGCGAAGATGGGGCCGGAAGCCACGATTAGTAGTGACAGCAACTGAGAAGCGGCCGAACCAGTCGTCCCCGTATTGCCGCGCGAACTAGGCCCCGTATTTTTCGAGTCGTAGAGCGTGAGCCAGGGCCATCGGCATGATGTCTTCTGCTGCAAAATGACCAAGCCCGCCCTGCTGAGCCGCTCGTTCGCCAAACATCGTCATCCTGTCAGGCAAGTGCGATGCTGGCGCCCAGAGTAGCGTCGGTACGGGGTGCCACGAATGACTTCTGAGTCGGGCCGGCGTCGAATGGTCACCGGTAATAATGAGAACATCCGGTTTCAGTCCAAGTAGGGCCGGAAGGGCTGCGTCCACGCTCTCGATCACTTCCGCTTTGGCCTCGTAGTTACCGTCTTCCCCCCGACTGTCCGTGGGCTTGATGTGTACGAAGAAGAAGTCGTAATCTTCCCAATGGTCGGCAACGACCCGGAACTCATCGGCCGGGCCATAGTGCGCTTCGGTGGTTAGCACATCCATGCCTACCAGTCGTGACACGCCCTTGTACATAGGGTAGACTGCCACGCAGGCCGCACGGAGTCCGTAGGTGTCGCCGAACTTCGGCAAATTTGGATCCTGAGCGAAACCTCGCAGGGTGACCATGTTGGCCGGTCGCTGGTCGACAAGCGTTTGGCGCGCCTTATCGAGCCATGACTGTACCAGTTCGGCCGTCGGCCGGGATGCTTCGTCGAGAGCACGCGCGGGCAGAGGCTCCTTGCCGATAACCTGTGGATCGGTATCGCCTAGTGCACCGCCCAGACCTTTTCCCCGGATTACCAGAACGAATCGATACTCTTTTACTGGTCTGACGAAGGTCTCAGCGCCAGCAATCTCGATATTATCGAGCATTTCTACCAGAGGCAGCGCCGCTTCTGTGTCGATTCGGCCGGCCCGCCGATCCGTAATTCTCCCGATATCGTCGACGGTGCAGAAATTGCCTCTAGCCGCTACGTCAGTTGGCCCCAGATCGAATCCGATACCCAGAGCGGACAACACACCACGACCGACCGGCGTGCCGACTGGATCGTAGCCAAATAAGGCCAGGTGGGCGGGTCCACTCCCCGGCGTAATTCCCGGTCCGATGGGGTGGCTTAAGCCGCTGCAGCCCTCGGTCGCCAGGCGATCCATGTTCGGCGTGCGTGCATGTTCCAAGGTCGTAGCGTCAAAATCGCCCATTGGCAACCCGCCCAATCCGTCCAGCACCAGGAGCACGATCTTGCCGCCGCTAGATCTTCGCAATTGTCTAATCAATTCAAAGTTTGCCATGCCAGTTCTCCATTGAGCTAGTCGCTTTTGCTTTCCCGAAGACTTACTTGCTCATACCCTGCGGCATGATGTTGTTGAGTTTCCGGGAAACCTGTGCGACCGTCTGATGAATCAGCTTTCTTGCCCAATTGTACCAAACAAAAAAGGCGGTGGTCAGATGCTACCACCGCCTATCACTGCTCCTCAGGTTGGATTCGAACCAACAACCTATCGGTTAACAGCCGATTGCTCTGCCGTTGAGCTACTGAGGATTACAATAGCCACGAAATTATAACAAAGGCCCAATGGGTGTCAACCAGATTTTGGCGCTTCTGGAATCATAGGCTACCATTCGCGCCGGAGGTGGCAATGGAACCTATCATCGTCGTTCACGGCGGAGCTGGCCCGTGGACCATCAAGCAACATCTGCTAGATCGCGCCGTCAAGGACTGCGGGCAAGCGGCCACTATAGGACAGGGGATTTTGCTTTCGGGCAACTCGGCCGTGGATGCGGTCGAGGCGGCCGTACGCGTACTTGAGGATTCCCCTGTACTGGATGCGGGTCGAGGCAGTTACCTGAACCTGGCTGGCGAAATTGAAATGGACGCGCTGATAATGGACGGCGCCTCTCTGAAGCTTGGCGCCATCGCCTCGGTGCAGCATGTGCAGCACCCGATTAGCCTGGCTCGCCGACTCATGGCCGACAGCGCCCATAACTTGCTCGTCGGGCGTGGGGCGGAACAGTTTGCCGATACCATCGGCTTCCCACGCTGTCAATTTGAGGATTTACTTCCGTCGGATCCGGAAGTGAAGGCGCTGGTCACCGCCGCAGCCGATGCAGATTCGCTTCGTGAGGGTGATACCGTAGGCGCTGTAGCCCTGGACGTGCACGGCAACGTAGCTTCCGCTACATCGACAGGAGGGACTCGCGGAAAGCATCCTGGGCGAGTCGGCGACAGTCCACTCGTAGGCAGCGG
This sequence comes from Promineifilaceae bacterium (SeqCode), assembly GCA_041570195.1. Classification (GTDB taxonomy): domain Bacteria; phylum Chloroflexota; class Anaerolineae; order Promineifilales; family Promineifilaceae; genus UBA11865. Next base: position 165,732 of record JBFFWQ010000001.1, on the reverse strand, counting down.
CGGTTACGCCGACAACTGGAGCGCCGCCGTCAGCGCTACTGGCGAAGGCGAAGCACTGATGCGTGTTGTAATCAGCAAACGGGTATGCGACTTCGTGGCCGATGGACTGTCCGCCCAGGTAGCCTGCGAAGCGGCGATTCAACTGCTCGAGGAACGCACCCAGGGTGTCGGTGGATTGATCGCCATTGACATTCGCGGTCGCGTAGGCATCGCTTACAATACCGGTGGTATGCCCCACGCGATGGCAATTGGTCAAGGCATGGTCGAGACCGGACGCTAAACCAAAACTAACGATCTTCCCCGCTCAAGGTTGCGTCAGCCGAACTGCCCAGAATGTCCAGGTAATGTATGACCGTCTCGATACCGCGATAGAAGTTCGGCAAGTACATGCGCTCATTTGGCGAGTGTATGTGGTCGTCGGCCAGACCAAAACCCATCAATACCGTTTGTAGGCCAAGGTACTGCTGGAACAAACTGATCACAGGTATCGAGCCCCCTTCGCGCATGTAAATAGGCTGTTTGCCAAACACACGCTCGTAAGCCATGGCGGCCGCTTGCATTTCTGGCAGTTTTCTGTCGATGATGCAAGGTTGAGCGCCGTGAAAGTATGTGCACTCTACCTTGACCGTATCTGGCGCACAACTACGTACATAGTCCTGGAACTTGGCGAAGATGTCGCCCGGATCTTGGTCGGGCACCAGTCGCATAGAGATCTTGGCATGAGCTTTTGAAGGCAAAATGGTCTTGGCACCTGAATCTGTGTAGCCGCCGATCAGACCATTCACGTCCAAAGTCGGCCGTGCTCCAATTCTTTCCAGTAACGTGAATTCAGGTTCACCCCAGGCCTTTGGCGCCCCCGTATCAGCCAGCCAGGCTGATTCATCGTGGCCACTTTTCGCGATAAGGTGCCTTTCTTCTCTAGTGAGGATTCTAACCTGCTCGTAGAATCCCGGTATCAGTATGTGCCCTTCTTCATCCTTAAGCCTGGCAATGATATGGCCAAGCGCATTGAGCGGGTTATTGATGGCTCCGCCATAGCTGCCTGAATGGAGGTCCCGAGCCGGTCCGGCTACGTCCAGGAACACGTAGCACATCCCCCTCAGCGCGTAAACGATGGAAGGTTGGTCACGCCCAGCGATGTGGGTATCTGAAACCACCACGGTATCGGCCGCCAGTAGTTGCGTGTTTTCAGGAACAAATGCTTCCAGGCTTTTGCCTCCGATTTCCTCTTCGCCCTCAATGATGAACTTGACATTGACCGGTAATCGGCCAGCGCTTTTCAGATACGATTCGACGCTCTTGATATGAACGTACAGTTGACCTTTGTCGTCTGAGGCTCCTCTGGCGTATATGTAATCGTCATGGATGCTTGGCTTGAAGGGCGGTGAATTCCACAGATCCAGAGGATCGGGTGGTTGCACGTCATAGTGCCCATATACCAGAACTGTTGGCGAATCCGGGCCGGCATGCAACCAATCACCGTAAACAAGCGGATGCCCCTTTGTCTGGATCACTTGGACATTCTCCAGCCCGGATCGGTCCATTTGTAGGGCCAACCACTTAGCGGCGGCCGCCACATCGACGGCTCTATCTGGCAACGTGCTAACACTAGGAATCCGAAGGAATTCGACAACCTCTTTGAGTTGTTCTTCCTTGTACGTCCGGGAAAATTCTAAGGCCTTCTGGGTGTCAGGCGAAATCGACTGGTGTGTGGCAGTTGCGCTCGTCATTCGTTCTTTGCTTCACTCTTTGGGTATAATTTACAGGTTGGCGCTCTTGCAGAACCGAATACATCTTTCTGGCGACTGGCATTATAGCGCAAGCCGAAACTATCTGGTATGAATCCGCGAGCGAAGCTATGAGACAGATTGACGAAGAACCTGGCATGACAGCCCTTATCGAGAGCGTCCTTTTTGTAGCCAGTGGCCCGGTATCGACCGGTCGCCTTGCACAGACGCTCGAGACGACCCCCGCTATAGTGGAGAGTCTGCTCTCGACACTCGACTTCGAGTATCGCAGCCGTGGAATTCGCCTGCAGCGCAGCGGAAGCGCGGTTCAGTTGACGACAGCGCCCGAGTGCAGCTATGCGGTAGAACGGTTCCTTGGACTGGAACTGACGACTCGTCTCAGTCAGGCAGCCCTCGAGGTTCTGGCGATCGTGGCCTTCATGCAGCCGGTGACCAGACCACGGATCGATCAGATTAGAGGCGTCAACTCCGACAGTTCATTGCGCACGTTGCTCAGTCAGGGCCTGATAGAAGAGATCGGCCGGATGGAATCGCCGGGTCGCCCAATTCTCTACGGCACGACACCGGACTTCCTGGGACATTTCGGCCTCGGCTCATTGGCTGAGATGCCCTCGCTCGGGCAGGATGAAGAGGAATGATAGGTTACGCGCTGGCAACTAAAACGGAGCCATATGATGGTTCTTTACGGCGACCAGAGGCGCCAGCGACCTTGGACCTTCGCGACTGGGGACGATAGCGACCAGAGATGACTGAAAAACTACAGAAACTAATGGCCAAGGGCGGTTTGGGATCACGGCGCCATTGTGAGAAGCTGATTGCGGACGGCCGGGTCCGCGTTAACGGTGAGGTTGCCAGGCTTGGTCGCAGGGCAGATCCGCAACATGATCGCATTGAAGTCGACGGCAGGATACTTGCCATTGAAGAGCCTCAATATATCATGCTCCATAAGCCAAGAGGCGTCATTTCGTCCACGGAGGATGAACTGCGACAGGGACGACCAACTGTCCGCGAGCTGGTAAGCTTGCCCGGCCACCTATACCCCGTTGGCCGTCTGGACAGGCAAAGCGAGGGCTTAATGCTGCTGACAAACGATGGCCATTTGGCCCATCGTCTGACGCACCCGCGTTTCGGTCATGAAAAGGTCTACCATGTGGAAGTAGAGGGCAAGGTCCCTGATGAAAAGCTGAGCCGCTGGCGCAAAGGCGTGATGCTTGATGGTAAGCGGACTGCCCCGGCTGAAATAGTTATCATCAGGCTCGGGGGGCACAATTCGGTTCTTCGGGTGACCCTTCGAGAAGGGCGCAAGAGGCAGATTCGGCGTATCGCTGCCGACCTGGGTCATCCGGTTGTTCGACTAGTACGCAAGCGCATCGGATCCGTTGAGATCGGTGATTTGGCGGAGGGTCAGTGGCGACACCTGACCGCTCAAGAAGTCCACGCACTTCGGGAATCAGTCTCTGGTTCCGATATTCAGGATCGGGAGGAACGTTTTGACATCTAACGAGTTCGTTGAAGCAATAGCTATTGACGGTCCGGCCGCATCCGGTAAGACAACGGTGGGGCAAATGCTGGCCGACCGTCTTGGATACCTCCTCCTAGATACGGGCAGCATGTATCGAGCCGTTACCTGGGCCGTTCTTCGAGGCGGCGTTAGCCCCGCCGATGAACGCGCCGTAACCGAACTGGCAAAGACGATTCAGCTGGACATCGAACCGCCTGGTAATGTGGGCGATGGTAGGCTATATACGGTACTCGTGGATGGCCATGATGTCACCTGGCAGATTCGCTCTAGCGAAGTGGACGTTAACGTGTCACAGGTGTCAGCTTTCAAGGGCGTCCGCCATGAACTAGTGAAGCGTCAGCGGGCAATTGCCGACCGAGGCAGTGTTGTCGTGGTCGGCCGTGATATCGGTACAGTCGTACTACCTGACGCGCCACTGAAGCTGTACATTGTGGCATCACCCGAAGAAAGGGCTCGCCGCCGCTGGGCGGAAACAATGGACCGGACCGGAGATGCTTCCTACGACCGTATCCTGGATGATATGATACGCCGCGATCAATATGACGGCCACCGCGAACATTCACCGATGCGACCGGCCGATGATTCTATCATTATTGACACGACTGACCGTCAACCGGAGTCAGTCGTCTCTTCTATTCTCGCTCTTGACTACTTCAAGAAGCGTGAGGCTCCCGGCCAGTGACTCTCTTCAAAGAGATTGATTGGCGAAGCGAGCCGGGTGGCCGCATCACAGCCGTCCGGCCTGACTCGCTCGCGAGCGAACTCAAGCTTGTGGCAGGTGATGTGCTGTTGGCGATCAATGATCAGCCAGTCAATGATGTCATCGACGTCCAGTTCTACTCGGCCGAAGAGTATCTCGAACTACTCATCCGGCGCAAAGAGGAGTTGCTGCTCTTTGAAGCAGAAAGGCAATACGATCAACCCTTTGGCCTCGAATTCGCCCACCCTACCTTTGACGTCGATATCCGCCGCTGCAACAACCTATGCGAATTCTGCTTCGTTCTCCAGATGCCCGGGAAGTTTCGCCGTACCCTATACATTAAAGATGACGACTACCGCTATTCCTTTCTATTTGGTCATTACGTTACGCTGACGAACCTCACGGAGCATGACTGGTGGCGTATAGAGCATATGCGCCTTTCACCACTGTACGTGTCTGTCCACGTTACCGACCTGGAAATGCGCAGGCGATTCCTCAGAAATGATCATGCGCCTGATATTATTGACCAACTCAGGTGGCTAGCTGAGCGCGGCTTGGCCGTTCACACACAACTGGTGATCGTCCCGGGTTTTAACGATGGCCAGTGGTTGGAACGTTCTATTTCGGAACTGGCAGCCCTTTGGCCGGCCGTCCAATCAATTAGTGTCGTGCCGGTTGGCCTGACGAAGCACCACAAGTACGGCATGCGGCCGCATAGCGCCACCGAGGCGCTAGAGATGCTGAATCATGTGGAGAGCCTCCAGTCCTCGTTCCTGACCCGTCTTGGCCAAAGATTCGTATACGCGACCGACGAATGGTATCTTGTCGCCGGACGCGAAGTGCCGCCTATTTCAGCCTACGATGACCAACAACTACAGGAGAATGGTCTAGGTTTGGTACGTTTGTTCCTCGACGAATGGTCACAGCTCACAACAGAAATCGATCGTCATCGCAATTTGCCGCTCATTCATAAGAAACTTGTGCTAGTAACCGGCACGCTATTCGCCACTGTGCTGGAACCCGTGGCCCGAGACTTCGCCAATCGAACCGGATGCCAGGTTGAGGTCGTACCGGTTGTCAATAGACGCTTAGGCGAAACTATCACGGCCGCCGGTCTGCTCATGGTCAAAGATATAATTGATCAGCGTCAGCGGATTGAGTCTGCGGAGCTTGTCGTTTTGCCCAGGGTCGTTTTCGATCATCCGGACCTAATATCGCTTGACAACATCAGCCCGCAGAATCTGGCGGATGAGCTGGGCAGTCCTGTTGCCCTAGCCGACGTCATGGGTGATGTATGGGATGCATGCACCGGTCACTCCAGCGTCATATTCCGACCTGGCGACAATGGCCCGAAGTGATTTGCCTTATTCTGTTGAAGTTCGATCAGTCAAACAGTTGGCTTCGAACTATGACGGTCCCCAGTTGCCGCCCGCGCCCAGAAATTGCGTCACGTACGCTGCCCGGTTGAAGACCTGAAAATACGCGTACCGACAGACCATCAATCGCTTCGACCAGATCCAGCACTCCTTTGACCTTGCTGCTCATGCCGCCGGTGACATCAGTTCCGCGCGATCCGCGCAGCGAAGATTCGTAGCTGGGAAGGTTTTCTTGCGTAATCTTCGGAATCGGAGCGCCGCTCTGATCCAGGACGCCATCGGTTTCTCCGGCCAGTAGCAACCAGGTTGGCTTCAATCGGGCGGCCAAGTAGCCCATTACCTCCTCAGTTGAGATAATGGTGCCGCCGCGCACGACATCAAATGCTACATCGCCATAAACCACGGGCAGAAGCCCGGCTTTCAAAGCCGCCGCTACCGGCTCACTGGCCAGCTGCACGATACGCCCATTCTCGCAGACGGCCGACGCAGAGGGCTGCAAAGATGTCGCCGGCAGACCGACATCTAGAAAGGCAGAGCACACTTGGCGGTTCAAGCGGGCGGCAGCGTCGCTAACCCTGGCAAAGCCCATCCACTCTTGCGGACTATCGACACCAGCTCGTGTGCCGAATTGTGCAGCCGCCACATGACCATATGAGCCGCTGCCATGGCCCAATATGAGGCCTTGTTGAGGCAGCTCGTCACGAGCCTCTTTGATCTCAACTGCCAGTCGTTTGAGGACATCAGCTCTAAGCGCCTCCACACCGGTCTTGTCGGTCAGGAGCGAGCCACCCAGCTTAAGAAAGATCAATTGCCGCTTTTCATTCTCCATGGGCTAATTCTTCGCTGTCGCTACCTCTGTTTATGCTTAATCTTGAACTTTGATGTTAAACTTCATTGATAGCTTTGGATGTAGTCGACGGCATCTTGCACGTTATAGGCGACATAAGCCAGGTCAAGGTCAGGGCGGGTGATATACAGCTCGCTGACAAAAGAGGACAGGGTTTCCGACCACATCTGCCCGAGTAAAACCAGCGGACGGCGTGACATCTCGCCAACTTGGATGAAACTCCAAGCCAGAGCAAACTCGGAAAGAGTACCGATACCTCCCGGAAGAACAACCATGCCATCGTTATTCTTGACCAGGTGCCGAAGTCGCTCCTCAAGCGTTTCATATCGAATATGAACCTTGACCCAGCGGTTGAGCTTTGTGGCCCGCGTCGATTCCACTTGGGCGCTACTCACGCCAATAACAAGGCCGCCTGCTTCTGACGCGCCCTGGCTGGCCGCACTCATCGCGCCGCTGTAGCCACCTGTAGCAACTGCATAGCCAGCGGCTGCCAGCGCCTGCCCCAGCTGCCGGCCCAATTCGTAGTCATCACTTCCTGGCCTCGGCATGTGGCTCCCAAAAACCGATATTACCGGTCCATCCATCTCGTCACCTGGCTCCTGCTCAAGGTCGATTGGTCGCACACAGGTGCTTTCCACTTATCCCTTTAGACCGGCAAAAGGTCCGACTGTACTCGCCTCGCGAACGGCGTTGCGGATCGCTTCGGCCACCATCTCTACGGCGATATTGGCTACCAAGTCGAACTCTGCTTCCACACGATTGGTTGCGAGAGCATAGGACGTGTCACCGTCATGGGTTGTGTGCGCTGGCCGTACAGCAACCGCGATGCCATCATGAGCCCGTTCGGCCAACCGGTTGGCCAGCACTTTGTCCAGTACGGCGTTCGTCCCAACGACGACTAGTGTCGTATTTGTACCAGCAATCGTCGGTGGTTGCTCCGGGAAACGTCGCCAGGGATCGTCGCCCACCTTCCACTGGCCGTGCTCGTCGTGCGCCCCAGCCAGCACACTGCCATCTGCGTTTACCACGTCGCCGATGCAATTAGTAACGGCTGCCGCGCCTACCACCAGATCGCCTTCCGATACCTCTGCCAGGCCAAAACCACCTTTCATGATTCCCTGAAACCCGGACCACTTGCCAACCGTCACGCCGGCGCCCGCGCCGACATTACCTTGGGTCACCAGCTGATCCTCGGCCGCCAGGCAGGCGGCGTACCCCAGCTCATGATCCGGCGGCGAGCCGCCAGGGTCCATAAACAAGTCGTAGACCACAGCGGCAGCGACGATCGGCACATTGCGTATTGGCGTTGAGTGGCCTATATTCCTTTCGGCCAGGTACCTTACCACGCCGTCGGCCGCCGCAAGACCAAATGCGCTGCCACCTGTAAGCAGAACGGCGTTTATCGTGGTTACATGCTTGGTCGGTGACAGCAGAGCCGCTTCTCGGCTGCCAGGCGCAGGCCCCCTGACGTCAATGCCGCCTACCGCGCCTTCTGGGCATAGAAATACCGTGCAGCCCGTGTTTCGCCCGGCCGCAGTGGCGTGGCCTATCTTCAGTCCACCCAGATGTTCTTTCACGCCTTCTCTCCCTGGCGCAAGGCGCACCGTAGAGTTGACTCAAGCCCAGGACCTTAGCCGGGTCACTTACGCGTTCCGAACCAGAACGGGCTGGAGTTACAGGCTCGCGAATACGAAAAAACCACCCAAATGGGTGGTTGCCTATCAATACGCCCGGAGAGATTCGAACTCCCAACCACCTGGTTCGAAGCCAGGTACTCTATCCATTGAGCTACGGGCGCCTAACAACGACTCCAGTACAAGTTACCAAACGAATGCAGGGCGAGTGATGGGATTCGAACCCACGCTCTTCTGGGCCACAACCAGACGTGTTAACCACTACACCACACCCGCCATAGGCAAGCGGAATGTATCATAAGTGGAGGGCGGCGGCAAGTTCGAGAGCAGTCGGATCCTATGGCTATGTTATCACCTCACCGTCTTTCTTTCCCCCCGACGATGAGTTAAAATCAGGCCATGGAAGATCAGGCCAATATCCTAAATGAACGCTATCAACTACTGGCCAGAGCCGGATCTGGCGGAATGTCGGTAGTTTATAGGGCCCATGATTTGGCGCTTGGCCGAATCGTGGCCGTCAAGGTATTGCACGAAAGCCTAACCAGCGACGGCGAGTTTCTGCATAGGTTTCAGAAAGAGGCCCACTCAGTCGCCAATCTGTCACATCCGAGTATCGTCACTGTCCATGACATCGGCCGTGATGGGCGCCGTTACTTCATGGTTATGGAATATGTTGAAGGGTGGACGCTGAAAGAGATGATTGGCCGGCAGCGCGATAGCTTCGGTAGTCCGCTGGCGCTTGATCGCACGCTTGACTTGGCGATTCAGATCTGTGCCGGAATTGGCTACGCCCATCGGGCCAACCTGGTTCACTGCGATGTGAAATCCCAGAATGTGCTGGTCACCCGCGAGGGGCGGGTCAAGGTCACCGACTTCGGCATTGCCCGGGCCATGAGCGAAACGAGCCTATTTCAGTCTGGCGTAGTATGGGGAACGCCACAATACTTCTCACCGGAGCAAGCGGCCGGCGAACCGCCCTCGCCTGCTTCCGATGTATATAGTATTGGCGTGATCATGTTTGAAATGCTTACCGGTCGACTACCCTTTGAAGCCGATTCCCAGACGGCATTGGCCCTCAAGCACATGCGAGCGGCCCCGCCAATGGTGACTGCATACAATACTGCAGTGCCAGAGCAGATGGAAAAAATCGTAGCCAAGGTCTTGTCAAAGGAGCCGTCAGGTCGCTACAGAACGGCCGACCAACTTGGGCGCGTATTGCTGGCATACCGTGAAAATGCGCTGAGCGAAACCGGGCCGATCAGCCACGCGACGGCCGGGCCGATAGTGGATCAGACAACCGCCTACTACGAGACATCAGCGACGTCGAGATCAGCTGTCGCAACAACGAACATGTATGCTGGAGATGCCGGCATTGCTGCGACCCAGACAGGCACGGTTCGCCGCTATCCGGCGCCTGAAGCAAATGAAGGAACTGACTGGTTAGCGATTTCCTTGGGTATACTGGCCTTGATTAGTCTGCTTGGACTGCTTCCTTTGTGGTACCTTGTCTATTTACGCTATGCTGGTTGATGCGTTCACTTCTCGAACGACTCAAGTAGCTTTACAGGCGAACTTAGACCAGGCAATCCGTTTTTGTTATACTGTACAATGTGAGGTGAATAGCGATCGTTCTCTTTATCTTGACCATCGCGGAGCAGCTGGCCTTGACTCATGTGCGACGAATGGTTGCGCCTCGAATAGTAGTATTGGGCAACGACCTTTGCTTATAGGCCTGTTGTTCCCGGAGACATTATTGTGAATTCAACTAGACTTACACGTTGGTTCATTTACATTCTGATCATCATTGCCATCGCGGCTATCTTGTGGAGCTACAATTCCGCGGGAACGGAAGTAGAGGAACTAGCGATCAGCGAATTGGCTCAGCAGGTCAAGAATGGAGAGGTTTCGGAACTGCGTGTTTCGGGCGATGGCCGGGAGGTGACGGTCGTTTATCATGCTTCACAGCGGCCGGAAGCCCGCACGCAAATAAGCAACGTCAGTTCGCTTGAGGAAGTGCTGGCGACTTATGGCGTCTCAGAAAGCGACTACTCCGGGAGCGGCGCGATAATCATCTATGAAACGCCCAGCCAATGGGGTGGCCTGCTGAATTTGCTCGGCATATTCTTGCCAGCCCTTTTGATAATTGGCTTCATATACATCATCATGCGTCAGGCGCAGGGCTCTAACAACCAGGCGCTGTCATTCGGCAAGAGTAAGGCGCGTATGTTTACCGGTGATCATCCAACGGTGAGCTTTGACGACGTGGCCGGCTGTGATGAGGCGAAAGAAGAATTACAAGAGGTTGTGGAGTTCCTCAAAGAGCCCGATAAATTCGTCAGTTTTGGCGCCCGCATTCCCAAGGGCGTCTTGCTGGTGGGTAGCCCGGGTACCGGCAAAACCTTGATGGCTAAGGCTGTTTCGGGCGAGGCAGGTGTTCCGTTCTTCTCGATAGCTGGTTCAGAGTTTGTGGAGATGTTTGTTGGCGTAGGCGCCAGTCGAGTGCGCGATCTTTTTGAGCAGGCAAAGCGCCACAGCCCTTGCATTATCTTCATCGACGAGATTGATGCGGTGGGACGACAGCGAGGTGCGGGTCTGGGCGGTTCACATGATGAGCGTGAGCAGACCTTAAACCAGATCCTGGTTGAAATGGACGGATTTGGAACCGACACGCACATAATTATCTTGGCGGCCACAAATCGACCGGATATTCTTGATCCGGCGTTGATGCGTCCCGGCCGCTTTGACCGGCGAGTCGTCATCGATCGCCCAGATGTTCGCGGTCGGGAAGCGATTTTCAGGGTTCACATGCGCGGCAAGCCGCTGGCCTCAGACGTAGATGTCAATGTTCTGGCCAAGGCGACGCCTGGATTTGTGGGCGCCGACATCGAAAACACGGTAAACGAGTCCGCCCTACTTGCGGCCCGGCGAAATAAGAAAGTAATAGGGATGACCGAACTGCAAGAGGCCATAGAGCGGGTGCAGCTGGGTCCAGAACGCAAAAGCCGCGTCATGAGCCCTGAGGAAAAGGAAATCACGGCCTACCACGAAGCTGGTCATGCTATTGTCAGCCACTTTCTACCCCACGCACAAACTGTGCGTAAGGTCACCATTATTCCAAGAGGCATGGCCGGCGGCGTTACCTGGTTCATGGAAGATGACCTTTATTTCTACAGCCGCTCCAAATTCAGGGCACTAATCGCCACGGCGCTTGGCGGTCGCGTTGCTGAAGAGATCATCTTTGGCGAAATTACGACCGGAGCCAGCAACGATCTGCAGCAGATAACGAAAATGGCTCGGGCCATGGTTACCCAGTATGGTATGAGCGATGAGCTCGGTCCGCGCGTCTATGGCGACAAACAAGAGCTCGTGTTCTTGGGCCGCGAGATTAGCGAGCAGCGCGACTACTCAGATGCTATTGCCGAGAAGATAGACCGGGAAGTACGGGAAATCATTGACGGCGCGCATGCGCGTGCTTTGGAGATACTACAGGATCAGCGAGAAACGCTCGACAGAGTCGCCAAGACGCTCCTGGACGTCGAGACATTGGAATCGGCCGCGTTCGTGGCCCTGATCGAGGGCACTGAACCGCCCCAATCTGAACCGGGCGGCACACCTGAACCTGAGCCTACTCAACCGGCAGTTGGCGAGCAAGCTGAATGGAAACCACCCAAATCGCTTGACCTGCCGCCTGCGCCTTCACCTGCTTAACGAGAGTTATGCCGCGTGCTGCTTGCTGGTTTCTCACTGTCTGATCACAAGCGTGCAGCGCCTACTGGATCAGTTGTGCTTGAAGGCGTACTCGTTCTGCTACGTGATTTTCTCTGAAAATGTCTGAGCAGCTTACCGATTTCCTGGCCCTAGTCAACGATATTGTGCAGGCTGCCATCGTCATTTTTGGCGTAGCCGTTATCCTCTACAACCTACGATACTCTATACGGAGCCGTGTCACACGCGCATTCAACTCGCTTCTGTTCTTTGTCGTCATCGTATACTTCACCGAGCTACTAGTAACCCGAGCAACAGTTCCGCTATCGGTGGAAATATGGATCCGTTTGGGCTGGATTGGCATTGCCATGGTGCCAGCTGCCCAATTTCATCTTGCCGACGCATTGCTGGTTACTACTGGTAACGTATCTGGTCGCCGCCGTCTCCTCGTGCGAGTCTGGTACATCGTAGGCGTTGTATTCTTTTCACTGGCTTTATTCACTAATCTACTCGTTACTGATCTGGTCCCGGTAGCCCATACACCTCACCTAAGCGCCGGCGCGTTATTTCCTTTGTTTACAGTTTACTTCTGGGGTATCAGCGCCGCGAGCATCTACAATGTCTGGATGGCGCGTCAGAGGTGTATTACGCACACTACCAGAAAGCGTATGACGGTGATCTTGGCCTCCTTCATGGCCGCCCCACTGGCAGTATTCCCCTATCTCACATTTAGCGACGATCCCAGCCTGCAGATTTCCATTCTATTTTGGCTGGTGGTGATAATAGGCAATGTTGCCGTGAGTATCATGTTTGCGTTCATGACCTATTACATCGCCTATTTCGGCGCGCTTTCTCCTGATCGTGTCGTCAGAGTCCGCCTCTTCAAGTTCATGGCTCGTGTTCCTCTTGCGGCGACCCTGGCTCTGATCGTATATGTGATGATGAGTTCGCTCAACACAGCCCTAGGTCTGGCCGGTGAAACGGCCGTCGCGATTGGCGTAGTTGCAACTATCATTCTCGTTGAGTGGGCGCTTCATGCGTTCAAACGGCCGCTAGAACGCTTATTTCAACTAACAGATGAACCTGAGGTGCGTCGGATTCAGCAGCTAAGCGAGCGGGTCCTAACCACACGCGACATGCGGCAGTTCCTCGAAAGCGTCCTGGCGGCGACGTGTGAGGTCTTGAGGACGCCCACGGCTTTCATTGCCGCTATTACCGCCGAGGGCGCAAGGCTCGAGGCAGTTGTTGGGCCGTTCGGTAGTGATTCGGAAGTCTGGCAAGACGAATGGCGCCATCTGGCTGAAAGCGCATCTGGTTCAGACAACGGAGTTACTAACCTGGAAACAAGCGGCGACTTCGTGATCTGGGAGGATTACTGGATCCGGCCACTGCATCGCGCGGCCGATTCCCTGCTGCTAGGAATCCTTGGCGTCAGAGCGCGTGGCCGTTCCCCAGATTTCAGCGATATCGAATCTGAGGCTTTTGAGCGGCTTGCGGAACAGGCGACGGACGCGCTCGAGGACCGCCTACTGCAACAGGAGGTATTCGCTGCTGTCGAGGGATTACTGCCCCAGGTAACTGAATTGCAGCGACGCAGGAGTGCGGCGACATTCGGTGGAGCACCAGCCTTGACGGCCGCCGATTCAGAACTGCATCATGACCCCGACTTCAATGCCATGGTCCGCGACGCGCTGACTCACTATTGGGGCGGTCCAAAACTCACTACAAGCCCGCTTCTGGACCTTCAGGTCGTCCAAGAGGTCGCTGATACGCAAGATGGCAATCCGACGAAGGCGCTACGCCAGGTTCTGACCCGGGCGGTCGAACAGCAAAAGCCAGAAGGCGAGCGCAGCATGACCACGGCCGAATGGATCCTGTACAATATTCTGGAACTGAAATTCATTCAGGGTCAGAAGGTTCGCGACGTTGCCAGGCGATTGGCCATGAGCGAGTCCGACCTTTACCGAAAGCAACGTGTTGCCATAGAGAACGTTGCCCGTACCATTTCGACGATGGAAGAGGAAGCTGTTACCGGTCAGCATCAGTCCGATAATGGTGACGGCTGAACCCCTGCATACGCCCTGTGTGAGGTTGCCGGCCGCATTCAGGTTTCACGGTGGCGAACTGAACTGCGACTCGGTTCCTTTGAGCGAGATTGCACGTGATGTGGGCACTCCGGCGTACGTGTATACGCTATCTGGTTTACAAGATACCCTGCAAACGTTTCGTGAAGCTACGCGAGGTCTCAATGGACCATGCCTGGTGTGCTATGCAGTCAAGGCCAACGGCAATCCAGCCTTGCTGGCGACCATGGCCAAACTCGGGCTTGGAGCGGATATCGTAAGCGGAGGAGAGCTGTTCTTGGCCTTGACCGCTGGATTCGATCCCCAGAACATTGTATTCTCCGGAGTGGGCAAAACGCATACTGAAGTTGAGGAGGCCATCTCGGCCGGTATCCTGGCTTTGCATGTCGAATCGCGGGCCGAGTTGGAAATGGTTGCCCAGACGGCCCGGGCCCTAAGTCGACAGGCTCCCATCGCCGTACGCGTTAACCCTGACGTCCGCGCCGAGACCCATGCTAGCATCGCCACCGGCGAAAAGAGTCACAAATTCGGTGTCGCGTCTGAGCTAGCCCTGGAGATGATGCGCCAGGCCGCCAATAGCCCTTGGCTCCAACCCATTGGGCTTTCGGCCCATATTGGATCTCAGATCGCCACGCTTGATCCTTACAGGCAGTCGGCCGAGAAGCTGGGGCAGTTGGCCGACTTGCTGGCAGCAGACGGCATCCACCTGAAATACCTAGACGTCGGCGGCGGCTTGGCGATAGATGATGGAGCAGGCGCCGTTCCGGATATCGCGGAGTGGCTGTCGGTCGTCTCTGAACCGGTTTTCCGGCGCGACTACACTTTACTTGTGGAGCCGGGACGGTCGATAATCGGCCCGGCCGGAGTATTGTTAACCAGCGTACTCTATGTGAAGAAGCAATCCGGCCGGCGAATGGCGGTGGTCGATGCCGGGATGAATGATCTGTTACGCCCCGCTTTGTATGGTGCGCAACATCCCGTTGTCGCCGTCAAACAATCCGAGATGACCGGACGCCAAGCGTCAACCACGTACGATATCGTCGGTCCCGTGTGCGAATCCGCTGACATTCTGGCTGCCGCTCGCACATTGCCAGAACTGAAGGCTGGAGACCTGCTGGCGGTGCTTCATGCTGGTGCATATGGCTATTCGATGAGCTCCAACTACAATGGCCGGCAACGCCCAACCGAGGTGCTCGTAGAAAAGGATCGCTTCCGTTGCATCCGCGAGCGAGAACAGTATGACTCCCTGCTATTCGGCTGCTCGTTGCAGTAAAGTACTCGCCGCGACGCACCGATCACTGTACGGATCTTCTCCGGCTGGGTCTGCCTGCTGGTCTCATGATCGAAGCAAAAAGGGGCGCCGTCCTTGACGCATAAACGCTTGCCGGCTGGCAAACTACCACCTGAATTGTTGGCGGAGTTACTAGCCATCACGCCAATTGGCGACGAAGCAGTCCTGGTCGGGCCTGGCCCCGGTCTCGACTGTGCCGTGATCGACGTAGGTGAAACGTTGCTGGCTCTTAAGAGCGATCCAATTACCTTCACGTCTGACGATCTCGGCTGGTACCTGGTACAAATCAACGCCAACGACATCGCTACCACAGGCGCCACGCCTCGCTGGTTGCTGGCGACCCTGCTATTCCCAGAAAAAGAAACGACCGAGCAACTGGTAAGATCAACCTTCAAGCAGCTTAATGATGCTTGCGCTGACAACCACATTGCGCTGATCGGTGGACACAGTGAAATCACTCACGCGATAGACCGGCCGATTGCCGTCGGCACGCTGATTGGCGAAGTCAGTCGAGAGTCGCTGGTCACCCCCGAGGGTGCCACTCCTGGAGACCGGCTGCTGTTGACCAAATGTGTCCCTATTGAGGCTGTGGCCATCCTCTGCCAGAAATTTCAAGGACGGCTTAGAGACGTCCTGAGCGAAAGCGAAATAGAGACGGGCCAAGCGTATTTGCGGGATCCCGGTATCAGTGTGCTCCTCGACGCTCAGATCGCCGTATCATCCGGCCAGGTGAACGCCATGCACGATCCGACTGAAGGCGGTTTAGGAGCGGCACTTTGGGAAATGGCTGAGGCGTGCGGTCACAAGATCGTAGTCGATCTCAACGAAGTTCCGGTTCCACCACTCGCCAGGCGTATCTGTGACGAACTAAACATCGATCCCGTGTTTGCCATCAGCTCCGGCGCCCTATTGCTCTCGGTACCCGATGGAGATCACGAGGCCATACGCGCTGGTCTGCAGGTTCAGAACATCCCCTGTGCTACCATCGGTCGCGTCGAGAACGGAGACGCTGGTGTGTGGAATCTGACGCAAACTGGCTTTCAGCTCCTGGCCCGACCGTCACGCGACGAAATAGCCCGCCTGTTCGACGAAATCTAGCCGCCGCCGCGTATTCCAGCGACGGCCTGCAATTGCTAATTTCCTTCGATCGTCTCTGCCCCGGCGTCTTCCGGGAGCTTGCCCGAGCGAGTAATGGGCTCCAGGACAGTTTCGCGCAACATCGCGTCCACGATACTGCTTTGCCGCTTGACGATGACGACCGGACAATCGGCGCCCTCGGCCACTTGCTGGGCCACATTGCCCATCAGTAGGTTGCGGAAGCGAGGTTCTTTGGTCGCGCCTATCACGATCAGATCGCTGCTCCTGGATGCTTCGAGGATGCCTTGTAGCGGCGTCGCGGCCTCCACGATCTGTTCTACGAACGGAAAATCCAAGCCGTGCTTCGCATATCGGAATGCGTTTTTTGCCCTGGCCTCGCCTTTTGGTCGACTAGTACCACTTACCACGACGTTCAACAGAACAACTTCAGTTTCCTCATGTGTGTTGCGGGCCATTGCCAGCGCCAGGTTCACGGCAAGCCGGCCGTTTGGACCGCCGGCAATTGGCACGAGGATCCGGCCTAGGCTTTCGTAAGGACGGTGGCGGAAGATGGCAATATCGGCCGGAGGATTCGCCACAATACGATCGATGACGGAGCCGAATAGTTGTTCATTCGTTCCAGATTTGCCCGGCCAACCGAATAGAATCATGTCACTTGAGTTTTCGGCCATGGTTTTAAGGATGGCATCTGAAACGTCGCGGCCCAGCCGGATCATCGTATGAACCGGTACATCAAATTCCCTTGCCTGGTCGATAACTGCCTCGAGTGGGGGACGACCTTCCTTGAGGAAATGCCGGCCGTCCGACAGACTGAGTTGAGGGGGAACCTTGATGACGTGCAATGCAAGAACGCCACCATCGTGCTCCTTGGCCATGACGCTGCCAAGTTTGCCCAGTTGTTTCGCCTGCCCAACATCGGCCACGGGTACGAGCACGGAGTAATCCACGGAGACCAGTGTTTCCTCCATCAAGATTTCCGTGGGCCGTTCGGTCTCTTCCTTGGTTCGGAAGTAGCCCCAGTAAAATAGCATGCCGACCACGATCCACGCTATCGAGATTAAGCCAACGCGGCCGACCTCGACGGCCAGGAATATTGCCAAGAATAGATTAGTTACTATGCCAATAACAGGCGGAATAGGGAAGAACGGAACGATGAAACCCCGCTCCAAATCAGGTCGCCGCCGCCGCAACGTCATGACGGTGATATTCACCTGGGCGAACATCAATAAGAACATGATGTCGGCCGCCGCCGCCACCTCCTCGATCGGCAGCGCCAGCCCCATCGCAATGATCAAAATCCCCGAAAGGAATATCGCCCAGTAAGGTGTGTGCTTCAGCGGGTGAATTCGGCCAAAAACCGACGGCAGATTGTGGTCTCTGCCCATGGCGAAAGAGACTCGCGATGATGAATAGATCGTGGCATTGAGGGCTGACATGGTGGAGGCCAGGCCACTGATGAGGATCAGAATTCCCCCTGCTGGCATGAACTCCTCGGCCGCGCGTACGATGGCCACTTCTTTTTCATTGGCCAGGTACTCCCAGACCGGTAGACCGCCCGTTTGAGTTGTTGCGCCGATAGATACAAATGCGACTAATACATAAATGACGACCACTACTCCAATTGAGATGAAGATCGCCCGTGGCACATTGCGCATTGGATTGATGACTTCCTCGCCACTTTGGGCGATGATTTCATACCCTTCAAACGCGATGAATGTTAAGGCCATAGCCAGGAACACCCCGCCAAGCCCGTTTGGCATAAGGTCTTCCTTAAACACGTCAAGAGACTCCGGCCGCTGGATCATCGCATAAAGGCCAAAAGCGATGAAGACGATTAGGATCAGGACTTTCGCGATGGTTACGACATTGCCGACCGTTCCTGTTTCGCTGGCGCCTCGATAGTTGATGAATGAAAACAGCACAACGATGAGAATCATGAAGAGCAGCGTCATGACAGCTTCGGATAAACCAAACGTCGGCAATCCGGCAAGATGCCATATTTCCACCGCAAAACGCCCGAAACCAAGGCCGTAGAGCGAGCAGGCCACTGCGTGAGCAAACCAACTCATCCAGCCAGCCAGAAATCCTTGTGTGCCACTCATGCCTTGCTTGACCCAAAGATAACCGCCGCCGGCCTCTGGGAAGCTTGAGCCTAATTCGGCGTAGGACAATGCGGTGAACGTAGTGACAATGCCATTCAGCAGAAAGGCGATGGTAAGAGCCGGACCGGCGTGGCCGGCCGCAATACCTGTGAGCACAAAGATGCCAGCACCGATCATGGCGCCGACGCCGATCATCGTAATATCAAGTAAACCAAGCGTTCGGCTTAGCGTAACTTCGCCAGCCTGTGACCTAGAAGCCATGGATCCTCCTAATTGAAATGCACGGTCGAATTCTACCGGATATTGCCAAGATTGGTCAAAGAACCGCTCCGTGCAACCCTGGGCGTGCTGGAAGCCCCAAGTGGGCTGTGCTAAACTTCGGCTCTGGTCTTCTCGGATCGTGATAAGTCTTTGGAGGCCTCTTGCACCGCGACAAGAATCCTTGTGAGGTAGATACAACTATGAAAACACTGCTGCACCAACTCGGAATACAGGAACTTAACCAAGGGGTGTGTGCCGGTGCCGAACAGTGGCTGAATGACGGCGATGGCAAGCCGCTGGTTTCCACCAATCCTACTACGGGTGAGCCGATCGCTGCCGTGATCCAGGCGACGGATAGAACTTATGATCAGCTGGTCGTGAAGTCTCAAGGAGCGTTTTTGACCTGGCGTGAAATGCCGGCGCCAAAGCGAGGTGAGCTGATCCACGATCTGGGCGTTGTCGTGCGGGAGCTCAAGGAGCCTCTCGGCGATCTGATCGCTCTGGAAATGGGCAAGATTCGAGCCGAAGGCCATGGTGAAGTGCAAGAGATGATTGACATCTGCGACTTCGCTGTCGGCCTTTCTAGGCAGTTATATGGCTTGACGATGCACTCAGAACGGCCGGGGCACCGTATGTATGAGCAGTGGCACCCATTGGGCCCGATCGGCGTCATAACAGCCTTCAACTTCCCGATCGCGGTTTGGTCTTGGAACGCTGCCCTGGCGGTGGTTTGTGGCGATCCCATCATCTGGAAACCATCGGAACAGGCTCCGTTGACTGCGATTGCCATGCAGAACATCTGCAACCGAGTGATGGTCGATCACGGTCTGGCAGGGATCTTCAATCTGGCAGTCGGTACTGGGCCGACACTGGGCGAAAGAATGATAAACGATTCGCGGCTGCCGCTGATCTCATTCACGGGCTCAACAGAGGTCGGCCGTCGTGTTAGCCAGACGGTTTCCGGCCGGTTTGGGCGGACGATCCTTGAATGCGGCGGCAACAATGCCATTATCGTGGCCGATGATGCGGACCTCGATCTCGCCAGCAGGGCAATCTTGTTCGGTTCGGTCGGAACGGCCGGACAACGTTGCACGACGACTCGGCGTCTGATCGTTCACCAGAGTAGAATCGGCGAGTTGCTCAAGCGGCTGGTATCCGCTTACGAACAGGTCAACATCGGCGATCCGCTGGGCGACGGTATTGTGATGGGGCCTCTCGTCTCGCCGGCGGCAGTTAACCGCATGTTTGCTGCCCTCGATGACGCCGTCTCCCAAGGAGGTCAAATAGTCGCTGGCGGACATCGGCGCCCAGATCTGGGTCCCAACTTCGTCGAACCAACGATCATTAAGATGCCTTCGCAGACTGCCATTGTCACCGAGGAAACCTTCGCTCCTCTGCTGTATGTCATGGAATACGACGATTTAACCGAGGCCATAAGACTCCATAATGATGTGCCGCAAGGGCTTTCGAGCGCGATTTTCACCGACTCCTTGCGAACTGCCGAGAGATTTCTGTCGGCTGCCGGCTCTGACTGCGGCATAGCCAATGTCAATATAGGAACGTCTGGCGCCGAGATAGGCGGCGCATTTGGCGGCGAAAAGGAAACTGGCGGTGGCCGCGAATCCGGATCCGATGCCTGGCGGGCCTACATGCGCAGGCAGACCAACACCATCAATTGGTCCAGAGACATGCCTCTGGCTCAGGGCATAGAATTCGGTGGCTAGCAAACGTTACTTTCTATTTGCAAGCCCTTTTCCAAACTTGTCTTGCAGGTATTCAGTGCGCTGCTGTTGCGCGGCTCTGAGATTATGCCGAAGCCTTGCCTCATCTCCACTTCTTAACTGCTCTGCCAGCCAGCTCAGATCGTCACGATAAGCCTCCAGCTGTCGCAATATCACCTGCCGATTGGTCATCAGAATCTCAAGCATCATCTCGGGGTCTGAGCCTGCCAGCCTTGTAGTATCGCGCAGACCGCTTGCACTGACCTGCCACTGTCGATCATCTTGTTGGGCCGCTTCCCAGGCTCTACGCATGAGTAGTGACGCCACGACATAGGGCAGATGGCTAGATACTGCTACCAATTGGTCATGCCGCCTGGCCTTCAGCATGAGCGGTTCCGAACCTAATTTGCCTAGAAGGCCTAACGCTATTTGCTCTATCGCGGGGGAAGTTCGCCGGTTCGGGCACAGAACGAAGGTCTGTCCCTCATACAGGTCGGATGTTGCCGCGTCCAATCCAGAGCGTTCTCGGCCGCACATCGGATGGCCGCCGATGGCGGAGAATTGGCTGGGCAGGTTTTCCATTGCCTGTTCAATCTCTGTCTTTGTGCTGCCCAGATCAAGCACCATGCAGCCATCAGGCCTCATGGCAGGCAGATCGCTCAAAACCTTCACAATACTCCGGACCGGCACCGCTAAAATAACGAGGTCGGCCGAGTTGACCCCTTCGTTCAGCAGCGGCGCGGCATCGTCGACCAAGCCTCTGGCAACGGCCAGGCGGCAGCTTTCAGCATCACGATCGATGCCGGTCAACTTGCCGACCGACCCTCTCAGTGCCATCGCTAACGAACCACCCATTAAGCCCAGCCCGACTACAGCGATTCTAAGATTTGATATATCCACGTCTGCCCACAGTCCTTGCCACTATCTATGATTCTTAATGTTAATATCCCAAGAAGGGAATAGAGCGATCTGTTCGGATATTGTACCGGAAAGTACACGTGCAAACCTCGCAACCACTTGACAGCCAGATGCAGGTAAACGCCCGACGCTACCAAACCACTCAAAACCTGCTAAAATCACGTCTCGCGCGTGGGCGACCGCGGGCGTCCCTGGCAGGGCCAGAGATGAATCATATCTTCTATGCTTGCCATTGACTGTCCGATTCAGCGCTTCTAAATCACACTTTTGACAACCATTCATTATAGGAGTTCAACTGATGTCTTCGGACTTCATATCTCAAGGCACGGTAGGAGAGCTGGATCCGCATCTGGCTCGAATAGTAGCCGGTGAGGACCGGCGCCAGCAGGAAAAGATAATCTTGATTCCCTCAGAGAGCATTGCGGCGCCGGCTGTTCGCGAACTCATGAGTTCAGGTTTTGGCAATATCTACGCTGAAGGCTACCCCCATCCGGCCAGCCGTCTACAGACGGAAGACGAGATTCTTGACGTTGAGATGGAGTTGGCACGCTATCGCCGCTACAGTGATCCTCGCTACTACAAAGGCGTCGAATACGCGGACATTGTTGAGGCCCTCACGCGACGCCGGGCAGCAGAGTTGTTTGCGGCCAACGGCCTCACGGCCGATGATATCTTCGTAAATGTACAGCCGCTCAGCGGATCTCCGGCCAATGCATCTGTGTACGGCGCGTTGATGGATCCCGGTGATACGCTAATGGGACTTGACCTGATTCACGGCGGTCATCTGACCCATGGCAGCAAGGTAAGTCGGTCCGGCAAGATCTACCAGGCCCTGCCCTACAGAGTTGACCTTGAGACCGAACGTCTAGATTATGATGCCATTGAAGCTCAAGCCGTGGAGGCGCGCCCGAAAGTTCTTGTTGCCGGCTTTACCGCTTACCCTCTGGTGATAGATTGGCAGAGATTTCGCGAAATCGCCGACAAATGTGGTGCCTATTTGATGGCCGACATCGCTCATATCTCAGGACTGGTGGCCGCAGGTGTGCATCCGAGTCCAATTGGCATCGCCGATGTTGTCACCACCACGACTCACAAGAGTCTATGCGGGCCTCGTGGAGCGATGATCATGACCCATCGCGCCGACATTTCTCGACGAATCGACCGATCAGTATTCCCTGGAGAACAAGGTGGACCACATCTAAATAACATGGTCGCCCTCGCGCTAGGCCTGAAGCTAGCCAGCGGTGAACGATTCAGAGCTCTCCAGCAAAGAATCGTTGCCAACGCCAATCGGCTCGCGCAGAATCTGTCACAGCTTGGCATTCGCATCGTGGCCGGTGGAACTGAGAATCATCTTTTGCTCCTTGACATGAAAAGCATCAGACACGATGGCGTACACTTATCGGGTGACATGGCCGCTCGAATTCTTGATGTTGCTGGATTTGTCACCAACAGCAATACCATCCCCGGTGACCGAAGTGCCTTCTCTTCTACCGGCATTCGAATGGGAACCGTATGGATCAGCCAACTCGGCTATGGTGAGCCCGAGATAGATCTAATTGCGGAGGCCATTGCCGCCATTCTCAAGGGTTGCACACCTTTCAGCTACGCTGGACAGGGTAATCGCAAGCTGCTTAGAGCGAAGGTTGACAGGGACGCGCTGGATGCTGGTCGGGCGGCCGTTGCCGAATTGACTGGAAGTCGAAAGAAGCTGCCTTCTACTGATACCATCGAAGTGCGAGGACCAGAAGCTCGCGTCTTCTTGAACCAGGCGTTGACGAATGATCTTGCTGGGCTCGAAGAAGGTCAGACCGCTGCGAGCCACCTTTATGGCCATAACTTGGACCTGTCTTGCACCGTTTTGCGGCTAGCCGACCAAAGGTACTTGATTCGATTCCCAGATGGCCAAAACGCGGCCGCAGCAGCTGAATGGCTGAGAGATCTTTCTGATGCTTATGTGTACTTCGAAGATGTCTATGCGAAATTAACTGGGCCGGTCGTCGTCGGCCCTTACGCGGGAACCCTGGTGGTCCAGCCTCAAAGCTCGAGCGCTGCAGCATTTGCCGGTGAAAAGCCCTATTTCGTTGGCTGGCATAAACGCGAATCAACTGGCTCGGCACTCAGAGAATTCATCTGGACCGAAGACGATAGTTCTGATCTCAAACAGACAAGGCTACACGAAACTCACGTGCAAATGGGCGGCCGTATGGTTCCATTTGGCGGTTGGGACATGCCGGTTTGGTACAGTTCAGTAGGTGAAGAGCATGCCGCAGTCCGCCAGTATGCCGGGCTATTTGACGTCAGTCACATGGGCGTTCTTGAAGCCAGCGGTCCTTTTGCCGAACAGTTCCTGAATACCGTGACGACGAATGACGTTTCAACGCTTAAAGTTGGCCAATCCCACTACACCTACCTACTCTTCCCAGATGGCGCAGTTGTCGACGACCTGCTTATCTACCGGCGGGCTCACGATCGCTTTATGCTTGTCGTCAATGCGTCAAACAATGACAAGGATTGGGCCTGGCTTAACGCCAGTAACAATGGCGAGGTGCAGATTGATTCCCGGCGGCCGGCGGCAAGAGTTCTTCATCCGGCGCTACTGCGCGATTTGCGCGACTCCCGGCACGGAGCGGACTGTCTGGTAGACATAGCGCTGCAAGGGCCAGCTAGCACTGACATTCTGCTGAGCATGTGCAGCGATCCGGATTTGGCAAGTCGTATCAAGGGCTTGCCCTGGGCCGGATTGACCGAAGGCATTATCGGCGACTTCCCTATGGTTATTTCCAGGACAGGATACACCGGTGAGAGAGTCGCCTATGAGTTGTTTGTCCACCCTGACTCGAGCCCTGAACTCTGGAAACAGTTGCTGGTGGCCGGGCAGCCGTATGGCCTCAAACCTTGTGGCCTGGCTGCTCGAGACAGTACCCGCACTGAAGCCGGTCTGCCCTTATACGGTCATGAACTCGCCGGGCCCTTGGCGCTTGGCCCGGCGGAAGCGGGCTTCTCGCGCTACGTCAAACTGTGGAAACCATTCTTTGTCGGGCGCCAATCGTTTATTCAAAGTGAGAAGAATCGTGACCGCATTGTCGTTCGCTTTCGATTTGACGAAAAGGGCATTCGTCGCGCCGAGCTTGGAGATCCGGTCTTGGACAAGCGGGGTAAGGTGATTGGCGTTGTGACGAGCTGCGCAATTGACGACAGTGGTTTCCTGTTGGGTCAGGCGGTTGTATCGACTAACTTCAGCACTCCTGGAACATCTATAGCAATTTATCAGCTTGGCGGAGGAAGAAGGAAGCTTAAGTCATCAGGGAGCGTAACTCCCGGCGCCCGGCTGCCCATACCGGATCGTGCAACGGTGCTCTCCCGCTTTCCGAAGCGGAAACGTTAGCGCCATGGCGTATACAGGATCCGGCGCTGTGAGAGGGCTCCCTATCCAGCGAGGACGGACCAAACGAAGCCAGCCAGCCAAGTTGACAATAGTGGGTCACGCTGTGTACTATTAGCATCATCTTAAGGAGCAAGTTGCAGTGCGTCGCGAAATATTAACCTGGTCCGATGTCGATAGGCTCATCGACTATCTTGTACCGCAGATTCACGGTCGGTACGACTCAATGGTGATTGTTACTCGAGGGGGTCTGGTGCCCGGTGGTTTGCTGGCCGAGGCGCTGGATATCACCTATATCCTGACCGCTTCGGTCCGTTTCCCGGCCGACTTTCCGGGCGTTCAAACTCACCCTGAGGAGCGCTTCGCGGTACCGGAATTCATCCAGTTCCCACAAGACGAATTGCTAAATGAGCGGCGTGTTCTCGTGGTTGACGATGTTTGGACCCGGGGCCGCAATAGCGTGACCGTCGCCAGTCGCGTCGACGCCGCTGGCGGAAAGCCCGACTCTTGCGTGCTGCACTACAAGCCGGCCTACTCACTATATCCGGGTCATACGCCAACGTACTACGCGGCCGTCACTGACGCTTACATCGTCTATCCTTGGGAGCTTGACCGTGGCCCAGAGACGCTTGGCATGTGGAATTAGCCTTCCACCTCTCCATTAGCTGAGAGTTTTCTGATACTCGGGCTTAGCCTCCCTGGTGACTATGCGAACAATGCTTGACGCCCCAAATCGCTTCTGATACCATTTCGGCTCAAATTATGCTCATGGTGCCGGCGATCACTGGGTCCCTGGCGGCGGGGACCGCCGAACCGCGTCAGGTCCGGGAGGAAGCAGCGCTAAGGCGTATTCCTCGGGTGCCCAGGACCACCTGGTGATCGCCGGTCTCATGAGCATAATTCTGTCTCAGATAATTCTGGTAATCCTGAGCCAATTCACCGCAAATAGCGATTACCGCCGTTCTACATCAAGATGAGAGTAACCACCGCCCTGCTCCTCGCCACTGCATTTCTGCTTTTGACAGGGTTCGTGCTGCTTTTTGGTTATCTCCGACAGCCTCACGTGGTGATTGTTGACGGCGACGATATAGTTGTTCGTGGCCAATACGCTACTGTGGCCGAGCTTCTCGAGAGTGTAGGTGTGATCACGCGACCTGAGGACGTTATCTGGCCATCTTTGAACGTTCAGCCGCCCAAGGGAGAGGCAATTTCGGTCCAACATGCCTCCTCTGTAAGATTGTCGGTCAACGGTCGGTCACAAGATGTTTGGACCCATCAGACGAACCTAGGATCATTTCTGGCTGAGAACAAGGTCGAACTGCACCGTAACGCGCTAATCAGTGTTGACGACGCAGTCATTCCCATATCAGACCTGGCACTTGCCGAGGTAGGCGACACGGTTCAAGTCTCAAATCGAATAGACATTGTAATTCACGACGGCCCGAACGAAGTTGCACACAACACCGGTGCCGCCACGGTCGGCCAAGCGCTTGCGGAAGTAGACATGGAGGTCTACAGCACGGATCAGGTCGAGCCGCCGCTGGGCTCCTGGCTGCGTCCTGATTTAGAAATCTCCATTGAGCGAGCCTTGCCGGTGACTGTGAAGCTAGAGGGTCGAGAATTAGACACTCGAACCAAAAAATCGACCGTGGCTGACGTCCTGGCTGAGGCCGGAGTCGGGTTAATTGGAACCGATGCTGCATGGCCGCCAATTGACAAGGAGATGAATAATCGCGAGACGATCGAGATTCTGCGGAATGCGGCGGCGTATCAGGTCACGGAGTCACCGCTGGCCTTCTCTAGTCGTCTTCAGCCACTAGAGTCGCTTCAGATTGATCAACGCTCACTGGTAACGGCCGGCTCACTCGGTGTCACCAGCCAGTTGAGGCGAACAGAGCCCAATAACACTGAGTCTCTCAGCCAGACGCTGATCGGCGAATGGGTTTCACTGCCACCAGTAGACGAGATTATTGGCTACGGAACAAATGTCACTGTGAAGACACTTGATACCCCGGATGGGCCTCTTTCCTATTGGCGAGTGGTCAGAATGCGTGTGACCGCCTACACTGCCGCAGATGCCGGCCGGTCGCCTTCCCATCCGTCCTATGGCATCACTGCCAGCGGTCGACCGGCCGGTTACGGCATTGTCGCTATTGATCCCAAAGTGGTACCGTTTCGTAGCCAGGTCTACGTGCCTGGCTACGGTATTGGATTCGCCGGCGACACTGGCGGCGGAGTCAAGGGACGCTGGATAGATCTCGGCTATGATGAAGGTGAGATTGTCACCTGGAATGGCTATGTGGACGTCTATTATTTGACGCCGGTGCCCGAGCCCGATAGGCTGAACTACTTGATTCCTTCAGCCCTGCCCTGAGATTCTGACGAGACGGTAATGGAACATCCGAAGACAACTCTCGGACGCTATGGGCTAACACCCAAGAAGAGCCTGGGGCAAAACTTCATCCACGATGACAATATCCTTGCCCGGATCGCTGGGGCTGCCAGGCTCGGGCGCAGTGACCAGGTTCTAGAGATCGGGCCTGGTCTCGGAGCGTTGACTCGCCATCTGGCGGATGACGCCGGCCGTGTCGTCGCTGTCGAACTTGACGGCCGTCTCTTGCCGATCCTTGATCAGCAGCTAAGCGCCATTCAAAATGTCGAAGTGATCCACGGCGACATCCTGGAGATGGATCCTGCCCAACACTTCCAAGAACAGTATAAGGCCGTCGGCAATGTGCCTTACTACATTACAGGCGCTATACTGCGCTGCCTTCTCTCCTCCGCACCCAAGCCCAAACTCATTATTCTCACTGTACAATATGAGGTTGCCGAGCGGATCGTGGCCCAGCCCGGCCAAATGAGCCTTCTGTCCGTAATGGTCCAATATTATTCGGAAGCCGAGTCGCTATTCAGGCTAAAGGCCGGGGTGTTCTGGCCACGGCCGGCAGTCGACTCTACAGTCATGCGCCTGGCTATCCATCCACAACCAGCGCTCCCTGAAACAGAAACTGCTGACTTCTTTCGATTAGTCAGAATCGGCTTTAGTCAGAAGCGCAAGCAACTACAGAAGAATCTTCGAGTTCTAGGTATTCCGAAGGACCGGCTAGATAGCATACTTCATCGTGCCGGCATTGATGGACGTCGAAGGGCCCAAAGCCTTAGCGTCGAAGAATGGCTCACCCTCTATCGCTCACTCTTATGACACGTTACGCCACTGGTCGCCGATCTGCCATGGATCATTCGGCGCATCGCCATCCCTGGTCCCGATACCGGGCTGTAGAACTCCGTCCTTAAGCACTTCGTACGCCGCCATCGCCAGCCAGGTACTGTTACTTCTATCGGTCGCTGGCAGCCACGGCTCCATATGCTCTTCGATGAACTTGGTGCTAACGTCCCCATCCAAGAATCTCTGGTGCTCCAAAATGTCCAACAAAAAGGGGATGTTGGTCGTTACGCCAAATATTACCGTGTCCTGCAGGGCGCGGACCATTTTGCGTATTGCTTCTCGCCTGTCGTCGCCATAGGTGACGATTTTGGCCAACATCGGGTCATAATACGGGCTGACCTGCGTGCCGGACTCAATTCCGTCGTCAACGCGCACACCTGGTCCAGCCGCCGGCCGGTAGAAGGTAATCGGTCCTATGGACGGTAAGAAATTATTTGCCGGATCTTCTGCATAAATGCGGCATTCCAGAGCGTGCCCCCGTTGCACAAGGTCCGATTGGCGAAAGGCCAGTGGCTCACCTGCGGCGAGTCTGATCTGCCAGGCGGCAAGATCTATGCCAGTCACCAATTCCGTCACCGGATGCTCAACTTGCAGTCTCGTATTCATCTCCAGGAAGTAGAATTTGCCTTCAGGCGTCAAAACAAATTCCAGTGTTCCAGCGCTGATATAGCCTACAGCCTTGGCCAGAGATAGGGCGGCGGCGGTCATAGCATCCCTAAGCTCTGCACTCACGGCCGGCGAAGGGCTCTCCTCAATGATCTTCTGGTGCCGTCGCTGTACCGAACATTCCCTTTCAAACATATGCACCAGGTTGCCATGCCGATCGCCGAGCACCTGTACTTCGACATGCCGAATATCGGTGAAATACTTCTCGATCAACACATGATCGCTGCCAAATGACGACTGGGACTCATTGCGGGCCGTTCGCAACGACTCGAGAAAATCCTCCTGTGACCAAACGACCCGCATTCCCTTGCCACCGCCCCCACCGCTGGCCTTGATCAACACCGGAAATCCAAGCGAAATCGCCATCTCTCGCAGCGCCTCATCATCGTATTCAGCGCCGTCGACGCCAGGAATGACTGGCACCCTAGCCTGTCTGGCGATAAGTCGCGCACCTACCTTGCTCCCCAGAGCGCGCATCGCGGTCGTGGCTGGTCCAATGAAGTGAATTCCCGCTGACTCGCAAGCCTCGGCGAAGTCCGCGTTCTCTGACAAAAATCCATATCCCGGATGAATCGCATCGGCGCCTGCCGCCTGGGCAATATCGATGACCAGTTGCTGGTTGAGGTAGGTTTCTCGGGCAGTGACGCCAGGTAAGTTGTAGCTCTCATCGGCCTGACGCGCCCAGGGCGCGCTGCGATCCACTTCAGAGTAGATGGCCACTGAGCGCACGCCCAGTTCTCGACAAGCTCGAAATATCCGGCGGGCGATTTCGCCCCGATTGGCTACCAGTACCTTCCTAAACATGGCCGTATTATTCCTTGAGGCGCAATCGTAAACGGGCTGGCGAACCTCTGTGATCTGTGCCTAGGCTATGTTCCTTGGATAAATGGAGTCACGGCTACTCAGTCCATTCTGGTCGGCGCTTCTCAAGAAAGGCTTGTACACCCTCTCGTCCCTCCTCACTGACTAGTCGCCTGGCAAACAGATCGCCGGTGTAGCTGCGAACCGTATCGCTGGGTTGGGCTTTGGCCTCCCGTAATAACAGCTTGACAGCTGATTGCGCACCAGGGGCGCCCAGCAATAGTTGCTCGGTACGCTCGGCGATTTTCTCATCCAAATCCGCCTCTGGGACGACCCAATGGACAAGCCCTATCTCGCTGGCCCGACGTGCGTCAAAACGTTCCCCAGTAAGGAACAGCTCCCTAGCCTGCGACGCCCTTATTCTGGACAGTACAAAGGGTGAAATAACGGCCGGGATCAGCCCCAGCCGAACCTCACTGAAGCCGAACTTCGCCCGATCCGCTGCAACCACGATATCAGAGCAACTGACCAGTCCCATTCCGCCGCCAATTGCCGAACCGTTTACTCGAGCAATGACTGGAATCGGACAGCTATCCACGGCCGCCATCAAATCATATATCTTCTGGCCGTCTTGAAGTGCCCGATCATAACCCGCATCGGCCGTCGCCTGGGTGCCCTTCAGATCAGCCCCGGCACAAAACGACCGCCCGTTTCCGGTGAAAATGATTACCCGGATGTCCTGGCGCTCAGCCAGCATGCGAAAGGTGCTTGTCAACTCCCCAACGAGTTGCCTGTTGAGTGCGTTGTGCTCCCCCGGACGGTTCATGGTCACCGTAACCACCCCTGGTCGGTGACTGGCGTTTACAGTAACCGCCGCTTCCATCAGTTCTCCACTTGAAAGACCTTCCTGCTCGTCAATGCCAGAAGGCAGTCACCATCTGAGCAGAATTGGCGTCTTGTAGCGCGTTACCCTACTGTGGATGTTTCCTCCGTTGACTCGGACTCGGCCGGCTCAGATAAGGTCGCAGCGTCGTCAATCCGCTCGCGATTCATCAAATCCTCAAACTCTGTCCGGTCAAGCGTTTCCACCTTCTTGAGCGTTTCCGCCAGACCAATTAGCCGATCTTTGTTCTCGGCGATTATATGTCTCGCTCGATCATAGTTTCTGTCCAGGATGTCGGCCACTTCTTCGTCGATTGACTTCGCAGCGTCCTCGCTGTAGTCGCGCCCGTAGCCCATGTCGCGTCCCAGGAAGATACTACCCTGCTGTTCGCCATATGTCCTCAGAGCCAAATGATCACTCATCCCATACTGCATGACCATGGCCCTTGCGATACGCGTCGCCTGCTGCAAGTCGGCCGCGGCGCCGGTTGTGATTCGCCCAAAGAATATCTCTTCTGCAGCTCGACCTCCAAAGGCGAAGGCGATCTGATCATCGAACTGTTCCCGGCTCTGTGCCATGCGATCACCAGGCAGGGACATGACGTATCCTCCGGCTCGGCCGCGCGGAATGATCGTCACCTTCTGCACTGGATCGGTGTGCGGCAAGAAGAAACTGACCACCGCGTGGCCGGCTTCATGATAAGCCGTCAATTCCTTGTCTTCCTCGGAAAGAACCTTACTCTTTCGCTCCGGCCCCATGACAATGCGATCGAACGCGTCTTGAAAATCAACTTTCTCAATTTCAGTCCGACCACGACGAGCAGCGAAAATGGCTGCTTCGTTCATGAGATTTTCCAAATCCGCGCCCGCGAACCCAGCCGTCAATCGCGCCAGGTCACTCAGATCGACATCACGAGCCACTGGCTTGCCGCGCATGTGGATACGCAGAATTGCCTCCCTACCGCGCACGTCCGGCAGATCGACAATTACCTTGCGATCGAATCGTCCCGGTCTGAGCAATGCTGGGTCGAGGACGTCCGGCCGGTTCGTCGCCGCGATCACGATAATGTTCGTCTCGTTGGAGAATCCATCCATCTCAACCAGAATCTGGTTAAGGGTCTGCTCTCGCTCATCATGTCCACCGCCCAGGCCAGCACCTCGCTGACGGCCGACGGCGTCGATCTCGTCGACAAACACAATAGCCGGCGCGTGCTGCTTGGCTTTGTTGAACAAATCTCGTACCCGGCTCGCGCCAACGCCGACAAACATTTCCACAAATTCAGAGCCAGAAATGTGGAAAAACGGCACGGCTGCCTCACCTGCGATTGCCCTGGCCAACAATGTTTTGCCGGTACCCGGCGGCCCAACCATCAAGACGCCCTTGGGAATCCTGGCGCCGACCTGAATGAAGCGTTCCGGTTCCCGCAGGAAACCTACCAGCTCTTGCACCTCTTCCTTCGCCTCTTCAACGCCGGCTACATCCTCAAAAGTCACTGTCGGCTTGTCAGCGCCGGTTAGGTTCTTTGCCTTGCTGCGGCCGAAGTTGAAGATACTGCCTCCGCCGCCCTGCATCTGCCGGAAACTACGACTGAATATCCAAATAATAATCAGTACCGGACCTAGCGAAATCGCGATTGTGAGAATCGTATTCCAAGTCGAGGGATCCTCGAAAACAATTTCCGTCGACGACAGCGCCTCTTCTGAGACACCCAAATTCACGAATTGCTCGAGAACACTGCCCTCTTCTTTGACCGAATTCTGGCTCGTGCCATCTTCGTCAAAGGCATGCACCTGGTTTCCCCGGACCTCAATCCTGTCAACGTCGCCACTTTCGATCATAGCCGCGACGTCTGTCAAGGGAATATCCTCGGGCCCCGAGAAACGTCCATTCAGCCACAATTGCAGGCCTAGCACAACAGCCAAAATAACGATAATCCATACCCAGGTAGGAATCGCTATTCTTGGACCAGAAGGTTGTTCATCCATTTCACACTCATGTACTTGCGTCGAATTGTCACGTTGGTCTGTGCAGTTCAGCTCTCTTGCCAGCTACCGCAAGTGACTTACCTGGCAATCAATATGATTATCAAAGCTTTGTATCAGAAGAATGTTAGTTTATCACGAAGCGCTCATGAACAGTAAACGAGAGCAGGCGGCTCATGGCAACCTCTCATCAATTCCCACATCCGAAGCAATGTTGATCAGCCAACTGTACCTGCCAGGGCCCTGACTTGTTGCTCGGCATGATAGCTACTGCGAACAAAGGGGCCACTTTCAACCCAACGCAGACCCATTTCAAGCCCAATAACCCGCAATCGTTCGAACTCGGAGGGCTCATAGTAGCGCGCAATGGGCAAGTGCTCTCTGGTTGGCTGCAAGTACTGGCCGATCGTCAAAATATCTACGCCAACCTTTACCAGATCGGCCATTACGGACTTGACCTCGTCGAAGTCCTCACCAAGACCTACCATGATACCTGTCTTCGTCAGCGTTGATGGTCGCAGCCACTTGGCGTTTTTCAGCGTTGATAGCGCCCACTCATATCGGTCTTGCGGCTGAACGACCCTAAACAATCTTGGCACGGTCTCGACATTGTGATTCAGAATGTCGGGTTCAGCGTCCATCACAATCGAGAGAGCGTCGATCCGCCCTTTGAAATCAGGAATAAGGACCTCGACCGAACAGTCTGCCTGCAGTTCGCGGACACGTTCGATGCAGAGGGCAAAAACGGGGGCGCCGCCATCGGGCCGTTCATCGCGGTTGACTGAGGTAATAACCACGTGGTGCAGATCCATCGCCTTGACCGCCTGAGCAACCCTTTCAGGTTCACGCCAGTCGATCGGCTTTGGACGGCCGGTCTTGATATCACAAAAACCACAACTGCGCGTGCATGTGTCGCCCAGGATTAAGAACGTGGCCGTGCCATCACCCCAACATTCGCCGATATTGGGGCAACGTGCTTCTTCGCACACGGTATTCAGGCGCTTGCTCCTCATCAATGCCCGGACAGATTCATATCCACGCCCCTTTGCTGGGCTGACACGCATCCATTCAGGGCGTCGACGAGGTCTTCCAGTGGTCGTGCTCTTTATTGCTGTATCAATCGTTATCATAACTAAGCAACAGTATTCTACGGCAGTACGCCCAAATTCGCCATTTAGAACCATTGCCGCCGTGCGCGCGGTTGATGTAGAATATAGACATAATGCTACCCGGCACAAACAATACAGGTTCTTCAACAGAAAGCCCATTCATCGTGCGGGCGGTTCGGCATAACCTGCCGGTGGTCATGTTTCTTGTGCTGGCGCTGGCGATACTCGTCACTGTGTACCTCTTCTTCAGCCCAGACGCTGATAGCCTCGAGGCGGTCGCCGACTCTGCAGCCATTGACCTTGGCGGGAGGAGTGGCGACCCAAACGCGCAGCTGGCACCAATAATGAAGCCCGTGAAGCCACAGCCTGTCGTCCAGCGATTGGCTCAAAGCCCACCGCCAACGCGTATTGGACTAATCGCCGGACACCGGGGCAGCGACAGCGGCACTGAGTGCGCCGACGGGCTTACCGAGGTTGAGATTAATACACCCGTGGTTGAACAGCTTGTCGCCCAACTTCGCCAGGAAGGTCTTGACGTCGATTCTCTGGATGAATTCGACGCCCGGTTGGATGGCTATTCGGCCAGCGCGCTGATATCAGTACATTCAGACTCCTGCGACTTCATCAATGATCTAGCCACCGGCTATAAGATCGCCGGTTCGCCCTACACCGATTCCTCCCAGCTCTCTATTTGCCTCGAACAGGCTTACGGTGAAGCAACCGCGCTCGCGTACCATCCCAACAGCATTACGCCCCACATGACCGACTATCATGCCTTCCGCAAGCTGGCTTCGGGCACCCAGGCCCTCATAATCGAAATCGGCTTCTTAAATCTCGATCGCCAGTTGCTGACGAACGATACTGACAAGGTGGTCAAAGGGCTGGCCAACGGCATAATGTGCTTTCTAAAGGGTGTGCCCTAAGCATGCGTGATCCAGGAGCAGGGCCAGGCTCTTCATCGGCCGCGTCGCGCTCAATTGTCGTCCTGCTCGCTCTAGCATTGCTGGCTGTCTTGACACTTTCTATCATTTTCGTGGGTATTCTGGCCGTGACAACAAGGTTTGAGGTCGGCTCTATCTTGGGCTCCGATCTGCCTACCATCGCCGCTCCAGCGGCTGGCATCACCGCCAGCGATCAAAATCCCGATCCCGTGATCTCAGCGCCCGATGGGTCGGCCTTGAGTTGGGCCCAAACTGCATCCCTGGCAACGCCGAGCCCCCTGCGCGCCAAGGTGATTGCGAACTTCAGCAGTCAGCCCCGCCCCACTTGGACGGCCACGCCGCTACCGACCAATACGCCAATTCCTTCCCCAACACCGAATCCGACGTTCGTTAGCAGCGCCTACGGTTTGGGAGACCATATGCCGTCCGGTATTGGTCACAACGAACGCTGGATCGATGTAGACGTCACCGAACAGAAATTGGTCGCATATGAGGGACTTATCCCCGTCTACGAGACTCTCGTCTCAACAGGTACGTCCAGATACCCTACGGTAACCGGACAATTTCGCATTTGGCTCCGCTTTCAGTCCCAAGATATGAATGGTTATCGCCTGGGCTATGATTATTACCTGAAAGGTGTACCTTACGTGCAATACTTCTACGAGGACTATGCGCTGCACGGCACGTTCTGGCATAGTAATTTTGGCCGGCCGATGAGCCATGGCTGCGTCAATCTTTCGCCGGCAGACTCAGAATGGCTGTTCAATTGGGCCGGTTATGGTACCCTGGTCAATGTGCACCCCTGAAAAGCTTCCATAGTTCATGATTTTATGGTAAGCTAATAAAGCTGATTGAAGTGCGTTACAACTGAGTTGTTGTCAAGGAGAGGCTTATGAAGAAGTTCCAGTCATCTCGTCGGCTTTGGGTTTGCCTTGCATTGATGTTGCTCTTCATGACCGTGGCCGGATCCGCGGCCGCTGGATCAGATGGGCAAGAGTACGCCGTGGCCTCGATGCAAGACACTGATCAGACAGTGGCAATTGTAACCGCTGGCGCGCTCAACGTAAGAACCGGGCCGGACGCGAGCTTCCGCTCCATCGCGGTTATTTACCAGGGTCAGCTGGTAAACCTTTTGGGTCGGTGGGCCACCAATAACTGGGTGTTAATACGGCTCTACAACGGCACCGAGGGCTGGGTTAACTCAGTCTACCTCCAGACCAGCGTGCCGATCAGCCAGCTTCCAGTCGTTGGCGGATCACCTCCGCCTCCTGAAGCGGTGCCGCCAATTGCAGGATCGGTGGCTATCGTGAATACCGGCGCGCTCAATGTCCGTTCGGGCCCTGGACCGACTTACCATAGCGTGGCTGTGGTGACATCAGGGCAGCAACTACTCCTTATCGGCCGAAATGCGTCGGCGACTTGGGTAAAAGTTCAATTGCCCAACGGTGTACAGGGCTGGGTCAACGTTTATTACGTGCGAACCAGCGTACAGGTCGTCAACTTGCCGGTCGTCGACGCCGCTCCGCCAGATGCGAGCCAGGCCGTCGGCATCGTAAACACAGGTGCCGTAAATGTCCGTAGCGGACCTGGCGCACAATATAACTCTACAGCGGTACTGAACTCTGGCACGACTGTGTCTCTGATCGGCCGCAATGCCGACGCGACATGGACAAAGGTCAGGCTATCTAACGGAGTTGAAGGCTGGATTAACAGCGCATATCTGAACACCAACGTGTCTATCTGGTCGCTGCCTGCCGTCGAATCGGCACCCCCTGAGAACGGAGCGATCGTCAACGTAGGCGCTCTAAACGTGCGTTATGGTCCGGGTACCGGTTTCGGTGCATTCGCAGTCGTATTTCGGGGTCAGGTTGTCACGCTTATCGGCCGGTCCGCCCACGGTACTTGGGCCCAGGTGCGAATCCCAAATGGCGCGATTGGGTGGGTAAACTCTAACTACTTGATCAGCCCTGTCCCGTATGAGAGTTTGCCCGTGACAGTCCCGTAAGGGCACAAGAATAAAACAGCCAGGCCAGCTGGCAGCCTAAGCGGCAAGCGCTAGTAACTGCGAAGCAGTTCAACGTAGCCGCGAAGGCTGCCGGCTATCATATCCAACGAAATACTCTCATCCGCCGTGTGCGCTAGCTCTTCTTCGCCAGGTGAATAACCGACGATAGCCGCCCCAACCGACCTGAAATGGCGACCATCGGTGGCGAACTGATAGCATGCCAATTCTGGCCGCCAACCCATACCCCGCTCCAATGCGTCGCAGACCGATTTCACTTCGACGCTGTCAGGCGATGTATAGTAGCCAAATATCCGCTCGTTGGAACTACCACTGGTGGTGTTGGACAACACAACTTCAGTCCAGGCGTCGCTCAATTCGTAGGTCAGGCCAGCTGCAACCTCAGCGATGAAGGCAAGGATATCGTTAACGCTCATGGCCGCCGTGCGGAAATCTAGCAAGACACGCGTCCAGGCTGGAGTCACATTCATGCTGGTCGTATCCACCTCGATGATCGTTGGCGCAACCGTCGTATGTCCGAGTAACTCGTGGCCTGGCAACCCAGCCTTCATTCGTTCCAGTCGCAGCAGGAACTCGGCCAGCGCTATGTTAGGGTTGCTGGCTCGTTCTGGGGCACTGGCATGCACAGACCGGCCGCTAAACTTCACCCATATCTGCCGGATTCCACGATGGCCGAGGCTTAATTGATTGCTTGAAGGCTCGCCAAGGACGATGAGATCCACGTCGTAGTCTAGATGTTCCGCCCAGTATTTTGCCCCCTTGCCGCCTACTTCTTCCTCGACGACGCCACTGAATACCAGATCGCGCCGGGGTCGTTGATTAGCCCGCCTCAGAGCGGCCATGCTGTATACTTGCGTGGCTAACGGCCCCTTGATATCACATGCACCGCGCCCATATAAGCGACCGTTAATTACCTCGGCGGCGTAAGGGTGAGTGGACCAAAGGCCGGCATCGCCCGGATCCACGTGATCCAGATGACAATTGAGCACAATAGCCCCTAGCGCTCTGTCCAGACCATAGATTCTCCCGGAAACGTTACCAGCCTCATCCAACCAGACCTGATCGAATTGCAGGCGGCGCAATTCCTTGGCCACTAAAGCCGCCAGGCGGCCTTCCTTCCCTGGCATGCTTGGGGTCTGGATCAACCTTTGCGCGAAGTCCACACAATCGCTTAACAATGTCGGCCAGTCAAAAGCTTCCATGTGTCACCTGTCGCTTCGAAGAACTTGCGGCATCCAGGTAGTGACGGCCGGTTCTGGCCTTCGAATAGCGTCGGCGAGAGCCACCAGTGTGGCAGCCGTTTCCCTGATTTCGTACCAACGGGCCCCGCGATAGGGGCGCTGGTCGGCTGAAACGCCAACAGCTTCAATGTCCAGGTAGCCGCACAGGAACAAGGCCCTTGGAAGATGAAACCCTTGGGTCACCAAAATGGCCTCCTGTATATCATAAAGATAACGAGCCCGATAGCACGTATCGTAGGTTCGGCGTCCTCCCAAGTCCGTCAATATATCATCTTTAGGTATCCCATGGCGCACGGCATAAGCCATCATCGCCGCGGGCTCGTTGTAGCGGTCCGAGTCGCCACCTCCGCTGACCAGCAACTTGCCAACTGAACCCTGTCGGTACAGTTCAATGGCTGTGTCCATCCTGTCACGGAGCACCGTACTCAAACGGTCGCCGGAGAACACGGCCGCACCAAATACGATCGCCGTTTTTCTCGATGGTGCGCCGGTCACATCATGTATGCTGGAGCCATATAAGTTGATGACAATCTGTCGCCAGAAAAAAGGCAACGCGAGAAGCAAGACAACCGCGATCAGCAAGATAATGCAACCCCTTGGCCGGCCGGTCACGGAATCAACTCATCGAGTTCTGAAGGTTCGGTTACCGGCCGCTTACATACAAATTGACGACAAACATAGGCTGTGGTCTTGCCGTCAATTTGTGGCCGATCGCGCAGCAACGGAATTCGTTCCCCGTCCACGCCGGCGGCGACCGCCATGTTAGGCCGATAACGCTTGAAAACGGCTTCCAACATACGCTGTGTATCCGGCGAATCTGGCTTGCCCACGATCGCTACTTCCGGCGCATCGCTCAAAATCAAATCAGTCGCACACAGCCAGTGGGCAAATCCCGTCGGGTAGGTCGCAGGCAATTCGCCAAGCGCCGAAACCGCGGTCACCGCTGCCTCCCAGTACTTCCGGTCGCCACTCAGTAGGCTGATCTGTAACAGTGCATTGACCGCCGCCGCACCGCCGCTTGGCGTGGCATTGTCTTGCACGTCCTTAGGCCGAACTATAAGCGCTTCATGATCAGTAGAAGTATCATAGAAGCCGCCATTTTCGTCGTCGCCGAAATGAGCCATGATCATTTCGGCTAATTCATACGCCCACTCATACCATCGCGCGTCAAACGTGCTCTGATACAGCGCCAGAAGTCCCTGAGCCAGATAAGCATGGTCTTCGAGATAAGCATTGAACCTGCCTCCGTAACCTTCTTTCCAGCTCCGTAGCAAGCGGCCATCCGTTCGCCGCAGGTGCCTCTGCAGGAAAGCGGCATTGGCCTGGGCAACCTCCAAATAGTCGGCCCGCCCCAGGTCACGGCCGGCCTCGGCAAAAGCGGCCATCATCAACCCATTCCAGGCTGTCAGAACTTTCGTATCCAGGCCGGGCCATGTTCGTTGAGCCCGTCTTGCATAAAGCTCGCTGCGCCCTTGCCCAATTTTGGCTCTGACCTGCTCTTTTGACAGGCCAAACTCAGTCGCCAATTTCCCAATGTCGCTGTCAACATGGAGGATATTGCTGCCCTCCCAATTCCCGCCAGGCGTCACGCCGTAATAGCGCATGAACAGGGACGCGTTGACTCCTAGCGCGTCCACGATCTCAGCAGCGTCCCAGACATAGAACTTGCCCTCAATCCCTTCGCTGTCTGCATCTAGGCTGCTATAGAACCCCCCCGCTTCGTGACGCATTTCGAGCATCGCCCAATCCAGTGTTTCTTCAACGACCCTCCGATATAGTGGCCGACCCGTAACCCGCCAGGCGTGTAAATAGGCGCTACTTAGCAGCGCATTGTCATATAACATCTTTTCGAAGTGCGGCACCAACCACTCGTTGTCAGTTGAGTATCTGGCGAAACCCCCGCCCAACTGATCATACATACCTCCCCAGGCCATCGCCTCAAGAGTCCGCTCGGCCATGAGTAGCACGGCCGCGTCCTCGTTTCTCAGATAGTAACGAAGTAGGAATTCAATGGTCATCGCCTGAGGGAACTTGGGCGCCTGACCGAACCCACCCCAAGTCGTGTCAAATTGGCGCTGAATATTCGATTTCGCCTGTTCCAACAACTCTCCGGCCAAGGCGACTGCTTCAGCTCCAACAAGCGCCATTCGATTCAACTGGCCCGTGATCTGCCCGGCGCTATCCGTGATTTCTGAGCGCCGTGTCTTCCAGGCATTGGCGACGCTTTCCAGCACTTGTTTGAAGCTGGGCATGCCATAGCGAGGTGTGGGCGGGAAGTAGGTACCGCCGAAAAAGGGCGCTCCGTCTGGGGTGAGCATAACCGTCATGGGCCATCCCCCCTGGCCGGTAAGCGCGACCACGGCGCCCATATAAATACTGTCCACGTCTGGTCGCTCCTCCCGGTCTACTTTGACGTTGACGAAGTGTTCATTCATGACGGCCGCGATGTCCGGGTCCTCGAATGATTCGTGGGCCATGACATGACACCAGTGGCAAGCCGCATATCCGACGCTCAACAATATCGGCTTATCAGCCTGCTGCGCCAGGGAAAATGCCTCATCGCCCCATGGATACCAATCCACCGGGTTTTCAGCATGTTGCTGCAAATAGGGGCTGGCCTCATGCGCTAAACGATTTTCCATAACCTACTCCAAACTCAATGCGATTTCCAGTGACCGGACGAAGCTTGCTGCGGCGGCCGGCTTGTCTGAAGAACGATCGACAGCATCAATCAGGGCGCTGCCCACGATGATCCCATCCGCATACTGACCAACCTCGGCCGCCTGCTCCGGCGTGCTTATTCCGAATCCAACCGCCACAGGCAGGTTACTCTGTGCCCGGATGCGCTCGACTATTTCTGCCAGATCTTCGCTCAATCTGCTGCGTGCGCCAGTAACGCCGGTTACGCTCACCAGGTAGATAAACCCCTTTGCGGCCGCCGCCACTTGCTTCGTCCGCCGGCGATTGCTTGTTGGCGCCAGGAAATTCACGTTCACCAGGCCCCATTCCTCTGCCGATTTCCGCAACTGCCCAGACTCCTCTGGTGGTAGATCGGGCACGATGAGGCCGTCTATGCCTGCGTCGGCCGCATCGCGTATGAATTTCGACTCGCCGTAGGCAAGGATTGGATTGTAGTATCCCATAAGCAAGATGGGTGTATCGACTCCCGCCTTCCGAAGCTCTCGAACACCATGCAAACACCAAGTCGTGTTGGCGCCTTGCTCCAGTGCCACCTGAGTACTGCGCTGAATTGTAGGGCCGTCCGCTATTGGGTCGCTGAACGGGACTCCCAGCTCCAACAGATCTGAGTGAAGCGCAATCGCCTTGATGATACTGAGCGAACGGTCAAGATCCGGGTAACCCAGCGTAAAATAGGGCATGACGGCTGCGGATTTCGTCCGCTGAGCCTGTTTGAACGCCCGCAAGATTCTGTGCTGTCCAATACCGTTCTCCTCACTGTTATTCGTATCGCTTATAAGAGACATTCAGATCTTCTCCCTAGCTTCAGAGGGGACGCACTTTGTTTATCGGCAGGCAGAGTAGCACCAGGGTAGCGAAGCAAATCACCATAGACATGGACCAGCGGTTGTGGCGTTGTTCAGGACAAGAGTTGTCGGACGCGCTGGCGATTCACGACGAGATAGCTACAGCCGTAGTCCTGGCACCACGTCGATGGAATACGGATCTCGCTGTCCGGCCACGAATCGCCTATGAGCGGCCGCACCGATCATCGCCGCGTTGTCAGTGCAAAGCTCTGGTGGCGGATAGCGCACCGGCATTTCCAGCCTTTCGTCCATCGCTCCCCTCAAACCCCGGTTGGCCGATACACCGCCAGCCAAATGAACAGCCTTAGCCCCAGTGGCTTCGGCAGCCATCGAGGTCTTTGCCACCAGAACGTCGACTACGGCCGCCTGAAATCCAGCCGCCAGATCGGCGACCGGCAACCGGCCGCTTTCGAAACGCCGGCTTTCTCGCATTACAGCCGTCTTAAGTCCACTGAAGCTGAAATTGTAGCTTTCGTCCATCACCGGACGTGGAAATACGAATACCCTACTGCTGCCATCAATGGCGGCCTCATCAATTGCTGGTCCGCCAGGGTAAGGCAAGCCGAGTAGCCGACCGACCTTGTCAAAGGCTTCACCGGCCGCATCGTC
Organism: Promineifilaceae bacterium (SeqCode); assembly: GCA_041570195.1. Classification (GTDB taxonomy): domain Bacteria; phylum Chloroflexota; class Anaerolineae; order Promineifilales; family Promineifilaceae; genus UBA11865. The sequence continues at coordinate 124,314 of JBFFWQ010000001.1, read as the reverse complement.
CAGCGTGCCGCCTAAGTGTTCATACGACAGATGGTCTTTGACCAGGTACAGTTCTGTATGCCCACCACTGACTACCAAGGTGACTATCGGAAATTCAAAGTTTTTCGCCTCAGCGGTCAGCCACAAAGAATATATGTGACCTTCAATGTGATTGATACCAAGCAAGGGCTTGTTACGCCCCACGGCCAAGCCCTTTGCCACATTAACGCCCACCAGCAACGATCCTACCAATCCCGGGCCACGAGTTACTGCGATGCAATCCAGATCGTCTACGCTCAGGTGAGCATCATGCAACGCCTTTTCAATCACCGCGTAAATAACCTCGATATGTCGCCTGGACGCCACCTCTGGGAATACGCCGCCGTATTGCGCGTGCAGCTCACTTTGACTGGCAATCACATTACTGACGATCGTCGTCCCGTTCTCGACGACGGCCGCTGCCGTTTCGTCGCAGGAGGTTTCTATGGCCAGAATTCGTGTCAGCTGTTCTCGGCTATCAACCATTATGCACCCCGGTTCAATCGGCTGCCGCCAGAAGAGAGGCAGCCTCAATTATCGACGCCAACATGAGTTCTTCTTGCTCCTCCAGCACCGTTCGCGGATCCAGCACCAGTCTGTCGTCGGCGATCCGGCCGACGACAGGATGTTCTGCAGCCCTCAGCGCTGCTCCCAGTTTCTCCACGCTGTGAAACGAAATCACGGCCAGCCTGGTGGTCAGCATAGATCCTGGCAGACTGCCGCCTCCTATCGTGGAATGACCTTCGCGCACTTCCACTGAAAGCCCTGCGTCAGTCAACCTTGCCTTCCAACCCTCTACCCTCAGTCGCAGTTCCTCTTCCGTGGCGCTTATCATTCTCCACACCGGAATTTCTGCGGGCGCGCGTTCGGTGAGGTGCGCCCTTAGCGTCGTGGCCAGAGCGGCCAGGCACATCTTGTCCGGACGCACGGCTCTGGCCAACGGATGGCGCCTGAGTTCTTGGATCAGCGCCTCACGGCCACATAAAATCCCGGCTTGTGGCCCACCCAGGAGCTTGTCGCCGCTGAATGCAACCATGTCTACGCCTGAATTCAAAGCATCTTGAACCGTCAGTTCATGCCCGAGGCCGTAGCGGGAAACGTCCTGTACGGCTCCGCTTCCCTGGTCGTACAACATTAGCACACCGCGTTCGCGGGCAAGCGCTGACAACTCGCCCAGCTCCGGTTCACTGGTAAAACCCAAGATTCGGAAATTGGAGTGGTGAGCAACTAATATGGCCGCCGTTTCTTCATTGATCGCTTTCTCGTAATCGCGGACATGGGTACGATTGGTAGTGCCGACTTCAACGAGCTTTGCTCCAGATTGGGTCATCACGTCTGGCACGCGAAAGCCCCCGCCGATCTCAATCAATTGTCCACGGCTAATAATGACTTCCTTTTCCTTGCAAAGCGCCGTCAACATCAGAAGTACGGCTGCTGCATTGTTATTAACTGTAAAGGCAGCTTCTGCCCTGGTCAGGCGTCGCAGCAAACGCTCTGCGTGGACGCTTCGCGACCCCCGACCGCCCTCATCCAGATCGTATTCAAGACTTGAGTAACTCTTGGCTACTTCGGCGACGGCCGATATGCTCTCCTGGCTCAGGATAGCCCGGCCGAGATTGGTGTGGACAATAACGCCGGTCGCGTTGATGATTGGTCTTAAAGTCGGCTGTAATTGATCGAAGAGCACCCGCTCCGCGTCGGTTATGATCTCGTCGTCGGTTGGCAAGGGTGAATCTCCGGCGCGAATAGTCTGACGCGCCTTATCCAGCACATCCCGCACGGCCGCCAGCGTAAGCGGACGACCAAAGGCGGCAAGTATGCGTTGGCCAGCAGGCGACTGGAGCAGTTTGTCGACGCTTGGCAGACTTCGAAGCTGATCGGCCGCCCTGGTTGAGCCAGGGGATGAGTCGTGATGCGAGCCACTCACCGGCATATCATCCAGAGACAGCCGCGGCCCGTGTTCGAACTTGCAGCAGCATCTCGACGACTACCAGCACGACAGCCGACAACAGCGCGACACCCAGCCCCAACGATCGATGCATTTGCAGCCAGGCGCAAAATGCTGCCCATAGACCAACCCACATAGCCTGGCGCAGCACAACCATGAAGCTATGTGAAGGCGTACGCCCAAATCGGCGATTCAATATGTAGGCGAGGGGCAGGAATAGGCCAGTAACGGCGGTGAGAACCGCTGCCAAGAATGCAAACACGAGCTCGAGATTGGCCGATCGCAACAGCGTAGTTGCCTCTGCCCGATCCAGAGCAGTCGAACGTATAAGGTCCAAGCGACTGACGTCGATTGGCCACAAGTTATTTGTGATGTGATTAAGCGCCAGCAGTCCAAGCAGGAGCAGCCCAAAACCGAGCACCAGATACGGAAAAATGCCCATTCGTGTGAACAACTTGACCATAAGGCAATTATACTCGACGTGTAGCATCCGTAAAAACGGCGTGTACTTTACGTAAAATTCACGCAATTTTCCGTAGCAGAAGGCCAAAAAACATTGTATGATATTTCAAAAGGGCGAGTTATTGTCAAGTTGTAGTACTGTATTGAGCAGTTAATTACCGCGTGCGCAGTTCGTTTTCTGCCCGAGTGGCGCGGTTGTCTCACCTTAAGAGACAGAGTGAATAATCAGTTGATCCGTGAACAGGCAACCAGGTAGGAGGGTTACTATGTCTTCACTTCGTGATCGTTTGCACAGTGTGAGGGCCGGAAGCGCCGTTCGGCCCGGCTATGGACGTCATTGGCGTCGATTTGTACCGGCCTTCGTTTTCGCCTTGGCCTTTCTGCTATTACCGGCTGGCTCGTCCTTGTTCAGCTCGGCCGAATCCTCAGGCGCCGTGCCTCTGACCGAAATCATCGGGGTCGTGAGAGATGATACCGTATCTGTGCGCACTCACCATTTCCCGGCCAATACCGACTTCACTGTGACCATGGGGCATATGGGTACGCGAGGTATCAACGGCTATGTCGTCGGCACAATTAATTCGGGCGCTGGCGGCAGCTTTGACGCGAATTTCAAGATACCGCCCGAACTCTACGGCTCATACCAGATATCTATTCGTTTGCAGTCTGGAGGCTACTACCCATACTACAGCTACAATTGGTTCTACAATAACAGCACGGGCGCTCCGGGGACATCTCCTCCGCCTGTAACACCAACAGAGCCACCCGCCACGCCCGATTATTCAGGCATCCCCACGTTTAAGATAATCGCCGTCAAAAGAAACGAGGCGGTGACGATTGAGACCCACAATTTCCCGGCCAACCAGACTTTCAATATAACTATGGGACCGATGGGAACACGCGGAATCAACGGTATCCACGTTGGCACACTGGAATCAGACGCCGGTGGCCAGTTGACAGAATCGTACGCGATCCCGGCCGAGCTTCACAACCATACAAAGATATCGATCCGGGCCCAGACGGCGCACGCGTATCCGTATTTTGCTTACAATTGGTTTTGGAACAACGACGCCAACGTTGCCGCCGATGCCGGCACCGGAGGCGTACCTGCAGACTCCTCAACTGAGGGTGATTCGACTTCGACGACCGAAGGCGATTCTGGAGCATCGACCTCCACTGGCACGTCATACTACGGTATTCCTGTAATCGTAGTCACCGGAGTCGTGCGCGACAAGGAGGTTACTTTCCAAACTTACAATTATCCGCCGAATCAAGATTTCACAGTCACCATGGGACCCATGGGAACCCGAGGTGTCAACGGCATACAGGTTGGTACTTTCAATTCTGGCGCGGGCGGATCGTCAACCGAGACGATGCCGATTCCAGCGGAATATGCCGGTTGGCATCAGATCTCGATTAGGGCGCAGACGCATCATCCTTACCCCTACTACAGTTACAACTGGTTCTACAACAACACGACTGCGCAATGATTGCGACATAAACTTCAAGAGAAAAGTCTGCTTCAGGTCAAGTGCCTTGAAGCAGGCTTTTTTTGTTATGCCGTGACTTCATTTCGGACAGTTAGTTCTCCGGCTAATATGTTCTTGCAAGAGTGGACCCAGTAACACGTGACCACGACTGTAGCCGATCGTCTGGCTCGCTTATTGCGCGAGGCGGGTATACGAGAGATCTATGGGTTGCCGGGCGGTGAGAACCTGGCCCTTTTGGACACGATGCGAAGTAATGGACTGCGCTTCGTCCTGGCGCACCATGAGACCTCGGCGATCTTTATGGCCGACGCAACGGCGAGACTGCGACGCCGACCATCAGCCTGCTTGACCACACTTGGCCCTGGAGCCGCCAACGCCGTTCCAGGCATCACTCATGCCTTTCTAGACCGATCTCCAGTGCTGCTCATCACAGCCCAGAACTCAGCCCCCTGGTCCGGAACTCATTCACACCAGCGACTCGACTTAAGCTCGCTCTTTCAACCTATCACCAAGGCTTCTCTTCAGGTTAGTTGTCGGAACGTCGACACGATATTTCGCGCCGCCCTGCAGACCGCCAAATCGGGCCGCCCTGGTCCGGTTCACTTAAGCTTGTCGACAGAGAGAGCCGAGTCTGCAGTCAATTCTAGACCTGCGTCATACCAACGACCGCCCCTATTCCAGCCAGATGGTGATTCTCAGCAACAAATCATCGAGCTTTTCAGAAAGGCAAAGCGTCCAACAATCGTAGTGGGCCTGGGTCTGGAACCAGAAACTCCCTACGATGCGCTGCGGCGGCTGGCCGAACGAGCTATGGCGCCGGTGATCACCACGCCCAAGGCCAAGGGAGCACTGAATGAAGGTCATCTCTTGTCGGCCGGGACAATCGGGTTGACGCATGACGACCCCGCTTATCGCCTGCTGAACAGGTCCGACTGCATATTGGCGGTTGGCTTCGACGTGGTTGAACTGGTCAAACCTTGGCAGCATGCCGCGCCCCTGATCTGGCTGTCCAGATGGTCCAACGAAGATCCCAGATTGCCGGCTGCTGCCGAATGGGTTGGCCCGCTGTCGCCAATACTTGATGCCCTTGCAGACGCAGATTACTCGCCCGGCAATGGCTGGGGCGTGTCGGCCGTTGAAGCCTGCATCGAACGTGCCGCGGTCGCGCGTTCGATGCAGCCGCAGCCCGCCGGAGAGCCCCTGGGCCCAGCTTTCGTGCTGAAAGCAATCCGAGAACACGCGCCTGACGATGCCATTGTTGCCACCGATGTTGGCGCACATAAGATAATGGCCGCTCTCCAGTGGCCGTGCTTTCGACCCAACAGCTATCTGGTGTCCAATGGTCTGTCGATCATGGGTTACGGCCTGCCGGCGGCCATGGCCGCTGCCATCTGCAGGCCTGATAATGTGGTGGTTGCACTCATTGGCGATGGCGGCTTGGCCATGTCGCTGGGCGAATTACGAATTCTCTCAGAATTGAAGTCCCCAGTGATCGTTGTTGTATTCAGAGACGACGCCCTTGAACTCATTCGCTCAAAGCAGAGAAAGCGGGAATTGCTAGCTTATGGAACCACTTTCACTGGCCCCAAACTCAGCCAAATCGCAGCTGCCTACGGTCTGAGCTTCTATAGGCCAACGACAGTCCGGCAATGCGCTTCCTTCACCAAAATGGCCATAGAAGGCGGGCGACCAGCGCTGATGGAAGTCCTGGTAGATACCGCCGGCTACCCCACTGCGGCCTGAGCTCAAACCAGTCTCCTAACTCCTGCTCTTGTCAAGGACATGTTTCCCGGAAGGGCAAATCGCCGAAGAAAAGGACCCATTCCTCCGCGCGCATGTTTCGATTGGCTACCCGGCAAGCGCGCTCCCGCCACGACTCGAGCGACACGTCGCTCAGAGTGATACTGTCGTCCAGGCTGCCTGAAGCCACCAGAAGCCCATCGGGGCTGAACTGCGCGTCCATGGCGTTGTTGGTATATGCCGCCAGCGGGCCGCCGATAGCCTGACCGCTGGCTACATCCCAGAGTATGACAAGGTTGTCAAAACCGGCCGACGCCAAGCGCTCACCATCGGGGCTGAATGACACGCGGCGAACCGGGCCGCCATGATTACTGAGTGTGCTACCCATCGGCTCGCCAGTCGCGATATCCCACAAGATGATCGTATTGTCAGCGCTACCAGTGGCCAGTATACTTCCGTCCGGACTGAAATCCGCCGTCCACACGAAAGCTGAGTGCCCCCCAAGTGTCTGTAGCAAGTCTCCCGTTTGGACGTCGAACAACTTCACACTCGCTTCAACGCACACCCCAGCCACGTCTACTCGTTCACATTCATTCACGCTCAACACCCGACCGTCCGGGCTGAATGCCATGGCTTGAGAAAAGCCTACGGTCTCGTCGATAATTCGCTCCATTTCACCGCTGGCCAAATCCCACAAGACCACCTCCCCTTGACTGCAGCTTCCGCGCGGATGGAATGCAGCACAGCTTCCGCTGGCTAGGCGTCTACCATCTGGACTGAAGATGATGTTGACGGCGCCGGCCGTATGGCCAATCAGGGGCGCGCGCAGAGGCTCCAACGTCTTAGCATCCCAGAGCACCACTGCCCCATCAGCGCCTGACGAGGCCAACATACTTCCATCAGGACTATAGGCGACCACAGTAACTGCCGCCATCATGGGAGCATCATGTTGGAGTACTTCCCTCTGATCGACTTCCTGGCTCAGATCTTCCAGATGCACAGCGCTTTCCGGATTACCTCTGGCGACTATCCGCTGACTACTAATCACGGTTGCGGTAGTTTCATCGAGGTTCAGGAGTTGTCCTCCGTCTATCACATTACGTCCGGCAACGTCCCAGGTAACCCACGACCCGTCAAGCCCAACTGCTGAAAGCGAATCTCCGTTATTGTCAAAGGCTAGCGCGCCGATCCCGCTTGAAGGTCCCAAGAATGGCTCGCCCGACGTCGACCAATCTGCTGTTTCCCAGACGCTAACAGCGCCGCTTGCGTCGCCAACTGCCAAGATAGAGCCCGTCGGATCAAAGGCCAGGTCGGCTATTCCGTCAACCATAGACGTGACGACTCGCGCCAACTCAGCTTCCTGTGCGTCCCAGATAACCAGGTTGCCCAGATCGTCGCCTGAAGCCAGCAGATCGCCTTCTGGGCTGAAATTCAGCGCCGTTACGGCTGCGGCGGCCGAAGCTGTGTATGTGAGAACCGTGCCTGGACCTTGCCCGGCGACAATCTCTTCCATCGGCCGTATAATCACATTTCCGACGGCGTCGCCAGAAGCCACTATCTGCAGATCTGGGCTAATCGCTACTTCCGTCACCGGACCGGCATGGCCAGACAGCGGGATGCCAACTAGCTGGCCCGACGTCAAATCCCAGACAGAGGCAAAGCCCGTATTGCCCCCAATTACCAGCGTTTGGCCATCGTCGCCGATTGCCACGCTCGAAACGCCGTTGGCCGCGGCCGAAATGGCACCTGTAATGGTTTGACCGCTAGACACATCCCAAACCATGGCCGTGCCGTTCTGACTTCCAGAAGCCAGTAGCGAACCCTGCGAATCGAAATCCAGCGCCAACAACGGCTCATTTATCCGCAGCGCATGTGTGACGACTTGTACGGCTTGTATGTCATCGGTCACAGCCCACAATCTGATTGTGCTGTCAGCGCCGGCCGAGGCTAGAAACTGTCCGTCAGGTTCAAAGGACAACTTGTTTACACCTGTCTGTTGCCCGGCAGTCACCTGGCCCAGGGGCTGAACGGCCTCAGAAAGATCCCACAGAATTGCCACGCCAGTCGCATCACCCGAAGCCAGCATCTCGCCGTTTGGGGCAAAATCGACCTGTGGCACTAGCCCACTATGATTACCAAATAGCTGTAGCTGCTGGCCGGTCTCAACGTCCCAAACTCGCACCGTGCTATCGGCCCCACTCGACACGAGTTGTTGGCCGTCGGGACTAAAAGAGACACTCACCACGCCCGTGGCATGCCCTGCCAGCGGCTCGCCGATCATCTCGCCGCTTCGGAGATCCCAGAGCAAGATATTAGTATCGCCGCCTGAGCTAGCCAAGATCTGGTCATCCGGTGAGAAATCAACGTTGAAGACAGCAGCATTGTGCCCGGCAAGTGTATAGAGCGCTTCCCCCGTCGTAAGGTCCCATACGATTGCCGTAGCATCATTAGATGCCGTCGCCGCCAGCAAGCCATCATGGCTAAGCGCAGCATCCCAGAGAAAGCCATTGTGCCCCGATAGAATCTGTACCGGCTCTCCCCGTTCCACGTTCCAGATTATTGCCGTATGATCTCCACCACTAGAAATGAGCCGATCGCCGTCGGAGCTGTACTCGACACTCTGCACCCATGCAGTATGCTCCTCCAACACATCAAGCTGCTCACCACTCTCTGCATCCCACAAGATGATCGTCGTGTCGTCACTGGCTGTTGCGATTCGCCCTCCATCTGGACTGAATTCGGCCCGGTTTACCAGTTGGGTCGGATCATGGCCTACGAGTTGTCGCAGCACTTCACCGCTCATCACGTCCCAGATCAGCACGAGGCCTTCGGAGCCGGCCGTCACCAGCAATTCGCCGTCCGGGTCAAAGTCAACGCTCTGCAAGAGCGAAGGGTGGCCGCGAAGATATCTGTGTAATGCGGGTGTGTTCTGTAATGCAGTTAGGACACCACTGGTTGTTTCGGGCGAATCATTGATGTCATTAGCTTCGAGGCTCAGCAGTAACGCCAAGTCCAGCTGCGGCCCCAGCAGCGTGGCTGACTGCGCCGCGATCTGTCGCGACAAAGCAAGCGTTGCCTGGGCGTCTGCCCGATCTCGCTCATCCTCGGCCTCATCGCGCGCTTCAAGTGCGCTTAGGGCCGCCTCGTTTGCTCGAGAGCGTTCAGTTTCGGCCGTATCACGGGCCTTTGCCGATTCATAGGCCCGGGTAGCGGCAAGGGCAGCATTGTCCTTCGCTTCTGCCTCGGCCGTGCTGCGAACCACAACTTCTGTGGCTCGCGCGTCGGCTTGATTAGCCGCATCCTGGCTTTGATTGACGGCAAAAATGGCGGCCGCGACCGCGAGAAGAAAGACGACGCCAAGGACGGCCGCCAAAGCTCGCATGCGTTTCGTCGCCCGGGCCTGCTCTTCAGCCCGCTGATGTTCAGCTTCGGCGCGGCGTCGCTGCTCGTCGGCCAACCTTTTAGCCTGCTCGAGCTCACGTCGTCGCTGCGCTTCCCGTTCGGCCGCGTGCTTTTCTCGCAACGCGACACTGGCCTCTATGTAGGTCTTTTCCGCCGGGCTGATATCACGGACCTTGTCAACCAGCCACTCTTCGGCCTCGCCCAGCGGCACGCCGCGCAGCAGCGCACCTTCGTCCCGCTCGCTGTCATCCCATTGACGCATCGCCGCGCGTAGCCGTTCCTGCCAGGCGCGGAAGTTTCTCTCGTCGTTCATCCATTCCCGGAGACGCCCCCAGCCACGGATCAGCGCTTCGTGCACGACTTCGACCGTTTTCTGACCCTCGGCTGTGCGACCTGTCACCACTAGGCGCGCGTCCGCCAATCGTTGTGCGAGCTCCCACTCCTCATAACCTAATTCGCTTCGGTTAGCCAGTCTACGCGTATCCTCAGTTCCCTCGCCAGGGCGAACCATCTGCGTAAAGACTGTTTTGGCCAGCCCTTGCTCCTCAGGCGGGAGCTGCTCATACACTTCGTCGGCATAACGCGCAAGGGAACCATCCACCCGGCCAATTGCCTCGTAGGCTGCGTGCGTAAGTCTACGGCCAGTGCGACGCTCCCAGAGCAGCGTCAGCGCAAACTCTAACAGCGGCAAATTACCCGGTTCGTCGCCAACATCGTCGAGTATTCGGTCGACCAGGCCCGCCTCGTATACCACATTCTTCTTTGCTGCGGGGCTCTCAATCGCTCTACCCAGTTCTGCCCGAGTCATGGGCCCTAACTTCACATCAGATTCCTGCAAAGCGTCAGCGAACGGCCGATCAGTCAACGCCTGGCCCATGAAATCGGCCCTTAGCGTGAGCACCAACGTCATTTTGAGTTCGCCTTGATCACGGCTGGAATGTATCGCCTCAAACAGAGTGTTTGGAAAGCTATGTCGGACCGTCTCGTCTGTGCACAGGGTGTACAATTCTTCAAATTGGTCGACAATGAGTACTTGATGCTGGTTGTTGCCGTCTTTTTTCGCAATGCGGCCCACAACATCCGATAGCAGCAGTTGTTTATCCTTCAAAGCCTTGGCCAGTTGCTTCACTTCAAGCAACCGGGCGGTCTCGCCGATTTCAGGATCCAAAGCGGTCAACAGCGCGTCGGCAAGCGAATTGAAAGGATGACCGCCGGGTCGCGTTTCGATCAAACAAACGTCTTCTTGCTTTCGTAAGGTTGGCAGCAAACCGGCAAAGACCACCGATGACTTGCCGCTGCCAGATGGGCCGATAACGGCCGCCATCGACTTCTGGCCCAGTGTATTGACTAGCCTCTCGGTAAAGGCCTCGCGGCCAAAAAAGTATGGTGCGTCCTCTTCTCGAAATGCATACAATCCGCGATAGGGGCTCGTTATCCTAGAGTAGCTTGAGGTTGGTGGACCAGGATGGGTAGAAGCCGGAAACATCTCCTGGCTGTCTGCCAAAGTCGCCACTGGAGCGAACACATTGCCGCTGCTTCTGACCGCTTCAGGCAGACCCACCGCTACCCGCAGCGCCTCGGCAAATTCACTGGCACTGCCATAGCGCAAGGCCGGATCCTTGCTCATTGCCTTCAAGACAGTCTCCTCAACCCCGGACGTCAATCCTGGGTTCAGCGCGATCATCGAAGGTACCTCATCGGTGACGTGCTTCGTCATGATGGCGTATGAGGTGTCGGCGGTAAACGGCACCTGACCTGTCATAAGTTCGTAGATGACTACGCCCAGCGAATAAATGTCAGTGCGCGCGTCTACATGGCCGCCTTGCACTTGCTCGGGAGCCATATAGGCCGGTGTGCCAGAAAGCGCCCCTGTCTGCGTGTGCCGGCTGGCGTAGGCCATTCTCGCCAGTCCAAAGTCGGTGAGTAGGACTTCGCCATCCACCGTGAACATAATGTTGCCCGGCTTCAAGTCTCTATGAATCATCCCGCGCCGGTGAGCGTAATCTATGGGGTCGGCCAAAGCCGACAACAACAGGCTGACCTCTTCAAGCGTGAAGATGTTTTGCTCGGTCTCAGGTTTTCTTTTTGCGCGTTCATTGAATTCAGCCTTTAGCGTCGGACCTTCGACAAACTCCATGACGATGTAGTAATGATCGTCTTCGACGTCATAATCGAAAACTTGCACGATGCCGGGGTGACGCAACCTGGCAACGGCCGTCGCTTCGCGTTCGAAGCGTTCGACGAAATCTGATTCCTCGGCTAGGTGCGTGTGAAGAACCTTCAGCGCGACGTAGCGATCCAGGCTGGCCTGGTAGGCCTTGTAGACCCTGGCCATACCGCCTCGGCCCACTCTGACCACAATCTGGTACTTTCCCAGTGTCCTTCCAATTAGGTCGGTCATGTTCCTGGGTGAGTCCTGCGTCGCCGCCAAATAATCGACATTCCCAGTCCAATGCCTACGCCGGCCCCAAGAAACCACAATCCTATTGTTTCGCTTTCGCCGCCATCCATATCAGACATCTCACTGGCTTCAACAAGGGCTTCGGGGGACTCACTCTCCGGCTTCATCAATTCTACGGCCGCCAGCGCTAACTCCTCAGTGCCCGAATCATGACCTGATTCCACCGACAGATTCTGCCTGGTGCCGGGAATATCCGTCGGGCGGATCGACGTTATAGGACTGACGGCTTGAGTAGGCGAGGCGCTTGCCGTTGCCGAAGCAGTCGGGACGGCGCTTGCCGGCCGCGCTTCTTCCTCAATTCCAGGCCCGATCGGATCTATCAGAGAACCCAGTACCGATTCTGCTGGCTGCGCATCTAGGTGCCAACGGGCCTGCGCCACGGCGATGCACTCATCTCCGTAGCTCCAACCGCCCAAATCTTCTATTAGAAGGATTGTTTCTCCGCCGACGATGCATTCATCGTAACAACGTTGTCCGGGCAGCTCCAAAGTATAAACGCCGCCAGCCGGTTGAACACCAATCGGCGCCTCAGTCCAGCTAATCAATGTCGCCGAATCCGAGGTTGCCGGAATTTCAACCGTGGTTGTGGTGATCGTGCGTGACCACGCGATATGGGCCAGGCTTCCTGGACGATTGAAGGTAACGTGGAAAGAAGCAGGATCCTCTTCGAGTGAAGCCGTTTCGAACGAACCAAAACAACTAGTTGCCAGCTTGTAGGCATCATAACCCGGCCGTCTGCTGTAGTCCGGCCGCACAACGCCAAATGATTCGCCACCAGAAGGTAGATGAATGTCGATCAACTTGTACACGCTAATGCTCGCTGCACCGCTGGCAAAACCGAGGGCCATCCCCTGCAAGATAAACCACGCTTGCTGCTCCAGATCGACGTTGAACCTGGGGCGATCGACTGGCCACTCAGGATCCCGGTTTGGCGGCGCATTCGTCTCATTAATCCAAATAGGCTTCTCCAGACCGTACCGCCTTTGAATCGTATTCACCTGGTCGATAATCGTCTTCACGGTTTCGGTGCGGAAATAGACATGCAATGAGATTATATCGAAGAAGTAATCATGGTCAGCTGACTCTGGATCGGCCTTGGCCAGGGCGAGAAGCTGATCTAAGAAGGTTGGATCGTGCCACCAAGTTAGACCGGCCAGATGAACAACAGCCTGCGGATCACTATCTTTTATTATCTTATACGCACTTTTGAGCAGCTGGTAGTAATCGGCCACTGACCCTGCAAACTCAAAGCCGTAGACGCCGGGATCTATCTCTGGCTCATTCCATATGATCCAATGGTGTACATTGCGCTCGCCATAGTACTCGGCCAGGCGCCGCACGTAACCCGCCCATAAGTTATCAGGATCATCCAGCGACAGATATAAGCCTTTGGGCACGCCGGCCTCTGTACCGTCAACCGATGCCCATGGCGCCGTATTCTTGATCAGGCCAACCACAGTTCGTCCTTGGGCGTTTGCCTGGGCGAGCCATTCCTCGCGAACATGTAATGTATTCCAGTCCTCAGGCCCGTTCGGCTGAATCTCGCGCCAGTAGAACAAAATGCGCTCCCAGCCCACACCTAGATCCCTGGCTTCTTCTGGCAGCCAGAACACTTCAGTCATACCGAAGCGCCGATCGGGCGAACTCTGGGCGACAAGAGGCTCCGGTCCGAAGAATGGAGCCAACATGATCAGTCCAATCATGCAAAGCATCAACCACTTGCTCATCACCAGCATTATCTTACCATCAGTTCTTCAAGACAATAAGTCTTAGGGGATTCTGGTATACTCCTGGCTATGGTGCTTAGACCTGCACAACGAAAGATCCTCGAATATCGTGGCGGTCGTATGGCCGTCAGCGCGGTCCCCGGAAGTGGTAAAACGTTCACGCTGTCGATATTGGCGGGCGAATTGATCAGAAATGAGCGCCTCAACGTTGCCGAGGGTCAACAAGTCCTGGTAGTAACCTACCTCAATTCTAGTGTAGAGACGTTTCGGGCAAGAATCCGCCAACGGCTCGAAGAATACGGATTGCCACTCGCGGGCTATGATGTCCGAACGCTCCATAGCCTGGCCCTGGAAATCCTTCGTGTAAGCGCGGGCGGCGCGGACGGCTCCGAAGAGGGTCCTGTCGTTCTGGATGAGCCTCAGTCCTTAAACCTTCTAGCCCATGCAACGGACAGTTCGATTGAGGCCAACCCACGGCTATGGAATGAACTGTTGACCGAGGATCGGCCGCAAGCGCGGGTTCGCTGGAGACACCTACTCCAAACAACTGCTCGTTCCTTCATCCGTGAAGCGAAGAACCATCGCTACACCGCCGAGGCCATTAGACGGCAGATCCGCATCCAGATTAGCACAAAACTTGGCGCCGATGACAGCTCTTTACACGGTGGATCTTCTGGCCCGTACGAAGCAGATTTACACCTGGCGCTTCTTCATATCTTGGGCGCCATATATGAACGTTACCAATCATCTCTAGATCGCCATGGGGCTTCTGACTTTGATGATCTAATCTGGCAGGCGGCCGAGCTTCTTTCTAGTCGCCCGGACGTTTGCGACGCGTTTCGATTTCGATGGCCATTCGTTCTCGAAGACGAGGCTCAAGACAGTGTTCCTTTGCAAGAGAACCTGCTTTCGACGCTGGCAGGGCCGGCGGGCAACTGGGTGCGCGTAGGGGATCCGAATCAGGCGATTACCAGCACATTTACCTCTGCCCACCCTCGACACTTCAATGCATTCATGCAAGTGCCCGGAGTTGTCACTCTTCCACTGCCAAACTCCGGTCGGTGCGCTCCACTCATTTACGGCGCCGCCAATCGACTGGTAAATTGGGTCGCTGATGATCATCCAGTTCGCGAAGTGCAGGCGAACGCTTTCCGTCGCCAAGAAATCCTGCCCACGCCACCGGGAGATGCCCAACCCAATCCGCCTGACGATGAAGCAGAATTTACCATCAGAGCTTATCGCCACCGCGAGGACGAAGAGTTGCCAACTGTTGCCCGTCTTGCAACCGCATATGCGCGGCAACATCCAGAACACACGGTTGCCATTCTAACCCCGACCAATGACCTTGGACACAAGACGGCCGACATTCTAGACACCCTCGACTCAGAATATGACAATCTCCTGCGCGGCGGCAGTCGTGTTCGTGAAATTGCCTCCGCGCTATATTGGATGCTTGCCATCATGGCCGACCCACTGGATAGGAAGGCGCTTGAGGGCACCTACACGTCGTTGATCGATCTAGAACACGCGGTGGTGCGTAGCGATGGGGACGTCGATCACGAGCGAATTCGCGCCATCCTTCGCAGCGTACATCGGCCAGAACTACTACTCTACGCGGGCTCCAACGATCAAAGGATAGGCGCGTTGCCTGCTGGCATTGCCAATGAAAATGAAATTGCTTTGATTGGTCGATTCGCCGACTTCATTAGCGCTCTTTTCCGCTATCGACCGCTCGCGATTGACGACATGATTCTGTCGCTCAGTGACGACCTGTTCGTCGCTGACGTACAGCATGATCCCAATGTAAGCGAGGCTGATCTGGCCACAGCCTATCATCTTGCCTCGGCCGTCCGCCAATGGTGGGACTTGCAACCAGAATGGCGCCTGCCAGAGCTGGCCGCGCAACTGTCTGATATTGCCGAAGGCCGGCGTCGCCTGCGTTTCGGCGGCCCAGGCGATGGCGGCTTTTCACCCCAACCAGGGCGAATCACCTTGGCGACACAGCACGGGGCCAAGGGCATGGAATGGGACGCTGTTTTTCTGGTCGGCATAGACAATCGCTGGATTCCAAGTGACCTGGAGGGTCAATTTATCGGCGTCGAGGCAATGATTGGCGGGGATCCGGCGGCCGAGGCCAACGCTCAATTGCACCAGCTAATGGTCGGCGGCGACACATTTTATCCTGGACGAACGGCGACTGAATCAGCGCACATTGAGTTGATTGCTGAACGATTGCGGCTGCTGTACGTGGGCATCACGCGGGCTCGCCGTTTCCTACATATTAGCCGCAGCAGGCAAGCCCGTAGCCGGCAAAAGGAATACGACATAGAGCCGGCCACCGTCATGGGGATTCTCTATCGATATTTGAAGACGGCAGCCGCCTGAGCAAAGCGCTCGTTGGCTAGCTTAAATTATCCCGTGAAACAAGTCGCCGCCGTGATGGCTCCTGGTCATTTGGGCTATACTAGTTTAAGGTGAAGCAATAATGAGCATCGACAATCCATTCTTCCATCGAGGCGCGATCCGTAGAGCAGAGGAGTTCCACGGTCGCCGAGCCGAGATAGCCCAAATTCTTGGTCTCTGCCGGAACGGTCAAAGCGTCTCGATTGTTGGTCCTCGCCGCATCGGCAAGAGTTCTTTGTTGTTGCATCTAAGCCGACCGGTCACGCGTGCCGCCTATGAGTTAGGTCAAGATCGAGCTTTGTTCGCAACGGTCGATTGCCAGGAGCTAGGCGGTTCGCCACCAGAAGAGGTCTATGAGGCACTCCTGACTAGCATAGCGGACGCACTATCGTCGACTCCTTTAAAACTCGAGAACCTTCGCAGGCCGGGGACCTATCGGGCGTTGGATCGGGTACTAAACACGATTTACAAGGCCAACGTTTCAGTAATCGTTCTGCTTGACGAATTCGAACTGCTTGCAGCAAATGCTCGCCTGACGCCCTATTTTTTCGCCAGGCTGCGAGGCCTGACAACCAAATATGGACTAGCCTTTCTCACCGCCAGCCAGCGACCTCTAATCTCAATTAGCGCCGATGAGCAGATTTTGAGCTCTCCGTTCTTCAACATCTTCGTTTCGCTGACGCTGGGTTTATTCTCCGAAGACGAAGCCATTACGCTTATAGATCGCCGGCTACGGGATACTGGCGTTACATTTACACCTGAACTTCGGGCGCAGATCTTCAAACTAGCCGGCTACCACCCGTGCTTCCTACATATTGCCGGCTACCATGCCTTCCAGGCACTCACTTCCAACCAGTTTGACGCTGCCAATTCAATCGCTAGCTGGCTCGATATGCCTGTTGAAGTTGAAGCTGAATCCCATTTCACCTACCTCTGGCGCAATTTGTCTCCAGAGGAGCAGTATAGCCTGGCGATCATGGACGGGCCCATCGAAACGATGCGACAGTTAGAACAGCAATGTTTGATTGTCCGGGAGAATAATGATTATCGCTACTCAAGTGAGGTACTGTGGCGCTTCATTCGGCGTCAGGAGGTCAAAGACTTGATCCAGGCCGGGCCTTTTGTGGTTGACCTTCAGCGTCACCAGGTTCGCGCTGAAGGAGAAGAGATTGCCTTGACTGCATCGCAGTTTGACCTGTTGACGCGACTCGCTCAGCAGCCAGGTCAGGTGGTCCCCAGCGCACAACTTGAGATCGCTGTTTGGGGCGACGCACTGGTGGATGATCCAGACCGCCTCAAGACTTTGATCAAGCGCCTTCGCCGGGCCATGAAACCCTTTGGCGCCTGGATAGTCAGTGAGCGCGGAATAGGCTACACGCTGCGCGAACCGGGCGCCTAGTTCGGGGTAAATTGCTACCATGCCTCTGTTCCGACTACGCTCGCTATCGTCCCTTTTATTGCTGCTACTGGGCACAATACTTTTCGCAGACTCACTATCCGCACAATCATCAGATGCGGTTTACTGGCGCTACGATGCGCCAGGACGGCTAGCTCGCATCGTCGTCGATGATGTGGATCACGACGGTATTGACGAGTTCGTCGTTGTTGCCGACGGCCGTCAGATTATGGCACTCGATTCTAATGGGCGGGAGGTCTGGCCCGTTCCGTTTGAGACCGAAAATGACGTGGTCAATCTAACGGCCCTTGATGCGGATAACCTCCAACCGACCGCTGATGAGATTGTCCTGGCGACAGAGGCCAGACTCGTGCTCCTCAATAGCGAGGGACAGGAGATCTGGCGTCGACCTCTCGGTGCTAGGCCGGCGGCGCTACTGCCATTGAGCGGTGATGGTTCGGGTCCCGATGATATCCTGGTCGCCCTCTCGGATGGCGCTCTTCTACGCTTCAATGGCCAGGGCTTTCTGGTATGGGAATATGGTTTCACGGACCCTCCCGCCCAAGACGCCACGCCGCAACTTGCGGTAGCCGATCTGAATCGAGACGGGATCAACGAAATTGTCTACAGCTATTTTGCCGACGAAGGGTTCAGCAAACTAGTCCTGATAGACTGGCAGGGTCAACGGCAATGGGAGCGCTCTGACAGCGGCCGGGTAACTGCTATGACCCTGACCGCATTTGATCCCGATGGCGAGCTAGAGATAGCACTTGCTACGACGCTGAATCGGGTCTATCTATACACCGCCAATGGCAACCGGCGCTGGCCTTACCGCACCCCAAACCGAGCGGTCACAACCCTCACTTCTGCCTTGCTCGATGAGCAGCCTGCCTTGGTCGTCGGCACTGAAGTAGGTATGGTCATCGCCTACGATGAGGAAGGCCAGCGAATCTGGTCGCGCGCGCTCAGCCCTACTGCCGACCAGCCAATTACCGTTATTTCAGTCGCCCCGCATCCCCGACCTCAGAAAACTCTCGTCGATATCGCGGTTCTGCTAGATCAGCCGAATGCGGGATCTGGGGAGTCGGAGATCATTCTTCTGGACGGCGATGGACGCAGACTAGAACCCTCTTATTCGGCCCGTAGCGACGTGGATACCAGCCGGCTTGTCGACATCAATCGCGACGGTCGCAACGAGCTTTTGCTCGCAGGTTTTGCTACCCTAGAACTGCTGGATCCGGGCGTAGGGGCGCGGCAATACTTTGAGGCATGGGACTATCGGCTGGGCGCCCGGCCAGAAGCGATATTGGTTGAGGACATCGACGATGATGGCGAGCAGGAGATTTTGGTCGGCAACAACGATGGTTCGCTACATGCGTTGGATAGCGACGGCGCCGCCATTTGGACAGCTAATTTCGATGGCGTGATCACTGCTCTCACCCATGCCGCCGGCGAGTCCGATTCTGGGTCGCTAATCGTCGTCGCTCATAACCAGATCGTATCCGGTGAGGACGGACTGCAGGAGTCATTGGGATGGATTACCATTCTCTTGCCGGATGGAACTGACCTTTATCATACTCCCGTCGATTCTACGGTTTCCAGCATCCTCGTCGCCGATCTGAACCAAAGCGCACCAGCCGAACTTGTTGTTGGTACAAGGGATGGTCAGGTCATTGCCTACTCACTAGCCGGCGAGGAGTTTTGGCGGGCAACTCTTAACGCCAGTATTGATCATCTGACTCTACTTGAGGACGGGCGTGATCCCGAGATCATTCTCGCGACTGGCGCCAACACGATCGTCCGCCTAAATAACAAGGGCAACCAGATAAGGCGAGCGGCTAGCTACCTGGACGAAGTCGCCGATTTGAAGCTAGCAATCGAAGATGAAGCATTTGTCCCTGTGCTATTGGTTGCCCTCGATGGAGGGACGGTCCGCAGCCTCAGTACCCGGGGAAGTCAGCACTGGCAAATCCGCCTAGATGGGCTACCAGTGGTTACTCACTTGGCTGAAAACTCCCTGTTGATTGGTACGGATGAAGAGGAATTGGTTCGAATTAGCCTCAGTGGTGACGAACTATTCCGTTTGGAGAATACTGGTCGCATCACATCGGTATATTCCGGCGACTTGGATGGAGATGTGCGATCTGACATCGCCTATGGTAATAGAGATGGTGAGGTCAGATTACTGACCGGTGATGGCGTAGAACAGTGGGGGCAGATTGATCTGGGCAGTGAGGTATTTCACGTTACGGCGCTGCGTCGCCCCCCTGATCTCCAGGCTGAGCTACTTGTGGTCACGGAGAATGGCGTCGTCCAGCTATTCAGATCCCAGGCCAATCGCCCACCTCTATTGATCGATCCTGAAACCGAGGTCAACCAGAATGAATATGGTATTTCCGTTACTGTAATCGACGTTGAGAACGATCCCGTCGCCGTATCACTCGAATTGCAGGACGGTGGGAGTGACCGGTGGTTACCGGTAGGCGAAAAAGTGGCCGGAAGCGGCCGGGACACATTGTTCTGGCCAGTGAGT
Organism: Promineifilaceae bacterium (SeqCode); assembly: GCA_041570195.1. Taxonomy (GTDB): domain Bacteria; phylum Chloroflexota; class Anaerolineae; order Promineifilales; family Promineifilaceae; genus UBA11865. Next base: position 104,734 of record JBFFWQ010000001.1, on the reverse strand, counting down.
CCGCCTGCCGACGCAACCGGGGTTAACTTTCGCTTCACCTATGATGACGGGACCCACGAAGGAGTCGTTCAGCCCGCCTCGGGACCACCACCAATCCTGCCGGGCTCGACTCTGCCCGGCATCATAGTCGCCATGATGGTAGGATTGGCCGGTGCACTCGCCGCTGTCATTTACGTTCGGCAAGCCCGTTCACCAGACGTTGTTGCTGGTAGATTCTTTCGGCGGCAGCGAACGCTACCTGAGGCCACGCTGAAGTTACTGGAAGAGGAATACAATAGGACCGGTGGTTCGCCCGATTTCTTACTCAGTCTGGCAAATCGCGCCCGGCGTGACGGCGATGCAACTCTGGCTAGTCTTGCAGATGGTCTCTTCTTGCTCGCCGCCAGACCGGAATCGGGATTGCCGGTTATCAACGGAGCACTCGACGAGGTTGAGCGTCTGGGACGGAAGTGGCATCTTTTGGATGAATGGCGCGTCACGTACAGCAGCGGGCATGCATTGCTAACGGCACCAACGCTGACGCAACTGTCCCTTATGCAACCCTCGCTCGAACAATTGATCCAGGTAAGAAGTCAGGCCCAACTATTCTCTGAGGCATTTGAAGGCATATTGGCTGTCCTGGGTGGAATTCGGGACAGCGAAAGAGTTGATCTGGCGGAGGACAGGGTAATCTATCTGAACGAGGCTTTGGGATTGCTCAAGCAACTTGAATATCAGGCCCAGGATTGGCCTGTGCAAATCGAGAATACGCTCGCCAAGGCCATTGCTGACCGTTGGCTGGGTCTCATCAGATCTGAAGTTGAGGAATTACACGGCCGGGCACAGCTTGTGGTTAACCTCCTGACCAAGAACGTGATTCCCGATCCGCGTACCGTTGTGGCCCTATCAATCCGTAACGTCGGCCGTGCGCCGGCCGAACACGTTCAAGTGTCGCTCATCCCCGACGCCAGCTACTCGATCGTCAACCGCTCGCAGCATATACCCTACCTATCGCCTGGCCGCGGACGACAACTGTATTTCGCTCTCGAGCCGGCCGGCGAAGACCAATTTCGGGTGGAATTCAACATCGATTATGAAGATCGTCACAGTAAGGACAAGCATGTTGCCTTCGCCGATATGGTTCAGCTTCTACCGCCGGAGCGCGAGTACTCGCCTGTGGGCAATCCCTATTCGCCTGGAATGCCATTGAGATCGAATAGCGCGCTCTTCTTTGGTAGGGAGCAACTATTTGCTTTCCTCAAAGAGAATGCCGCCGGTCTCTCGCAGAAGAACGTGTTGATACTTATCGGTCAGCGTCGCACCGGAAAGACGTCCGCTCTGTTGCGGCTGGACCACTACCTGGCCGATGACTTGCTACCTATCTACATTGACTGTCAGTCGTTGGGGGTGTCGCCAGGCCTACCCTCATTGTTCAGCGATCTTGCCTGGTCCATTTCTGATGCACTGGCTTCTCGCGGCTTGACCTTAGAAGTACCGGATCTCAACTATTGGCAACAGGACGCCGGAAGACGCTTCGAGCGAGAGTTCCTTCCTCACGTAAGATCTTTACTCGCGCCCGATACGACCATCGTGCTAGTTTTCGATGAATTTGAGTCATTTGAGGATTTGGTCCGCAGCGGGATCCTTCCCCAGACTCTGTTCTCCTATCTAAGGCACTTGATGCAACATGCCGCGGGGGTCAGTTTCATATTCGCCGGGACGCACCGGCTAGAGGAAATGGGCACCGATTACTGGTCGGTGTTATTCAATAGCGCTCTTTATCGCCATGTTGGCTTTCTTGACGTCGACTCTGCCATACATCTGATTCGAGATCCTGTAGCGCCCAACTTGGTCTACGACGATATCGCCGTCAACAAGATCTTGCGAGTCACGGCCGGGCATCCGTATTTCTTGCAGCTTGTCTGTTACACTCTCGTCAACCAGGCTAACAAGCGCCAGAGCAGCTACATCACTATCAGTGACGTTAATGCCGCGCTGGACGAAATGCTGCGGCTGGGCGAAGTCCATTTCGCCTATATCTGGCAACGCTCGCGCTATCCTGAGCGAGCATTGCTGGCCGCCAGTTCGCGCCTGATGGACTTCGATTCGCCCTTCAGACCTGATGACCTGGTTCAGGAACTCAGGCAGTATGGCATCAACCTACAGGCGGCCGAGGTAACTGGCGCGCTGAACCGTCTCGTGGAAAGGGGTATAATGCGTGAAATTGGCGACGAAGGCGCTCCGCTCTTCGAAATGCGCATAGGTCTTGTCGGTCTGTGGGTCGCTCAGAACAAGAGTTTCAGCCGGCTTTACACCAGTACGAAGCAGGTTGAAGCGTCAAACCTAGCGTGAGGGAACGTTTGCCCTAGCCGATATATTCTCGTGTCCTGTCAGATCAGCTCCCGGGGCAGCCAGAGATTGGCAAGCTCGCCGCTCGTTCCGTCAGAAACGCTTGACCAGTCGTCTGTATTCATCCGCACCTCGGCCAGCGCCGCAGTTGGCATTCTCACCCATTCACCAGTGAGGCTTTCCAGCAACTCCTCCATGCCAGGATTGTGCCCCACAACCATCACGACGGCATTCCTTTCTCCCAACAGTCGTAGTACCTCAAAATAGGACTCAGGGTCCGCATGATAGAGATCTCGAGTTGCAATGATCTGCCCATCGAACCCGCAGGTCTCTGCGACGCCCTCGGCCGTCCTGATTGCCCGTTTCGCCGACGAGCTTATGATGAGATCAGGTGTTAGCTCCTCCGCCCTGAGCAAACTGCCCATCTTTGGCGCGTCGCCCTTGCCGCGCTTGTTCAAAGGGCGATCATGATCGCTCAAGCTCGCATCTGACCAGCTCGATTTTGCGTGGCGCAGGATGAGTAAAGTCTTCACTCCCATGCTCCTTTGCCTGATTACAGCTTCAGGTTTGTGAACGCCGCCAGGCCTGGATAATGGGCCGTGTCAGCCAGATCGTCTTCAATTCGCATAAGCTGGTTATACTTCGATACCCGGTCGGTACGCGCCGGGGCCCCGGTCTTAATCTGACCGGCGTTTAGCGCGACCACCAGATCGGCAATAGTGGTATCCTCGGTCTCACCGCTGCGGTGAGAAACGACGGCCGTCCAACCGTGACGCTGCACCAGGTCTACAGCGGCGATTGCTTCGGTCAGAGTGCCAATTTGATTTACCTTGCACAGCAAACTATTCGCTGCCTTCTGCTCAAGACCCATTCTGATCCGGTTCACATTGGTCACCAAAAGATCATCGCCGACGATCTGGATCTTATCTCCAAGTTGTTCCATCATCAGCGACCAACTCGCCCAGTCATCTTCGTCCAGTCCGTCCTCGATTGAGATGATAGGGTATTTCTCGACCCAGTCTGCATAGAAGCCAACCATCTCAGCGCCTGACAATACTTTTCCTTCCGTCTTTAGGTGATATTTGCCGTCTTCGTAGATCTCGCTCGCCGCTGGATCCATGGCCAACATGATCTGATCGCCTGGCTTATAACCCGCCTTTTCTGTTGCCTCCAGCATCAGTTCGATTGCTTCTTTGTTCGCCGACAGCTTGGGCGCGAATCCGCCTTCATCGCCAACAGTTGTGCTGTAGCCTTTCGAGGCCAAAACCTTTTTGAGGCTCTGGTAAATCTCAACACACCAGCGCGTCGCTTCAGAAAATGATGGGGCGCCCACCGGCATGATCATGAACTCTTGCAGGTCGGTTGACCCGGCCGCATGTTTTCCCCCGTTCATGATATTCATCATAGGTACCGGAAGCGTTCGCGCTGAGACACCACCCAAGTACCGATAGAGAGGTAGACTGATGCTATCAGCAGCGGCCTTAGCTACTGCAAGCGAGACGCCAAGTATCGCGTTAGCCCCCAGACGCCCCTTATTCTCCGTGCCATCTAGTTCAACCATTACTTCGTCAATGCCGACCTGGTCAGTCGCATCCCAACCAACCAGTGCTTCGCCGATTTCGTCGTTGACCGCCTCGATCGCCCCCAGCACACCTTTGCCGCCATAGCGATTCTTGTCGCCGTCCCGTTTCTCCCAGGCCTCGTGGACGCCTGTCGATGCACCTGAGGGCACAATCGCCCGCCCTTTGGAACCGTCAATCAATGTAACTTCAACCTCGACAGTCGGATTTCCGCGTGAATCCAGGACTTCGCGTCCATAGACCGATACAATGTGGGTCATTATCACTCCTTTGCACTCACCAAATATGCGGGAATGATAGCTAAGCCAATGAGCCTGCGCAAGAGAAATAGGCCTCCTGTCCACTTGTATCAGCTGTTCGTATCTGATAAACTGACTCTGTATGCGCGCCCTGAGACGGAGCTTTCTACTACTGGCACTGTTCACGCTGGCGACCGTCACTCTCGCATTCAGCACCGTGACAGGTTCTGCTGCGGAATCGCCGCGAATTTGGGCCCTGCAGGCGGCCGATCTGGAGTTGACGCTGTCTGTAGGTCCGCGTTCGATTGAGCCGGGTCAGGAAGCGACGGCCACCGTCACGCTGAAGAATCTCTCCCCGACTCCGATAGCGCCCGAAGTGCAAATAGTATTGCCCGGCAGCGTTTCTACCAAACTGCAAGAATTGCCCGCTGCCACGTTCTACAATGCCCAAAACGGCACAATTAGTTGGCAGCCGGTCATGGGGGGCGAAGGGGCTCAGGCCGAATTGCTATTGACAATCGTCGCCCAAGTTGCGGACGTCAACGTGCCGGAGCAGTTGATTAGCGCATCAGTTAAGATCGGTGATTACGAGATCAGGCAGGATGCTCAATTCTGGGTAGGTCTTTCCCCTAGCGCTTCAATCAAGCTTGAGCCGCCGCAGGTATCTGTGGGCCAGCCAATCCATCTAATCAGCGATGTCACTGGTCCCGATTCAGAGACCCAGATTTGGTCACTTGGCGATGGCCGAATCGTCGAGGCGAAAGATCCAGTCGTTGTCTACGCATCACCTGGACTGTACGAGATCGTCCTGCAGGTCGATAGCCCGCAGGGCCCTATTACCGCCCAAAACATCGTGACCGTCGTGGCTCAGTCTATAGCTAGATTCTCGGTTCCGGACGCAACGCCGCGAGCTGGAGACCCGGTGACCTTCTTAAACGAAAGCGGTGGTCAGCCACCACTGAGTTATTTGTGGGAGTTCGGCGATGGCCTGACGTCAACTGATTCCAACCCGGTCCACCATTTCTTTGCCACAGGAATGCACGAGGTTCGCCTCACCGTGTCGGGACCAGGTGGTACCAGTGAAGCAGTGCATAGTGTGCTGGTAGGCCAGGCGCCGGTGGCGGACTTCGTCATTGCCGCTGTTGTCGACGCAGGCTCGGTGGTTCAGGCGCAGGCCTTCACAGACGAGACAGTTACCAGCGTTGAATGGGACATGGGCGATGGACGGGAATATGACGGCGACCTAATCGAACACGTCTATTGGTCGGCTGGTGACTATGTGGTGTCAGCCCGATTCGCCAATGAATTTGGTGAAACGGTCATTCAGCACCCAATAGTGGTTAACCGGGGGGCGCTTTACCTTTTCCTACCACTGGTTAGCTCGATCGACGCTGGCGATCCCATTCTCGTACCCATAAATGAAATACAGGTTAACGAGACCCCTGCCGCTGATATTGAGGCCACGGGTAATGAGGCCACAGGTACGGCAGCTCCTGGTGAGGAGTTGCCGTTGATGGAACTTCCGCCGGAGCTTGGTCGGGCCGAACAGCTGCTGGCATACATCAACGAAGCTCGCCGAATCAACGGTTTGGCGCCCCTCAACCTGGTCCATGAGTTGAGTATTGCCGCTCAATCCCATGCCGACGATATGGCCACGTCAGGCTTCACCGGTCATGGTGGGTCCGATGGATCGGTCCCTGCTTTGAGAGTGCAGTTGTCTGGCTACCCTGGTGGATACGCGGGCGAGGCCACTGCGTGGGGAATGGCGGAAGCCGTGGCACCCGTACGATTCTGGCTCTCAAGCCCGGGTCATCGGCCCATCATACTTGATCCGGAGGCAACTGACGTGGGCGTCGGTTTCAGCGAAAACATGTCTTCGCCAAGCGTGTGGTACTGGACGGCCGAGTTCGCGTCGCTCAATTTGCCGGTGATCCGTATCCCGCTGTCGGAAGTGCCTGAGCCAGATCCGGTAATCAACCTACTCGGCCCGCCAAGGGAGAGTGAATTCCTTCTATCAACAGATACAAACCTGATATTTACGTGGTCATGGCCAATGCCACTTGCGGCTGATGAAAGGTTCGCGGTTTACTTGAAGTCCAGGGGCCGGGTACTGCAGCTTGGTACGGTTAGCTTGCCGCAGTTAGAGGACCAGTATCAGTTCGCAATCTCGGCCGCTAATGTCCCAGTCCTACCAGGTCAGCAACAATGGCACGTTCGACTGGAGGAAACTCTGGGCAGCGGCACGCGATTCGAGTCCGAAGCTTGGCCCATAACCTTCGTGTCGCCGCAATAGATCTTCCGGACTGGCCCCAGTCCTCACAACTTGCTTCATCTTCCGACGACCGCTTCCCTCATCCGTCATAAGCGCCAACCGAAAGCCATTCCCCCTAACCCGCTACAATTGAGCGCCGAATCTCAATTTCAGCAGTGACTCCAGAGTTGGGTAGCCGATCTCCTGGAGGCTGTAGCGCACGCGCTGATAAGGTACGTTGATCTCAATCAGGCGGCTCAAATCTATGGGAGTCGCGATCAAGACCATGTCGGCCGGGGTGGCATTGATTGTCTCCTGCAATTCCCTTATCTGCTCGGCGCCATAACCCATTGCCGGTAAAACAGCGCCTGTGGTTGGGTACTTCTCAAATGTCTCGGCAATTGAGCCAACGGCAAAGGGGTGCGGATCCACGATTTGTGCAGCATGGAAGAAGCGCGCCGCCATAACGCCGGCTCCATATGCCATTTCGCCGTGGGTCATTGTTGGACCGTCCTCGACGACGAGCACCCGTTTGCCCCTGATGGCTTCCGGGTCATCTACAAGAATCGGTGACGCAGCCCGTATGACATCGGCCTGAACGTTTACCTTGTCAATATTCTGTAGCACCGTGACGACATCATCATTGTCGGCCGTGTCTACTTTATTGACCACCACCGCATCGGCCATCCTCAGATTGGCTTCGCCTGGGTGGTAGCGCAGTTCGTGCCCCGGCCGGTGCGGATCTACCAGCACGATATGATAATCGCTTGCGAAGAACGGCAGGTCATTATTCCCGCCATCCCAGACGATAATGTCCGCTTCTTCTTCGACGCTGCTTAGAATTGCACCGTAATCCACACCGGCGTAGATCACCGCGCCCATGTCGATATAGGGCTCATATTCCTCTCGCTCCTCTATCGTGCACTGATGGTGATCTAGGTCAGCAATTGAAGCGAAACGTTGAACTGCTTGTGCCACAAGATTCCCATAGGGCATGGGATGGCGCACCGCAACGACCTTTTCGAATCCGAGTCGCTGCAGTGTCGTCACGACCCTGCGTGATGTCTGGCTCTTTCCGCTGCCGGTGCGTACTGCACATACCGAAACGATTGGTTTAGTCGACTTCAGCATACTCCTCTTGGGTCCAAGGAGCCTGAAGTCAGCTCCGGCCGCGGCGACCTGTTAGGCGACGTGCATGACATGCTCGTGCGAGACATCAGAATAGGAAAACACGACCTGGTCAATCTGATATCGTTCTATCAATTCATCGAGTTTGCTCTCGGGATAGATTGGAATACCCTTTGGATACTGCTCGCCGGCCAGTTCGGCTGGATAAAGTCTTCCTTCGATATTTGGGATCTGTGTAGCTGTAAAGGCTACTACTTCGTATTCTTCGTTATCCCTGAACACAGTATTGAAGTCGTGAAAATCTCTGCCGGCCGCTCCAGCAATGATCACGCGCTCTTTGCCAGTCATGATACCTCCCTGCGGTTCGCGCGAAATTAACGATGCGGTGGAAGCAAATGATACCAGATCAGTGGCCCGGTACCACCACTTGACCACGCGAAGGGAATCGCCCGATATGAACGCTCCATGGCCAGTATCCACTTCGATGACTATACGCAATTGCGCTCGCGAATTCACGCAAACTTTATGTATGATTTATGTCTACGCACTCCACGTGCTATCGAAGTCTGCTATAATGCCTCACAGTTAGATTACATAAGATGAAAGGTTCCTCTTGCCGAATACACTATCACTATACGCAAACCGTGCCTTGTTCATTAGCAGCTATCGTCTCAGGAGTATCAAGCGATGGATAGCCAGCTGAACGCCTTCTTACAGTTCCTTGAGACCGAGCGGAATTACTCGGATAACACGACGGCCGCATACCGTAATGACCTTGGGCAGTTCGTCACCTGGTTGAAGACAGCACATCCGGAAATTGATAGCTGGGTAAATGTAGATTTTGCTGTTGTATCCGCTTATGTGGATCATCTCAAAGATCAATCCTACACAGCGTCTTCGGTTGCCAGAAAGGCGGCGGCCATTAAGTCGTTCTTCCACTTCCTGCTGGCGCGTGGGCTGATCAACTCTGATCCCACGGCTAAGCTGGAATCGCCAAAGGTGAAGAAACGCTTGCCGCAGACGCTTACTGCGGACGAAGTCCAGCATCTGCTGGCCACGCCGTCTCAGAAGTCGAGTCCGAAGAACCTGCGTGACAATGCGCTCCTGCACGTGCTTTACACGACGGGCATGCGAGTCACCGAGGCTGTGACGCTGAAGGTAGAGGATGTGAAGCTCGACGCGTCGATGTTACTCTGTCCCGGCAAAGAGGATAAGCCTCGCGAACTGCCTTTGGATACCGAAACGCGACTCATATTGGCCGATTACCTTGACAACGGCCGGCCCCATTTGGTTAAGGACAAAGATGTCGACGCACTGTTCTTGAACCACCGCGGGCAACAGTTGACCAGACAGGGTCTTTGGCTGATCATTAAGGCTTATGCAAATCAAGCCGATCTTGGCGATAAAGTTACACCCCACACACTGCGGCACAGTTTTGCGGCGCACCGCCTGGGGAGCGGAACCGACCTTAAAGAGGTCCAGCAACTGCTCGGACACGCGAACATATCGACTACTCAGGTATATTCGCAGCTCCAGGACGAAAAAGCCTAATCTTCAGAGTGTTTTCGGATATCTAGCAATACGGGCCGGCCAGAATCATTCGGTTGGATCGTATGCGCCCTATCATGGTGCCAGGTCAGGCTAGGCGATGGAAAGAATCTACGTTTTCCTGATCCGCAATGATGTCTGGATTTATATCCTATGTGGCCTGGGGCTGCTGTGGTATTTGGCGGAGCTGATTCGTTCGCGTCGCGCTTTGCGGCGGGCCGTATTTGGCCTGGAGAAAGAGCGTGGCAGACGGTTATATGGCCGCTCCTTAATGCTTGTTTTCGTATTCGCCATCATAATCGCGGCCGTGACCTATGTAAATCTCAGCGTAGCGCCGACGCTACCGCCAGAGTTGCTGAGACCTCCCACGCCAACGCCTAACATATTTGTCACGCCGCTGTCTTCACCTACACCTATCGGCGGAGAACCCACACCCACGCTGCTAATAGCTCCCACGGTGACCCTGCCTGTCCCTCCTGCGCCGCCTGAAACCCTTGGCTCCACAGTCGAACCAGGAGCCGAATTGGAGCCAGATACTTCGACCACGGCCACACCTGAGCCAACAAGGCCACCCGTGACCTGTAACCCCGGCAGCAACATCACCGCACCCCCCGATGGTGCGGTGCTCTCGGGCAGCGCGACATTTTTCGGCACCGCAACAAATGAGGACTTCAACTATTTCACCCTGGAAGTCAACGGACCACAGACGAACGGAGTGTGGAGCCCTCTTCCCGTAGACAACGCGACGAGGCCAGTAATCGACAACATCATTACCAGAGTTGACGTAAGTGCCTGGGCGCCAGGCGAACACCGGTTCCGGTTGTCGGTATTCGATTCGGCAGATAACCCGGCCGGGCAATGCGAGATTCAACTCTCCGTCATTTCCAGCGGCTCATAGAAGCATAACATCGTATTGCCATACCTGCGCTTGTCGACCAACGCAAGTTTACTGAGTTCCACAACGCGAAATTCCCGCGGGTCGATCTGAGCAATCACCAAACCATCGACGGATAACATACTCTCAGCTTCCCGGTCAAGGCGTTGGAGCGCTTCCAGCCACAGATCCTTGTATTGCGGCGGCGCTACGTAGATTACATCATAGGCCGCGCTCGACATACTGTCCAGGAAGTCAAAGGCGTCCTGCTGGCGAACCTCAGCCAGATTTGTCAATTTGGTATGGGCCAGGTTTTCGCGAATGGTGAGAATGGCTGCCCGCGAATTGTCGACGAACGTCGCGCTTCTGGCGCCCCGGCTCAAAGCCTCAATGGCTACCTGCCCCGTCCCGGCAAACAGGTCTAACCACCTGGTTCCGATAACCCAGTCGGCCAGGATATCAAACAAGCTTTCCTTTACCCGGTCAGTGATCGGCCGCGTACTGTCCCCTGGAACTTGCTTCAGCTTATGACCACGAGCCTGACCGCCGATGACTCTCATTGGACCTGTGCTCTTTTCCCTTCTACTCTATCGTCAGTTGGCCTGGAAGATATACGCTGTCGCCGAGCACCAAACCGGCAGAATCCACCACCGGCAAACGTCTACCCTCGCCGGCTGACCATAAGCCTATAGACCATTGATATTCGCCAGCCGGCAGGTCGCCCGGCAGGATGACGTCATGTTCGTCACGCACGTACCTGTCCGTAGGCCAGCGCTTGGTCGGGAAATCACCTGGATTTAGCGCATCCGACTGGGCTACGACTTGACCTCGGTTGTCCAACAAGTGGACAAACACCTGGTAGTTTGCTTCAGGCGGCCGCAACGCTTGCCAGTAGGCAGTAAATGGTACCGTTGATCCGCTTGCACCGGTCGAAGGCGCGTCATAGCCGATCAGGGCAATCTGCTCGCCTAACTCAGCATAGTGGTCATTCTGAGCTGGTATTGCCGTTAGGTCGGCGGACTCAAGACGTATCCATCCCTTGGGCTCCAGCAGCAGGACATTGGCACCAAAAGTCATAATGGCAACGGCCGAGACGATGAGCAACTCGGCCGCGCCGCCTCTGCAAACGGGCGGTGAACGGTCACTTGTCGCCGTTAGAATCGCCCGACTGGTCCAAAGCCAGAATGCAATGACCATGGCCAGTATGGCGAAGAAGGTGCTGACTATTTTCGCCAACCCACGAGCGTCCGTGTCGACGAACATTACCTCTACAAAATGGTGGCCCTCCTCGAGCGGTATTACGATGAACCCTTCAGGCCGGCCGAGTTCGGCTTCAACTGCGACACCGTCAACTCTGACTACCCAACCGGGAAAGTCAAACAGAAATAAGCGCAACAGAAAACTGGTTTCGCTCTTTACGTCGTAGCGAAAGTGAAGCGGGGTGATTTCTTCCGATCGAACCACAGCTCCTTCTGGCAGCGTGACCCGATTTACCCGGTCGAGCGGCCGTCCTGCAAAGAAGTCAGCCAACAGTGCCTGCTCAGGTTTAGGGATCGCGTCCACCGTTGACGGCACGAAGTCTGAAGTTGACGTCGTCCCCAGCCATCTTCCGGCCAGTTCCTCCTCCAAAACCCTGACGGCCGTTGTAGGGCCGAAATCGGCCGGCCAGGGTGGCACCTGGCTCAACGGTAGGGAGGACAGCATGATGAGTCCAACCAGAGAGGCTGGTATCCAGCGCGCTAGTGGATAGGACATCGAGCGCATCAGTCCCGCCGTAGCGACGCCCGACAGGGCGGCCAGGGCAAAAGCTTGCGGGCCAAGCAAGCGCCAGGGAAACTGCAAGAACGGTAGAAACGGCAGGAAATCCCAGACAAACCGTGAAGCAGGCGACATGAGAAACAACAAGATTCCGGCCAGTATGGCGAAAAAGGCGGCTTGCTTGCGACCTGGTGCGCGGCCGGCCGCGAGAAGGCCCACGCCAAGTGCAGCCAGAATCCATTGCACCGTCCCAAGACCAAGAACGAAATCCGGCTCGGTCGCGGCCCAATCCAGCAAAGTCGGCGGAGACAGCAGTTCCTCAAGAGACAGAAAGTGATTGCGATAATCGAAATTTCCGCCGTCACCAATCAGGCTACCCAGATCCACAGCGTTGCGCTCCAGGAAAACGGTTAGCCAGAAGAACGCTGCGACGCCTACGCCAATTATCAGTGCCAAGAAGAGCCTCAGTCGTAGCAAGCGTCCTGCCAGTCTCGTCGCCAGGTCTGAGGACGCCGGCAAAGCCGGCGGCACGCCCGAGACAAGCTCCTGCCAGATACTCCAACCGGCGATGATCACGGCGAACACAAGGGCCATCAAATTGTGGCTCAGGGTAAGGGCTGCAATCAGGGCTACAGATATCAACCAGTTCCAGGCCTTGGGGCAACATCGCAGACGATCTAGCGCCCACAAGGCCAGTGGAAATATCGCGAAGCTAAAGGCCTCGGCCAGGTCACCACGGGCATGAGGATCGACAAACACGATAAAGGGCGCGTATGCATAAGCACCAGTCGCTACCAGGGCTGGCATCCGACCCCAAATCCGGCTAACGTAGCCGTATACCCCCAGCCCACCAAGCAAACTACCCAGAACAAACACCAGCTTAACGCCATCTACAACGTCAAACTGCAGTAACAAGCCAGGGACTAGAGCCACATAGTAAGAAAGCGGGGCATAATAATTGAAAATCGGGTAGCCGAAGCCGTAATAGAAATTGGGCGCCCATCGCGGGAAGCTCTCGCCGGCCTCGAGCAATCTACCCAGCTCAGCGGCCCGAAAGATATGCAGCTCGGCGTCTGTGGCCTGCGGTAGTGAACTACGGCTGATAAAGGGCCAGATTGCCAGGCCACAGACAATCAGCGCGACGAGAATGCCCGGATCTAGGCGAAGGGTTCTGCCATTCGAATCATTCACCGTGCTTATTGCATGAAATCTACAATCTGCTCCGGGTGCTTGGCGACCTTAACGCCTACAGCCTCAAATGCTGCAACCTTAGCCTCAGCGGTGCCTGAGGCACCTTCGACAATCGCGCCGGCATGGCCCATGCGGCGGCCGGGAGGCGCTGTCTGGCCAGCAATAAAAGCCATAACTGGTTTCGTCATTGATTCTTCTATGAAATCGGCCGCCTGCTGCTCGTCGTCGCCGCCAATTTCGCCAATGAGCACCACCTGACTGGTCTCGGGATCTGATTCAAACATAGCCAGCACGTCAACAAAACTAGTTCCGTTTATGGGATCCCCGCCAATGCCAACGCAGGTGGATTGGCCGATTTCGCGCGCACTGAGCGCATAAATCACCTCATACGTAAGTGTGCCACTGCGAGACACAATGCCCACTGAACCTTGCTTGACGATCGAGCCCGGCGTTATCCCTACCTTGGTGCCCGTTTTTCCGGGCACACCAGGTTTTCCCGGCGTGATCAGTCCGGGGCAGTTGGGACCGATCAGGCGCGTGTCCTTTTTGTCCAAGTAGTCCCGAACCTTCAACATATCCTGCACTGGAATTCCTTCAGTCAGGCAAACGATGAGGTCGACGCCGGCGTCGACCGCCTCGAAAATCGAATCGGCCGCAAAACGTGCCGGGACTGAGATCATTGAACAGTTTGCACCTGTCTCCATAACAGCCTCTGCAGCGGAATCATACACAGGCACGCCATGTACTACCTGCCCCCCCTTGCCGGGGGTTACTCCTCCGGCGATCTTGGTTCCGTAGTCCAGCATTTTTCTCGTATGGAACATCCCTTGCCGTCCGGTGATACCGTGGACCAACAGCTTGGTGTTCTCGTCTATTAGAATGCTCATTCTGACTCCTAAAGGCTATTCCTTTGCGATCTTCACAGCTTTGTCGGCCGCCTCAGTCAGTGTCGTCGCGGTCTGCAAATTGGCCTCCGACAGAATGCGCATGCCCTCGTCGGCATTGGTGCCCAACAGTCGCACCACCATTGGAACATCGGTCTCTATCTGCCCAAGTGCCGCTACAATGCCCCTGGCGACCTCGTCGCCGCGCACAATGCCGCCGAAGATGTTAATAAGAATCGCTTTTACATTGTCATCCGACAGAATGATTCGCAGCGCGGCCGTCACGCTATCGGTAGTGGCGCCCCCTCCGATGTCAAGAAAATTGGCCGGCTCGCCGTTGTACGCCTTGATGACGTCCATCGTCGCCATTGCCAATCCAGCGCCATTGACCATGCACCCTATCTCTCCGTCGAGCTGGATGTAGCTCAAACCATTCTGGCGCGCCTCGCGCTCCGACGCAGTTTCTTCGTCGACGTCCCTCATTGCCGCTAACTCAGACTGGCGGTAAAGCGCGTTGTCGTCAATAGCGAGCTTGCCATCGACGGCAATCAGCTGTTCGTCGCCGGTCACCACCAAGGGATTGATTTCGGCTAGCGACGCGTCGACGCCCAGAAAAGCATCGTACAGCCCGGTTGCCAGCTTGTGAAACTGTCCCAGCAATGATTTGCTCCGTAGTCCCATTGCCCTGGCCACATGATGGGTCTGGTATATACGAAGGCCAATCATAGGATCGATATGAACCTTGAGGATCTTTTCCGGCGTTTCTTCGGCCACCTGCTCTATGTCCATCCCCCCGGCTGCCGATGCCATCATCATGGCCGACCGTTTCGCGCGATCGATCAACATCGCCAGATAGATCTCATCCCGAATGTCGACCGCCTCGTCAATCAGGACTTTGCGCACCGTGAAATCCTTGATTCGCATGCCCAGGATTTGAGCCGCCGCTTCAGCAGCCTGATCGGGGTCGTCGGCCAACTTGACGCCGCCGGCTTTCCCGCGCCCACCGGTGAGCACCTGGCTCTTCACCACGACCCGGCCGCCCAACTCTCTGGCGATCGATCGGGCTTCGTCAGGTGTCGAAGCCACTTCCCCCCGCGCGATTGGCACGCCATACTGGGCAAATACCCGTTTCGCCTGATACTCGTGCAAATTCACTCCAGTACTCCTTTATTTGTTTTCTCTTGTATCTGCCCTCGGCACCAGCAATTGTAACACGCCCATAGGGGCCGGTCTAAGAAAGACAGACAACTGCGGCTCAGAATCTGGCCATGTCGATGACTTCGCCGTCCAGAGTCAAGAACCTGCCCAGCAGATTCGCCGTCAGGCAGGAGTGCACCGGCACCACCATCAGCAAATCACCCACCTGGACCCGATCGAATAGCTCCTTTTCGGCCTGTACGATTCCATGTTCTTGTGACAATGACGCCACAGTGCTGCCGCTATACATGCGCGACCAACCGCGCTCAGCAGGTAGCGCGATTCGCCCATAGATCGGTCGGCCGTCGTCACCTGGGATTGACTCCTTCGATAGGTGCACAGCGCCTCCGTAAATGACCAGCTGAGACCGAGAACGGTGCTTGGCTACCACAGGACAGGCAACGACCAGCGCGATCTCGTCTTCATTGCATGCGCCGAACGAGTGTTGAGCCAGGTCGTAGAACACGAAATTACCGGGTCTCACCTCGTCTACCGATTCGAACCGCGGCACGATGCTACAACCGGGTGTATCTCCCACCGACAAAAGCACCCGCCAACCCTCATCGGCCAGAGCATCTCGAGCGCGTCCCAGTCGAAAAGCTGACTCACGGTAGATCTCGACGATCCTCTTAGGTGAGCCTGCTCCATAGGTGTGCCCGGCATGAGTAAGTAAGCCAGTCAGCCTCAAAGAGTCTGCTTGAGCCACCGCCCGCGCAACTTGCAACAGCGTGTCGTGGTCATCCCACCGAATGCCTGTCCGGCCGTAACCCGTGTCGATCTTCAACCATGCGTCCGCCTCATAGCGCTGTTTTGGGACCAGAGCTGTGACAGCATCGACGGACTCGACCAATAGGTTCAGATGAATCTGCCCGGCCAATTCATTCAAGGCGTGTGCCTGGCGTATGTTCACCGGAAATGCGATTGTAACGTCCGACCAACCGTTGCGAGCGAAATACCTGGCCATATCCACAGACGAAACCGTAATAGCTTCTACGCCCGCTTCACGAAACCACTCACCCACCCCGGCCGACTGATGGGTCTTGAAGTGTGGGCGGAATCGGACGCCACTGGCGGCGGCCTTGTCGGCCATCTGCCAAATATTACGCCTGGCTCGCGTTTCATCGAGCATCAGGGTCGGCCGCTGGATATCAGAAGCAAACGCCATCATGGTGCCTTGCCCTATGTACTCGCACGCGGTTTCACTCGTGCCCCAGGATCGTATGTGC
The DNA here is from genome assembly GCA_041570195.1 of Promineifilaceae bacterium (SeqCode). GTDB lineage: Bacteria > Chloroflexota > Anaerolineae > Promineifilales > Promineifilaceae > UBA11865. The sequence goes on along the minus strand of JBFFWQ010000001.1, from coordinate 88,530 downwards.
CCGATACGGCTCTTCCAATTCGGCCAGATCCATCTTGGACAGTGTGATGCTCGTAGCCTCCACTGCTTCCTCCAAATGCCGGATCCGTCGTACGCCGACGATTGGCGCCGTAACACCTGGTTGATGAAGCAGCCAGGCCAGCGCGACCTGCGCCGGACTGGCGCCGTGGCGCTCAGCCACGGCAATAACCCGCTCGACGACGTCGAAGTCAGATTCTCGATAGTACATCTCGTCGGCTAATGAATCATGTTTGGCTCGGATCGTATCGCCCCCGCCGTCGCGGAATCTATTGCCTGCCAGGAATCCTCTGGCAAGGGGGCTCCAAGGTAGCGTGCCCACGCCTTGATCCCGGCACAAAGGCATCATTTCTCGCTCTTCTTCGCGGTAGACCAGATTATAGTGATTCTGCATCGAGATGAATCTATTCCAACCATGGCGCTCGGCCGTGAAGAGAATCTTGGCGAATTGCCAGGCAAACATGCTGGACGCACCGAGGTAACGGACTTTGCCGGCGTTGACCAGATCGTCCAGCGCCCGGAGGGTCTCTTCAATGGGCGTCTCGTAATCCCATCGATGGATCTGGTAAAGGTCCAGATACTCAGTGTCAAGGCGCCTTAGGGAAGTATCTACCGCGTCCATAATATGCTTGCGTGACAGGCCGCCGGCGTTCGGATCCTCGCTCATCTTGAAGTAGACCTTGCTGGCGACGACCACTTCGGATCGATCGGCCATGTCGCTAAGCGCCCGTCCCAGGATCTCTTCACTGATGCCCAACGAATACATATCGGCGGTATCGAAAAAATTGATGCCCAAATCCAGCGCCCGCTCGATGAGTGGTCGGCTCTCGGCTTCATTTAGCATGTATGGGCGCCACTTCTGGCTGCCGAAGGTAAGAGTTCCCAGGCAGATGCGCGATACCTTGAGACCAGAACGGCCAAGATTAACATAGTCCATGCTTCTCTCCGTAGGATCTAACGATGTGATCAGCACGTGCGGTGCCAAAACGATTCAACAAGTACTAAGGATTGTCTTAGGAATAATACGCTTCCTTCAATGAACAGGCCATCCTTGTTATAATCCCCCGGTCTATGGAACGTTCTTCTGCTGCAAAACGTCTTCAGTTTTGGATAGGCATAGTCGTGAGCGTCGCTTGCCTGGCGGCCGTATTCATCTTTGTTAAGCCGGCCGATATCATTCGGGCTCTCGGAAACACACGCTATGAACTGTGGCTGCTGGCGGCCGTATCACTAGTCGCCTTCATGATCTTGCGCGCTGTGCGTTGGCGTTTTATGCTCAATAGCGGCCTGGAGCCGGGCAAGCGAGTTCCATATGGTAAGGTCTTCCATATCCAGAACATCGGCTACATGCTCACTAATCTGCTTCCCTTTCGGCTAGGGGACGTGGCTCGTTCTGTGTTGATAGGCAATGTGCCCTCGCTTTCGATCTCTAGGGGATTATCGACAATGGTGGCCGAACGTGTATTCGACCTGGCCTTCATCGTGATTCTCTTTCCTTTCACGCTGTCGGGTGTTCCTGAGGTTCCTCCGACGGTGAACGCCATTGTTCGCGCGGCCGGCGTGGCTGTCCTGGTGGCCATCATTGTCCTGGTCGGTGCGGCGAATCAGCGCGACCGTGCCAGTCGACTGGCAGGGACCTTGCTGGGACGTGTCCCAAAAATAGACGCCCAGACATGGTCCAGACGGCTTGACGACCTTTTACTTGGTCTGGACTCGCTCACCAGCTTCAGGGGCGCTATTGTGCTCTTGCTGTTAAGCATAATCATTTGGGCGCCCATCGTCGCCGGCTATTATCTGGGTCTGCGGGCGGTAAATCTGGATGTGACTCTTCAACAAGCGACCTTTGTCGTATGTATCGCTGCCTTCAGCGTCACAGCGCCATCGTCACCAGGCCAAGTCGGCGTCTTTGAGGCCAGCGTCACCTTTGCTATAGCCGGCATATTGGGCCTAGCAGATGCTGAAGCCGCTTCCTTTGCCGTGCTGTACCATGTGGTGAACTACATTGTATTGGGCATTCTTGGCATTATTGGCATCAGCCGAACTGGGGAGACGTTTTCTAGCGTCGTCTCTTCGGCTAGGTCATTGGTGAAGCCCGGCGCATGAGCGCCTGCCATCAACACAAATCAACTGTCCTGATTACTGAGAATCTATGCATATTCTGCAAGTCTTAACTTATTATCGGCCGCATATTAGCGGCTTGACCATCTATGTGGAGAGACTGAGCAAAGCCCTGGCCAAACAGGGCCATCAGGTCACAGTCTTCACTTCGCAATATGACAAGTCCTTGCCTCTTCATGAAGAACAAGAGGGCGTAACGATACGCCGAGTGCCTGTTGCTCTGCGCGTAAGCAAGGGCGTGATCATGCCGCGATTCGGACCACTGGCCTGGGGCATGGTCAGAAACTCGGACGTAGTTCATCTACACCTTCCCCAATTTGACGCGCCTGGAGTGGCCGCCCGTGGCCGTCTGTATGGCAAGCCTGTTGTGCTCACCTACCATTCTGATTTACAACTGCCCGTCGGCGCCTTTAACCGCATGATAGATAAGACGGTACACACGATGAATCGGGCGGCCGGGGCGCTGGCCGACGCCGTGGTTACTTATACGCGTGATTTCGGAACGCACTCCCCATATTTGTCGCATTATCTCGCCAGTAAACTGCACGTTATCCCACCGCCAGTGGAACTAGCCTCGGCATCGGCAGATGAGGTTGAGGCGTTTCGTCGCAAACATCAGCTCGAAGGTAAATACGTTATTGGCATTTCGGCCCGGATGGCTGCAGAGAAGGGCATCGAGATCTTGTTGGAAGCGCTGCCGCAAATACTCTCGCGGCACCCCGCAACTCATGTCTTGCATGCTAGCCCTGAGGCCATCGGCGAAGGCGCCTATGTCAAACATTTGCGACCTCTGCTGAAAAGATACGGGGAGAACTACCACCTACTGGGCGCATTACACGGCTCGAGTTTGACCGCTTTCTACCGCAGCCTGGACTGCCTGGTAATGTGCAGCCTGAACAACACTGAAACCTTCGGCCTGGTCCAGGTGGAGGCTATGATGAGCGGCGTACCCGTGGTTGCCTCTGACTTGCCAGGAGTCAGGCAACCGGTACAAATGACCGGAATGGGTGAGATCGTGCCTGTTGGCGATTCAACCGCTCTGGCCGAGGCAATTGTTCAGGTTCTGGACGATAAACAGAAGTACATTCGATCTGCAAAAACCATAGCGGCTTCGTTTGACCCGGCTGGAACGGCGGCCGAATATGTCCGCCTTTTCAACGATCTCCGCCAGGGCAGAAAGGTCGATACGGCTGCAGAACCTCCCGCATACGGCCATCTCCGTCAACTCCGGGACAGTCTCTAGTTTACGCACCCAACTTGCGGTCTTCATCCACTGCCGATCAATCATGTCTCAAGAACACGCATCGCATCCAGTTGACCCCAATGACGACGACTTGCTGTGGCGCCACCTTAAGACTGTTCCCGCCTTCCGGGCGTTGCTGCGTTCGGTCGAAGCTCGTTTCTACCGGCAAACCAAATTGCCTGGGCCGATTCTCGATCTGGGCTGTGGTGATGGCCACTTCGCCACCCTGGCTTTCGAGGAACCGCTTATGGCCGGCATCGATCCCTGGTCGGGTCCATTAAGCAAAGCCCGTCGCGCCGGCGCACATAGACTGGTCATTAATGGATTAGGGGACGCGCTGCCTTTTCCTGACGGCTATTTTGGTAGCGTCATAAGCAATTCGGTTCTGGAACACATTCTGGATATACAGCCTGTCCTGAATGATATAGCCCGTGTTTTGCAGCCTGGAGGCACACTTGTCGTCACGATGCCCAGCGACAACTATACAGCCTGGTTGGGCGGCGCATTGTGGTTCGAAAAGCTGAAGATGAATGGGTTGGCCGACCGCTACCGCCGGCTATTCAATCGCATCGCCCGGCATGCCCACACGGATGGGCCAGAGCTATGGGCTCGCCGTTTGACTGACGCAGGCCTTGTTGTCGACCGCTGGCAATACTACTTTTCCGAACGCGCGCTTCATGCCCTGGAGATCGGACATTATTACGGCTTGCCCTCATTGATTCTGCATTTCTTTACCGGACGCTGGATCATAGCCCCTTGGCGAAGCAACCTGTATTTCACCGAAAAATGGCTCCGCCCACTATATCGCGAGTCAACTCCAGCCAAAGGTTCGATGCTACTCTTCAAGGCTCGCAAGCCGCATGCCGACAATGAGGCTCTGGACAGGCATTCAACTCGGTGACCAGATGTCAACGCAAGTTGAGAATATGGCTCATAGGGCTAGAATAGTTGTCCTGGCTCGATCAGATGGACCGATCTCATGAGAATTGGATTCGAGAGATAAGCCTTTAACGCTCAGAGCGTGTACAAATTAGTGGTCGATGAAGGGGCCGGGTATCTGGCTGTCGATAACGAATGATGGAGGAAACGAGAATCGAGCACAACAGCGCGCCAGCGCTTCCGGTCGACGACCGCGTCGTATCTGCTGGCAATCAAGCCAGCCGTTCGCTCAGGAGTCGGCTGCTGTCTTGGCCAGTCTTTGCAGTCGTCGGGCTGCTGCTCATCTTGCTTCTAGGGGCTTATTTTCGCTTCACAGGTCTCGATTGGGACGGTACATATCATCTACATCCTGATGAACGCTTCTTGACCGATACGGCCTCACTTCTGCGTGTTACGGATCCGATAACCTACCTCAAGACTTCTGAGTCGCCGCTGAACCCCTACAACGTTGGCAAGTCATTCTACGTCTACGGCAACTTCCCGATGACGGCCACTCGCCTGATTGCCGAGGGCATTGATGGCTTCTGCCTCTACGCCGGAACTATTTGTGACGCGCGCTTCGTCTTCTTCGATGGCCTCCAACTGGTCGGCCGCTCCTTGTCGGCTCTAGTCGATCTTGTAGCGATAGTCTTTGTCTATTTGATCGGCCAAAGGCTCTATGACTGGCGGGTCGGTTTGATCGGCGCGCTACTGATGGCCGCAGCCGTTTTACCCATTCAGCAATCCCACTTCTTCACCATGGACAATTGGGCGGCGGCCTTCACGACTATCGCCATGTATACTGCCGTGCGAGCCGGCGACAGTGGCCGTCAAATGAGATGGTGGCTTCTATTCGGCTTAGCCCTGGGACTTGCAGTTTCATCGCGCATCAATCTGGCTCCGTTGGCGGTCATGGCGGGCGTGGCAGCGCTCGTATGGTTGGTTCGCTGTGCAACCTCCGCGGGTGAGCCATTTGGATGGCGCTACATGATCAGCGCCAAAGGCTCTCGTCATGTTACCCAAGTGATCGTCGGACTTCTGTCGGCCGCTGTCATCTCGGTCATAGTTTTCCGACTCGCTCAACCATACGCCTTTGCCGATGGCCAGATCGTCCGCGAAACATTGATGGCCAACGCCGGTCAGCCGGCCAGTCAGCTGGAGATCTTGGCTGGTTCCGTTGCCGGATTTAACCCCCAATGGCGAGCCAACTTGAGTGAGATCCAGATCATGCAAAGCCCGGAGGCGGTGTTTCCGCCGGCGCTACAGTGGACCGACAGAACCCCTGTAGTTTTTCCCTTGATCAATATGGTTCTTTGGGGCATGGGGCTCACCGCCGGACTGGCGGGCTGGCTGGCCTTCTTGTGGGCTCTATACCAGATCGTGCGCACCCGACCTGGTTGGCTAAATCACGTCTTACTGGTCTCCTGGGTCGGATTGTATTTCTTGTTCATGGCCACCCGCTGGGTGAAGTCGATTCGGTACTTCCTGCCGATTTACCCGTTCCTCTTCATCCTCGCCGGTTGGGCTCTGATCGAAATGTGGAAACGAGCCGGCGCCAGCCGCCTGAGGCAATTGCTCGCAGCCGTTCTGATCGTGCTGGTGATCGTACCCACAATATTGTGGGCCAATTCCTTCGTCGACATCTATCGCCGGCCAGTTACCAGGGTTCAGGCTTCCGAGTGGATATTCAATAACGTTCCGACGGGAGCAGCGCTACTCTATGAGAGCGGCGGCGTTGAAAAGGAACTGCAGCTGCCTCTAAGGCGTTTCGAACTCTACGAACAGAGCGTGCCGATGACGCTCTACTTCGAGATGCCCGAAGAGGGAAACATCACCGGCCTGCGCTTCAACTACGTCTCCGATCCGGACGCCCGTTTCGTTCAGGATGAGGGCGAACAACTGCGGATTGAGTTGATCGAGCCCATTGAAGCTGAGCTGTTGAGCGACACAACGATCGGCATCGACAAACCGCTGAACCTTGGCATCCAGGATCAGGAGGTGCTGGCCGACTTTCGGTCTGTCCCTGTCGCGGCTGGGCAGCGTTATTTGCTTATCGTCGATGTCATCGGGGCTGCTCCGATCAGCTTTGGCACCAGTAAGTTAGCCAACGAGCATTGGGATGACGCCCTACCTGTGCGCTACGAAGGTCGCGACCTGTACGGCTTCTACTACCAGGGAATCTCAGATGGTCTTATCCCAATCACGTACCCAGACAGCGAAGCAAAGCGGGCCAGTTTTTACCGCTGGCTGGAAGAGGCCGACTACATCGTCCTCAGTAGCCAGAGGGCGTTGTGGTCGATTCCTCGCCTGCCGCTCACTTATCCTCTGACCAATCGCTACTACGAGGCTCTTTTCAACGGCGAACTGGGCTTCGAGCTTGCTGCACAATTCCAGGCCGATCTTCATATCGGGCCACTCTATATCAGTGACACCACCGGCCAGATCGGCTGGGGCCAGCCACCGGATGCTGGCTGGCCGCCTCCAGGAGATCTGGCGGCCGAAGAGGCGTTCAGCGTATACGACCATCCCCCGGTGTGGATTTTCGCCAAGACAGACGACTATAGTCCAGACAAGGTCAGGCAGATCCTCGGCAGCGTAGATCTGAGCAACGTCGTGACCATGACGCCGGGCGCGGCGTCGCTGGCGGGTGGCGGACTTATGCTGGATAGTAATGCCTTGCAGCTGCAACAAGACAACGGCAGTTTCAGCCTGCTGTTCAACCTGGATGGCCTGCTGGCTAATCATCCCTGGCTTGCCGCCGCGGTGTGGTGGCTAACGGTGGTGATACTAGGCTGGCTGGCCTTTCCAATAACCTTTTTTGCGCTACCTGGTCTACCGGATAGAGGTTACCCTCTGGCGAAGATCTTGTCCCTGCTGCTGATTTCCTATTTCACGTGGCTGATGGGCAGCTTGCGACTACTTCCCAATGATCTACTCACACTGTTGATTGGCCTGGGCCTGATGGCAATAGTTGGGATGATCTTGCTTGTCGTCCGCCGCCGGACCATCGCGTTATTTGTCCGCGACAACATCCAGTTGATTCTCGTAGTAGAGTTGGTTTCCTTGGCCCTCTTCCTGATATTTATCATCGTGCGCCTAGGAAATCCCGACGTCTGGGACGTCATCTGGGGCGGCGAGAAACCGATGGATCTGGCCTACTTCAATGCCGTGCTCAAGAGCACAGTCTTCCCTCCCTATGATCCTTGGTATGCCGGGGGTTATATCAACTACTACTACTATGGCTTCGTCTACATTGGCGCCCTCACGAAACTTCTTGGACTGGTTCCAACTATTGCGTACAACCTCGCCCTGCCGATGCTGGCTAGTTTCACCGGCATCGGCGCCTTCAGCGTGGCTTATAACCTGGTGGCCTCACGCGATGTTCGGCTACGAAATCAAGAATCCGAAACTCCGACCGCCGGCCAAAACGCTGGCGGTCTAGTAACAAAGGCTGCCGCGGCCGGGCTGATCGCGGCGGTGTTGGTCGTTCTCCTTGGCAATCTGGCCGAAATCACTGTGCTGGTTCGCGCCTCGTACTTGGCCGGTCGACAAGAGCTGCTCCATACTGGCGTAGCGGTCGTGGACAATGCCGTACGGGCAATGGATGGCGCCGTCAATATCATCAGAGGTGACGTGGCCATCCCAATCTCGACCGGTGACTGGTTTTGGTCCGCCACCCGGGCGATCAATTTCGAGCCTGGCGAAGCCCAGCCTATTAATGAATTCCCTTTCTTCACCTTCCTGTACGCCGACTTGCACGCGCACATGATTGCCTTGCCGCTGACGCTACTGGCCCTGTCCTGGGCCGTATCCCTGGTTCTGCCCGGAGGCCGCCACGAAAGGTTCGGCTTGCTGACGGTTGTTCAATGGCTGATTGGCGGCCTGGCCATTGGCGTCCTTCGAGCGACGAATACGTGGGACTTTCCCACCTATCTCATGATAGGAATGATCGCCGTCGCCTTCAGCGTCTATCAGAATCGCGGCCGGCTTACGTGGAGCACTATTGCCGAGGCAGGTCTGCTGGCTGTGCTTCTGGCTGCCATATCGGTCTTGCTCTTTTGGCCCTTCGCTGCAAGCTACAAGGTCCCCTACAATTCATTCTCGCTCTGGCCTGGCTCCTACACCGGATTGGGCAATTACTTGCTTATCTATGGACTCTTTCTGTTCATAATCATCACATACGTGATACTCGAAATACGGGCTTGGACTAGAAGTCAAGTCAGCCACGGGCAATCCCGCTTGAAGCGCCTCATTCCGTTGCTGGCCCTGGCTCTCGTTGCCTATACCGCCCTGCTCGTTTTCCTGCTGATCAGAGGCTACTGGATAGCGCCGGTAGCCCTGAGCCTAGCATCGCTCGCCGGATTGCTGAGCCTGCGCGGCGGCATGCCCATTGAACGTCGCGTAGTCTTGATCCTGATTGCCATAGGCCTGAGCCTAACATTGCTAGTGGAAATCATCGTCTTGGACGGCGATATCGGCCGCATGAATACGGTCTTCAAGTTCTATATGCAGGTCTGGGTGCTACTCAGCGTTGCTTCAGCCGTTGCCCTTGTCTGGTCGTGGCCGATCATATCCACAAGAGTCAATCTGCGCCTAGCCTGGAGCCTGGCGCTGATCGCTCTGGTTAGCCTGGCGGCTCTGTACCCGCTTTTGGCGACAAAAGCCAAGTGGGATACTCGCATGAGCGCGCGAGCGCCCTATACTCTGGACGGCATGGCCTTTATGGAAACGACCAGCTATGCTGACCGCGCCTATGACGGCCGTCCTCAAATCGTCTCTCTGGCTTCCGACTACGATGCCATCCGCTGGATGCAGCGCAACATTGATGGTTCGCCAGTTATCGCCGAAGCACACAGTACGAATCCGTATCGCTCGATCGGCAACCGTGTCTCGATGTACACAGGCCTTCCAGCCGTGGTCGGCTGGGACTGGCACCAGCGCCAACAGCGAGCCGTCTTGCCAGCAAGCTTCGTCCGCGACCGAATTCACGATTTAGACAGACTCTACATGACACTGGACAAAGCCGAAGCGCTTGATATTCTAGATCGATACGACGTGACCTATATTTACGTAGGTGAGCTAGAGCAGACCTACTACGCGCCGCAGGGTCTGGCGAAGTTTGATCAGATGGCCGATTTGGGCCTGCTAAAGAAGGTCTATGATAGCGAAGACGTCTCTATCTACGAGGTGAGATCCTAAGAATGAGTACTCAGCCTACAATGCCGGTCGCGTGCGTTGCATGCATCATTGCCGCCACAGGGCAGGCCGCATGCTGAGCACCGCAGATCTATTTTCCGCCTTCCGTTGGTGGGCTGTACTTGCCGTGCTTGGGCTTGCCGCCACGCCCCTGACATTCCGCCTGCTTCGCTGGTTGCCAGATCGCGGCTACGCGTTCACCAAGATGATCGGTCTGCTCATCGTCGGCTACATTTTTTGGCTATTCGGCAGCCTGGGCTTTCTTAACAACTCTGTGGGCGGCACACTTTTTGGCGTTGCAGCTCTCGTTTCTCTCTCGGCACTGGCATGGGTGGGTCTCAGGAGTAACTCGCCGGCCGATCCTGACGATCGGCAGGACAAGTCAATTCGGCATTGGCTCGCCGAGCATTGGCGATATGTCTTGAGCGTGGAGGTGGTCTTTGCCCTGGTATTCTTCTTGTGGGTCTGGATCCGATCTCAGAATCCGGCGATCACGGCCACAGAGAAGCCGATGGAGTTTGCCTTCCTGAACTCGCTCGGTCGTAGCCCGGATTTTCCACCGCTTGATCCATGGCTTTCTGGCTTTGGCATCAGTTATTACTATTTCGGCTATTTGATGACCTCGCTTTTGGCGCGGCTCGCTGCCGTTCCTGAACAAATCGCCTTCAACCTGGCCATTGCCTGGCTCACGGCCGGCACGGCTGTCGGCGCTTTTGGCCTCACCTACAACCTGATCGCCGCAGACAAGGGCCTATTGCGGCGCTGGGCCATGATCTTGGGGTTCGTAGCGGCCATCGCATTGCCAATTGCCGGCAACATGGAGATCGTCCTTGAGGTCCTATATGCCAACGAAATCGGCTCGGATGACTTCTGGCGCTGGCTCGATATCCGTGATCTGAATGAGCCGGCGGTGGCGAGCGAGGTTCCCCGCTATGAAACTTCCAGTTGGTGGTGGTGGCGTTCATCGCGGGTGATTCATGAGTATCATCTGTCCGGCCGGGCCGAAGAAGGACTGGAGCCGATCGCCGAAGTGCCCTCGTTTAGCCTGGTCCTGGGTGACTTACATGCCCACGTCCTAGCCTTGCCGTTCGCCTTCGTCAGTCTAGCAGTGGCCTTGACCTGGTGGCTGAAGCCTGCTCGGCCACACCTCGATTTTAGCGATTGGTTTCAAGCTGGCGGCCTCCGCTGGCAAGTGCGGGAGATTGCGAAGCATGATGGCGCGCTGTTACTATTCACCGCCATTGTATTGGGCGGCCTCTCCTTTCTCAACACCTGGGATGTGCTCATACACCTGTTCATTATTGTTGGTGCGTTCACCCTGGCCCAGTGGCGCGGTGCCGGCAGATGGCGCTCGGGCCTTCTCCGCCAGGCTTTGACGGCGGGCGCAGTTTTAGCCGTGATGGCCATCCTCCTCTACCTGCCGTTCTACCTTGGTCTGCGATCGCAGGCCGCGCCGCCGTACCTGCTGCCAATGACAATGAGGCCGACCCGTTTAGCCCATTTCCTCGTCATATTTGGGATGCCTTTGATCGCCATCCTTTTTCTCCTTGCTGCCCTCGGCCGCTGGATGGTAATGCATCGCGACCCGAACCCAGGTCGGCGGCCGTGGTTAACTGCAATTCTTATCACGGTTGGCCTCGTCGTGGTTTTGATTTTGTTGATGCTCTTCCTGGGTTGGCTGATCGCCCCTAGTGCCGAAGCCATGCCGGCGATTCAAAATCTTGCCAGCGAACTTGCATTGGAATTGCCACCGATCGCCGCCGACGCTGGGGTAGGCGAGCGAATTGTCTGGGGCTTCTCCGCTATCAGCAAGATTGGACCTGAGATGCTCGAGGCCAGGTTAGTACAGCCAGCCCTCATTCTTCTGCTTTCGGCGCTGCTGGCGGCGGTTATCTACTTGTTACTGAGATTACTGCAGCCCCATTCGCCTGATTTCGACGAGGGCTGGGAATCCATTGTCAGTTCATCACTGCCATTCGCGCTGCTGATCATTGCTACAGGGATCCTCTTGTCGCTTGGGCCAGAATTTGTCTACTTGCGAGACAATTTCGGCCAGCGCATCAACACGATTTTCAAATTCTATTACCAGGCCTGGCTTCTGTTTGGCATCGCGGCGCTATACGGTCTGGCCTACCTATTGCGCCGATTCCGTGTCAGCGGCCTCATTGCCACGTCAATTTACTTGTTGGCCCTGGTTGGCTCGTTGCTATTCCCTTACTATGCCACGCGATCAAGAGCGGTGGAGTATCGCGGACCGGTCGATAGCGAACAACGATTGCCGTCCACCCTCGACGGTCTGGCCTATCTCCAAAATTTCAACCCGGATGAATATGAGGCCATCAGTTGGCTTCGAAAAAACGTCGACGGCGCCCCCGTTCTACTGGAGGCCGTCGGTGGGCAATACTCGCAATATGGGCGTGTTGCGTCCACCACGGGCATTCCCACCCTCCTGGGCTGGGCTGGACACGAATACCAGTGGCGGGGCGACACGCCGGAGCCAGCCGAGCGGGATAAGATCGTCAGAGCGCTTTACAGCCAGTCGGACTGGGCTTCGACCGAAGCTCTGCTGGATAGTTACGCTGTCGAATACGTGTATTTTGGCCAATTAGAGCGAAACACATATGATCCGCTCTCCGAAGAGAAGTTCGAACAGAACATGGACGTGGCATTTCGCAACAATACGGTAACCATCTACGCCAGACCGGCCGAGGGCGCCAACTAGCCCGATACTTATCGTTATGGATGAGATAATCGACCCACCAAACATAGAACAACAACATGCTGGTTTGCTCTCCAATGTAACGCCAGAACATCTTGCCTATCTAGGCATCGCCCTGGTGGCCGCCGTCCTGCGTTTTGCCGACCTGGGAGTGACGCCGCTCAACCCAGGAGAAGCTACCGAAGCATTGGCTGTGTGGAATTTGTGGCAGAGTGGTGACGCGAATGTCCTTCCTGGCAGTCCGGCCTACTTGGCCCTCACAGCCCCGCTCACCCAGGTGCTGGGCTTCACCGATCATATCATGCGCCTTGTTCCGGCCGTTTTCGGTTTCTTTCTCGTGCTAACGCCTTGGTTTATTCGCCATCGATCCGGCCGGTTGGGGGCCCTGTTGACAGCCATGCTGCTTGCTCTCTCGCCCACTCAGGCCATCATTTCGCGCACCGGCGGTGGAGACACAGTTGGACTGTTTGCCGGCATGTTCGTCTTCATTGCCTGGCTGAGATATCAGGAGAGCGGCGATCGCCGCTGGTTGTACACGCTGGCGGCCGCGCTCGCTCTGGGGCTCGCCAGCGCGCCTCTTTTCTATGGGATTCTGGCTGCCTTACTCGTCGCCTGGGTAGCCCAGTCGGCGATTGGTCCGGCGCTCATCCAGGATTCCGATGGAGAAAGGGCCAAGCTGGTAAAACCCTCCATGCATGAGCTGCGCCAGGCTCTGCTCATCGGCGTCGTAGGCTTCCTGGCTCTGGCCACGGCTCTGTTATTCGCCATGCGCGGTCTTGGTTCGGCCGCCGATCTGGCCGTTGCCTGGCTTCAAGATTTCCAGCTATGGGCCACTGCAACGCTCAGAGCAACGCCGCTGTTGATCCTGGCTCGCTATGAGGTGGGCCTGCTACTTCTCGGTCTTCCGGCCGCTGCCTGGGCGGCGCTCAGGGAAAAGCCATATCCTATCTTTGTTGTTTATTGGGCCATTGGAGCGTTTCTGCTGATTTTGATTCAGCCAGTCTCAAATGCCAATGTGCTGCTGCTGACCCTACCAGGCTATCTCTTGGTCGGCCGCTTTTCCAATGACTTACTTAAGAGATCCAGTTCAAGGTGGTGGTGGGCGTTTGCGATTGCGGTCGTATTTGCTGGAGGCGTCGTTTATCTCAATATTGTACGATACGCGCGGCTAAATGGGATTCAAGGGGTTCCCAATGCTACTTACCACATTCTAATCGCCTTCATCGCCCTTATGGCCGTCCTCATTCTGGCCACACTGGCCTGGACCTGGGACAGATCGGCTGTCGTCAAGGGTGTATTGGCCGGCCTGCTGGTACTCTTGGCGATCTTCTCCTGGGGCAGCGCCTGGTGGTTCAGTCGCCAGGCCGCCAATGATACCAGGGAACGCTGGACAGCTGCCGCAACCGACAATGACATTAGGCTCATGCTCGACACGCTCGAAGAGTTGTCCTGGCGCGTCAACAACTCACCCGATGGTGTTGCGGTTGAAGCCGCGATAGACACCCCGGCGTTGCGCTGGTATCTGAAGGAGTTTGGCAATGCGACATTTGCCAACTCCATTTCGGCTGGCGCCGCAGGCCCAATACTGATAACGCCGCTCATGTACGACCCTAGAGTTGCCGAGAACTATCTAGGCGCCGAATACGGTTACGCACGGCCCGATACGCTTCACTCACTAGAGTGGATCGATGCGCTGCGCTGGTGGCTGTTCCACCAATCTCCGATTTCAGTGAACGAAGAAAGGCTGGTCCTGTGGCTGCGCGCCGATCTCGCTGAGGCTGGCCAATGAACGAATACGTTGCCGTTGGCTCCGAGCTCGGCGCGCCGGCGCCTCATGCTGCGCCGGTCGAATTGATAGCCCGTTGTCTGGACGGTGAGGAAACCGCCTACGTCCACGTGTATAACCAATATGCGGAGATGATATACCGGCTTTGCTATAGCCTTCTTAGTCACCAGGAAGATGCCGAGGAGGTCCTACAAGATACTTTCGAGTACGCCTTTCGGAATTTGGCCCGCTATGACTCGCGCAAGGCTGGCTTCAAGACCTGGCTGTACCAGATCGCCGTAAGTCGCTGCCGCAATAAACGCCGTCGAAAATGGTTACCAACCCTGTCCTTCGGACAACTTCGTGATGAGGAGTTGCCAGACCGTCTTGTGACGACACCGGATGAGGCGCTGGATCTTACGGAGAAGCAGGCGTTCGTTTGGTCCGCCATCAAAAGCCTTTCTCCAAAGCTTCGTGAAGTAGCGGTGCTCCGATACTATGAAGGATTTACTTACGTGGAAATCGGCGCAGTTCTATCCATCCCATCCAAGACTGCCGAGTCCCGAATGCGTCTCGCACACGCCCAGCTCAAGAAGCTACTGCTGCAAGACAGACGCTGGTCCGAATGACTCTGAGAAACTAACTATGGGCGAGATTAGCAAGACACCACACGTAGTAGGCCTCATTTCCGACTATGTCTTGGAACTTCTGCCGGGCGACGAATCAGAGCGGGTGACCGCTCATTTGTCCCGCTGCCCGGAATGCCGGCGTGCGATGGCAACCGAGCGACAGGTTGGTCAGTCCGTACGATCAACACTGCAAGCGACGTCAGATATTGACCAAACGAGACTTAGACAAGCGATGCCCCGGCCCCCGGTCAACGCAGACCCGGATCAACGGCTGCTGGCATGGTCGCCGGGCCTGGCGGCCGTCGGAATCTTGCTGTTGATCATGTGTGGTACACTGGTTCTCTACTTGAACCATCGTCCGGCCGGCTGGTCGTCCACGCCACCCGCCGCTCTCTCGACAGCCGTCATCACGACCAATACGCCTACCCAGACCGCGACCCGGGAAATCGCCGCAACAGCCGACCAGGATGGGATGCTGTGGATCCCTGAAATGGCTCCCGCCTCCGAGACCCGGGAAAGAGAGGCCCAACTCAAGCCCGCTCTTGTTCCCATACCGGCGGCCCCCTTTGTTTCACTGAACTGACACCAAATCTACTGAGTCCAAGCAAAATGGCCCATATATGTAACTATGAGTGACATTAACAACCTCGAGCACAACGATCAGACTGCAGATCCCCTTGGCGAACCACTCCTCGCCAAGATCAATTTCGATTTAGAGAAGGCGATATTTGTAGCTTTCTTTATCCTGGCACTGATCACCCGCCTTTGGGGCGTCGGCGATCGGGTTGTCAGCCACGACGAAAGCCTGCATACCCAGTACTCCTATCAGTATTACAACGGAGATGGCTACACGCACACGCCGTTGATGCATGGCCCGACGCTGTTTCACTTCACGGCGCTATCGTACTGGCTCTTTGGCGACAGTGATACGAGCGCCCGTATCCCAGTTGCCATCATCGGCTCAATACTGGTCATCCTACCCTATTTTCTAAGAGATTGGACCGGAGGTGTGGGCGCGATCGTTGCCAGCTTTCTGCTACTTATCTCGCCCTACATCACCTACTACTCACGTTACATTCGGCATGACATTCCGATCATTACTGCGGCCGTCGTCGTCTTCATCACCATCATGTACTACCTTAGGCAGCGCAAGGATAAGTATCTTTGGTGGTTTGCCATAGGTCTGGCGCTGATGTTCACGACGATGGAAACCGCCTATATCTATGTTGCCATCTTTGGCAGTTTCCTGATTCTGGGATTAGTAGCCAAAATCGCTACGGCCCCCTGGCTTCGCGAACGATGGGCCATGGTTCGCCTTCCCTTAACCATTGTCTTATTGGCTGTCATCCTGTTTGGCGTTGGTTATGGCTTACAGCACTTCGCACCGGATGTCTTGGCCGAGGGTACACCGGAAGCCGGCACGGTGACCGATGAAGGCTTTGCGGCCGATCCCGACGAGCCGCTGGCCACGGCGGACGAGGAAACTACTGAATCGGCCTCGACGTCAGCGGGCCGTTGGCTTCAGTTGGGCGGTCTCTTCCTTCTGGCTGGCAGTCTGTTTTGGACCGCAACCCGCATGCGACCCTTTATCGACGCCTATCCTGAATTCGATCTGGTCGTTTTGTTCACGACGCTGGTTTTGCCAGCTGCGACGGCTTTCTTGATAGTTATCGCCGGTGAGGATCCATTGGCCCGAACGGTAAACCTCTGTCAATTAGCAGGCCAGGAGACGATGTCTCCCATCACCCTGTTCTTCAGTCGACTCTCCAGCGGAGAATGCCGCACGGCATTCCTTTCATCGCCAGTGGCGCTCTCTGGCGCTTTCCTGGTATTGACCTTGGTCGTTTCAATTCTGGTGGGATTGTGGTGGAATCGTCGCCGTTGGTTAATTGCCGCCGTCATTTTCCACAGCATATTTCTGCTACTGTACAGCTCGTTTTTCACCAATCCTCCGGGCTGGGCCAGCGGGATGATTGGATCGCTCGGATATTGGCTGGCTCAACAAGAAGTGCAGCGGGCCAACCAGCCCGTAGGCTTCTATCTTCTCGTCCTCCCAATGTACGAGTTTCTGCCGCTTCTTTTCACGCTCGCGGCCGCCTACCTCTGGTCCAAGAAACATAGGCTCAACAGATTACTTGCCTATCTTGCTAGCCTAATCTTAGTCACCCTGCTCGCGTATAGTTTTTCAAATTGGTATTTCCGGCAAGGCGCCGCCGACCCTGAAGCCATGGGCAACACTCCAGGACTGCTCTTGGGCGGCCTGGTATTGGTCGCCGGCCTGGCCTTTGCTATCTGGTATTGGGTAATCGAAAAACGCGGGCGACCAATTGACGAAACGGGCGCCCCTCAACAGTGGCGTGATGTGCTAAGTATAGAGACGTTCTTTGGCTTTATTCCCTACCTTCTATGGTGGTTTTTGCTGTCCTGGATCATCTACAGCTATGCCGGCGAAAAAATGGCCTGGTTGAGTTCTCACTTCATCGTCCCGATGGTCTTGCTGACCGGCTGGTTCATAAACGAGTTGGTCGTATCAGCTAACCTAAGCGAACTGCGATCAAGGCGTTTTGCCCTACTGGTAGGCATGTCCGGGCTGTTCATTCTGGCTGCTGCGCTGGTGCTCACGCCGGTGATTCTGGGCCGGGTCGACCTGGGCAACCAACAGGCCGGCAACTTGAGAGGCCTGGGTCGCGTGCTGGGCCTCTTGTTGCTATCCGGCGGACTATTATATTTCGTCTTCAAGGTCGGCCGGCCGCTAGAAACTGGGAGCCGGAGACGAGCCTGGCTCTTCGCCGTTTTCATAATTCTGGCCCTGTTGACCATTCGATTCACCTATATGGCCAGCTTCCCTAATGCCGACTATGTGACCGAATTCATGGTTTACGCGCATGGCGCGCCGGCAACAAAAAGCCAGGTACTGCCCCAGCTAGAGGAACTGTCAATGCGCCTGAATGGTGACAATGGCATTCAGGTCGCTTACGACAACGATTCGTCGTGGCCCTACACGTGGTATCTACGGGACTATCCAAATCGCATCTATTACGGCGAGAATCCCGGTCGAAACATAACCGAAGCGCCTGTCGTCATCGCTGGCAGCCTGAATTGGGGTAAAGTGGAGCCGCTTTTAGGCGACGACTACGCCAGCACAACCTATACCTTCCTCTGGTGGCCGTCGGAAGCCTACCGTGGCTTCAATTGGAATTCCGTATTGGGCGATCCAGATGCCGATCCCGAATTCCGGCGGGGCATCGGCAATCCCGAGGTTCGAGAGGCGTTATGGGACATTTTCTTCTATCGCGACTATCAAAAGTACGGCCAGGTCTTTGGCGGTGATTTCTCAAGTGGTCAGTGGCAGCCGCGTCACGACCTGCGTATGTACATCCGAAAAGACACCCTGGCCAACATATGGGATCATGGCGTTGACGCAATAGCCTCTGAACCTCCGGTGGACCCGTACGCTGAGGGCGAGCGCCAGTTCCAGCCTGACCTCATTATCGGCCGCCCGGGCACAGAAGAGGGCCAATTAACATTGCCCCGCAATGTAGCGGTCGGCCCGGACGACACGCTCTACATTGCCGACGCTGGCAATCATCGCATCCAAGTCTTCGATACAGACGGACGCTACCTACGCTCGTGGGGTGAATTCGGCGACGGGCCTGCCCAATTCAACGAACCCTGGAGCGTAGCGGTCAACGACAACTACGTTTACGTGGCCGACACCTGGAACCATAGACTGCAAAAATTCACTCATGATGGCCAATGGATCGCGACGATAGGCGAGAGCGGCTCTCCTGAGTCTCCCGAATCTGGTGGCGGCTTGTTCTTTGGGCCACGCGACATCCTCATCCTGTCTGATGGTAACCTGCTGGTAACGGACACTGGCAACCACCGCATCCAGTTGTTCGATCCTGAAGGAAGTTTCATCAGGGCGGTTGGCGGAAATGGCAGCTTGCCTGGTCAGTTTTTTGAACCGGTCGGAATTGCCGCCACTGACGATGGCTCGATCTTCGTCGTCGACACCTGGAACGGCCGCATACAGCAGCTCGATTCCCTTTTGCAGCCGGTCGCCGAATGGCCGGTTGATGCCTGGTCAGGAGACTCTATCAACAACAAGCCCTATAGCGCTATCGACGAAGAGGGCCGTCTCTATGTGACCGATCCTGAGGCCTTCCGCGTATTGATCTTTGAGCTCAACGGGCAGTATTTGGGTCGATTTGGCCAATACAGTCCAGACGCCGACGGCTTTGGCCTGCCGAACGGTTTGGCCTCCGATGGTCAGGGCAATCTTTATGTAGCTGACGCCAATAACGGCCGGATCTTGAGGTTTACGACTGAAGATCCAGGTTAAGGATGAGGTTCCGCTATCTTGTACGAGCGGGCGTGACCAAGCTCAATAGATTAACGATCGTGTCAGAGGGGCTGCGCTAGGTGGCAGCCTCTCTTTATTTTCCCATCTGACCCTCTTCCTATGCCACCGGACTTGTCCGACGGTGTATAATCTAGATGTATTGTTAGCCAACTTGAGCCTTTCGTGATAGAAACATCATTGCTGTAGCTCGTAGATTCGCCTGGAGGCTCGCGTGAAAGCCGTTGCCTACCTCATCGCTGCAATTACTGGACTCCTGGGGTTTGTATTCCTCGCCGGATCACAAGGCCAGATACTCAGATTGGTGGTTGGCGCTTTCCTCATCTTCGCTGCGATCGCCGTCGTCTACTTAACCCGAGTCCAGGCCCGGCCGAGCCAGACGACTACGATCCAGAAGATAGACCTCAGCGGCGACGTCGACATCGAAGAGATTCGCTGCCGTTCCTGCAACGCGCCGCTGGGTAAAGACGAGATTGAGGTGAAGGCCGGCGCCATATTCGTCGAGTGCGAACACTGCGGCGCGACATATCAGTTTGAGGAGGAGCCAAAATGGTGACCGAAACGATTGCCACTGCCGGCCGCCAGGCATTACGTTCGCTGCGCCACGATCTGACCGGTTTCTTCGGTCTCACGGGGGAGCCCTTGGCGCCTGAGAGGGGATTGCACACTTACAGATATCACTCCGACGGTGGCCAGAGCCGGATTCATTTGCGCATCGATGACAACGGCCGGGGCGTGCTTTTTGTCGACGTGACTGACGTTATTCATCTCAACGAGACGGCCGCCTCCTTGGCCAAGCTGGCTCTCGACGGGATACCCATGAGACAAGCTCGCCAGCGATATCTGTCTCACGTCAGGCCATCAGAACGACGGCGCCTGAGGCAAGATATCCAGGTCATCTACCACATGATTGATGGGCTTCGTAACCCGGCCGGAGAGTGCCCAACGTGTGCATTGACGGAGTTGGAAAACGCCCCTCTCTTCAGCGTCCCAACCACGGCCCCGTATAAGGCTGATCTGGCTCTCACCTACGGCTGCAATAACGCCTGTGGCCACTGCTACAACGAACCTGAGCGCTTCTCCATGCCGTCCCTCACTACGAACGAGTGGCGTCTGGTGCTCGACAAACTGCACAAGCTTGGCGTGCCCCACATCATCTTCACCGGTGGCGAAGCGACGCTGCACCCAGACTTACCTGACCTGGTACGCTACGCGGACTCACTCGGGATGGTGACCGGTCTGAATACAAACGGCCGGCGCATTGCCAATACATCCTACATGGGCGATCTCGCCAGCGCCGGCTTAAATCACATCCAGGTCACCCTCGGCTCAAACCGCCCTGATGTTCATGACGCTATCATGAGCGCCCGCAGCTTCCATCAGACAGTACGCGGGATAAAAAACGTCCTGTCATCAGGTGTTCATTGCATCACCAATACAACGCTGATGCGCTGCAACAAGGATCATGTGGACGAGATCGTCTACTTCCTGCACGATATTGGCCTGCGCACTTTCGCCATGAATGGCATGATTTACTCTGGCGGTGGTTTATCTGATCCAAACGCCATCCCTGAGGCAGAAATGCCGCCCATTCTGATACGAGTGCGCGACCTGGCGGCCGATCTCGGCATGCGCTTCTTGTGGTACACGCCAACCGAATACTGCCGTATGTCGCCGGTCGAACTTGAACTTGGCGCCAAGCGCTGCAACGCTGCCGAGTATTCAATTTGCATCGAACCCAATGGCGACGTTCTTCCGTGTCAATCCTATTATGCCGGCGCCGGGAACATCCTCGACGACCCCTGGTCGTCACTATGGCAGGGTTCCCTATTTCGCTCCTTTCGCAATCGCGGCGTGGACCCGCGCGGCGCCGGACTGCCCGAAAAGTGTTGGTCTTGCCCCGATCTTGCTCTGTGCGGGGGCGGCTGCCGCCTGGAGCGAGAAGCTCGCTCAGACCAGCCCAGCTTCGACCATGTTGTCGCCTTACCGTCTGGTTGTGCAGGCAGCTACGCCGAAGATGGGCGCTCGCAGGAGAGGGAATATGAGGGATTCAGGCCAGCTCCTAGATCAGGAAATGGTTCCACGCGAGCCCGAGGAGGACAACTGGGTTTGGTAGACATCGCCGACATCAAAACACACGGCGTCAACTGAGGAATCTCTATGAGCAGGACTGATTTGCTGACAAGGCTACTGTACCCGACTCCCACCGAGCCGCCAGAGCCGGTTCATCCAGGTCTATACCACTACATGCGCTCATCCGATCAGGAGGAGTACTCTGAAGGAGCCTACACTAGATTTCATTTGCGCGTCGACCCCGGCGGCTCAGGTCTATTGCTGGCCAATGCCAGCGCGGCTCTGCATCTCTCGCCGTCTGGCGTGGTAATCGCCAAAGGCTTGCTTGAAGATCTCGACGATGAAGCAATAATCGCTAGGCTGAAAGGTTCTTTCCAAGGGGCGAGTCAGGAAACAATGGAAGCCGACTTGGAGCGGGTCGCCGCCTCAATCGCGTCGCTGGTCGCACCCGGCGACAATTACCCGGTCATGAATCTCGAAGATTCGGCCATCTCCCCCTATAATGCGGCTCTGATGGCCCCATTTCAGGCCGACGTCGTGGTTTCGTCATTGCCAGAGCTGATCCCTATCGTGGACCGCCTATGGCGAGCAAACATCCCTCATGTGACTTTCCTCCTCCAGCCCAAAGTCGATCCCGACACACTCATACGGGCTGTTGAGCGCGCAGAAGACCTGGGAATGATTGCCGGCGTGCGCGCCCGGGCAACCAGCCTGAGCAAATCCAAACTCCTAGACAGAATGGCCCTGGTTGGCCTGGATCATTGTTGCTTGCTCTTTGCCGCAGCCGATGCCTCCATTCACGATGACTTGTGTGGCGATGGTGACTACGCCGTGGCGCTTGATCTCTTTGAACAGATTCGGGCAAACGAGGTAGCGCCCGTTGCGGAAGTACCCTTGCTGGGCAGTACGGTCGCCGCCCTGGAAACCGCGCTTGACCAGCTTCAACAGATCGACGTCCGCAACGTTAACTTCTTAGTCATGGTCGCCGAAAACGACATGCCGGCCGAGCATCGAGCCGACAGTCTACTTGCATCGTCTCTGCCCCAGATTGCCGACCTGATAGAAGAAATGGCCGCCGAAATGGACGTCCGTTTCATCTGGCAACCGCCAGTACAGCGCGACCCAGCCCTGACTATCCCCCAACAAGTCCAGCTCGGACCTCGCTGCACGGCCGATGTTTCGATCCGTGTAGAGCCCAACGGCGATGTCATTCCGCCCCGGGGCGCACACGTCGCCGCGGGAAATCTGCTACAGGACGACTGGGATGAGATATGGGCCAACCCGGCTTTCGTCAGATATCGCGAGCGGGTTGAGAGCCCTACCCATTGCGAGGAATGTCCTGGGTTGGCCATTTGTGCCGCCGATTGTCCGCGTGAGCGGTCCGGCTGGTCGTTAAGCGCATGAGGAGCGGGATAATGAATCTTGGTGAAAGAGGTCAGTCCTTACGGCGAGCACGGTGCCGAATCGTCGCCATCCGGATCGTTGTTTTCCTTGCAACACTATTACTCTTGTTGACCGCATTCGTACCCCTGGTGGCCGCTCAAACTTATCGCTTCAATGTTCCAGAGTTGCGACTGCAGGTCTACGTTTTGCCCGACGCCTCAGCCAGGGTTGTGTACGACATCACCTTCGAAAATGAAGGCAGTCCGATCGACATCGTCGACATAGGACTGCCCCACGGTGGATACGACTTCGCCAACATGAGCGCTTCAATCGATGGCGTAGTATTAACCGATATCCGGGTTTCGGAATATGTGGAAGACGGCGTTGAGATTCACTTGCACGACAGAGCCATTGGTCAAGGTAGAACGGGGACGATTCACTTCGAAGCTACCATGCCTGACATGGTTTTCCAGGACACTACGAGGGAGGACTACGCCTCTCTACAGATCGGCACGACGTGGTTTGACCGACAGTTCTTGACCGGAAACGGCAATGTCTGGATCTTGATCCACATGTTGCCGGAGGTGCTTCCCGAAGAGATGCTATTCCAGGAGATACCATTCTCCGACAAAGTCATCTTTGAAGAGCGCCCTGTTGCGGTATGGCAGTGGCAAAATGTGGAACCTTCGGAAGCGTTTCCAGCTGGCGTTTCATTTCCGCAGCGCGGGATGAGCCGGGTTGTCACCCAAAGCCTGCTAGACCTGACCAATAAGTGGCTTGAGGATAATCCGAGCATTCGTTACGTCCTTGGCGGTGTCGTTCTATTGCTACTGGCTATTACCTTTTTCCGCTTTTCCGGCGGCACCGGGATTTCTGTCTTTGTCATTCTGGTCGCCGGCATCGTCGTCATGCTGGCGATTCAGCCGGCCTCGGTCCTGCTGGCTTTGCCGCTGGCTGTTGTGTTGTTCGCGCTGAACGAGGGGCGCATCAATCGGCAAAAGAAGCGCTATTTGCCGGCCATTGCCCAGGTTGAAGGAGGCGGTATTAAGCGTGGTTTAACCGCGCCCGAGGCAGCTATTTTGCTCGAGCTGCCGCTAAACAAGGTCCTGATGCTGATCGTCTTCGGCCTGCTCGAAAAGGGCGTCGTCGCCCAAGTCCAGGACACGCCCTTGGAAGTCGACGTCACGCCTGAATATGAGGCGGTCAAGTTGAGTCGCAAGAAGCGCCGCGCACACCGGCTCGCCGTCGCTCAACGGCTCGGAATTGTGCTTCGGAGCTACGAACACGCTTTTATCGACCGCATCGAAGAAAGCCCTGGTAAACCTGTTCACAAGCTTGATTTAAGTGAGCCCATGAAAGCGCTCATTGAGCATACTGCCAGGCGGATGAAGGGCTTCGATCTTTCTGACACACAGGACTATTATCGCAAGATCATCGCCCGGGCTATGAACCAGGCCAAGTCCATTGGCGAGGTGCCCGAACTCGAGCGATTCGTCGACCAAAATTTGCAATGGTTGCTGCTTGACGATGCCTACCCGACCGTCCTGACCACGAGACGTTACCATTACCGACCCATTTGGGTGCGGCCGTTCGCCAGCAGCGATCGGCTTGGAATCCCGGCTGGCTCGGGGCCAACCTCAACTTCGGCCCCTGGTGGCCGGACATCATTCAGCGACGTAGCCGCTTCCTTTGCCGGTTGGACGGAAAACACCATGGGTAACATGGCCTCGGCCATTTCGCCAGATTTATTGCAGGTGAAGGCCCCAGCCGGCGTCGTCAATCTCAGCGGCGCCGACAGGGTGACCGGCGACATATTCAAAGCCCTGACCACTTCCTCTGGTGGTAGCGGCGGCTCGGGAGGCGGCTGCGCCTGTGCTTGCGCTGGCTGCGCCTGCGCCTGCGCCTGCGCAGGAGGCGGCCGCTAACGCGATACAGGGCCAGACTCTCTGCTGCACCCCGGCGGAAAGCCATCGGGCGTAGGCGCTGATAACCCGGCAATAGCCACCCGAACATGCCCAAACGTTCTCCCTCGGTGCCATCGGTCAGATTACTCGAAAACCAGGCGAGCTGGCTCGCACCAGTTCGCGCCGGCCTACTGCGCCGCGCCGCCATCGCACGCCGCCAAGCAATCCTGGATCTGGGCGCCGGCAGCGGCGCCGTTACTCCAGAACTTGCCCGTCGCAGCAGTGGCCTAGTGGTAGCGCTGGATCTGGTCCCAGAGTCACTATACGAAGCACCTGCATCGGCTTCCATTGTTCGTATAGCAGGCAATGCGAATCAAATCCCCTTCTCCAATAAGAGCTTTGAACTGATCTTCAGCCAGTTCACCCTGCTGTGGGTCCGCGACTTGGCCTCGGTCATTGGCGAGACTTGGCGCGTGCTCAAACCTGGCGGGGAATTATGCGCCATCGAACCGGATTACCTCGGGCTGATCGAACATCCTCCGTCGGTCGCCGTGGCCGACATCTGGCGTTCCGCACTAGATCGCTGCGGCGCCAGCTGCGACGTTGGCCGGCGGCTTCCGGGATTGCTAGAAAATCAGGGCTATAAGGTCGGCGTCCGCCTTCTTGATCAATTGCTGCCGCCTTCCCCACTCCGTTTCGACTTCCTGCGTGAGTTACCCTTGGAACCGGCAGAAGCGACAGCTTTGACCGCCGCCGAAGAAGCGGCCGCCGATTATGGCGGCTGGCAGCAGATCGGCCATTTGCCGTTATTTGTCATCAATGCCAAGCGCCCAGCGTGATCGGGTGCCAATTCTGGTTCATGCTCGCTTCATACACAGCCATCTCACAATCAGCCAGGGCAGCAAATCATGAAGCACCCCTTGCTTAAAGCCCCCCAGAACGACAGGTTGCCGGTTTTCCTGCTGTTCTTGACCCTGACTTTATTGACGATGTTTGCACTAAATGTCACCGGCCGGTCTTTGATCACGGAAGCCGCTCCGGCCGGAATCATCTCGTATGAGTTCGCCGGAGATGTAACCACGGCCAGCGCAATAATCCAATCTTGGGATGCGACGGCACAGATATTCGCTGGCTTCAATCTGGGATTAGATTATCTCTACTTGGTGCTCTACGCGACGACAATTGCGATGGCCATCCTTTGGCTCTCTGACGGACTGACCAAATCAAGATTGATCGCTGTCGTGGCGCTGGCTCTGGCTTGGGGACAGTGGCTGGCCGCCGGACTTGACGCCATCGAGAATCTGGCTTTGCTCGTCATGCTGGTCGAGCAGCCGGCCGAACCATGGCCGCAGATTGCCTGGTGGGGCGCGGTCATCAAGTTCAGCCTGGTTATCGCCGGACTGATATATGCGGTGGCCGCCTTTGTTGCCCGGATCGTCGCGCGGGCGAAACGCTAGGTCGACAGCGCTGTTGAAAGTGGATCGGCACGGAAATGGCAACCAAAATCTGATTCGGAAGACTTTTCTCTCCTTAAACCTGTCTCAGAAGCAAGCCTGGACCACACTCATGGCTGATATAATAATGCCCGATGCTATGAAAAGGGGTGCAACCATTTTTACGAGACTCTCCCATGGAAGGCTAAGAAATGCGGATCAGATCCGGTAGGAACAAGCAAGCAAAAGAGCCGCCGATCTCTCGCCAATCGGATGAGCCCCTGACGCCCAGCAGGATGACAAAGGAACCCGATTCGAGGACGAGATTTGCCGTGCTTCTAGGCGTTCTTCTGCTGAGCGTCTGCTCGCTCATCGTGGTCGCGCTACTGGTTGATTTCCAGCCATCATTGGCGGCCCAACCAGCCAGGATTTCGCCAAAAATCGATCCCGCTTTGAACGAAGCTATGCAAATCGGCGGCGAAGACGAATCGCTCCGAATCATCGTCTACATGAAGGGGGCCGAACAGGATCAGCTCGTCGATCTGCCGGAGGACGACCTTGAAAGGCGCATGGCAGTCGCCGACATCCTACAGCATACTGCCGCGGTCTCACAGGAGGGAATTCAGGCCGATTTGCAGCGCCTTGAAACTGAAAACCAAGTAACTTCGTACCGCTCGCTGTGGATCATCAATGGGCTACAGGTCACGGCGTCCGCCACCGCGGTCACCTCTCTGGCAAGCCGCGCCGATGTCGCCCGAGTGGGCCTGGATTCAAGGATTCAGTTGCTGCAACCCATTACCATGACGGTGGACAGCACTTCTCTCGCTATCCCATCCGGGCTCCCCTGGGGCTTGCTGCGCACCAGGGCGCCATATGTCTGGGCCGGCCTTGGAATCACCGGAACGGGTGCTACGATCGCCATCATGGACACTGGAACTGATTGGCTTCACCCTGCCCTTCTCGACACCTATCGCGGCGCCTCCGCTGAGCTGTCGCCCAGCCACAAGTATAGTTGGTTTGATGCTGTCGAAGGCGAGCCAGAGCCGCTTGACCCTAATGGCCACGGCACACACGTCGCCGGTACGGCCAGCGGGCGGAATGGAATCGGTGTCGCACCGGGCAGTAAATGGATAGCCGTCCGTGTGCTTGACGAATTCGGCTTCGGATATCTGGGCGACATCCACGCCGGATTCCAATGGCTACTCGCCCCGGCCGGCGATCCGGCTTTAGGTCCGAATATTGTTAACGGATCCTGGTCTGGTCCCCCAGAGATGGGCGAGTTCCTGCCCGATATCGAAGCTTTGCACGCCGCCGGCATCATCACTGTCTTTTCGGCCGGCAATAGCGGTCCTGAAACTAGCACTATCGGCTCGCCGGCGAGTTACCCGGGCGTTGTGGCTGTCGGAGCCTCCGACGACATTGACGCGGTCGCATGGTTCTCTTCACGCGGGCCGTCGAATTGGACTAGCCAGGTCAAGCCGGCGGTTGTTGCTCCAGGCGTGAAGATCCTATCGTCCCTACCAGGTGGCCATTACGGTTACAAGAACGGGACATCGATGTCGGCGCCTCACGTTGCAGGTCTATATGCCTTGCTGCTTTCCGCTGACCGCCAGCTTAGCCGCGTTCAAGCCACCACCGTGCTAACCACCAACGCCGTCCTTCCTGATCGTGTTCTGCCCAACGATGCATACGGCTGGGGGCAAGTCGACGCATATGCAGCGCTTTCGTCGATTGTGGCCGCTGGCCGGTTGCATGGCGTCGCACACGGCGCTGCGCCCCTGGCCGGTACGGCAATCACCATCACGACGCCCGCCGGTGTTGAGCTTGGCTTCACATCGCTTGCTGATGGCTCTTTCGCGGCCGATCTGATATCAGGCACCTATGGAGTAGCAGTCACTGCCTACGGTTATGATCCCTATGTCAATCCAGCAGTTGTTGTCCGTCACGGCGATGATACTGAACTTGACATAAATTTAGAACGTCTGCCACATGGAAAGATATCGGGGCGGCTGCTAGATCTCGATACCGGCTTACCACTGAAGGGTGACGTTCGGATCGATAGCGCTCCTTGGACTATCCCAGTTGGCACGGACGGCCGCTACGAGGTCGAACTACCTGCCGGCCAGCACGACCTCGTAGCTTGGGTTGGCGGTCATCGCTTGGGGCGATTAAGAACCACCGTCTCAGCCAATGAAGAATCGGTCCATGATATTCTGATGGCATCGGCGCCAACCATCCTGTTGATTGACAGCGGTCAATGGTATGGAAACAGCCAGGAGCATATCTACGGCGCCGCACTGCAAGAGAATGACTACTCTTACTCTGAGCTTTCAGTGCGCGATCCATTCCTCGACCGGCCGACGCTAGAGTTACTGTCGCAATTTGAGGTGATCATCTGGTCGGCGCCCAATGACTCACCAGGAGCGATTGGGGCCGGTGCCGCTCTTTCAGAGTATCTCGCCGAAGGCGGCAATGCGCTGGTCGCCGGGCAGAATACGGCCGCTATCGATGAATACTGGGCTTATTATGAAGTTTGGTGGCACAAACAGTTACGCGGTCGATACCTCGGTAAAACGGAAGCGCCTTTTGAGCTCGCCGGTGAACCGAGTTCCGTATTCGATGATCTGCATTTTGCCCTTGAAGAAACAAACGACGACGGTCAAGAAATAGCGCCTGATGCAAGCGTTCCCAGGCCCGGAGCACTGACCGAGGTCGGTCTCAGGTACGCAGATGGTAGAGCGGGCGCCCTCCTTGCCGGTCAATGTGAATCATTCCGCCTTGCACACTTCGGTTTTGGGCTCCAAGATGTCAAAGATCCTCTAACACGCGCCGATCTGGTGGCTAGAACGCTTGATTTCTTTGATCAACCCGAGACCGTTGTCGGTGTTCTTTTCGACCAGCCGGTAATCGAAGATTTCGCACCACCTGGTGGTCACCGAAGCTATCCCATCCAGGTTATCAATCTCAGCGAGACAATGACTGACACAATCGGGCTAGAATTCGCGGATCCATCCTGGTCGACCCAGATCATGACCGACACGATGGAACTGGGACCCTGTCAGAGTGGTTGGACAGTGCTGGAAATCGATGTACCTGCAGAAGCGCCGCTCGACAGCCTCGAGAATCTCAGACTGGTGGCCACCTCACTAAACTATCCTGAGTACGAACATGCTATGGATATTCGTCTGAAGATCCCCGGGCATATTCTGCTGGTAGACGATGACCGCTGGTACGATCAGGCTTCTGAATTCAAAGAGACAATGAGCGCAGCTGGTCTGGATTTTGACTTCTGGGAGATCGAATCCAGAGTCATTGCGCCGGCTAGCCCTCCTCTTGATCTGCTCAACGCCTATGATTTCGTCGTGTGGTATACCGGCTACGACTGGTTCAGGCCGATCACTACCGAGGAGAGCAAGGTCCTAGCTGCCTACCTTGACCAGGGTGGAAGATTGTTTCTGACCAGCCAGGATTATCTCTACTACCATCGCTCCAACACCTTAACCAGGAATTATCTAGGAATCTTGGATTACGCGGAATCGGTAACGCCTACAATAGCCTATGGCGGCGAATACGGCTCGCCGTTCCAGGAGTTGGCGGGACCACTTCAATTGGAGTATGGACCCTATCATAACAACGGCGATGGTCTGGTGCCATCGCCGCACGGCGTCGTGTCCTTATGGCACAATCAGGGCTATGCGGCCGGCGTGGCCAATTCTGGTCCTAACTGGCGCACTGTATTCTGGGGGCTGCCGTTTGAGACCTTGCCCGCCGCAAATCAGGCCAAGTCCATGAATCGAATTCTTGGATGGCTCAGCGATCTGGGAGAGTCCTCCCTCCAGGTCGATAGGCGGAGTGGGCTCCCTGCAGCCACGCGCACTTTCACGCTCACTCTGCGTTATTCATCGGCCGGACCCGGCAGTATGGTCGTCGTAACAAACTCGCTACCCTTTAGTTTGAACATCGACACCGCAACCATCAGCGGTGGTGCAGAATATGACCCAAACCAGCATCAGGTTACCTGGCGTGGCCATCTGGCTCCTGGTCGACAACATGGGATTGCATATGACGCCGTTCCGCTCGAAGGCCTTTCACCGGGCACACGAATTGAGAACCTGGTAGAGATTTATTATGAGGACCACGATCTGACCCTGGAGCGCACGGTTCCGTTCTGGCTGGCAGCGCCAGATCCAACGGCATCGCGATTTCGCGTATTCCCCAGCGTGGCGGCTCCTGGCCAAGCTGTCACATTTGAACTCAAGTTATTCAACCAGGGGCACGCGACCGGAACACTCGATGCCAACGTGAAACTGCCAGAAGCTCTTGCACCCTTCACCGGCACAGTTAGTTCGTCTCCAGGTCAAGTGACGTTGACGGATAATCAGTTGGCTTGGCATGGTTTGCTTCAGCCTGGCGAGGCGGTTACGGTCACTACGGTCATGAAAACGCCATTCTTGGCCAGGCCCGCTTGGCTGCCGGCAACTGCGATCCTCGAGGATGGCATGACCGATCCAGTTGTCGTCGATACGGTCTTGGAGCTCAGGCCACTTACCAGCTATCTACCAGTTGTGATAAGGAGCAAACCTTAGCGCGACACAGCCATAACCCGGCACGATGTGATTCGAATCAGGTCATCTACGGGGACTTCCAGTTGAACTCCGCGTTTGCCGGCGCTAATATGTATTCTTTCGAAGTTTTCCGCGTCGCAGTCCAGGCATACAGCGAACCCGCGATTCTGCAGCGCTAGGGCAGAAATGCCACCAACATGCAGGCCGGTCATCTTCTCAGCGTCACGCTGGCTAGCCATTTTCACTTTCTTCTCGCCGACCGCCTGGGCCATCTTCTTCAAGTCAAGCTGCTTGTCTGCAGCCACCATGACCAGAAACGGCTTCCCTGCAGACCGGGTTACCACGAGAGTTTTGAATACCTTGCCGGGCTCCACGCCAATCTGTTGTGCGATTTCCACAGCATCGTGCAGCGAGGGAGCGTAGCGGCTCACCTGGTAGGGCACATTCTGTCCATCGAGAACAAGCATCGCCAACGTCTTTTCTGACATAGAATATCACTTCAGACTGGATCAAGAATCACGGTGAAGTACGGTGCGCTCATGATGCCTGACACCTCGCCAACCCGTCTAAATTCTACAGCACAACTTGATCCTGGCTAGTTGCGTAACACATGCAGGCGCAACTATCGCTGCCCGGTCTAGCTGAGCCGGTAAACCGGTACTCCTTGAACCTGCAGCTATTGCCAAACCCCATAGTCCACTCTACAATCGGCTAGATTTGTTGGCGCCTTTTAGCTAGGAGGTGGGCCTATGCTACGTTCCAGAATAATGAAGAACCGGCTGTCACCGGTCGATACGGCATGGCTGCGCATGGAAGATCCGACCAACTTGATGATGATCAGCGGGATCTTCATGTTCGACGAGCCCATCGATCTAGGGGAACTGAGGGTCTTGATCGAAACCCGTCTACTGAAGTTCCGCCGATTCCGACAGAAGGTTCTTCGGCCCCCGCTGAACTTCATGGCGCCGTTCTGGGTTGATGATCCCCACTTTGACGTTAGCGCGCATCTTCATCAAATTGCGCTGCCTTCGCCAGGAAATCAAATCGCCTTGCAGAAACTGACGAATGATCTCATGAGCACACCGCTCGATTTCAGCAAGCCTCTTTGGCAAATTCATCTGGTAGAAGGCTTTGGCGATGGTTGCGCCTTGGTGTGTCGGCTGCACCATTGCATTGCGGACGGCATTGCCCTGATGCGCGTCCTACTCTCACTGACCGACGACCCGCCCAACGTGCAGAATGGTATCGCTCCGGAGGCGGCTGACCAGGACGGCCATTCCTCCAGGCGAGAAGCGACTCGGACACCCAGCGCCGCGACTTATGGTGGAAGATTGATTAGCCAGGGTCTGGAAGTGATTGCCGATCGTGGTCGCAGACAGGCGACCATGAAGATGGGAGCTGAAGGCGCGGCCGCGCTGGCTAGCCTGCTGCTTCTGAGTCCCGACCCGCCAACACCGCTCAAAGGCTCGCTTGGCGTACAAAAGAGATGCGCCTGGTCACTGCCTATTCCTTTGGCGGATGTCAAGGCCGTTGGTCGCGTAACTGGCGGCACCGTCAACGATGTCTTGCTAACGGCCGTGGCCGGAGCGCTGGGACGTTATTTGCGTAGCCGTGGAGAAACCGTCGGCGGCCTGAATCTTCGAGCTGTGGTGCCGGTCAATCTTCGGCCGCCCGACGAACCGATCAAATTAGGTAATGCCTTCGGGCTGGTCTTTCTATCGCTGCCCATCGGTATCGATGATCCATTGGACCGCTTGCGCGAGCTCAAACGCCGCATGGACGCGATCAAAGGAACGCCCGAAGCGCTGGTAACCTATGGCATCTTGAACGCCATAGGGGCGACCGGGCCTCAAGTCGAAGACATCGTCGTGTCCATTTTCGAGAAGAAAGCAACGGCCGTCATGACCAATGTGCCCGGCCCGAAGGAAGTCCGGTACTTCGCCGGTAAGCCCATCAAAGGCATCATGTTCTGGGTGCCCCAGTCAGGTCGCCTGGGTCTGGGTGTAAGCATCCTGAGCTACGCCGGCGAAGTTCTGGTTGGTATCGCGAGCGACGCAGGCCTAACACCCGATCCAGAATCCATCGTGGAAGCTGTCCATGTCGAGTTTGACAGCCTGATGCAACTGGTCACCTGGGCACGTCAAGCCGATGCCCAGCTACAGCAATCTCAGGTTGATCAGCGCTGTCAGGGTCAAACGCAAAACGACCGCCAATGCAAAAACCGTGCCAGGCCTGGCGAGATGTACTGCCATTTGCATGTCGGCAGCTGAGGGAAAGACTTGATCCGGTCCAGTACCTGAGTTGCTCAATCGCACAAATCGCTGCTAACTCGTTGCCAGGTGTTTGGCTCTAGCGCTTGGCCGCCCTCAGGCCAACTACCTTGGCTGCCATCGTCGCCCAGGCTTATCATAAGGCCGAACGGCCCACCGGCGAGGAGTTGCGGAGCGTCCAGGGCCGCATTAATCCTTAGCTCCAGCATCCACTGCCCGATTGGGCCGTCGCCACTTTGCGCCACCCAATTCTCGTTGACGGCTACCCAATTCCAGCTAGAACCGCCCGGCCCAGAGTCGTCGACGACGCCAGTGCTGAGGCGTTCGTCCCGGCCGATGCGGTATGCCCGGTCTGAATCGTTGATGTTTCCAGCGTTTCCGTCGACGTCGACGAAGACTGAAAGAGACTCGATGGCCGCTGTACCATCGTCGTCGACGACAAATGCCATGAAAAGTTGATCGGTCACCCAGGTCACATATCCGTCAACGAGCCAGGCCGCATCGGTCCCGGCCGCGAACGAAAACGTCGGTGTGCTTCCCCACTCCCCGGGCGAGACAAGTCCATCCAGGTTTGGCAGGCTGCTGCTGCAGCTAACCTCGAAGCCCACGGCGGCTGTCGCAGTCGCCGTGGCGGTGGCAGTTTCGGTCGGGCTCTCAGTCGCCGTCGCGGTCGCCGTTGCAGTAGCAGTAGGCGTACTAGTTGACGTGGCCGTAGCCGTCGCCGTGGGCGGCACTGGCGTCGGCGTATTAGTGGGCAGAATAAGTGTTGGCGTGGCGGTCGGCAGCGGGTCAAATGGGTCCAGCGGATCAGTTTGCGATGCAGCTTCGACGCCATCATTCACGCCGTCTCCGTCGGTATCTGCCATCAACGGGCTCGTACCGTATAGGTTGACCTCATCACCGTCCGACAAAATATCGTTGTCTGTGTCCTTATTCAGCGGATCGGTCGCCCGGATCAAGGCCTCGTCACCATCTGACAAGCTATCCCCATCGGTGTCTGGGCTGTCCGGGTTTGTTCCGAGTGACAATTCCTGATCGTCACTTAGGCCGTCGCCGTCACTGTCAATCAAGATAGAGGGTGTCGCAGTTGCGGCTGGTGCCGTCGTCCCAACTATGGGCAAAGTCGACGTAGTCATAGGGCTGGCCTGAGCCTGAAGCGTGGCGTTTAGCGCAACCGCTGCCGTTGACGTCATATCCTGATTAGGGCGGTCAAACGGAATTAGCAGCATGAGTGTCAAGATAACGCAAAGAAAAACCAGCACGAATGCAGCCAAATATACAAAGCCGGTCTGCAAGTATGGCTTGCTTTCTGCCTGCCCGGCTATCTCTTGTCGCGTTCCTCGTCGCGATCCAACTATCACTGAGAAATCAATGATCTTTAGTTCGCCAAGGAGGGCCCGTCCGCGAGCTTTCATCTCGATGCCGACTAGCGCCAGATGGCCTGGACGAATAGTTACGTGACCGCTCTCGCCACGGAATTGGATCTCATCCCGGCTGTCCCGGCCGACGATGCTGACTTCGGCCGTTGCATTGCCCTGGTTGCCGATCTCGAGTTCAACGATCCCGGGCAGGACGAAAGAACGCGGATCCATAGAGACCGTTATCACCTCGAATGGCTCGACAGAAAGGGTGCCGCTTGCTGCCGGGATCAACCCTTGGTTCCTCTGCGAGACTACCTCCACCCGGAATCGCTGCCGGCCAACCGGGATACCGATCTTTCGCGGCAGCTGCCAGACTATCGTCAATTCGAGCCGCTGACCTGGCCCGATCTGGCTATCGCTCGATGGCAAGCGAACCCATTCATCCGGCACGCCCCGTATCTGCAAGCGCACTCTGTCCGTCATGGAGCTGCTGTTGAGGATAGAAACCTTTAACTCGGTGTTATGGCCAGGCACCACCGTCACTTGTTGACGGGCCAGCACCATCCGCAACGGTCCGTTCTGGTCGACCAGCGGCAACAGGGCGTCCTCTTCGCGGTTTGTGCCTGCAGCTAACTCACTTGCCAGGCCGCCCAACTCTAGTCGCAACAAAAAAGGTCCGACACGAAAAGCAGCGCCTACAGGCAGAGGTACAGCCTCACCAGCTATAAGCCGTTGTTCCTCAAGCCACGTACCGTTGAGACCGCCCAGATCCGCCAGTACCCAATTGCCTTCGTTCCAGGTGAGTCTCGCGTGCGTGCGCGAGATCCGGTCGTCCTGGAGAACTATACCGCTACTCTCATCTCGTCCTATTGTGACTTCCAGTCCATCAAGTGTGTCGACCCTCTCGTCCTGGTCGGGGGCCATGATTCGCAACTGGTAATCGCCATCGGGTCGCGCTTTTTCACCTGCGGCAGGGTCATGAAACAGGGGTGCGCTGCTGCTGGTCGACCGCCCCCACACCACGTCAAGTGCGGCTGCCAGTGCCCGGGCCATCTCTTGCCCGGATCCAAAGCGCTGCCGGGGATCTTTAGCCAACGATTTTTTCAACAAATCGACAACTACTTGAGGCAAATCGCCGCGCAGTTCTGCAGCGGGTTTGGGCATTAAGCCACGCCGGTGTATGGCAATCGCCTCAGATAAGGATTGAAACTTGAACGGAAGTCGACTGGTGGCCAACTCATACAGGACGACTCCAAGTGAATACAAGTCACTCCGACCGCCAAGCTGGCGTCCCTCGCACTGCTCAGGCGACATATAGGCCGGCGTGCCCCACGTAGTCCCACTCCTCGTTATCGATTCGCCGTCCAGCAGCTTGACCAAGCCAAAATCAGTCAGAACCGCCCTGAACGGATATTCGTGTGGCCGATCCGGCCTGGCCAATTGCTTGAGAATGATATTCCCAGGCTTCACGTCCCGATGAATGACGCCCCGTTGATGAGCATAATCAAGGGCCTCGGCGATTTGCAGGCCGATTTGCAATGCCTGATCGATTGGCAAGAATCGTTTACGCGTTTGAAGTCGTTGAAGATGCTCGCGCAGGCTACCCCCGCCGATATACTCCATAACCAGGTACAGCTGGGTCCCTTGCTCACCCAACTCGTACACGTTGACGATGGAAGCATGATCGAGCTGGGCCGCCGTCTTTGCTTCAATTGACAAGCGAGCTCTGAATTCGTCCTGACGGGCAAGGTGCGCATGCATCACCTTGATTGCCACGGGCCGTTCAAGCCTCAAATCATAGGCTTTGTAGGCGGTCCCCATCCCCCCATCGCCGATGAAGCTGTCAACGCGATAGTGTCCAATTATCTGGCCGACCATACTTGTCATGATTCTCTCCGGGCCGGATTCTCAGCGACCAACCTTAGTTTGCACGTCAGGCCGCGCCCTAACCGCCTGTAGGCCAGCCCAACGATCAACCTGCCAATGCCAATCTTAGCTGGCCGAGCAGTTCTTCGACCTCGTTCGAACCCACCCAGAAGTGAGTGACCGCCCGAAAGCCGCGCTCGCCTTTGACTCCAATCAGCACTTGGCCGTCGTCTCGCAACTTGCGAGCAATGTCAGCAGCCGTCCAAGGAACATCATCTGACAGCTCAAAGAATATGATGTTGGTTTGGATGTCCTCTGGATTCAGCTCGATCTCAGGTATGGCCGCCAACCCCATTGCCAACCTCCTGGCATTCTCATGATCCTCTGCCAGCCGATCAATCATCTCCTCAAGGGCCACGATTCCAGCGGCGGCTAGAATTCCAGCCTGGCGCATTCCCCCTCCGAGCGCCTTGCGAATTCGTCTCGCCTCCTTTATGAATGCGGTCGAACCACAAACCACTGATCCTGCTGGCGCACACAGACCTTTACTCAGACAGAAGCTGACGCTATCAACATATCGGGTGATTTCGGACGCCTCAACGCCCAGCGCCACTGCTGAATTGAATAATCTAGCGCCGTCTAGATGAATCGACAGGTCATGCCTGTCGGCACATACCCGAATCTCGGCGAAATAGTCCGTAGGTATTGGCCTACCCTGCTTAGCGCCATATGAATTCTCAACCGCGATCAGACGGCTGCGTGGATAGTGCGGGTCATCAGGGCTGATGGCATGCTCGAGGTCTTCCACGCCCATGCGACCCATGAAATCTGTCTGAAGCGTTCTAGTTACGACACCGCCAAGTGCGGACAGGCTGCCAGCTTCACTCCTAAAACAATGGGCGTCATTGCCCAAAAGCACTTGCTCGCCGCGGGTCGCCTGAGCGAGGATACCTGTGAGATTGCCCATTGTACCGCTAACGACAAACAGCCCTGCTTCCTTACCAACCAGGTCAGCCGCTACTGTCTCGAGTTCGTTGACCGTAGGATCTTCGCCATAGACGTCATCCCCGATGCGGGCCTCCATCATAGCTTCCCTCATCGCTGGAGTTGGCCAAGTTACAGTATCTGATCGAAAATCAATTCTGTCCATGCTCGCTAGTTTATGTAAAAACAATTTGGTCGGCAAGCATGACTCAGTGCCGATTGGCGCGCCGCAGGTGAGTTAGCTATAATCATTGTTGCTCGAGGGTTCGACGCTTTCGGCGCGGCGGCCCGTCGGGCAGTTTCTTTGAAGGAGTATTAAATATGCCGTTAACAGTGGCAGAGAAGTCCGATATTATTGAGGAATTTGCGACACATCCTGGCGACACTGGTTCGCCTGAAGTGCAAATAGCGCTCTTTGATCGGCGCATCAAGCAGTTGCAGGAACACCTGGCTGATCACAAACATGATGAAAGCTCGCGTCGTGGTCTGTTAATGCTAGTTGGTAAGCGCCGTCGTCTTCTGGCCTATTTGCGTAGAAATCACCCAGAGCGTTACCGGGCTATCCTTGAAAGGCTCGGTTTGCGCAGGTAAATCTATTGGCAGCGCGTGACCAGGTTAGAGCCGGGCTACGCGCTTTTTTGCGACATTTGGTCCTGGAGTGGTGGATTAGGTATTGGGCATTGTCCCGCATTGGGGCGGCGTGCAATTCGTCTCATGCGAGCCAGTCCCCAGTCCCTAATCCCTCCAGCGCCAAACATTCAAAGAGGTAAATAGCCGAGATACTGCGGATAAGTCTGTCTACCATCAGGTAGGTCAGCATTTTCAGCCGCCTGGAGTTGCCTCCGGGCGGTCATCCGTGTACTTGTTCCCGGCCGTTTACCTGGTCGCCTACTTAGCTGGAGGTTTTTTGTTATGCCCGATGAACGTACGTTTACCACAGAGATTGGAGGAAAGGAGTTCTCCGTCTCGACCGGCAAGCTGGCCGAGCAGGCTGGCGGCGCCGTTACTGCCCGCGTCGGCGACAGTATGCTATTGGCCACCGCAACGATGTCGAAATCAACCCGAGAAGGGCTCGATTTCTTTCCGCTGAGCGTGGACTATGAAGAGAAGATGTATGCGGCCGGCCGCATACCCGGGAGCTTCTTCCGTCGCGAAGGACGGCCCAGCACCGAGGCGATTCTCATTTGTCGCCTGACGGACCGTCCGTTGCGGCCGCTTTTCCCTAAGGGAATGCGAAACGAAGTTCAGATGATCATCACTACCCTCTCCTCAGACGGTGAACACCATCTAGACATCATGGCCGTCAATGCTGCGAGTTGCGCCCTGACGATCTCCGATATTCCATGGAATGGTCCCATCGGCGCGGTTCGCGTCGGCTTGATCGATGACCAGCTGGTGGCAAATCCGACCATCGAAGAAATGCAAGAAAGCCTGCTGGATCTTCGAATGGCGGCCAGCCGTGATGCCATCATCATGGTCGAAGCTGGCGCAAACGAAGTCTCCGAGGAGCTGCTATTGCAGGCCTTGGAATTCGGTCACGAAGCGATCCAGCCGATCGTTGATCTACAAATTGAAATGCGCGAAGCGCTCGGCAAGGAAAAGCGTGAAGTGAACCTAGCTTCGGTTGACGAGGCACTCGATACCAGTGTTCGCGAGCGGGTTGGTGATCGGCTCAAGGATATTGTAGCCCGTGATCTGGAACGCAACGCTCGAAACACGGCCGTCGAAGAGTTACGGGATGAGATCGTCGACGGATTCATTGAAGAAGACGATGCGCTGGACCCCAAGTCAGTACGTGAGATCTTCAGCGCAATTCTGAAGGAAGAGATCCGCCAGCGGATTCTCTATGAAGGTGTGCGACCGGACGGTCGTGGCTACAGTGACATCCGTGAATTGTCTTCGGAAGTTGGCATAAGCCCACGAGCACACGGCTCGGGTCTATTCCGTCGAGGCGAGACCCAGGTGCTCTCTATCGTGGCTCTCGGCACGTTGAGAGAAGCCCAGAAATTGGATGGCCTGCAGCCTGAGGATTCCCGTCGATTCATCCATCATTACAATTTCCCGCCCTACTCTACCGGCGAAACCTGGTTCCTGCGCGGTCCAAAGCGCCGCGAAATCGGCCATGGCGCCCTAGCCGCGACCGCTTTGGCGCCGATGGTGCCGGACGAAGAGGAATTTCCTTATACCATCCGTGTCGTTTCAGAAGTCCTATCATCCAACGGCAGCACAAGCCAGGCCAGCGTCTGCGCGTCGAGTCTAGCACTCATGGATTGCGGCGTGCCGCTGAAAAGGCCAGTCGCCGGAGTGGCTATGGGTTTGATATCAGACGGTAGCCAACACGCGGTCTTAACTGATATTCAAGGTATGGAAGATCACCTTGGCGATATGGACTTTAAGGTTGCCGGGACTACCGATGGTGTTACGGCTTTGCAAATGGACATCAAGATCAGCGGTTTGTCGCGCGAGATCCTGGCACAGGCCCTGCAGCAGGCCCATGAAGGCCGAATGCACATCCTGGATAACATGGTGGAGACCATGCCGGCAGCCAGAGCAGAGTTGAGCCGCTGGGCGCCTCGTATGACATCCATCAAGATCGATCCTGAAAAGATCGGCGCTGTGATCGGCAAAGGTGGAAGTACAATCCGCAAGCTTGAAGAAGAGTTTGAGGTATCAATTGACATCCAGGAAGATGGCACGATATACGTCGCCGCCGTTGACGGTGAACAGGCGACGCTGGCTATGGAAAGTATCGAAAACCTGACTAGAGAACCCGAACTCGGCCAGATCTTCACCGGTCGTGTTGTACGCACCACCGATTTCGGCGCCTTTGTTGAGTTTGCTCCGGGTACCGATGGCATGTGCCACATCTCGCAATTGTCGTCGGATAGATTGAACCGCGTCGAAGATGCAGTAAAGCTTGGTGATGAGGTTATGGTCATGATCACAGGCATTGACCGTGACAATGGCAAGATCCGATTGTCACGCCAGGCTGTGCTGGAGGGCTGGACTCTTGAAGAAGCCCAGTCCAAAGACTCCCCTAGGGGTGGCGGCCGAGGCGGAGGTCGAGGTCGCGGCGATCGTCGCCAATCACGTCGGTAGACTATCTGATTCAAATGTATTACAGCGAGCCCTGGCGACTGAATGCCAGGGCTCTTTTTTTTTGCATGCCTACCGGGAAAAATAGCTAGCGGCTATAATAAATCCAGCTTACGTGCCGCTTGCGACTTTATTGATACGGGCGCCGCGTAATTCGGGAACGCGAAGTCAACCTACCGACATTGATCTACGGTCGCGAGACAGGATAGTGAGAATCCGTGAAATCTGTGTTCCTGAGATGTACTCAGGCATTCTACGTCCGTTATCTTGAGGAAGAAGCCGTGAACAAAGACCAAGCTACAGAGATCCTGGCCGAAACTGAGAACCTAATTGCCTGGTTGAGCCACGAAGAGGCCGGCCATGTATATCATTTGGAACTCGGAAGCCTCAGCCTCCATCTAATGCCCGAAGAGTGGGATGAACTTGTCGTTTTGATCGAAAGCGCGGCTTCGAAATAATCGCCCTAAATATATTCGGCGACAGCGAAATCCGCTTCAAACCGGTAGGTAATAGGGAGATATGACGAACGAAATACCCCTTGACTATACGCCCATGATTCGTGATTTGACGGCCGGCGACCGCCCACGGGAGAGGCTGATGCAAGTCGGTGAGCGCGCATTGGCCACGTCCGAACTGCTGGCGATTATCTTTCGCACAGGAGTTGGCGGTGAAAATGTAGTTCGCTTGTCCGAGCGACTTCTATCTAGCTTCGGCGGTTTGCCTGGCCTTGCCAGAGCCTCGGTGACTGAATTACAGTCAGTGAAAGGAATCGGTCCGGCCAAAGCCGTGGAGGTTAAGGCTGCCCTCGAACTAGGCCGCCGGCTTCTGGCAAGCGCACCTGAGCAGCGGGCCCGTGTCTCGTCGCCGGCCGACGCAGCGAACCTGTTAATGTCCGATATGGCGCTGCTAGAGCAGGAACACCTTCGCCTGGTGTTGCTTGACACGCGCAACCATGTGCTTGCCACGCCAAATATCTATGTTGGCAGCTTGAACACCTCGGTCATCCGCGTCGGTGAACTCTTCCGTCACGCCATCAAAGAGAATGCTGCAGCAATGATTGTGGCTCACAATCATCCCTCAGGAGATCCATCGCCTTCTCCAGAAGATGTGAGCGTCACCAGGCAAATCGTGAGCGCCGGACAACTTCTTGATGTCGAAGTGCTCGATCATCTTGTCATCGGTCACGGCCGCTATGTCTCGTTAAAGGAGCGTGGACTGGGCTTCGATTAGCAATTACTCTACTGCAATTAAGGCCAGATCGTATATCCGAGATTCAAAGCTGTGGCCTGAAGCGATCAACGTAATGGACTTGATTTGGGCCGGCAGGATGCCCATTTGCCCTAGTTTCTCCAGCAGATTCTCCGACTCATAAAACGCGAGTTGATCGAATGGCACCCGCTGGTGTTCGTTGAGTGGCGGTGGGCAGGCAACACACACATCAGGTGTGTCGGGGCCTACTTCACCGGATGCGTAGAAGCCTTGCTGCCATATCTGGGCCGAGCCGTTAACATCGTCGTATTCGATCCGTACTATGACCGGACATTCGCTCCCTTGCTGGCCACATACACCCAGACTTTGCTCGGCTACATGCATGCTCAGCAGCAACTTGAGGCTCTTAAAGTCGGTCACATCTTGACCGACGACCTGCCGCAGGCCTACGTCCGCGTGGCCGATAC
The DNA here is from genome assembly GCA_041570195.1 of Promineifilaceae bacterium (SeqCode). Lineage (GTDB taxonomy): Bacteria > Chloroflexota > Anaerolineae > Promineifilales > Promineifilaceae > UBA11865. The sequence continues at coordinate 46,951 of JBFFWQ010000001.1, read as the reverse complement.
CCAACCGTTTGAAGATAACTACCGGCTCAGGATCGCTAGAGTCAACCACTACTTCCACGCTGGGTTGATCGACGATCTCCGTATTGGGCGATAGTGGCAGCCACATCTCCAGTCCCTCGTCAAATCCGCCGTTGACAACCAAATTCCTTTCCGCTGTCAGCGGGCCATCAAGCGTCCCTGGGGCAGACATTATCGCTCTTTGGGCACCGTTCAGTTTGAGCTCTTTGTCGCCGGACTCCAGCACCATACTCCCCTCCAGCACGGTGACCTGCGATTCCGAGTTGGTCGCATTGATCGAATATTGTCCTTGTTCCTCTATTAGCACGCTGCCTTGAGGCGTCCTCACCTGGATAGTCACAGGGCGTGTGGGATCGCCTGGGACGCTTATCAAGATACGGCCGGCCCGCAAGTCAAGAGTCACGGCATTTTTGCGTGAGCTAGTCTCGAACCGAGGCGATCGCGCATCGTCCAGTTGAACCTGTGTGCTGCCATACACCTGAATTCTGGCGATCAGAGACCCCTCGGCTGCATTCTGGGCCAGCATAAGAGCTGTGTCGGTCGCATTTGTCAATACCGAGCCGTCCGTCGCCAGCGAAAATGCGGGATCGCCAGCAAATAAGGCTACCGACTCGCCATCGTTTTGGACGATGCCGACAGTCCCCTGATTGGCCTGGACCTCGACCTCCATGGCTCTCATCGCGCGCTGAAGATACGCATTCAAGCCCAGCGGCACGAATACGACCAGTCCGATACATGCAAATAGGCCTGCCAACATGATCGCCCAGGCCAGGCGCTGACGTCGACCGTTCATCAGAAGCGCACTTCGAAAGATCCAAATTCGCCAGATGCCCGTGACCAGTCGACTGCAACACTTCGGACACGAGCTGAAGGCGGTCCTTTTTCCAGGAACTGTAGAAGAGCTCGCAGGGCATCATCTTGGCCCTCGGCAACTACCGTGACTGAACCGTTGACCTCGTTCTTAACCCATCCGGTCAGGCCCAGCCGCCTTGCCTCACGCCTGGTGTAGTATCGATAGGATACGCCCTGTACCAGGCCGGTGGCAACTACAGTAACACGTTTCATACTTCGTTTCTCGGCGGGCGCAGCGAACAGTTGCGTCTTGCGCTGCTAGTCCCGCTTGGCACTGGCAGGATTATACCCGACAGCGCTGTTGTCATAAAAGTCACTCACATGTTGGCTTGTAGGTAACGCAAGATGTCCCCCGCAATGCCTGGCCCATTGTACACAAGGCCGGTATAGACCTGAACCAAAACGGCCCCGGCATCCAGCTTCGCCTTGGCATCTTCAGCGGCAAACACTCCGCCTGCGCCAATGATTGGCAGTTGACCTTCGAGCTGGCGCCAAATATACGCGATTATCTCGTTGCTCCTTTCCCTAAGTGGCAGGCCACTCAGACCGCCAGCCTCATCGCAGTGTGAACTCTTCAGACCCGCTCTTGTTAGCGTCGTATTGGTCGCGGCAATTGCACTGACGCCATGATCCACCGCGGCACCAAGGACATGGTCAAGCTGTTCCCATGTCAAATCTGGTGAGATTTTCAGAATCAGCGGTCGGATCGGCACGTGATGCTGGTCGGCCAGTTTCTTGTTGCCATCCATTAACGCCGTTAGCAACTGGGAAAGATACGCTCGATCCTGCAATTTCTGCAGACCCGGCGTGTTGGGCGAGCTAACATTGACGGCCAGGTAATCTGAGACAAGATACACTTCGGTCATCACTTCCAAGTAGTCATTTGCTGCCCTTTCGAGGGACGTCGGTTTTTGCTTGCCCAGGCTGACCCCAATAACAATCTCGGACTTGCTACCGGCATACTGCTTCAGTCGCTTGACCGCTTGTGCTGCCCCAAGGTTCGGAAATCCCATGCGATTTACAAGCGCCCCATCTTCCAGCATCCTGAACACACGCGGCCTTGGGTTTCCTTCCTGCGCCTTGGGCGTTAAGGTACCCACCTCTACGTGGCCAAAACCCAGGTGGCCTAGGCCAGGCGCCACCCGTGCATCTTTGTCGAAGCCAGCCGCTACTCCCAGTTCGTTCGCGAAATGAAGCCCGAACGCATCAACAGGGCGCGTCGGAATCTGACCCGCCATGCCATGCAGCAAGGCCCGTCCCGCGCCCAAGCTCTGGCTTAACTCAAGGGCGCGTAGCGTTAGTTCATGGCTCGTTTCGGGATCTATTCTACTTAGGAACGGAAACAGAAAGCGCTGGTAGATTGACATGCAGCTAGTACGCCAGGATCATGTGCCGCCATTCGTCCATGCCGACGCCATCTTCCCGTTGTGCCGGTTAGTCATCGCCGAGTTGGAGAACAGCCATAAAAGCCTCTTGTGGGATCTCGACGTTCCCGATCATCTTCATGCGCCGTTTGCCTTTCTTTTGCTTCTCGAGCAACTTGCGCTTACGCGTCACGTCACCTCCATAGCATTTGGCCAAGACATCTTTGCGAAGCGCCTTGACGTTGGCCCGACTGATCACCTTGTTGCCCACGGCCGCCTGTATGGGCACCTCGAACATCTGACGAGGGATGAGTTTCCGCAGCGCCGTAACCATCTTCTGACCACGATGGTACGCGTCATCCTCATGGACGATCATCGCCAAGGCATCTACCGGCTGCTTGTTGACCAAAATGTCAAGGCGCACCAATTCGGCCGGCTTGTAGCCGGCAAATTCATAATCCATGGAGGCATAACCCCGCGTAGCACTCTTCAGCCTATCATAGAAGTCGACCACGATTTCGGCCAGCGGAATCGCGAAGCGCAGGATAACTCGTCCTGGAGCCGGATACTCTTGGGCCTTGAACTCGCCACGGCGTTTCATGACCAACTCCATGACCACGCCGTAGTACTCATCGGGGGTAAAAATGTGGACATCCATCCAGGGTTCGCGGATTTCTTCTATTTGGCTCGGATCGGGCAATTCCGCCGGGCTCTCAAGTACTTCGACCTGACCAGTATGCGCCCGTACAACTTCATACCTCACGCTAGGCGCGGTTGCGACTATGTCCAGATCATACTCGCGCTCCAAACGTTCCTGGATGATTTCCATATGGAACAGGCCCAGAAATCCGCAGCGAAAACCAAAGTTCAAGGCAGTCGACGTTTCCGGTTCAAATACCAGGGAAGCGTCATTGAGCTGGAGCTTTTCCAAGGCCTCCTTGAGCAACTGATAGTCCTCTCCTTCTGTCGGATAGAAACCGGCGAATACCATGGGTTTTGCCGCTCGATAGCCCGGCAACGCTTCTTTAGACGGGTTCTGCGCCAATGTCACAGTGTCCCCAACCCGGCACTCCCTCACCGTCTTAAGGCCGGTCGCGATATAGCCGACCTCTCCGGCCGATAGTTGTTCAGTCGTCGTCATGCGCGGGCGGAACGCGCCAATCTCGATTGGCTCGGTTGTAACCTGGTTGGACATGACTCGAATCAATTGCCGCTCGTGTAGTACACCCTCGAAGACGCGAACGTACGCAACGACGCCCTTATATGAATCGTAGTGAGAGTCGAATACCAGGGCCCGCAGCGGGCCTTGCGGATTGCCGCTTGGCGGTGGCACACGTTGCACAACAGCTTCGAGTACTTGTTCCACATTGGTTCCGGTCTTAGCGCTGATGGCAATGACATCTTCGGCCGGAACGCCTATCAAACTCTCCAGTTCCTCAGCCACCACATCCGGCATGGCTGCCGGTAGGTCAGTCTTATTCACCACGGGCACGATTTCGAGATCGGCGTCAATAGCCAAATAAAGATTCGCCAGTGTCTGTGCCTCGATGCCCTGGGTTGCATCGACCACCAGTATGGCGCCTTCGCAGCTCTGAAGCGCCCGACTCACCTCATAGGCGAAGTCAACATGGCCAGGCGTGTCTATGAGGTTCATCTCGTACGAGATCCCATCAGCCGCCTCGTATTCCATACGAACGGCTGATGCCTTGATCGTCACCCCTTTCTCTCGTTCAAGTTCCATGTCATCCAGGATCTGTTCTTGCATTTCCCGGTCAGATACCGTACCGGTGAGTTGCAGCAGTCGATCTGCCAACGTCGACTTGCCATGATCAATATGGGCGATAATGCAGAAATTTCTGATTCGTTGCTGTTCCATGCACCCAAGTATAACAGACCATAACACCCGATGTCAGGGCGCTAACCTAGCCTATGCCTTCCAAATCAGTGAGCGATTCACTGATATTCAGAGGAACAGCTGGATCAAGAGCGATATATCGGAAGATGATATTGACTTTTAATATCTAGATGGCTATGATCGATAGTACTGTAGTGCTATTCGTGCCACCTTCTCCGCAGCTTAATAGTCTAATATCGCTCATGGCTACGTGTCGCTTAATCAGAACTAACCTTCGATTGAGTCGATGGCTAACGATCTAGCCCCAAATCATCCTTCGTAATCATTGAGCAGAATGCCAATCGTTACCTCAACTCGGCAGGAAGCTCTGATTAGTTTATTGATCGGCCTGCTTGTGGGAGCAGGCCAAAGTGGAAAGAGGAGTATAGGATGAACACCCAGATCAATATGGACACGTTCCATGAGATGCTGAAAGATGAATCACCACAGAGCCCGCTCATGATAGCGCTCAAGAAACTGTCGGAGATCGGTGAAGCAAAATCAATAACGGAGACGCAAGGACTGAAGCCCCTCGGGAGTTGGGCAGGCTGGTCCTACTAAAGACTGCCGCTCGCAGGGTTATCTGCTGGCTAGCGTGTTCTTGACAGCCGGCTTCTTGCGGGTCTGCCACAATTTAATTAGTCGCTGGTCGAGTTGGCCAGCCAGCTTGGCTGGCCAACTCGGCTAGTTAATTTGCGTTGACCACTGTAGAAATAGGCCGTCCAGGCCCTTGGTGCGACGGCGTGTTAGCATTGTGAGTTTTCGACAGATTCGCGACCTTGTTGCCAGCCTGCCCGAGATCGTTGACTGGCCCGAATTGGCGGCCGTCTTTGACCAGGCAGGCGAAGCCTCTCGTCCTGACTGGGAGTTGCCTTTAATTGCCTGTCAGGCTGCTGGCGGCACGCGCGCCGACGCGCTGCCCGTGGCGGCGGCAATCGCATGCCTCCAGCTTAGCATCATTATCGTCGACGACATACTCGACGACGATTCGCGCGGCGCCCACGTCAATTATGGCGTTGGGCCGGCATCCAATATGGCGTTGGCCTACGAAGCGCTGGCCTCGCGACTGATCGACGCTTCGCCTCTCGACCCCAATCGGAAACTGGCTGTCATGGCCACCTTCTCTCAAGTTGGTCTGCAAACGGCGATTGGTCAGCATCTAGATGTTCAGAACCTAGGCGGCCAGTCAAACTACTGGAGGGTTGTAACCGCAAAGAGCACACCCTTCTACGGTGGGGCGTTGAAGGTGGGCGCCGTCGCCGGCGGCGCTTCCTCGACGCTTGCTTCACAAATGTATGATCTCGGCATGCTCTTCGGCGAAATCATCCAGATTGAAGATGACCTGTCTGATGCGCTCCAGACGCCGGCCAATGCGGACTGGAAACAGGGCCGGAATAACCTGCTATTACTCTATGCTCAAACGGCAGACCATCCGCTTCGGCCCCGTTTTGCCGAATTATTGCCCCGCACGGAGGATCCCAGTGCGTTGGCCGAAGCGCAGCAGATACTTGTTTCCTCGGGTGCGGTTGCCTACAGTGCCTACCTGCTTGTCACTCGCTATCAGGCAGCCCACCATGCCCTGACAGCAATGGATCTTGCAGATCGGCCTGCCATGAGCGATCTGCTGGACAGCTATGCCGACTCGCTGTTGAGCCTCCTCCAACTGGCCGGCGTTGAGCTGTCGCGAGAGGAGCTTCTTGAGCCGCTTTCAAGTAACCAATAATTACCCCAACCCTAAAGTCTCTGGCAGCTCTGTCTGGTAGTATCGGGGGATTGCCTAGAGTAGGCTTGTCTCGTTACAATGTATGTAATCTTCGGACTAACGGTCTTACGCGGCCGGTTAGGATCCAAGGGCAACATTCATGCTCGCGGTTAGACTGGCTTCTATCATGTGATATCGCTACACTTAGAAGACGGTCAAAGATGCTAACCTGGCCAACTAAGCAGCTGGCGTAGTTGTCCAGTTTGGCATAGCCGGCGCGCATGGTACATTGAGCATGAGTGGACGTCTGCCAAGTCTGTTTAATCGTTCAGATTGGCGCCTGTTGGCGGTATCTCTCGCTGTCTTTGCACTCTATGCCTTTTACGCCCTCAGCTACATACTATTGACACCCTATCCAGGTGTTGAAATCACATCCTTTGTTGCTGGTTGGAGAATCGTCGATACCGTTCAACCAGGACTCGAGGTTGAAGACGTTCTCGTTCAGATTGGGGATTTGAGCTACGAGCAGTATCTCAATGACTGGTTGAGTGTGCCGTTCAGAGGCTATTTGCCCGGCGAGAGTGTACCCAATTTGGTCAAGGACGACGGCCAGGAAGTAGACCTAGTGATGCCACAGCCAAGCCTGGATGATCGGCTCAAACGGCTGGTTACTTCCTTGTGGTTCTTTCCTTTCTGGCTCGCTGGCACGGCTGTTCTCCTGTTCCTGCGGCCGAGGGATCGCCGTTGGCAGCTATTGATCGCCGCCATGTATTTGACGGCCATCTGGATTGGTGTGGGCAGCATTGCCAACTGGCAGGTGAGCGGAGCTCGGTACGTCGCCATCATTGTAGGCTGGATGATGGCGCCGGTCTTTGTGCATCTTCACTTCACGGTGCCCAATCCTTTAATGGCCAAGCGAAAGGGCCTCATCATTCGGGCTCTCTACGGTATGGTCATCGTTCTGACAATTGCCGAGCTTCTGCGTCTGATCCCCAGAAGTACCAGTTTATTGGCCATTAGCCTGGCCATATTAATCAGCTTCCTCCTCCTGATCTATCGCACCATTAGCAAGAGAACTCCAAGTTCAGATCGTCACTCGGCGCGCCTGATGCTCGCCGGTCTCGGTCTCGCATTTGGGCCGGCGTTGCTGTTGGTCCAGGTGCCCGTCATGACCGGTATATCCGTTCCCAGCGTTCTGGCATTGTCGATTGCCTTCATTTCTCTCCCCATACTGCCCATTTCATACACCTATGCGATTTACAAGCGGCAGTTAGGCGCGCTTGAGTTCAGAGCAAATCGCCTGCTAAGCCTCTACAGTTTCATCTTAATCTACCCTACTTTGTTTGTCATTGTGCTCCTGCTTGGGGAACAATGGATAACGGCTTCGGGCACTAGAACCGTTTTCCTGCTGTTCGTTTCAATCGTCTTTGTATTGGCGATCCCGCCACTGGTTCGCAGAATGCAAGACGCCGTGAACCGCCTGGCTTACGGAACCGAGCATGATCCTGATGATATTCTACGCGTCTTCGCCAGCCAGATACCGTCGACATTGAATCGCAATACCATGGCCGTATCGTTGACCAAGGACATTCTTCCTTCAATGCTGATCCGTCAGTCGGCCCTGGTTCTCGATTCTGATGACGGCAAGCTCGACCTCATGTATGCCGAGCGCATACCGGAAACTACGTTGCCAGAAAGCCGAGCCCAATTGGAAGCTCTTCAGGCCGGAGCCGGCGCTTATCGGCCGCCAGGCAGTTCGCGGCTAGAGCGCCTCGACTGGGTTAGGCTGTCTATTGCCCTGGTAGCTAGAGATCAGACACTTGGCGTATGGCTGTTCGGCCGTCGGGACCCAGACGATTTCTATCCCCAGAACGACATCGATTTGCTGCAGACATTGGCCAACCAGATGTCGCCAGTAATCGAGAACGTGCGCCTCTATGAAGCGCTGCAAAGGCATGCCGACAACCTGGCGGAACAGGTGGCCGAGCGCACGGCCGAGCTCCAGGCCGAAAGAGATCGGACGCAGGCCATTCTGGACAGCGCCGGAGAGGGGATCTTCTTTACCGATCAAGCCGGCATCATCTTGTATACCAACGCGGAGATGGCCCTGCAATCAGGATATTCCACCGACGAGCTGCGTGGCAAATCGCTTGACCTGTGGAAGACTGACGAGCAGACCCCCGAGGCCTATCGGCATATGTGGACAGCCATCTATACTGGCAGCGGCTGGAGTGGCGAGCTGCTACTAGAGCGTCAGGACGGATCCTACAGCGATGTGAGCCTGGCCGTGGCTCCCATCAACTCCCCGGACGGGGAATTGACCGGCTTTGTTGGCGTTCAATCTGACATCAGTAAGCTCAAAGAAGTGGATCGCGTGAAATCAAACATCATTTCCAGCGTTACCCATGAGCTTAAGACGCCGCTGACGACAATCAAGACTTATCTGATGTTGCTGAGGCGTGGTAAGCCTGAGAAGAAGGAAAACTACATGACCGTCCTCGATAGGGAGACGGACCGGCTAGCGAATATCATCGAAGATCTACTCGACCTGGCCAAATTGGAGACCGGCAAGATCCCAACTCGCCTGGAGCCAGTTTCGATCGGCGAAACGGTTGACGCCGTGGTCACCAGCTGCAACGCACGAATTCAAAGTAACAGCATGCACGTGTCCACGGATGTCCCGTCCGAGCTGCCACTCGTTCTTGCCGATCGAGGCCAACTAGAGTTGGTTCTAATGAATTTGGTGGTGAATGCCCTGAACTACACTCCCGCCGGCGGCGACATCAATATCGAATCGGGAATGGAACAAAATGGCGACGCTTCGGAAATCTGGATCCGTGTCTCTGACAATGGACCTGGGATCACCTCGATCGACTTGCCCCATCTGTTTGACCGCTTCTATCGTGGAGAGACTGCCCTTGACAGTGGCGCGCCGGGCACCGGCCTCGGCCTAGCCATCTGCAAGGAGATCGTCGAACGTCACCAGGGTCGAATCGAGGCCGAAAGCGGGCAGGGTTCTGGCGCCGCCTTCACTGTCTGGCTTCAGGTAGCTGTTTCGACCGCTCCTGAACGGCAAGTTGAGATGAAAGCCGAAGTCTCGCCCACAGCAGACTAGGTCCCACACCTCACGCTATTACGCTGTTAATCGCCGATTCCAGATCAAGCGCTGCTTCTTGTCCACGGCGAAGCCAGACCAGAAACTCAATGTTACCTTCCGTTCCCGTGATTGGGGAGCGGATGAGACCGCAGGGCGCCAGATCATGATCGATGCACCAGGCCAAAACATCGCGCAGCACGTGCTGGTGAACTGCAGTCGACCGCACAACTCCCCCCTTTCCAACACTCGCCGGTCCCGCCTCAAACTGAGGCTTGATTAAAGCCACTATCTGCCCTTTTTCCGTCAACCAGCCAACGGCGGAAGGTAGAATCAACCGCAATGAAATGAAGGAGACGTCGATGGTGACAACACCAATAAGTTCCGGCAGGCTTTCCAGGTGTCGGGCATTGGTGCGCTCCATGACTACTACGCGCGAGTCTTGGCGTAATCTCCAGTCAATCTGGCCGTAGCCAACGTCGATGGCGTAGACTCTGGCCGCGCCTTCTTGCAACAATACATCCGTGAATCCGCCTGTACAAGCGCCAACATCCGCGCAAACTTCATCGATCACGTCGATATTGAATTGGCTCAATGCAGCCGCCAACTTATATCCGCCCCGGCTCACGTATGGCGCGGGTGCAACGACTTCTATCGTCGCCTGTTGGCTAACCAGTGTGCTCGGTTTCACAGCTGTTGCCCCATCGACCCGTACCTCGCCTGCCATAACCAGCACCTGGCCCTGCGACCGAGTCTCTACAAGTCCACGCTCAACAAGCAATAGGTCAAGCCGTTGCTTCTTCTTCGTCACGCGGATCGCCTTTCCAACCAATCCTCCAACGTGTCTTTAAGTGACTGACTCAGGGTAATAGTCGGCTCCCAGCCGGTCTCCCGCTTGAGCTTCTGATAGCTGCCCACGATTGTGGGATTTTCGGCCGGCCTCATCCGCTCGGGATCGGGCACGATTTTCACCGGACAATCAGCAAGTTCAAGCAATGTATCTAGGATGAGACGAATCGACACGGCTGTACCTGAGCATACGAGATAGGACTCTCCCGGTTGGCCACGGTTTGCCAACAAGTGATACGCCCTGACCACATCACGCACATCCGTGAAATCACGCTCCGCATCCAGGTTGCCAACCCGAATCTCAGCCTCACTCTGCTTCAGTTTTACGGCCGCTACCTGGCTGGCAAAATCGGGTACGACGAATCCGCGTGTCTGCCGAGGACCGATATGATTAAACGGTCGGGCCTCGACGACCGGCAAGCCATAACGTTGCCAATAGATCGGCGCCAGCAGTGCGGCCGCCAGTTTACTCACCCCATATGGATGTTCTGGGACCGGCGGCGTCGCCTCGTTGAGCGGCAGATCTTCGGCTCTTATCGTGCCGTAGATATGAGCGCTGGTGACTATCAGTACTCTGGAACGACCAAAGGCCTGGGCAGCGTGCAGCACATTGGCCGTGCCGCCGGTATTGACCGCTACGGTTTCGGCGGGCTCAAGCCATGACCTGCCCGGCGACGCCTGCCCGCCAAGATGATAAACCTGATCCGGCCGGGCTACCTCAAATGCAGCATTCAGCGACGCCAGGTTGAGCAAATCGCCTTGAACCGGTACAAAGCTCTGATGGCTGGGCCAGGGCTGGTGGCTGGTGGCCGGATGTACCAGGCCAAATACTTGATGTTCCTCGGAAAGAAGCAGATCTACAAGGTGCGACCCGGCAAAACCTGTCGCACCGGTAACCAATATTCGCATTCGTTTCGTCTCCCTGTCCAACTATTATACCCGCACATCGCGATTATGGTCTTGCTAATCCGAGTAATGAACCGCTCCTGGCTTGTTACGCATTAGCCGGCTAACCTGCGCAGTGTTTTCCGCCGACCTGGGACATTGGGGCCATTCGCGTACCACCTGGCTGGTGGATATAATCCAGATTGATGAAGACGATTGCGTCTTCACCGTGGCCGATTCCAGACCAACTGTCTTCAAAGCGGAAGTGAGCTATGTCGCGTTCCTTGGCCTACATGACAATCGAGGCGGTTATTGGCGCCATGAATTCGGCGCTAGGTGATGGGCTGCTTTCAGTCTACCTGTACGGTAGCCTTAGCGATGGAACGTACCAGGCTGATCAGTCAGATATCAACCTCGTGGTGGTTATTGGTGGCCTATCCGACCTGCACTTGCTTCGCGAAGAGTACAGGAATACGATTTGGACGGTACGCGGTCCAGTTCTCAGACGCGTGCCGTTGCTGGCAACGCTTCCTGCGTTGAAGAGACATCTACGGCTCAACCCGCTGCTTAACGCCCATTTGTGCCGATCAGGTCAATTGCTTTTCGGCGCCCCGATAGACTTCGAGCCCGAAGTCCTGGTGAGCGCCAAGGAAGAGCTGGCCAATGTGGCCGCCCAGGCCATGCGAGCCTCGGCCGCCCTGGCTCCAGAGCTTCTGCCGGCAAAAGAAGCCCAGGAGAGTCTCGCCTCGCTGCGCAGTCTGGCTCGTCGCCTGTTTGGCTGGCCGGTCGACGCCGACGAGTCACCGGCCGTGCTGGCGGGTCGCGTGTTGGGGTTCGCATGCAAGAAAATGGAAGAAGAGTCACTGGTACTATGGCCCGATCAAGCTACTCCGAATGCGCCGCCGCTAGTTGGCGACCTGCGGGCCATCTACGAAATGGACAGTCACCTGATATTGGTCATGCCCGATCTGGAGCCGGTGGAATTGGCTCGGCGAATCGCAAGCACAGATTGGTCGCAAGTGGCCGATAGAGTGACTGATCAATATCGTAGCATCAGAGTTACGACGCCTTCGCAATTGCGCTTGATTGCGAGTTACGAGGATAGCACAGACTACCTCGTTCAAAGTTACCATCACGCTTGGGGCGCAGACCCACTGGCCGGCCTTGAGATATCGCGGTCCTTTGCTTTCCGTGGGCTGGCCCGTCTGCCCTCTGAATTGCAGCTTGCCGACTTGCCTCACGCTTATTTCACGGCCGAAGATTCGGACCTGTCCATGCTGGTTCATGATTTTCAGAACAAGCTGCTAAACGTGCAATTGCGCAGCGAGCTATTGGCGCGCGCGCTCAAGATGATGAGTACCGTGCCGCCCGATCCTTTGCCCGAGCGCAATGCGCCCGAAGATGTCAGGATAGATGCTATTATGTCCCATCTCAACTGGTGGGCGGACCACTACACAGACTTAAAGCAGCGGGAAGATGCTGCGGATGAAGTCATCTGAGATTCTTGAGGTGAGTTACGAAATCTGTGCGCCCACCTAGCAAGCTACATGCCACATCGGCCGGGATCTTATCGCTGCTTTTGTGGACTCGATCTTCGCGAGAACGAGCCTCATATGCCAGCGGCCTACGACTCGCCTTGCTGGCTCTTGTGATAGCCGTACTGCAACCGGCGCCAATACTGATCGTGCCCGGCCCTCGGCAAGCCGTAGAGACAACTCACCCGATTCTCGGGGTCCATACACGCCTGACAGACGAAGTTGAACCCTGGAAGATTCAGCGGACTTTGCAGATGGTCAGGGAGCTTGGAGCAAACACCATCGTCGAATTCTTTCCTTGGGCCTATTATCATGCGGAAGACGGCGGCATCGCCTGGGAACATCCTGACCTGGTGGTAGACCATGCCAGCGCTCAGGGAGTTGCGGTAATCGCACGTCTCGGTCTGACGCCAGGCTGGGCGCGGCCGCCGGATACCCCGCTCAACTATCTGGATGCTGACGCCTACGAGGATTTCGCCAGCTTTGCGGCCGCATTTGCCGAACGCTATGATGGCCAAGTGACACATATTATCGTCTGGAATGAACCAAACCTCAGCTTCGAATGGGGTTACCGGAAGACACCGCCCCAGGAGTACGTTGACCTGCTGAAGGTTGTATATCCGGCAGTGAAGGCCATTGCTCCGGATACCCAGGTTTTGGCTGGGGCACTGGCGCCCAATCTTGAGCCCACCGATTCTCCTTGGGCCTACAATGACCTGGATTATCTCAACGGCATATATGAATCAGGAGGAGCGGATTACTTCGATGGCCTAGCCGTTCACGTCTACGGACTAACGTTTCCGGCCCTGAGCGAACCAGATGAGTCCATACTTAACTTCCGTCGCGTCGAACTCATGCGCGAAGTGATGCTCGCCCACGGCGACGAAGCGACGCCCATGTACATCACTGAAACAGGTTGGAACGATCACCCTCGATGGACCCTGGCTGTCAAGCCCGCCCAACGCATCGAGTACACCTTGGACGCCATTGAGTACGCCGAGACCAATTGGCCATATGTAGAATCACTGGCCATTTGGGCTTTTCGCTTTCCTGCGCCCAGCAAGAGCTATATGGATTACTATACGATGGTAACGCCCGAGTTTTTGACAAAGCCGATCTATGACACGCTCAAAGAATTCACGGGCAATTGAAGATTTGAGCAGCTTGACCCGCTCCGCTTTCGAGCCGAAAGTAACCTGGCAAGCCATCTTGACGGCGGCCGCGGCTGCCGGAGCCATTCTTTTGATACTAGCCGGCATCCTTCTATGCTTCATGCTCACCGCATGTTCAGCCGAGAAGACGACATGGCAACGCATACAGAGTAATGGCGTGCTGCAGGTTGGTCTGGATCCGACCTATCCCCCTTTCGAATTCGCCGACCCCGAGTCGGTTCAAGGGATTGACGTCGATCTTGCCGGCATGATTGCCGCCGAGTTGGGACTAAAGGCCAGCTTCACCTATTTCGGCTATGACGGCTTATACGATGCCCTCGGTACTGGTCAAGTCGACGTACTCATTTCGGCCCTGGTTGCCGAACCGGCGCGCACCAGCGATTTCGCCTACAGTGATGGCTATGTCAACAGTGGATTGGTGCTCGTGACGCCTCCAGAAGCCCCGCTAGCTCAGCTCGACGACTTGGCCGGCAAAAGCATTTCCGTCGAGCTCGGCGCGGCCGGCCACGTCGAAGCGACCACCTGGCAGAGACGGATTCCTGACTTAGCCATCTCTCCGAAACAGAGCTCTGATGAGGCTATCCAAGCCGTGATCGATGGCGATGTTGATGCGGCAGTCGTCGACAACATCGCCGCCCGTCTGTTTACTGGTCAACTGCCCGTCAATGAGCTTCGCCTTGCTCCTTTGAGCGATGAACCGTATGTGATGGTTGTGCGCCGCCAGGATGGACAACTGCTGAGAGAACTCAACCGTGCGCTCAGATCAGTCCAATCTACTGGCCAGCTCGACATGATTCTTGATAAGTGGCTTCAAGGCTAACTCGCATCTCTAAGCTGTGCTATACTGGTTTCTGAGCATCGGCCGTTTCGATAACGTTTCACCAATGGTACTGAGGAGCAGTAAGATATGAAAGACGATCTGGTTCCAGATATGTATGACAAGATTGAAAAGGAGTCCACCGGACTTGGCGATCTACTCGGCAAAATTCCAGGCTTCGATGGCTACATGGAGCGGAGCCGCCGGCGCGAGGCTGACCAGCTTCTGCGCGAAACATTGTCGGCAAGGTTGGAAGAGAGCAGGCTGCAACTCTCGTCAGTCCATCAGGATCTGAGCCGAGACATAGTGACGGCCATTGACTTCGCCGAATCGCTTGGTCGGGCTGATACCCGTCTGATGGGCTTGATAGGGAAGATCAAGGATGCGCCGCAGGGCTACGCCGGTTTCTTTGACGCGGTCAAGGTCAAGGAGGACGACCTAGCAAACCTATACGCGTTTGACGAATCCATGCTGGCCTACAGCGATCAAATAGCCGTGGACATAAGCGCCCTGGAGAAAGCCGCGGCCGAAGGAGGCGATATCGGCGGCGCCATCCGGATTCTTGACACAACCTTGCGCGAGGCCAACAGCGCTTTCGCCGAGCGACAAGAAATTCTATCTGGCATTGGCTAGAAATGAATGGCTGAGTGCCGGCAGACGACAGCTTTCAGTCGACCGCTGAAGGCCGACAACTAATCTTGAAGGAGAGTTAGAAATGGCCCGCATATTTGACCGTGTGATGGCAGAACCTTGGGGAAGGAACGAAATTGTGCAGAAGTTCCCTCGAGGCGAAGCAGGCGATATCCGACTTGGTTCGCCGTGCATTGTGAATCCAGGCGAGACGGCCGTATTCGTGCGCAGCGGTGAAGCGCTGGGTACGTTTACCCCGGGCACCCATGTTCTCACCACGGCTAACCTACCCTTGCTCACCAGCATATTGGGTAAGGCATTTGACGACAAGACTCCATTCACGGCCGATGTTTACTTCGTGAAGACCACTGACATGACTTACAAATGGGGCACGACCGCGCCGATCGTCGTCGAGCACATGAACAGACCACCGGGCGCCAGCGCGATCATTGGCAACGGTACCTACGTAGCCAAGGTCAAGGAGCCCTGGCGGTTCCTGACGGCCATGGATGCTTTCAGAAACAGTGTTGATTTGCGCCAGCTCAAGGATCGTCTCGACCCGATGCTGGGTGTTATGATGCAAGACAAACTCAGCGAGTTGGCCATTGCCAAGAATCTGGGCCCGGCCCAATTGCAGTCTTTGTCACAGGACTTGAATGATCTACTGGTAGGGCTGCTCCAGACCGAATTTGACGCCATGGGCATGGTGTTGGTCGACTTCAACATTCGCATGGGACTGCACCCAGAGTCGTTGGAGGTCGTTACGCGTATGGGCTACGGCACCACTTACGCCCAAATGAAGTCGCTAGACGTAGGAATGGCCGCGGCCGAAAGCGGCGGCGGGAGCAATCTGGGCGAACTCGGCATGGGCATGATGGGCATGTCGGCCATGCAGCAACAGATGGGCCAACAACAGGGCCAGGGTCAGCAGCAGGTCCAACAGGAACCTCAGCAGCAAGCATCTGGCGCGGCCGAAATACCGGCCGTCATGACTCCCGCTCAGGCAGCTGCTTTCGTCCAGGTCACAGAAGCCGACATTCTGGCTGCCATTCAAGCCGGCGATTTGAAGGCTCGCAAAATAGGCAGCGCCTATCGAATCAGCAAAGCAAATCTGGAAGAGTTCCTTTCCGGCTAGTATTGGCCGATAGGCTTCGTTTTACCTTCTCCCGGAGACCTGGCTCATGCAGGTCTCCGGTTCTTATTCTGCTCTCGCTTCAAGCCCTCATCTCAACTGCTTGCGCCACCAGTCGGCGATCTCTGATTCAGTTATGTCGGCCGCCAATATCCAGCCCAGTGATTCTGCGCAGTCGCGGCAGAACTGACTGCTGTCACTGGTCCGGATGCTCTCAAGTTGAGGCCATTGCCTTTCGGGAGCGCCGCTCTCAACTGCCAGCACCAAGATAGCATCATCCGTCAGAGCGTTCAGGTTGGCGATATGGACCGACACCGGGTTCTCCGAGTGAACCACATAGCGATCAATGAGTCTGAACCCTGCTCGCTTCAGCGCGATGCTGATAGCCGACCAACCGGCCGCCTTCCAGTGATGATAGCTGAATATCAATCGCCCTGGCTCGGGTTTCAGCACACGCCGGCACTCGCCGAAAATTGCGCTCATAGTCCCCAGATAGTGGTCATGCGCGGCCTCGGCCGATCTGTTGCCGCGGTACATGACGGCCGCATCAACCATCTGATAGTCCCACTGAATCTCTGCGACGGCAGCGCTACTGATCATCTGACGCAACCAGACCCGAAAAAACATCGAAAGATCGCCGTACTGAACGCTATCATAGTAAGGCGGATCAGTGACCACAAAATCGACGCTGTTGTCGGCCAATACAGTATCGGCGGCCGTGCCCTGCCTGACGACAAACCGCCGTTGGCCCACAGTCAACGCCCGCGGGTCCTTCACTTCAGCGCCTATGTCACTCTCGCCATGAATCTCCACGAATTTGGGTCCGTTTTTGGCTAGTGACCTTTCCTTTGGGATCTTAGACCATTGCCGGGCCCGCCGTACGCGATCCTCGAACAGTTTGCGCAACGCGCCCGAGGATGGTCCAGGGTATACCGGGTTATTCTCAACGGCGGTATAGGGAAAGGAATAGGCGTGATGGGAAAATGCGTGACGGATAGCGCCTGCCCGTCTAACGCCCGCCCCTTTGTAGCCACACAGCATGACGTTGAATTCCAGCGAAGTCGATACCAATAGCGACAAATAGAGCTGTACTTTCGGTTCAAAATCGCGTAGCAGCTCTATTGCCGAGCTGAGATAGAGCAATTGTCTACTCGAAAACAGATCCTGATAGTCGTGAATACCCCGGCGTATCAAATCGCTGGACTTCGGCCCAGGGGCAACTTCAGTGTCAGCAAGGAATGTCAGCTGGTGGCGCATCGCATTGGCCTCTTCGAGCAACTCGTGATCGGCATTCGTAACCGCCTGCAAGAGCCGTCCATGGACTTCGCAATTGGCAACCGCCAGCAGCGGTCGATATCGCCGGTAGAAGGGTTCGTCGGTCAATTCCCGAAACTTGATCCCGCAGGTTGGGCAGCGTTTCACAGACTTCTCGAAGATTCGAGTTCTCCCCGCACCGCTTGGGCAGCTACAGGTCTCACTATTCCGTACGACCTGATGGCATTGCTCGCACAATCGGATTGCTCCGCCATCACGTTCTCTGCGCAGCAAGAGTGAGTCGACGACGGTGACCTCACCACAGTCACATAGTTGGCGCAGTCCATACATGATGTACCGAACAGGTCGCTCACTGTTGCAGCGGGCACAAGATGTCAGGTAAAGGGGGGCCAGTTTCTTCTCCAAGCCTACCATCAGGTAAGCAAAAGCTTCTTCAATTCGCTCCAGAGAAATGTCGGACAACGTGGCCCGAGCTTGCAACACAGGAATTGGATCCACGTCAAATCCGATGACGTTCGCCCCCAGGCGAATCGCTTCGTGAAGCGTCGTTCCTCCGCCCAGCATGGGATCCAGGACGATCTTGCCCTCCAGTCCGCCGGCCGCGTAGTAGGCTCGTTCGTCGGCGTCCTCAACCAGGCTTTTCAGGATGAGCCGGAACGTGCTGCCACAACGCCGGGCCCACCACTTGTGCAGATAGGTATTTGGCCTGTACAAGTGCTTGTTGTACGATTCCAGGTGAGCTAGCCGGTTAGCCAACTTGACGTCAAATCTGCTGTCAGTGGGGCGGGTTCCTCGATCCATCATGCTACAGGTATGCTATTATAGTAACTGTTCATGGATATGCAGCAATGAAAGAGATTGAACGATTCGTCGACAAGCTGCTGGCCAACATGGGGAGGGTTATTATTGGCAAGCGGCCGACCCTGGAACTGATGGTGGTAGCCCTTCTTTGTGAAGGTCACATACTGCTTGAGGATGTGCCAGGCACTGGAAAAACAATGCTGGCCCGCTCGCTGGCTGCGTCACTAGGTCTCGATTTCCGGCGCTTGCAGTGCACGCCTGACCTGCTTCCGAACGACGTTACCGGTGTGTCGATATTCGATCAGCGGGCGGGTCGTTTCAGCTTCATACCCGGACCGGCATTCACAAATGTACTGCTGGCCGATGAAGTAAACCGCGCCACGCCGCGCACCCAGTCCGCTCTGCTCGAATGCATGGGCGAACGCCAGATTTCTGTTGACGGCGTCACCAGGCCTTTGCAGAGGCCGTTTCTGGTCATCGCGACTCAGAATCCTATTGAGTTCGAAGGCACATTCCCTTTGCCTGAAGCTCAGCTCGATCGCTTCTTCCTCAGATTAGAGCTGGGCTATCTGGACGAGGAATATGAAAGCCAACTTCTCCTGAACCTCGGTCGCCAGCACCCCATCGAAACTATCGGGCAGGTAGTGGACGGAGGAGATGTTGGGCGCTTGTCCCGGCTAGTGTGGGACGTCCACGTTGACAATACCGTTCGTGACTACATCGTGCGCCTGGTCTTCGCTACACGTGGTCATGCCGACTTCGCGTTAGGCGCCAGTCCTCGGGGATCTCTGGCCCTGTATCGTTCTGCCCAGGCGCTGGCTGCCGTCCGCGGCCGCGATTATGTGCTCCCAGATGACGTCAAAGAGTTGGTTCCTGCGGTTCTGGCGCACCGCTGCTTGCTGCGTCCCGATAGCGCGCTGCGAGGCCTGTCGGTTCAACAAATCGTGGCCAGCATAGTCGATCAGACATTGCTAGAAATTGCAGAATCCCCGTGACCGAGCTTTTCATTCTCATCATATTGCTGATCGCCGTTGCCTTCCTCACCCGGGTTGATTTCATCTTCTACGTCGCCTACGTACTGATAGGCGTCTTCGCCTGGAGCCGCTGGCTTGTGCCAGGGTCAGTTAAGCGTCTCCGGGCCAGACGCCAGTTCCAGAGCCGATCGTTTCTTGGAGAAACGGTAAACGTGAGCGTCACATTGGATAATGCCGGCCGCTTGCCACTACTCTGGCTGCAACTCGTCGAAACTGTCCCACCTGCGCTGCGGTGCGGCCCATCGATTAACCATGTCATCCACCTAGGCGCCCGAAAAGAGCGCCGTCTTCGTTACCAAATTCGGGCCATGAAGCGCGGCTATTATCGTCTGGGTCCGCTGCAAATCACGGCCGGCGACCTTTTTGGCTTTCAGGAAAGTCGGGTCGCACTTGAGCCAGAATACTTGACCGTCTATCCACGCATCGTTCCCCTGACGAGACTCAACCTGCCGTCTCGCCTTCCCTTCGGTACGCTGCCCAGCAAGCAGCAGCTATTTGAAGATCCGGCGCGGCCGCAAGGCGTGCGGAACTATCAGTTGGGCGATTCGCTTCGACTGGTCAACTGGAAGGTGAGTGCCCACTCCAATGCTCTTCTGGTCAAGACACAAGAACCGGCCATATCGCTCGAATCGGCAATCCTTCTCAACCTGAATGTTGATGACTATACGAAGCGCTATCGCCGTGACGGCCCTGAGTGGGCGATTGTGGTCGCCGCTTCGCTCGCTTCCCATCTGATCGCCAAGAGGCAAGCCGTTGGCCTAATCAGCAATGGCGCCGATCCCCTGTTGCAACATCAGATTGACCCCGATCTGGAATCTGATTTTAGTTCCACAAGCGGTCGGCTGGCCTTGAGCGATTTGCAGCCCATGGGCGAAATACATGGTAGAACCCTAAGTCCTGCTGCGCGCCTTGTGGCCGATCCGATTTTACCCAAGTCGGGCCGCGGCCACTTGATGCTGATCCTCGAGCGCTTGGCCAGGTTGGAAGCGGCATCTGCGCTCCCTTTCGCCAGCCATGTCTATTGTCTCAGCCTTGATCTGGGCTGGGGCGTCACCTTACTGGTCATAGTTCCTGATGCAGACCAGGCCATCTATGATGCTTTGCATCGTTTGGTGCGAGCCGGGTTCAACGTCGTACTTTTCATCGTTGAACCCTATGCCGACTTTCCGTCCGTGCGTGAGCGAGCCCAACTGCTAGGTTTCACCGCATATCACGTTGCCGATCGTGACGCCTTGCGTCGCTGGCAGCAGGCGGACCATAATGGTCGGTGAGGAACAGCAGAGATACGGGCCAACTCAGGCCAATCGGGACCAACCCGGGCGTGAGATTGATTCCCGGCTGGAGACGGGCCCAAGCTACTTCCAGCTGTTCTTGGTCGCCATTCTGGTAACCGCCTTATTCATGGGCCCAATTGCCCTGCTCTGGCAACTCGTGCCTACCGGTCCATGGCAACTGATGCCTACACTTGCCTTACTCATCGCCTTCGAGAGCGTCCTGACCAGGCGCTGGTTGGATTGGCCCACGCACCGCCGAGATCGGCCGCTGTATTCCATGGCCGAACTGGCCTTTCTTCTTGTTTTGACACCATTCTTCCTGTGGTTGGCTTCAGGCAGTCTGCCGGTTCCAGCGTCGATATCCGCCGCAGTGGCGGACCCTCTGTCGCTATTTACTCTCGAGCTTGGTCTACATATGCTCCTGGTGGTCCTCGCTTGGGAACGAGCGCACAGTTGGTCTGGGCTCTTCATAGCTCTGTCTATTACCCCCCACGAAGTCAAATACCATACCACCACAAGTTCTGAACGATCCGGCGACAGATCAATTGTTCTGCCTCTGACGCAGAGAAGCGCCCTGCTGCAGATCTTTGTGAAGGGCTGGATTGCAGGAGGGATCCTTTTAGTCGTCTGTTCCGCGCTGGCTACCTTCGACGTACGCACGGCCGCTGGGTTAACCTCCGAACCGGGTGGACTGCGTTCTGTTACCCGTCTCGGCATGAGCCAGGAGATACTGATGGCTCTGGTGGTCTACTTCATCGGCGGGCTCGTACTGATCAGTCAGGCTCGATTGGTCATTCTAAACGGCCGCTGGCTAGCTAATCGCAGTCGACAAGATCCCGGAATGGCATCGAAATGGCGGCGCTGGACAGTTGTGTTGCTTGCCGGACTGGCCTTGTTTGCCTCGTTTCTACCCATCGGGGAATCCATTGCCCTGCAGCGGATCATGCAGGCAATCGCCGGTCTGGTGGCGACCGCCGTCGGCCTGGTACTGGCCATCGTGGCCGGCGCCTTCACCCTCATACTCCTCCTGATTTACGCCATCCTCTCCCTTTTTCCAAACTCAACCGCAGCGCCGCCTCCTCCGGTCGATTTCGGCGACCTGCTGCCGCCAGACCAGCTCCCGGTAGAAACCGGTAACCCGCAGGCCTTGCTCGCCGGTTCTGCATTCTGGCTGGCCATTACTGCGTTGGCCATCCTGGCCACGCTTTATTTCCTGCGTGATCGTGGTCCCAGCGTCGACCTGGACGATCTGCGACGTTTGTGGCAGCGCCTCAAGCTCTGGCTGATTGCGATATGGAGTGACACGGTCAGGAAGACCGCTGCCCTACCGCCCCGTTTCCCTTGGCGTAACCGCCGGGCCTCTGATGGCCAGGGCCGGCTATCGCGCTTCAACTTCATTCGGGTGAATGCTTTGTCGCCGAAAGAACAGATTCGCTTTCTGTACGTGTCCCTGGTAACGCAAACCGGCAAGAGGGGATTACAGAGAGAGCCGGCGGCAACTCCAAGTGAGTTCGCTCAAGATCTGATATCACGTTGGCCCAACAGTGAAGCAGACATCGAGACGCTCACCGAGGCTTTCCTGGAGGCCAGGTATAGCCGGCGACGCCTGGACCGTGGTCATCTGAAGGCAGCCAGGGACGCCTGGCTCCGTATTCGGCGTGTGCTAGGCGGTCGATCCGGCGAAGACTCATCTTGATCAGATCGCTTTTCGAGGAATTATAAGGAGTATTTCATGACTGCTTACGGTATTCATCCGAAAGCAAATGTGGGCTGCGTCTGTCTAACGGTGCAGGACCTACCGCGCTCGCTGGCGTTCTACACTGGGATCATCGGACTGCAAATTGAACAGAGGTTTGCCTCCGGCGCCCATTTGGGAGCGGGCGGAAATATGCTGCTTCGCCTGGTCGAGAACCCGTTGGCGCAATCGGCAATTGGCACGGCCGGCTTATATCACTTCGCGATCCTGGTGCCATCGCGGCTTGATCTGGCCCGAAGCCTCCGTCATCTCTTGGATACGCGAACACCCCTTCAAGGTTTTGCCGACCACCTGGTGAGTGAGGCCATATACCTGGCCGACCCCGATGGCAATGGCATCGAGATCTACCGTGATCGACCTCGAGACCGTTGGCCACGTCGTGACGGACAATTATTGATGGCCACCGATCCATTGGATGTAAATAGTCTACTAGATGAACTAAACGACACGTCTGAAGATTGGATCGGACTAGGGCCCGGAACGACGATCGGCCACATACATTTGCGTGTATCTGACCTGGAAGAAGCGACAGCCTACTATGAACATGCGCTAGGATTCGACTTGGTGCTGCGCTACGGACTGTCGGCAGCCTTCCTCTCGGCCGGCGGTTATCACCACCATATCGGCTGTAACACCTGGTCCGGCGTTGGCGTGCCGCCAGCGCCCGCTGACGCTGTTGGTCTGCGCTGGTTCTCGATTGATCTTCCCGATGCGGGCTCGTACGAGGAATGCGTCCAGAAGGCCAAGAGCGCCCCATGGCCAACAGAGGAGCGCGATGACGGCCTGTTGGTCCGCGATCCGTCAGGAAACGGGATACTGTTGAGAGTACGACGTTGAAGAGCTCAAACCCCGCTCAGGTGCTAACCAACGTCTCGGACGTGAGCAACGCTGTTCGCGACTCGTGATCTGTGATCTGATAACCGGTTTGCCTAAAGGGCTTAGGCGACGATATTCACCAACTTCCCCCTGACCACAATGACCTTGCGCGGCTCTTCGGAGCCAAGCCAATTCCTTACTTTCTCCGATTCCAGAGCCATCGCTTTCAGCGTCTCGTCGTCGAGCCCAGCGGTGACCTCGATCCGGTCGCGAACCTTGCCGTTTATCTGCACAACCAGGGTAACCGTCTCTTCCTTGGCCACCGCTGCGTCCCATTGCGGCCACGGCTGCTGGTGGATGCTGTAAGGTTTGCCCCGTACTTGCCACAACTCCTCGGCAATATGGGGCGTGATAGGTGCCAGCAAGAGCAACATAGCGTCAACCGCCTCATTCCAGACCGCTTCGCTAACCTGCCCAGATCGCTGGGCGCCCATGAGTTGGTTTCTCAATTCCATGATGGCTGCCACGGCCGTATTGAACGAGAAAATCTCCAGGTCTTCCGTGACCTTGCGTATGACTTGATGGGTTTTGCGTCTCAGGGCCCGATCAACCGTCGCGGCGACCGCCCCGGCCTGGTATGGATGGTGGCCCAGATCCCAGACATCATAGAGAAGCCGTTGTGGTCCCTTGATGCCGTCATAATTCCACGGCCCTCCTTGATCCCACTTGGCGAAGAACATGAGGTAGGCCCTCACCGTGTCGGCGCCGTATTTCCTCACCAACGAATCCGGCGCGACGACATTGCCCTTCGACTTGGACATCTTGTCGCCGTCCTCGCCCAAAACCATGCCCTGGTTGTATAGCGCCAACATCGGTTCGCTGAAGTCGACCAGTCCCATTTCTCTCATGGCCTTGGTGAAGAATCGGGTGTAGATCAAGTGCATCGTCGCGTGTTCGATGCCGCCGGTGTACTGGTCCACCGGCAACCAGTAAACGCCATCATCGGGGTCGAAAGGAGCACTGTCAAATTCCGGGCTCAGATAGCGATACTGGTACCAGGACGAACACATGAAAGTATCCATTGTATCAGTCTCGCGCAACGATGGTTGGTCGCAAATTGGGCAGGTTGTGTGCAGGAATCCATCGTGAAAGCGCAGCGGGCTCTCGCCGGTGGGCACAAATTCTACGTCCTCCGGCAGCATGACCGGCAAGTCGGCATCGGGTACCGGCACCGGGCCATGATCCGGACAGTAAATGATCGGAATAGGCGCGCCCCAATAGCGCTGGCGACTGATCAGCCAGTCACGTAGACGATAGTTAACGGCCGCCTTACCGCTGCCCTGGGCTTCCAGCCACTCGGTCACCCTCTCTACTGCGCCGTCGGTCGGCGTCCCGTCGAACCGCCCAGAATTCACCATATGACCTTCTGCCTTGGAAACATAGGCCTCGGTCAGAGGGCCGTCTTCATCAGTTCGGCCTGGAGCCCGGATTACCTCCACGATTGGCAAATCGAATTTCGTTGCGAACTCGAAATCCCGTTCATCATGCGCTGGTACCGCCATTATCGCTCCTGACCCATAGCTCATAAGCACGTAGTCGGCGATCCATATCGGGATAAGTTCAGAATTCACCGGATTGATGGCATAAGCACCGGTGAACACGCCCGTCTTTTCTCGGTCGGCCGTCTCCCGCGCGATCTCATCCA
Source organism: Promineifilaceae bacterium (SeqCode) (assembly GCA_041570195.1). Lineage (GTDB taxonomy): Bacteria > Chloroflexota > Anaerolineae > Promineifilales > Promineifilaceae > UBA11865. The sequence continues at coordinate 22,346 of JBFFWQ010000001.1, read as the reverse complement.
GGCGCTCAGCGGCCTGCCGGTAAGCCTCGACCGTCTCACGCTGCCCAGCGGTCGTGATCTTCTCCACCAGTGGATGCTCGGGAGCAAGAACCATGAAGGTCGCACCCCAGAGCGTATCGGGCCGGGTGGTGAAGATGGCGATGGGATCGCCGGCTTCCGTATGAAATACGACGTCGGCCCCGGTCGAGCGACCGATCCAGTTGGTCTGCATGATCTTGACCCGTTCCGGCCAGTCAATATCGGAAAAATCTAATAGCTCCTCGGCATATGTAGTCGTGCGGAAGAACCACTGCTCGAGTTCCTTCTTGATCACTGGCGTCAAGCACCGCTCACAATGACGATCATCGCCCCATACCTGCTCACGCGCCAGCGTCGTATTGCAGTGTGGGCAAAAGTCAACGGCCGCCTGTTTTCGATACGCCAGGCCCAATTCAAGCAGTTTCTTGAAAAACCATTGCGACCATCGATAATAGGATGGATCGGCCGAAACGGCTTCACGCCGCCAGTCAAACATGGCGCCCATGCTTGCCAGCTGCGTACGCATCTTTTCGATGTTGGCGTACGTCCATTTCGCCGGGTGGATGCTGCGCTCAATGGCTGCATTCTCGGCCGGCAATCCAAAAGCGTCGAACCCCATTGGGAAAAGCACATTGCACCCGTTCATTCGTTTGAAACGAGCCCGAGCGTCACTGGGCGCCATTGCATACCAATGTCCAATATGCAGATCCCCGGACGGATAAGGCAACATCGTCAGCGCGTAATGCTTTGGCCGGCCGGCCTCGACTTCTTGGCGGTATAGTCCGCTCTCCGCCCACCTAGACTGCCACCTTGACTCAACTTCGGCCGGATTGTAATTCTCGGTCACCTAATACTCCTCCAACAAATACCCGTTGGTTGTTCACCCGCTTCCGCCACGGCGTTCGTTGTCACGAATTTTGCCCTGACGATCCCAGGAACGATATCACCTTAGGCGCAAATTGGCCCGCATTTTTTGGGCCAGCGCTGTGGCCGCCCGTAGGATAAGTCACAAGTTCTACATTCGGAATGGCGTCGACAAATTGGGAAGCATACTGATAAGGTATGACCGGATCGTCTTCGGCCCAGGCCATGAGTACTGGCTGGCTCAGAGCGCCAAGCCGCTTCGGTTCTCGAAATGCTGGAGCAGTTAATACTAGCTTCTTGACGCGCTGCGGGTGGTCGAGGGCTACCTTCAGGGCGATGCCGCCACCCCAACTCTTGCCCATGAGATTCGCTGAGGCGTCCGCCAGGCCATCGATTGCCTGGACTACAGCGCTGACGCCATCATGCGCGCTCAACAAGCCGCCGCTCCAAGCCTCGCTCTGGCCCCATCCAGGCATGTCAAGACATACGACGTGGAATCCGGCCGTTGCCAGAGGTCCCATCAAGGGCTGCCAGGTATGCCAACCATTGCGTTGGCTCCAGCCGTGGATGCCCAAAACCAGGGGCGCCCCAGGCTCGCCGGCCGACATGCCGAAAATGGTTCCCCTGTCTGTCTCAATGAGCACCTCTTTCATAACAGTTGTCACCAAAACGCAAAAGAACCCCTTCCGCTCGTCGACGAAAGGGGCTCCGCGGTACCACCTTGTTGATGGCAGCTAGCTCTGCTAGCTAGCTAGCTTCCGCTAGCGCATGGACCTGAAGGGGCTCGAACCCTTGACCTCCACAATGCCATTGTGGCGCTCTCCCAACTGAGCTACAGGCCCTCAAACCATCTATCTTTCGCTCGCTGGTGGACCTGAGGGGACTCGAACCCCTGACCTCTACATTGCGATTGTAGCGCTCTCCCAGCTGAGCTACAGGCCCGAAGGCAAGCGGTATGTTATCCTAGCGGTTCTCCATTGTCAAGCCGCCAATCAGCCGCTATACTGTTGCGTCTAGCTTGACGCGATGAAGTTATGATGCCCGGAGAGTGGCCGCCATTCAGCAGCCTGGTTCCCGGCTCAAGAATCCCGTCATTCCTGTCAAGTCAATGTAGGAGGTTCTTCGTTGACGGAGAAATATCGAATCTCTATCGAGTATTGTGTCCCTTGAAGTTACTTGCCACGAGCCGTCAGTTTGGCGGACGATCTATTGGCTGATTACCAACACGTCATCGAGGAATTAACGCTTATCACGTCCAGCGGCGGCGCCTTCGAGGTCCGTGTGAACGACGATTTGATCTACTCGAAGAAGACCGTTCAACGGCGCCATGCCGAGCCTGGCGAAATCATGGGTATGTTCCGGGAGCTTGTGGGCCCGGACGTGCCGACATATCCCAAATCTGAATAGAATCAGCTCCAATTGTGGCCAGCGATGCGCATCGCGTGTCAGGTGATCCAGTCCCGATTTGCGGCATCCCAGTGCCGGTGAGCGTAGGTGCGTTTGCATGTAAGGCAGACTCGCGCCGATGCGACCTGGCGGCTGTTGCGCCAGCGCCAGCGAACCACCGTCAGGTGGTAGGCGCAGGTTGGCCGATAGCAAATCGGGCACTCCTCTCCGTTGGCCAGACCCTGCAGGCCGTACAGGCGTTTCGCCTCGGGATCATCTGCACACAGGTGACATCGTCTGACGGCCATTGTTATCTCAAGGTGGCCTTTCACCAGGCCGCAAATTACTCAGGCTGGTCGCGATCGTAGTCATAGAATCCTCTGCCAGATTTTTCGCCCAGCCGGCCGGCCAAAACCATCCGCCTTAGTAACGGCGTGGGCCGGTAGCGGTCATCGCCCCATTCCTCGAACAAACCAGTCATCACCGCCAGCACGACATCCAAACCCAAATGATCGGCCCACTCTAATGGACCGTGTGGATAATTGGTACCAAGTTTCATCGCCAGATCGATATCCTCGGCCGAAGCCACACCCTCCATCAAGGCGCTGGCGGCCTCGTTAATCAGGCAACACAAGATGCGCGCCCGCACCAGGCCGGGCCCATCGCTTACCCTGACTGTTTCAAAGCCGGCGCCCTGCCAGAATGTCTCGCCGGCAGCGAGATGGTATTCTGATGACTGCAGGGCCGGCGCCACCTCTATGACCGGGTTATCTCCGAGGGGCGGAATCAGGCCAAAGCCGACCACGCGCGCCGGATTGGACAGCCAGGCGGCCGCCTGAGTCGCGCTTGTCGCCATGGCCAGCGAGAGCCATGTCGCCTCACCGGGCGCCTGGTCGGTTAATCCTTCGAGCAGGGTGCGTTTCGCGGCCGCCGAGGTATTGTGCATCTCGACGACGACATCAGCGGATCCGATCTGGTCCAGGCTAGCTTCGCCAGAACGGATGCCAGAAACTTCATTGCCTGCCCAAAGCGTGCAGCGGTAACCGGCCGCGACACAACGATCATAGACCCCGGCCTCAAACGGCGCTTCGCCAACGATAACTACATCCACAGATCAGCCTCGTTTACCATCACGTTGTCTCAACTAAGTTCCGATCAAGTTTCTCCCACTCATCACGCAATATTGACATCAATACTTGATCTACCAGTTTCCCATGATAGCGCTCTGATTTTCTAAGAGTGCCCTCGACAATCATTCCTGCTTTCTCATAGCAACGAATTGCCCCCTTGCTCCCTGCTCTTACTGTAAGATAGATACGCTCGAGGGGTAGATTGTTAAAGCCGAAATCCAGAATCGCATTTAGGGCATCGGTGCCCAAGCCCTTGCCCATCAATTCCGTGTCGGACAGAAAGATACTGAATTCCGCATTGCCATCTTTGTAATTGAGATGCCAAAGCCAGGCTGCACCCAAGCTCTCGTCACTTCCTTGACGGCATATGGTGAAATAAAAGCCATCTTTCCCATGCCGCTCACTCATGAGATTTTCGCACCATCTTTCAAGACTCATCATGCTGTCGGGGAAGTAATAACCTGCTTCGTAACCGATTCTTAAATCGTTGCGGCCATTGTAGAACGTATCTAGATCTCGCTTTTCCATTGCTCTTAGCCAGGTTACTTTTCCTTGAACCATGGGAGTCTGAGACAAGTCCGCCATATTCAATCTCCTTCCAAACAACATCGTTCACGAAGTTGGGCTATTCTATCACTCCCGCTCAATTAAGTGATAGTTCGGTAATGCGATTACGGGTAGCGCGGCTGCAGATCAGTCGCGGCTAACTCTCAATCAGGGTCAGATGCGGGCTGGAAGGGGACAAATAGGCCAACGCTGGACCGTTCAGGTGCTTCTGGCTGCCGAGAAAATTGTAGCTAGCGGAAAGCCGTGCTATTCTTACGCTTACTTTGCGGATCGGGTCCGAGTCCCGTTTCGCGAGCACGTATCAAGAAGAAGTACGCTAATGGAATTACAGGCAGTCACCGGTCAACGATACTTTGGCGAAGACGCCGCGCGCGGCGAAGGCGGAATTCCTGGATTGGCCGCTTTGCCGGCGCCGGCCCAGGCCGCCCGAGGAAGACAGAGCGACTTTCTATTTGTCCATCTTACTTTAGGCGGCCGGCCGGAAGAGACCCACGTCCTGGCCCAAGACGTCGTAGACTCGATTAGCTCGCTTTTCTATCAGACAGCCGGCAGCGTGACCGCCGCGCTGAAGAAGGCTATCACGCAGAGTAATCAACAGCTGCTGCGCTACAATCTTTCAGGTGCGGGCACGCCGCGGGAAGGAGCGCTGACCTGCGCCGTTCTTCGCGGGGAAGAGCTATTTGTGGTACAGGCAGGCGAGTCTTTCGCTCTGCTTGGACATAATTTCGGCATTGAACGCCTGCCACCCGATCCGCCGGCGGAAGTGACGCCCTTGGGTCGTACGGCCGGCCTCGATCTTCGCTACTCTCACAGTTGGCTCCAACCCGGCGATATGTTGCTGCTGGCTGACCCTCGCCTGGCTCATTTGCCTACCGGCGCCTTTGAGCCGGCCTTGATCGACGTCGACATAGCAGACGGTTTGTCCGAGTTGGCCGAGATCGCCGGCGATGACACGGCCAGAGTATTAATGATCGAATTTACGGATGAGGCGCCAGGCGTTTTCCCGGACGCTCGCCAAACAGGATCACCGGATGTGAGTCGTCAGCTGCCGCCGCCGACGGCCGCACCTGTGCGCGAGGGTCGGCCCAATCCTGTCGACGTATCAACAGGCGCAGGCGGCGTCCGAACCGTCCCTGGTTTTGACGTCGAAGTGGCCGAGACAAAAGCTAGAAAAGCGACATCTCGAGCCGCTATGGGTCTGTCCGGAGTGACCGCCTGGTTCGCCGATCTACTGACCCTGCTTCACTCGCCGGATTCCGATTCAACGGAGTCGGAGAGCTGGGCCGTTCCCCTATTTCTGGCAATCATTATCCCGATCATTGTCGCGGCAATCGTTGGCGTTGTCTACATCCAACGTGGCAATGTGCTTCGCCTCACCGAGATCCAGTCCGAAATGCGCCAAAAGATCGTTCAGGCCCAAGGATCAAACGATCCTGCGCAAGCGGAACTCTTGTACGAAGAAACCATCGCCCTGGCCAAGGAAGCTGAAGAGCTTCGGCCGAATGACACCGAGATCGCCATGCTTCGCGAGGCAGCCGTCGCCGGATTGGACGAAATGGCAGGCATAGCTCGCCTGCGAGGAACTCCGCTCCACAGCTATGGCGTAGAGGCTGGTTTGGCTTCTATTGCGCTGGACGGCGAATCCGAGGATGCGCTATATGTCCTGGACAAGCTAGGAAATCGCGTGTACAGACATCAAACTGAAGTGTCGCTTGACTCGATTTCGCTGGCCGAACCCGAAATGATTCTCTTCGGCGACCAGGTAATCGGCAATCATGTGATCGGTCAGATGATGGATACGATGTGGCGACCGCAAGGCAGTAATGCAGAACGAAGCGGTTTGGCTGCGCTGGACAGTCGTGGCGCATTGGTCACCTACTTTCCGAACCTGGGAGATGCGCGGGCGGTTCCCTTGGGTCTGAGCAGCGAGTGGCAACAGCCGTCGGCTATTACTACTTTCGGAGAGCGGCTCTATGTCCTGGATCCGGGAGCAGGGAGGATCTGGCGCTATTTCCCTGAAGGAGAGGGCTTTATCGTTAGCGAGGGCCAACAATTCGTTGAATTTCCCGAAGATGCAGACCTTGGTAATGTCGTCGATTTCGACATTGTCAGCCGTGATGGCAGCGTCATTCTGCTCTACGCCGACGGTCGTATGCGCCAGTATGCTGGCGACGCGTTGATGTGGAGTGAGAACGACTTGGTACAGTCCGGACTTGAGCTGCCTTTGACCGCGCCAGCTTCGTTGAAGATCGTCGGCACTGGTCTGAACTCATCTATTTTCGTCCTCGACCCGGGCAGTGACAGAGTGCTGCAGTTCAGCTTGGGCGGCACATTCCTGGCCCAGTACAAAGCCAGCGACGAACTCGGCCGCGAGCTTTTCGGCCGGGCAGCTGATTTCGCCGTGCTCGAGAATCCGTTGCGCATCTTAGTAGTGGCTGAAGATGATCTTTACGCAGTTGGCCAGAACTAGCGCCTGGCAATTGCTGCCGGTAATGGCTGCCATGGGCTTACGTCATTTGCCGCCGCCGGTTCAGGCGCATTGCGAATCGTCTGAATCGTGACGATCTCCGCTTGCAAGGATTTCGAGCGACGGATCATTCGATGGAGTCACGATCGTCCAGATATACTGGCCACGGTGGTAATCGGCTCATATGCTCGGATGTCGCCACCGGCCGACGATTATTCTGACCTCGACCTCATCCTATTCTCACTCGATCCCAGCTTATACACAGCCACATCAGCCTGGCTACATGAACTTGGCGAGCTCTGGATCGCGACACTGAACTACATAGGTCCAGGCGATCCAGAGTGGCTGGCCCTATTCGAAGGTGGAATAAAGGCGGATCTTCTTTTTGTTGCGGCCGAATCCGATCGGCTGCCGGCCCAGATGTTGGCCGCACTGCCCTATCAAGACGTCCTGGCCCGAGGTGTGCGGGTCATTTATAGTGGCGCCTCAGAGCATCAAGAATCATCCTTTCCTTCGGCTTCGGTCAGTAAGACGGACCTGCCCAGCGAGCAGATATTTGAGGCTACGGTCAATAACGCTCTGTTTGCGGCCGAACGTTTCGCCAAGTTCGTTCGTAGAGGCGATTTCTGGCGTAGCCAGACGGTGGCCATCGCGGACTTGAGGCGTCACATGTTAATCCTGATTGAATGGCACGCCCAATTCCATGCAGAAATGAAGTTGGACACCTGGTACGATGGACGCTTCATGGAAAAGTGGGCCGACGCTCGCGTTCTTGACAGCTTAAGGGACCTGGATTTCGGTTCCGACAGTGTGGATAAACATTCGGCCTTATCAAAAGCTCTGAAATTGATTGAATGGCTAGCCACCGAAACCGCTGCTCGTCTTGGCTACGCCTTCCCGACCCCAGGCCAGTCCAAGGCGTTTGCCTGGTTAAACGATATGAGTCCTCACGACGGTAGATGACCCAAGACTATAGCTAGCCTACTCCGCTTTCTTCAGGATTACTTCCTGCCGCGGTGATGGTAGTGTCAGCCCGTTCTCGGGAAAGAGTAGTCGCACCTGTCTCCGATAGAAACGCTGTACAATCCAATGCTGATTGGGCGCCGTCTTGACGACAACTCGAAGTCTGACCTGCCCGTTTTCGAGTCCCTCTACCCCGGTAACCGTGGGCGCCTCAAGCAGCAGCGGTCCCACTTCGGGATCCTCGACCGCCAGGTCGCCGATTTCGTCCAGCGTGTCGACGGCCAGCGCCACGTCATCTTCGTATCCGATGCCTACGTCGATTATCGCCCTCGACCAGTCACGGGTCCTGTTGGTGACGATACGTATTTCGCCGTTGGGTACGAAATGCAGATAGCCCTGGCTGTCCCGGATCTGGGTGACCCTTAACGTAAGATCCTCGACGTTGCCAGCCCGGCCATCAAATTCAATAACATCCCCTACCTGGTATTGCCCTTCGACGATGATGAAGAAACCGGCAATAGCGTCCTTCACCAGCGATTGAGCACCCAGGCCAAGAGCCAGGCTGGCGACGCCGACGCTGGCCAAGAGCGGGCCGATGTTTATCCCCAATTCGCTCAATATCGTAAGGCTGGCCACGCCGATGATAATCACCAGAACGGTGGTATTGACCAGACGACGAATTGTCTCAATGCGCAGGTCGAAGTGACTAGATTCCTCATCGTCAAGTTTCTGCATGTGCCTGGTTAGCTGGCGCGTTCCGAGCGTCAATAACCAGTATCCGATAACGGCTAGCACTATTACTATCAGGATATTGAGGCCGGTCGTGCTAAGCCATTTCAGTATAGCCTCGGTATCAGCCAATTGGGAAATCTCTTCGATCACCTCGTCTCTCCAAAGGTACAATCAAGAACCTGCTAACGCGATATACAGGGAAAACCTCTACCTACATTTCTCCCAGAAACTCGGTCGAATTCAACGCTGATCCGTGATCGAGCAAGTTACCGGCACAATGGCAGATGATTATCTACTGGGCGCTATTTCTCGTCGTCGTAAGTGTAGAAGCCCCGACCGCTCTTGCGACCCAGCCGGCCGCTGGCCACCATTCGCTGCTGCAACGGATGCGGCCTGTACTTGGGATCCTGGAAGAACTGTTCATAGACCGAGCGCGTCACCGCCAGATTGACGTCGCTGCCCACAAGGTCAATCAACTCAAATGGCCCCATGCGAAAACCCATAGAGCGCACAAGATAGTCGATCGCTCGAGCGCTGAGATCGTTTTCGCCCAGCAGGCGCAGCGCCTCGCCATAAAACGGTCGGGCCACCCGGTTGACGATGAACGCCGGCGTATCGGTGCAGTGAACGGCCGTTTTGCCAATAGAAGCCACAAATGCGTCGACGGCGGCCATCGTTTCGTTGCTGGTGTCATCGCCCCGCACGACCTCGACCAGGCGCATGATATGGGCCGGATTGAAGAAATGCAGGCCCAAGAAACGGTCAGGCCTGCCGCTGGATCCGGCCAACACGTTGATGCTCAAGCTCGAGGTATTACTGGCCAGGATCGTCTGCTCGGTCGCCCGCTTGCCCAGGGTTGCGAACAGCTCTTTCTTGAGCTGCAAATCCTCCGGAATCGCTTCAACAACGAGATCGGCCATGGCTGCGTCAGCCAGATCTGTCGTCGTTTCTAGCCTGTCCTTCGCCCATTCGGCCGCCCTGTCACTGATCTTGCCCCGCTCCCGTCCTTTGTCGATAAACGAACCGATATTGCCCACCGCCTTGGCCAACAACTGATCGGCGATATCGTACAGGGTGACCTGGCAACCTGCCACTGCGATGGCGGTTGCGATGCCCTGGCCCATCGTGCCTGAACCCATGACCGCTGCGTGCCTGATCTCCATCATCATTGTCTCGATTCGAGCGCCAGGGCCGCTCGCATAGATTTGGCGAGCTGGCTGGTCTATTTGACGCGCGTATGCGCTTAACGGCCCTTAAACCGCGCCTCGCGCTTCTCGACAAAGGCCAGCACGCCTTCCTTGAAATCATCGCTGCGGCCGGTTATTTCCTGCAGATAAGCTTCGTAGGCCAAGGCGCCGTCCAGCGAGGATGTCGACCCTTTGTACATGGCCCGCTTTGTAAGACCGAAGGCCAGCGTCGGACCGCTGGCCAACGAAAGGGCCCAGGCGGACACTACCTCTGGCAGCTGCTCCGACGGCACAATCTGGTTTATAAGGCCCCAATCAAGTGCCTTCTCGGCCGTTATCTTCTCTCCAGTAACTGCCATTTCGTAAGCCCGGGCGTAGCCGACTAAGCGCGGCAAGGTCCAGGAAGCCCCGCTGTCGGGTACCAGGCCAATTCGTCCAAAGGCGAGTATGAAGCTCGCCGTGTGCGACGCAATGCGCATATCTGTCGCCAGCGCGATGCCGCATCCGGCGCCGGCCGCCACGCCGTTTATGGCCCCAAGGACCGGCTTCTCTAAGGAGATGATGGCCTTCACCAACTTATTGAAGCCATGTCGCAAATGATCGCCGATGGAGAATTGTCCTTCCCTGGATCTGACGTCCTTGAGATCCTGACCCGCAGAGAACGCCCTACCACTGCCGGTCAAAACCACGCAGCGGACCGCGTCGTCGCGCCCGGCCGCTTTCAAGGCGGCCGTGGTCTCGGCGATCATTTGGTCATTGAAGGCATTCAACGACTCCGGTCGGTTGAAGGTGATCGTAGCCACCGCCTGGTCTTGCTCATATAAGATTGTCTCATAACTCATGGGAACCTCTCAGGGGAAGGCAGGTTGTGGCAAGTCTGATTACCTGTATGGCCTACTAAATCTGGGCTACCATGGCCGCGAAGTCCCAATAGCCCTGCAGCCGGCTTATCAGCCCATCAGAGTCAACCGTAAAGACATTGATCCCGCCGAACTCGGCTCGCTTTCCGGACTTTGCCCGCCCTTCTGCCTGCCACTGCACCGCTACCCGATCGCCGCTGACGAAGGTAGATTCAGGACGCATGGCAAACTCAGACCACGTCCGCAACATGCCCTCAAACCACTTCTCCAATCCGTCACGCCCAACGAACGGCCGGCCGCCATAAGGATCGTGCAATTCAGCCCTGGCCGCGAAACAACTCAAATAGGCCTCTTGATCCAGATCGCTCAGAGCCTCGAAATAGCGACTAGTAATCGAAATCATCCTCGTCTTCGTCGAATCCCTGTTCTTCCAGCATCCCGTCGGTTACTCTCACCCAGATTTGGAGCAATGGCCCCTCCTCAATAACTGAGAGGCGCATGGCCACCACGTCGAGCTGGCGCCGCAAACGTAGCCGATCTGGGAAATCTAGCCTTACAGGACGACCTTCTTGCCAAGCATCCCGGCAACGCTCAACAATGCTCTCACCATTGAAGGTGCGCAGTTCACACATAACGATTTCTGCGTCTTCGGGACCCTCATATACTGAGCTGAACCACAAGTAGGGACTCTCGCGAAATTCAGGAGTAGGACCTTCGACAACAGTAATTAATTCTGGTTCAGGATCAAACACGGTTCACCGCCGGATTATTTTCGCCCACCAGTATTCCTCAATAGCAAACCATCTTTACTAGATTGGCCCGTATTCCACATCATTGTGCAGGGTGGTCGATGAATAGTTGCTTGCCTCGCCAATACTACTGCCAGAAAGCGCACTTGGCAAGCCTTTCACTGAGTTCTGAAGCCCGCAAAGAATACGGTCCTCTGCGCTGCAAACGGTCATTGCTTCACTTGACCCTTGCCTCCTTGGACCTGCCCCTGCTACCCTAATGCTTGCCTCAAATCCCCGACAATATCCTCGCTATCTTCGACGCCGACCGAGAGCCGTACAAGGCCAGGCTGCACGCCACTGGCAAAGATCTCAGCCTCGCTCTGAACGATCGAGATCGTGCTGGCAGGATGAGTAATCAGTGAATGCACGCCGCCCAGACTCACCGCTAGGCTTACAAGTTTCAGCCGTTTCAACATGTCGTAGCCGGCCTCGAAACCCCCGGTTAGATCGAAGCACACCATGCCGCCGAATCCTCCAGGCATCTGGTTGAGGGCCAACTTATGCTGTCTATGGCTGTCAAGCCCAGGATAATACACTTGCCGCACGGCCGGATGCTCAGCCAGAAAGTGACCTACTTTCATGGCATTCTCGTTGTGCCGGGCCATGCGCATGGCCAGCGTCCTGAGTCCCCGCTGCATTAGCCAGGCCTCGAACGGATGCAGGACTCCGCCCATCATGACGTGACTATGCCATAGCCGCCCAATTCGTTTCTCATCTCCAGCTACAATGCCGGCCACGACATCAGAATGGCCGGCAAGATACTTCGTCGCGCTGTGCAGAACCAGATCAATGCCAAGCGTCAACGGCCTCTGGTTGACCGGGGTAGCAAACGTATTGTCGGCTACCGTGATAAGGCCATGTTTCTTGGCCAGGTCGGCAATCGCGACCAGGTCCGTCAGGCTCAGTGTTGGGTTGGCCGGACTTTCGACATAGATCAGCTTCGTGTTCGGCCGTATAGCCGCCTCGAACTCTTCCGGGCTCTCTTGATCGACGATGGTGGCCTCTATGCCGAAGGTTGGCAGTTTCTTCTCGATCAACTTGGATGTTGTCGGATACAAAGTCCGCTGGGCTATCATGTGATCGCCGTGGCCGAGAAAGGTCAGTAGTACGAGAGAAACGGCGGCCATTCCTGAGGCCACAGCCAATGCTGCCTCAGCTTCCTCAAGGCGGGCAATCGTCACTTCTACTTGCTTCGTATTGGGCGTGGCGTAGCGGCCGTAGAATTGTGGATGGGCCTCGGCCGCCATCGCCTCGGCAATCTCCTCGGGCGTTTCAAAACGAAAAGTTGCGCTCTGATAAATCGGCGAGGCCACCCCTGACGAAGGGTTTTGGGCATCGGACGCGTGGATAAGATCCGTGTGGATACTTCGCTTTGATTCTTTCTTTTCCATTGCGTCCCGTTTCTTGAATACTATACTACTGTTCCATGCTGCGATCGGCCAGAGCAGCCAGGCGGGCCAGTTGCTTTCTTGTGCCTAGAACAATCAGTACATCGCCAGCCTGCAGCAAAGTGGATTTATCCGGCGAAAGCATGTCGCCGGATGCATGTCGAAAGAGCCCCACAAGAGATGCGCCCGTCCTGTGTCGAACATCGCTTTGACCAACGCTCAGACCAACCAGCTCCGATTCGGCCGCAACACTCACTTCCTCCAGCCATAGTTCCAGACCACTATCAAGGGTGACCGAACCCAGAAACTCGGTGACTCGAGGTCGCGTCAGCACGTTGGCCATATATCGTCCACCTAGCAAATAAGGTGAAATGACGCGATCCGCGCCGGCCCGCATTAGTTTGGCCTCGTTGTCCGGATCCACGCTCCTTGAGACTACCTTGAGATGGGGGTTTAATCCTTTGGCCGATAGCACGAGAAAAAGATTATCGGCGTCGCTGCCAACGGAGGTGATTAGTCCTTTGGCCCGATCTATGCCGGCCTGCCTGAGGGTTTCGTCCTTCGTGGCATCGCCTTGCACGACCAAGACGTCCTGCGCACGGGCCGTCTCGATAACCTCCGCATCACGCTCGATGACTACCACGCTCTCGTCGATTTCTCCCAGCGCAGCCACGGCGCTACTGCCCACACGACCGTAACCACATACAATGACATGATTCTCCATCTCGTTCAACTTCCGCCTCCAACGTCGATTCCTCAGGCTAGGCCCCAGATCGGCCGCCAACAGATATTCGGCCGAGGCCGTCAAGCTGTAAATGATCGTGCCAACGCCCATAACTATCAATACTATCGTGAAGAGCTGTCCAACGGGCGTCAACGGCGCTATTTCACGGAAGCCGACCGTGGTCAGTGTGATGGCCGTCATATAGAGGGCATCGAGAAACGACCATCGCTCAATTATCATGTAGCCGGCCACGCCGATGGCGGCGACGATCAGAACTAGCGTCAGGATGGGCCATAATCGCCGGCGAAATGGCGGGAGCTCGGACTTCATTCGACCAGGCACTCCTGGCATGGGCAAGCCGATCTGAGCCATTCCCAAGTGTAGATGCCGGTAGAATGCCCGTCACTCCACGTGAACTGCAGCGCGTAAGCACCAACAGCCTCGACTGACTCAAGGTCCAGTCCTGTTATTGGCGCATCGCGAATCTGGCGTGCATCCGGCGGTTGACCCATATGAGCATGTCCTCCGCGACATTCCACACACGGGCAGGCCTGCCTCAGTCCGTCGAAGGAATACCGGCCCTCATGGCTGTCGCTCCAATTGATGATCAGAATACGCTGCCCACGATCAGCCGTAACGTTGACCGGTCTGGCACTTAGCATTTCAGTTTCTCCTAGGCCTAAGAGAGCGCTGCCAGGCGTTCTTCCACCTCTCGCCGGCTGGCCTCATATCGGGCCAATTTCGCCCTTTCACGCTCTACTACGGCCGCAGGCGCCTTGGTTGAGAACTCGCCTGCCAGCAACCCGTTCAGGCGCTCTATGTGCTTATTCAGCGATCCCAATTCTTGCGTCAGGCGTTCCCTTTCTTTTCCCAAATCTAGCATGCCTGCCAAAGGTAGGTAGACCGCAACTTGACCCAGCGATATTGTTACCGCATCTTCCGGCGCTTCGACTTCGTAGGTTATCAGTAATTGCTCCAGATCGAGCCTGGCCAATGACGCCAGGATATCTTTCTGTGCTTCCAGGAAGTCCGTCATCTCGCCAGCCGCTATCAAGGCCGTGATTATTCGACCAGGTTCAACATCATTCTCTGAACGAACAGCCCTGATCCTACGAACCAGTTCGCGCAATAGTTCAAATTCACCGGCCGTGGCCGAATGAGACTGAACAAGCGCCAGGTCTGCTGCTGGCCATTTGGCGATGATCAGCGCTTCAGGCCAGCCGGATTGTGGCGCAAACTTCGCACGCTCAAAAGCCCGTCGAACATGCTGCCAGGTCTCCTCGGTGACAAACGGGATGAATGGGTGTAACAATCGCAAGCAATTGTCCAAGGCATCACGCAGAACCGTCAACGTCGCCACGGCCGAGTCCGGGCCTTTGCCAAGCTGCACTTTCGCCAGTTCCACATACCAATCTGCAAAGTCCCCCCAAAGAAACTCATAGATCTGCCGGCCGGCCTCGCCGTACTGGTAGCCATCATACAAACGATTAGCATTGGAAATCAGCTCGTGAAGTCGGGTCTGTATCCACCTATCGGCCGAACTATAGGTCACAGGTTCGGTCGTTAAGTCAACGCCCGCTTCAGCAGCGCGTTCTAGGTTATGAATAATGAACCGGGCCATATTCCAGATCTTGTTGGCGAAATTGCGGTTACTGGCCACCTTGGCCAATGATAAGTTTAGATCGTTGCCCGGTGTGCCGCCAGTCAGCAGGGTGAATCGCAACGCGTCCGTTCCGTACTCCGCCATGATTTCCAGCGGATCGACGACATTGCCGATAGTCTTGCTCATCTTCCTTCCCTGTTCGTCGCGCACAAGGCCGTGCAGATAGACAGTCTTGAATGGAACATCGTTCGTGAACAACCCCGCGGCCATCACCATGCGTGCTACCCAGAAGAATAGGATGTCATAGCCGGTTTCCATCACGGAAGTCGGATAGAATCGTTCAAGATCGGGCGTCGCCTCGGGCCAGCCCAGGGTCGAGAACGGCCACAGAGCGCTGCTAAACCAGGTATCAAGTACATCTGGATCTTGCTCAATCTCCTCGCTGCCGCATCGCTCGCAGGCAACGGGATCGATCGTGACCACTGTCTGATGCGCGCATCCGGAGCAATACCAAACCGGTATCCTGTGCCCCCACCAAAGCTGTCGACTGATGCACCAAGGCTGAATGTTCTCGAGCCAATTCTCCCACACTTTGACGAAGCGCTCTGGAACGATCTTGATTCGGCCGCTTCTGACGGCGGTCAGAGCCATTTTCGCCTGTGGCTCAGCGTCCACAAACCATTGGCGACTGATCAGCGGTTCGATGATTTCGCCGCCTCGTTGGCTGCGCGGCACGCTGATAGTATATGGCTCCTTCTTCATGGTCAGGCCTGCCTCTTCCATGTCGGCCCATAGTTTCTCGCGGCAATCAAAGCGATCCAGGCCGGCATATTGACCGGCCGCCGCGCTCATCGTCGCATCCTTGTTCATCACATTGGTCACCGCCAAACCGTGCCGCTTGCCGATCTCAAAGTCATTCGGATCATGCCCGGGCGTGACTTTGAGCGCTCCACTGCCGAAGCTCATGTCGACGTATTCATCGGCGATGATCGGGATCGGCCGGTTGAGCATGGGCACCAGCGCCATTTTCCCCAAGTAGTTACTATAGCGCTCATCTTCCGGATGCACCGCCAGGCCAGTATCGCCCAGGATCGTCTCCGGACGTGTCGTCGCCACCGGGATATGGGTGCCGTCCTCAAGAGGGTACTTGAAATAGTAAAGGAACCCTGGCTCCTCGTTGTACTCGACCTCCAGGTCAGAAACGGCCGTTTGCAGACCTGGCGACCAATTAACGAGATACTCGCCCTGGTAAATCAAGCCCATTCGGTACAGACGCACGAAAGTCTCGCGAACGGCGGCCGACAGGCCTTCGTCGAGGGTGAAACGCTCCCTTTCCCAGTCACAGGAGGCGCCCAGGCGGCGAATCTGTTCGGTGATATAGCTACCGTATTTTCGCTTCCACTGCCATGTTCGTTCGAGGAACGCCTCGCGCCCGATCTCTTCCCGGCTCAATCCCTCCTCGGCCAGTCTTTTTTCGATTTGCAGCTGGGTGGCAATACCGGCATGGTCTGTTCCCGGCACCCATAATGCGGCGAAGCCCTGCATCCTGGCCCGGCGGATCATCAGATCCTCCACAGTCATGGTCAAAGCGTGCCCCTGATGTAGCTCGCCCGTGACATTTGGCGGCGGAATTGAAATGACGAATGGCTCAGCATCGGCCGGCTGAATCTCCGGCTTGAACCAGCCATTCTTCTCCCACCAGGTATAAATGCGCTCCTCGGTGCTGCGAAAATCATACGCTTTGGGCATGTCGTTCATATAGATCCCTCAAAAACAAAACTCTCTCATCCATCAAGGACGAGAGAGTAGCTCTCACGCGGTACCACCTTGTTTCCAGAGTCACCCACGGTGACAACGGCTCTCATGGCTGCTATAACGGGCTATCCCGTCTCTACTTACCCAACCGGCTGATGCGCCAGATGCCGGCCTTCAATAGAGAGACTCATGGGCGACTTTCGACGGTTCCTTCCTGCCGGACTCGCAGCCTCTGTCCGACTCTCTGTAGGAGGTTAACCGCCTACTCCTCCCATTCGTCGTCGTTTACTTATTCCGAATGGCCGGTAGTATAACAATCGGTCGCGACGAGGTCAAACGTCATCATGTCAACGCTCTATGATGGCAATACGCTCTATCACATCCCCCTGCGGCGTCGGAGATGAGCCTGGTTGGACGAGCAACAACGAATTCAACACCTCATCCCCCTCGATCAACTCGCCAAAAATCGTATGAAATCCATTCAGATGAGGTGTGGGCACATAGGTGATGAAGAACTGGCTGCCATTCGTATTGGGCCCGCTGTTGGCCATCGCCAGCAGACCCGGTCGATCGAAGACCAGGCCGCTGTCAGTCTCGTCGACGAACTGGTAGCCTGGGCCGCCCCCGCCCGTACCCGTCGGATCACCGCCCTGAGCCATGAAATCCTGGATCACCCGGTGAAAGATCGTGCTATCATAATAACCTTCCCGGGCCAAGAATGCAAAATTGTTCACGGTCAGCGGCGCGGCTTCGGGGAACAGCCGGATGCGCATGTCGCCTTTCTCCGTACGGATGACGGCTTCGTACTCCTTGCTAGGGTCGATTATCATCTCTGGTGCCTGTTCGTAGTAGCCAAAACGCTCGGCCGGTTCGATATCCGCCAATGGGCCAGGTTCCTCAAAATCAACCGGGACAGGCTCCTCCGATTCGGTTTGACTTACGTCCTCGGCTTCTGCCTGTCTAGCTTCCTCAGCCTCTGCGGAGCCAGTTTCCTGCAAGTCAGCGGATCCAACCTCCTCCGACTCCTCAACGGCAGATTCATTCACATCGGCCGCGGCCGACGGCTCTTCAGGCTCCGAGCTCGGCAGAATCAGTACCAGGGCCACGATCGCTATCGCAACCACGGCAACGATACCAATCACCGCGAGTTGCCTGTTCCGCCGTTGGCGGGACTCCTCCTCCCGTCGCTTGGCGCTCTTCCGAACGCTCGCGCTCGACTGCTTCCTCTTGGCCATCTTACCTCATTCCTCCTCCAGGGAATATCGTTCTGAGTTCCTTTCAAATCATCAATGGCTGGATGAACCAATCACCGAACCTGAACCTATTGTGACTTGCCTTCGGCTTCCATGGCGCCTGTCTCCGGCCGATATGGCCATTTCGTTTCCAGCCGCCATATGGCGACCAGCCCCAGAAGCACCGCCGCCAGGGCCATGGCGTATCCTTCGGGCACATCTGCGCCGGTGACAAAGAGTCCGGCCATGCCAAAGGCTCCTCCCACCAAATAGAGCATCAATACGGTCTCCCCTTGACTGAATCCCATGGCCACCAACCGGTGACTGACGTGATCTTTTCCGGCCGTTGTTAACGGGTTGACTCTGCGCCTGATTCTGGAAATGATGACCAGCGTCGTGTCAAAAATCGGCAAACCCAGGATGAATATGGGTACCATCCAGGTCACGAAGTTGACATTGTCGGGAAATCGCAGCTGCAAGGCCAAGACGGCCAGCAAGAATCCCAGGAACATCGAACCTGCGTCGCCCATGAAAATCCGCGCCGGCCGGAAATTGTAGCGTAGAAATCCAAGGCAGGCGCCCAGGATGCCGGCCGATAACGCCGCCACCAGGTACTGATCATTTAAGGTTGCCAGCAGCAGAATGAAGGCCGCGGCCACCCCGCTGACGCCGGCTGTCAAGCCATCCATGTTGTCCATGAAGTTCATGGCGTTGGTGATGCCCACCAGCCAGATGAACGTGAGGGCGATGTTCTGCCATTCAGGAATTGGCAGCCTGACTCTCACGCCAACATAAATCAGAATCGCCGCCGCCAGGAATTGGCCGACCAGTTTCGCTGTCGCCGGCAGATGAAAGCGATCGTCCACCAGGCCAACGGCGACCACTACGCCACAGGCCGCGATGGTGCCGAGCACTGGCGCTGACCAAAACGAGATCGGCAAGGCTGCCACCAGCAATACGAAGGCCAAAAGCGCCCCGGCCGAGATGGCCAGCCCTCCCATAAGAGGCGTAGGAGATTGGTGCACTTTGCGTGCCGAAGGTGCGTCAACAAATCCGGTCCACAGGGCCAGTCGCCGAACCATTGGCGTGCTCAACGTGGTCACGGCGAGCGCTGCCAGGAATATGAAAACAAAAATACGCACCTAATTATCCGTTGTAGAACTAGCGGCTCATCCGTCAACCTGACCGCCAGCCGCGGCCGCACTATCGATGAACTGCTGAATTTGCTCGGCAACATCAGCAGGAGCGCCGTCCAGGGCTCGCCGTCCGAACTCCTGAGCCCTGTCGAAGTACTCCTCCTGCAGGAACCAATCGGCAATCGTGAAGTCGATCCGCCACTGTTCGAGATCCTCCTCTCTACGATTGCTGGCCTCGTCGTAAGCCGCCAGTGCCTCGTCAATTTGCCCCAGGACGATATACAGCCCGGCCAATTGCAGCCAATCTTCCGCCGCGCGCGGTTGGCGCTGCAAACCCTCTGAGTAACTCTCGGCCGCCCTTTCGTAGTATAGCAGCCGGTCTGCCTCTTCGCTCTGCCGGTCGCCACAGACACGCAGAATCTCGTACTGCTCGAAGAGTGTATTGGCGTAGTACGGATCGCGTTCGGTCGAACGGTCGAACAGTGCCAGCGCCTTGTCGCAATCTTCATCCAAAACAAAAGCCAGTCGGGCGAACTCATTGATGATGACCGCGTTATTCGGACTGAGTGACATGGCCGCCTCATAGTAGTTTGAAGCGATTTCGACTCGTTCCTGGCGCTCTTGGTCGGCTGCCAGTTCAGCCCATCGCGTATTCAGACGGGCCAGATTGGCCGTGTGGTCGGTGTTCAACGGATTGATCCGTTGGGCCTCGATCAGCCTTTGCTCGGCCGTTCGCAGCAAGCTCTCCTGCTCGTTTAGATCCTCCGTTACCGAAGAGCGCTCCAGATACGCCCGGCCGAGCCAGAGGTAGTAGAAGTCTTCGCGTGGCGCCAGGTCGATAGCGTGCTCATAGATGGCGATGGCGTTGTCCCAAAGTGACGGATCGCCGCTCCGACCGGCTTGTTTGTCCCAAGGATCGGCCCGCTTATAAACGACATCGGCCTGGATGACTTGTAGATTCGTCTGCGCCACCACGTAGAATGTCAACGGCAGCAAAATGACCAAAGCCATCGAGCCACCGATCGTCGCCGAAGCCTTCACTCTGCTCATCTTCTCCCAGGCAAAGGCCAATCCGGTTGCCGCCAGCATCAAGAACAAGAACAGATAAAACGCGGCCAAAATGGCCGTCGTCTGATCGGCTTCAAGCACCCGCCTAACTGTCGCCGCCGTCGTCTCAGTCACACCTTCTGGCGGCAGAATCCCATTGCGGATCATCAGAGCGTGAAGATATGTATAAATCAGACCTATAGTTAGCGAACCAAGGGCCATGATCGCCGCCGGCAAATACAGCCTGTTCCAGGATTTGTCCCATAGCAAATAAAGAGACACCGCAGCTAATGCGCCGACGCCGATGGCATAGACGCCGCCGCCAGCCACTAAAGCTGGCAAGGCGAAGACGAGCCCGGCCAGGGCAACCACCCCCGCCGTTTGCCGGCCCGCGAAACCATAGCGCAGTATGCGCAGACTGGCCCACAGACAAGTAGCGGCATATATCAACAGCAACCAGAACCCCATTCGGCCGAGTAATCCTGCCGGCTCCTGATCCCTTGTGAGAAAAGTGAATACCGCGACCCCTGCGCTGACCAGCGCCATCGCTAAGAGCGCCAGGGCGCCTCTTCGCAACCTTTCGTCCTGTATCGCGCCTGCCGCGCCGGAAAGACCGATCAGGCCACGTTTGCTCAGCTCGCTAAGATATAGAAGTGTGCCCAGGGCCCAGGTGAGAATCATTAGCAGGTATATGAAGGGGCTCTCGGCGAAGGCCTTTTTCGCATTGAGGAAATAGGACTGTTGGAATATCGCCCCTACCTGTGGTACGTCTTCTATCGAGTCAATGGCCTCGCCGGGTGGCAGCGAAAAAGTCATGAAGTTGAATGCCAGGATGCCGACGATCAAGGCCAGCATAAGCGCCGTGCCCAGCAGTGGGCTGGTCCACCCGTCGGCCTTACTGACGACTTGCGCCCGTTTTGCCTTCTTGCGTTTCTTGACCTGGGGTGCCGCGGCTACTGGCGCATCTTTCAAGCGGGGCAAGAAGTAGCCGACCATGAACATCAAAGCCAGGTAGACAAAAAAGTGGGTACGGGTAGAGGCGATGGCGATACCGAAGTGGATCTCGACATAGTGAGCCAGCATGGCTGCCACCAGCCCGATCATTATCAGCCGGTCAACGCCGAAAGGATCCACGTCCGCGTCTAACTCGTCTCGCCGGCTGAATATGGCATAGTAAATCAGGTACAGTACCAGACCAAAGATGGCCCCGAAGGGCACAGCAATGCCAATAAAGGGCATACCGAGCAATACCGTGATAGCCGCGCCGCCCAGAATCGCTCCGCCGATCCAGAGTCCAATCAATACGTTACGATCTCGATTCGACTTGACGACACCCAGCCAACGGAAGCCATAATAGAAGACACTGAGATACAGTAATTGCCAGACCAGTAATCCGGCCGCGCCGGTGATCACCACAGCGTCAAAGGTTTCATTGTGCGACCTGTCTGGTGAAGCATTGCGGGCCTCGATCGTAGCCAGCTCTGGCGGATAGAACCGATTGTAGGCCACATACATCGATTCGGGTCCGTAGCCAAGAATTGGCCGCAGGAAATTGAAGGCATCAGCCTCTCCGTCAGGCTTCTCCAGCGGCTCGTGAATACCTAGAAGATCCAGGGCGCCTTCCCAGATCAACACCCGAACCCGGCCGCTGCCCCTTTCAGATTGGAGCAACTGGCCGAAGCGCCCAATCTCCGGCAGACTGCGCCACGAACTCAGAGTCGTTACCGAATCGCCGATGAGAGGCGTATTTGCGTACTCTTCGGCCGCTGCCGGCCGCACATTGAAGAGCGCCAGGAAGCCGGCCATGGTCACCGCCAGCATGATCCAACTCAGCCACAACCAGCGCCAGCCGCGGCCGGCCAGGGCTAGCACCAGTATGACTACCACCAACAGAGCGACCGCGCCGATGAACAACCCGAAGGATGCCAGCGCAGAAAGGCTTTCGTGCAGGAAGATCGCCGACAGAAGAAACGGCACAACCGTACCGAGTAACACCAGAACGGTTGATCGGCCAACGTCGGCCCCTGACATCCGCCGCTCGTCGCTGCGCGCATTTCGCAACGTCACCAAGAGAATGAGAACAAATGCGTACATGCTGGCCGCCAGCCCCAGGAACGGACCACGGCTATTCGTCCAGTAAATGGCTATCAATTGAATGGCCAGGGCAAAGATGTAGATCGAGGAACGGATCACATCGGCCGCGTCCAGATCCTCGTCAGTCAGAATATTGGTGAATGCGTCAATGATGCGTGCCAATGTCAGCGGGACGGCCATGATCAAGTAGGCGGCGATAAAGATGGAGTTGCCCATGCTGCCGGCAACCCGGCGCTGCGTGTCGCCACCCCATGGCAGCGGGTCCAGGTCAAAGTGTTGCAGCATAGCATACAATGCCACGGGAATGCTGGTTACGATGACCGTCGTTACCGCGCGTGAAACTTGGTCGCGGTCACGAATGGTGACCAGCATGACAGCAAAGATGACGATGTAGGAAAGCGT